>NZ_JBFAEA010000022.1:0-112322 GCF_040641675.1 Streptomyces sp. NPDC020742
GTGTGGACGTAAAGCGAAGCAGTCCACACACCAGACCCCGCAGGCCCGTCACCGCACCCAACAGCCCCGCGCAGCGGCACCGCCCGCCGCAGGCGTCACGGCGAGAAAGTCGACAACGTCGGAAGGCACCTGGCCGCCAGGCCACGGCGGGATAGCCGACAACGTGGGAAGCCCGCCCGTTCGGCTACGCGCTCAGTGCCGCCAGTCCGTCGCGGGCCCCGGCCGCCGCCGACTCGTCGTAGCGGTGCAGCAGCAGACGGGCCAGCTCGGGCGCGGCGCCCAGGACCGGGGCGAGGACATCGGCCCGGGCCTCCCGGGCCCCGGCGGCGATCCGGTCCGGGAGGAAGCCGGGCGCGATCACGTACGGGGCGACGGCCACCCGGTGCACGCCCTCGGCGCGCAGGGCCCGTACGGCGTCGGCCGTGCGGGGCAGGGATGCGGAGGCGAACGCAGGACGCACGGCACACCAACCAGCGGTGCGCCGCCACTCCCGCGCGGTTTCAGCGATCACTGCGATCGCCTCCGGGTCGGAGGAGCCCGCCGAGGCCAGTACGACCCCGGTCGAGCGACGGTCGCCGGGCCGCAGCCCGGACTCGGCCAGCCGGCGCTCCAGGGCGCCGACCAGCAGGGGGGAGGGGCCGAGCACCTCGGCCTGGCGGATGTGCAGCAGCGGCAGCCGCGCGGCCGCCTCGCTCAGCACCGCCGGGATGTCGGCCTTGGCGTGGAAGGCATGGGTGAGCAGCAGCGGCAGCGCCACCACCCGCCGTACCCCCTCGGCCGAGAGCCGTTCCAGCACCCGGGGGACCCGGGGCGCGTTGAAGTCCAGGTAGCCGACCTCGACGCGCAGCCCCGGCCGCAGCGAACGGACCCGCGCGCAGAGCGCGGAGACCGTCGCCGCGTGCCGCGGGTCGCGGCTGCCGTGGGCGATGACCACAAGTGCGGGGTGTGCGTTCATGGTTCAGCTCTTGACCAGGAGACCGCGGCTGCGCAGCACCCGCCGTTCGAGGGGGGCGAAGATCAGCAGATCGATGCCGATGCCGACGATGAGGATCAGCAGGATCGCCGCCAGCACCCAGGACATGTCCTGCAGCTCGCGGCCCTGCTCCAGCAACTGGCCCAGCCCGGTGCCCAGGTCGGCCGCGTTGACGATGAGTTCGGCCGCCATCAGTGAGCGCCAGGAGAACGCCCAGCCCTGCTTGAGACCGGCGAGGTAGCCGGGCAGCGCGGCCGGCAGCAGGACGTGCCGGACCCCGGCCAGCCCCGTGGCACCGATGGTGCGGCCGGCCCGCAGGTAGAGCGGGGAGATCTGGTCGACGCCCGCCACCAGGCCGTTGGCGATGGAGGGGATGGCACCCAGCAGCACCACCGCGTAGATGGTGGCGTCGCTCAGCCCGAACCAGATGATCGCCGCGGGGACCCAGGCCACCGACGGCAACGACTGCAGCCCGCTCAGGATCGGCCCGATCGCGGCCCGTACGACCTTGACGCGGGCGACGACCAGGCCGAGGAGGGTACCGATGCCGACCGAGGCCAGGAAACCCAGGGCGCCCCGCGAGACGCTGGTCCACACAAAGCCCAGCAGGGTGCCTTCCAACCACTTCTGCTGGAGCGAGCGGAAGACGTCCACCGGGCTGGGCAGCAAGTAGTGCGGCTTGAGCGAGAAGTGGTAGGCGAGCTGCCACAGCGCCAGGACCAGCACGATCGCGACGACGGGCGGGAACGCCTTGGACACGACGGTGCGCAGCCACGGCTGCCGGTTGATGATCCGCGATTCCAGGGCGTCGAGCCCCGCCTCCAGGCCGGCGAGGTCGGTGGCCGCGGTGTCCTTGGCGGCGGCTTCGGGGGCTGCCGAGTCGCCGCCGGCCTGCGCGGCGGTGGACTCGGCCTCGGTCTCAGTGCTGGCCATGGCGGCGGATCTCCCCGCGGAGCTGTTCGGTGATCTCGATGGAAAGGTCGGCGACCGCGGCGTCCTCGATGCGGCGCGGCTGGGGGATGTCCACCTGCCACTCGCGGGCGATCCGGCCCGGACGGGAGGACAGCAGCACCACGCGCTGCGCGAGCCGTACCGCCTCCCGGACGTTGTGGGTGACGAAGAGGACGGAGAGGCCGCCGGCGTCGGAGCCGCTGTCGTTCTGCGCGGTCCAGATGCGGGTCAGCTCGTCGTGCAGCACATCGCGGGTGATCGCGTCCAGCGCGGCGAACGGCTCGTCCATCAGCAGCAGCCGGCTGTCCTGGGCGAGCGCCCGGGCCATCGCGACGCGCTGCCGCATACCGCCAGACAGCTCGTGCACCCGCTTGCCGTGCGCGCCCTTGAGCCGGACGAGTTCGAGCAGCCGCTCGGCCTCGTCGCGACGCTCGGACCGCGGCACCCCGCGCAGCCGCAGCGCCAGTTCGATGTTGCGGCCCGCGGTCAGCCACGGGAACAGCGCATGCTCCTGGAACATCAGGGCCGGCCGTCCACCGGGCGTCTCGATGCGTCCGGCGGACGGTGCGTCGAGGCCGGCGATGAGGTTGAGCAGGGTGGACTTGCCGCAGCCCGAGGCCCCCAGGAGGCAGACGAACTCGCCGGGTGCCACATCGATGGTGATGTCGTCGAGCACGTGTTGCTGCGCGCCCGGGCGGCCGAACGACTTCGAGACATGGTCGATGCGAGCCGCGTACGGCGTGCCGGTGCCCTGGTCCGCGGGGGCGGGCTGCTGCTGGGGGAGCGTGGTGGTCGTCATCGGTGTCACCTCCTGGGGGGAGTGCGGGGCCGGTCTACTTGCTGCCGAGTCCGGCGTCGTCGACCGGCGGCTTGCCCTCGGCCTTGAGCACCTTGTTGAGCAGGGTGAGGTCGTAGATGCCCTTGAGGTCGGGCTTCTGCAGCAGGCCGGCCTTGACGGCGTGGTCCGCCTCCTCCTGGAGCGTGGCGGCCAGCGGGTCGTCGGTGAGGTCGACGTTCTTGAACGCCGGGTCGAGCACCTTGTCCGGCAGCGCCTTGCCGGCGATCTTCGGGTCGGCGAGCTTGTCGTTGAGCGCCTGCTTCGCCTCGGCCGGGTGCGACCGGATCCAGGCGTTGGTCTTCACCGAAGCGCGCAGCACGGCCTCGACGGCCTTGGGGTGCTCCTTGAGGAAGGACTGGGAGACGATCATGTTCGTGATGACGAACTTGCCGCCCTTCCAGAGCTTCTTCTCGTCCAGGACGGTCTTGCCGCCGGCGGCGACGAGCTTGGACGCGGTGGGCTCGGGCACCCACGCGCCGTCGATGGAGCCCTGCTCGAAGGCCGTCGGCGTCACCTTGTTGTCGGTGCGCTGGACGGTGACGTCACCCTCGCCGGTGGTGGGGTCGACCTTGTAGCCCTTCTTGGCGAGGAAGTTCAGCAGGGCCACGTCCTGGGTGTTGCCGAGCTGCGGGGTGGCGATCGTCTTGCCCTTGAGGTCGTTGAGCCCCTTGATCTTCTTGGGGTTGACGACGAGCGAGACACCGCCGGAGGCCGAACCGGAGATGATCTTCAGGCTCTTGCCGTGCGACTTGGCGTATCCGTTGATCGCGGGGGAGGGGCCGATCCAGCCGATGTCGATCGCGTGCGAGTTGAGCGCCTCGATCTCCTGCGGCCCGGCGTTGAAGACGGAGGACTTCACCGCGGTGCCGCCCAGCTCCTTTTGGAACAGGCCCTTCTGGAGGCCGATCAGCGGAGTGGCATGGGTGGTGTTGCCGAAGAACCCGATCTTGACCTGATCGAGTCCATCGACCTTGGGGCCCTTGGGGGCGACCTCGGCCGAGGTGTCCTTCTTGGCCTGGGAACCGTAACCGCAGGCGCCCAGCGCCCCGATCAGCACGGGGACGGAGACTGCGGCCGCCAGCAGGCGGTGTCGAACGGCAGACACGGGAGGAGTTCCTCTCGGAGGGCCGGGGTGCGCCGCGCCCCTCTAGGGCGCGCCCGGCGGGGCGATGGATCTTCGGAAGGGTGGCGTGCGGGCTACGGAGCGGGGCATGGTCAGCGCACACATCGGCCGACTCCGCCCTGCCCGCTGCCCAGGGCGCCGCTGCCGATGCGGCCGCCCTCCTTCGCGAAGGTCGAGAAGATGTCCTTGAGCACGGTCAGAAGTCCCATCCCTCGTCGTCCGCACCGTCGGCCTGTGCGGCCTGCGCGGCCGCCTCGGCGAAGGCGGTGCCCGCCATCCCCGCGGTCAGCGTGGTGCCGTCGGCCGGATCGATCAGCAGGAACGAGCCGGTGCGCCGGGAGTCGGCGTAGGCGTCCAGTGCCAGCGGCTCGGCCGTGCGGATCACCACCCGTCCGATGTCGTTGGCGGCCAGTTCACCCGGCGCCGGGTGCTGGGAGAGGTCGTCCAGCGTCAGCCGGGACGGGATGTCCTTGACGATCGCCTTGACGGTGCGGGTGGTGTGCTTGAGCAGCACCCGCTGGCCGACGGTCAGCGGACGGTCGGCCACATGGCAGACGGTCGCCTCGACGTCCTGCACGGGCACCGGCGCGGTGGCGGCCGCGGCGATCAGATCGCCGCGCGAGACGTCGATGTCGTCGGTGAGCCGGAGCGTCACCGACTGCGGCGCCCAGGCGGCGTCCACGGCCTGGCCCAGTGCATCGATCCCCTCGACGGTGCTGGTCCGGCCGGACGGCAGGACGGTGACGGCGTCGCCGACGTGCAGCACACCGGAGGCGATCTGGCCGGCGTAACCGCGGTAGTCGGGGTGCTCGGCGGTCTGCGGACGGATCACGTACTGGACCGGGAAGCGGGCCGGGTCCTGTGCCGGGTCGGCGACCACCGGCACGGTCTCCAGGTGCTCCAGCACTGTCGGGCCGCCGTACCAGTCCATGTGCGCCGACGGGGAGACGACGTTGTCACCGGCCAGCGCGGAGATCGGGATCGCGGTGATCTCCGGGACGCCCAGCGAGGCCGCGTAGGCGGTGAACTCCTCGGCGATGGCGGCGAAGACGGGCTCCTGGTAGTCCACCAGGTCCATCTTGTTGACCGCCAGCACCACGTGCGGGACGCGCAACAGGGCGGCGACCGCGGCGTGCCGGCGGGTCTGCTCGACCACCCCGTTGCGGGCGTCGACCAGCACCACGGCCAGCTCGGCGGTGGAGGCACCGGTGACCATGTTGCGGGTGTACTGCACGTGCCCGGGGGTGTCCGCCAGGATGAAGCGGCGCCGCGGGGTGGCGAAGTAGCGGTAGGCGACGTCGATGGTGATGCCCTGCTCGCGTTCCGCGCGCAGCCCGTCGGTCAGCAGCGCCAGGTCCGGCGCCTCCTGCCCGCGGCCCAGGGAAGCCCGCTCGACGGCCTCCAGCTGGTCGGCGAGCACCGACTTGGAGTCGTGCAGCAGCCGGCCGACCAGCGTGGACTTGCCGTCGTCGACGGAGCCGGCGGTGGCGAAGCGCAGCAGCGAGGTCGGGCCGGCGTCGACGACGCCCTCAACAGGATGGGTGGTGCTCATGGTTAGAAGTACCCCTCGCGCTTGCGGTCCTCCATGGCGGCCTCGGACAGCTTGTCGTCGGCCCGCGTCGCGCCCCGCTCGGTGAGCCGGGACGCGGCGATCTCGGTGATCACGGCCTCGATGGTGTCCGCGTCGGAGTCGACGGCACCGGTGCAGGACATGTCGCCGACGGTGCGGTAGCGCACCTGCCGCCGCTCCAGGCTCTCGCCGTCCTTGGGGCCGCCCCACTCGCCGGGCGCCAACCACATGCCGTTGCGGGCGAACACCTCGCGCTCGTGGGCGTAGTAGATGGCGGGCAGTTCGATCTTCTCGCGGGCGATGTACTGCCACACGTCCAGCTCGGTCCAGTTGGACAGCGGGAAGACCCGGACGTGCTCACCGGGCGAGTGCCGGCCGTTGTAGAGCTGCCACAGCTCCGGGCGCTGCCGGCGCGGGTCCCAGCCGCCGAACTCGTCGCGCAGCGAGAAGACCCGCTCCTTGGCGCGCGCCTTCTCCTCGTCCCGGCGGCCGCCGCCGAAGACCGCGTCGAAACGGTTCTTCTCGATGGCGTCCAGCAGCGGGACGGTCTGTAGCGGGTTGCGGGTGCCGTCCGGGCGCTCGCGCAGCTCACCGCGGTCGATGAAGTCCTGGACGGAGGCGACGTGCAGCCGCAGGCCGTGCCGCTCGACGGTGCGGTCGCGGTAGTCGAGCACCTCGGGGAAGTTGTGCCCGGTGTCGACGTGCAGCAGCGAGAAGGGCACCGGGGCCGGCGCGAACGCCTTCAGCGCCAGGTGCAGCATGACGATGGAGTCCTTGCCGCCGGAGAACAGGATCACCGGCCGCTCGAACTCGCCCGCCACCTCGCGGAAGATGTGCACCGCCTCGGACTCCAGGGAGTCCAGGTGGGACAGCGCGGACGGGGAGTCGCCCTGGTGCCCCGGACCGGTCTCGGTGATGGAAGCGGCCGTGGTCACGCCAGTCCCCTTTCGACGAGCAGCGCATGCAGTGCGGCTGCGGACTCCTGCACGGTCTGGGTGTGCGACGCGATCCGCAGATCGGGCGTCTCGGGCGCCTCGTACGGGTCGTCCACCCCGGTCAGGCCGGAGATCTCACCGGCCGCCTGCTTGGCGTACAGCCCCTTCACATCCCGCTCGGAGCACACCTCGACCGGGGTGGCCACATGCACCTCCAGGTACGGGGTGCCCTCCGTCTGGTGCCGCTTGCGCACCGCCTCGCGGCTGTCCGCGTACGGCGCGATCACCGGGACCAGCGCCTTGACGCCGTTGCTGGCCAGCAACTCGGCGACGAAGCCGATGCGCTGGACGTTGGTGTGCCGGTCCTCGCGGGTGAAGCCGAGGCCCGCGGAGAGGAACTCCCGGATCTCGTCGCCGTCGAGCACCTCGACCCGGTGGCCCTCGCCGCGCAGCGTCCCGGCCAGCTCGTGGGCGAGGGTCGTCTTGCCCGCGCTCGGCAGACCGGTCAGCCAGATCGTGGCGCCCGTCATGGATATCTCCTGATGCTCTGTCATCCGTGCAGCCCGCACTCGGTCTTGTTGCTCCCGGCCCAGCGGCCGGCCCTGGCGTCCTCGCCCTGGAGCACCCGGCGGGTGCAGGGCGCACAGCCGACGGAGGCGTAGCCGTCCATCAGCAGCGGGTTGGTCAGCACGCCGTGCTCGGTGACGTAGGCGTCCACATCGGCCTGGGTCCAGCGGGCGATGGGGGAGACCTTCACCTTCTGCCGCCTGGCGTCCCAGCCGACGACCGGGGTGTTCGCCCGGGTCGGCGACTCGTCCCGGCGCAGCCCGGTCGCCCAGGCGTCGTACCCGGCCAGGCCCTCTTCGAGCGGCGCGACCTTGCGCAGGGCGCAGCACCGGTCGGGGTCGCGGTCGTGCAGCCGGGGGCCGTACTCGGCGTCCTGCTCGGCCACCGTCTGACGTGGCGTCAGGGTGATGACGTTGACGTCCAGCACCGCGGCCACCGCGTCCCGGGTCCCGAGGGTCTCGGGGAAGTGGTAGCCGGTGTCCAGGAAGACCACGTCCACCCCGGGGAAGGCCCGCGAGGCCAGGTGCGCGACGACCGCGTCCTCCATCGAGGAGGTGACGCAGAAGCGCGGTCCGAAGGTCTGCGCGGCCCAGGTGAGGATCTCCAGGGCGGGCGCGTCCTCCAGGTCGCGGCCCGCCTGCTCGGCGAGCCGCTGGAGGTCGGTGGCGGTGGTCACGGGGCACCTCCGTCGGAAGCGGGCGGGGAAGCGGGGGCGCCGGCGGCTCCCGGGGCCAGCAGGCCCAGGAACTTCAGCCGGAAGGCGCGGCTGCAGGACCGGCACTCCCAGGCTGCGCCCTCGCCGCGGACGTGACCCTCCTCGGAGGGCCGCAGGTCCTCGTCCCCGCAGTACGGGCAGAAGAACGGCGCGGCACGTTCGCTCACGATGTCCCCCGCTCGGCCTCGGCTCGCTCGGATGCGTCGGCTTCCCTCGACACGGCTCGTTCGTCCGTCACTGCGCGGCTCCTCAGTCCAGCCCGCGCCGCGCGCCGGGGCTCGCTCATTTCAGCGCACCCTCTTCCGCCCGGGCCGCCCAGCTGGCGAACCGCTCGGTCTGGTGGCGCTGCGCCTGGAAGTTGCGCAGCACCCGCTCGATGTAGTCGGGGAGTTCGTCGGCGGTGACCTTCAGTCCGCGGACCTTGCGGCCGAAGCCGGGGTCCAGGCCGAGCGCCCCGCCCAGGTGCACCTGGTAGCCCTCGACCTGGTTGCCCTGCCCGTCCAGGACCAGCTGCCCCTTGAGTCCGATGTCCGCGACCTGGATACGGGCGCAGGCGTTCGGGCAGCCGTTGAGGTTGATGGTGATCGGCTCGGTGAAGTCCGGCATCCGCCGCTCCAGTTCGTCGATCAGGGACGCCCCGCGGCCCTTGGTCTCGACGATGGCGAGCTTGCAGAACTCGATGCCGGTGCAGGCCATCGTGCCGCGCCGGAACGGCGACGGCTTGACCTGGAAGTCCAGCGCCTCCAGCCCGGCCACCAGGGAGTCGACCCGGTCCGGCGCCACATCGAGGACGATCATCTTCTGCTCGACGGTGGTGCGCAGCCGGTCGGAGCCGTGCTCGGCGGTCAGTTCGGCGATCTTGGTGAGGGTGGCGCCGTCGACCCGGCCGACGCGCGGGGCGAAGCCGACGTAGAAGCGGCCGTCCTGCTGCTGGTGCACGCCGATGTGGTCGCGCCAGGTGGACGCCGGCTGCTCGGGCGCGGGGCCGTCGACCAGCTTGCGCTTGAGGTACTCGTCCTCCAGCACCTGGCGGAACTTCTCCGGGCCCCAGTCGGCCATCAGGAACTTCAGCCGGGCGCGGGTGCGCAGCCGGCGGTAGCCGTAGTCGCGGAAGATCCCGACGACCCCGGCCCAGACGTCCGCGACCTCGTCGAGCGGGACCCAGGTGCCCAGGCGCTGGGCGAGCTTGGGGTTGGTGGACAGCCCGCCGCCGACCCAGAGGTCGAAGCCGGGGCCGTGCTCGGGGTGGACCACCCCGACGAAGGCCACGTCGTTGATCTCGTGGACCACATCCTGGACCGGGGATCCCGAAATCGCGGTCTTGAACTTCCGCGGCAGGTTGGAGAACTCCTTGCTGCCGATGTAGCGCTGGTGGATCTCGTCCACCGCCGGCGTGCCGTCGATGATCTCGTCGGCGGCGATCCCGGCGACCGGTGAGCCGATGATCACGCGCGGGCAGTCGCCGCACGCCTCGGTCGTGGACAGCCCGACGGACTCCAGCTTCTCCCAGATGGCAGGGACGTCCTCGATCCGGATCCAGTGCAGCTGGATGTTCTGCCGGTCGGTGATGTCCGCGGTGCCGCGGGCGTACTGCTCGGAGACCTCGCCGATGGCGCGCAGTTGGGCGACGGTCAGTCGGCCGCCGTCGATGCGCACCCGCAGCATGAAGTGCTTGTCGTCCAGCTCCTCCGGCTCCAGGATCGCGGTCTTGCCGCCGTCGATCCCGGGCTTGCGCTGGGTGTACAGGCCCCACCAACGCATCCGCCCGCGCAGGTCGTTGGGGTCGATGGAGTCGAAGCCGGCCTTGGAGTAGATCGTCTCAATGCGTGTCCGCACATTGAGACCGTCGTCGTCCTTCTTGAACTGCTCATTGCCGTTGAGCGGGGTGAAGTGGCCAACGGCCCACTGGCCCTCGCCGCGGTGGCGTCCGGCCTTGCGGCGGGTGGCGGCTGCTGCTGCGGTGGGGGCACCCCCGGTCGAAGGCTGGGGGAGTTCCGGGGTGGCGGCCATGGAAATACGTCCTTCTGGGCGGGCTCAAGGGAGTCGGGACCGGCGCCGGATACCCACGGTGACCTGCGCAGGCACGCCGAAGGGCGGCGCGTGGCAACGCGTCGGTCAAAAACTGCGGGTCGTGGGGTCCTGGCGCGTCCGCGACGATGGGGACGGCGGGGCGTGCGGTGGTGCTGGGCGCTGTCCGGGACGGGTGGCCCCGGAGAGGTACGGCCTCAGCCCGCCCGACAAATGGCACTGGACATGCGGCCGAGGTCGACGTGCCGCCGACTCACCAAGGCAATTCCAGCTCGAGACATGACGGAAGCCTGGCACGCCGCTCTCCGGGCAGTCCACCGTCATCCAGAATGCGGACACCAATGTCCCGCATGGCGAGACAATGTGGTCTCGGTCACTCCCCGGTGGGGGTGCCGGGCGTACCGGAGGTCACGGCGGTGACCGGACCCGCCCCCGGCCACGGTCCGGGAGCGGGCGCCTCGGGCTCCTCGGTCACGGTGGTGTCGTAGAGCTGGAAGCCGCGCCGCCGGTAGTTGTCCAGGGCGTGCGGGCCGTCCAGGTCGCAGGTGTGCAGCCAGACCCGCTTCGTCGGCGGCTGCCCCGGATGACGTTCGGCCAGGTCCCAGGCCCGCTCGGTCCCGTACGACAGCAGGTGCCCGCCGATCCGGCGCCCGCGGAAGTCCGGCAGCAGCCCGAAGTAGACGATCTCCACGGAGCCGTCCGCGGCCGGGTTCAGCTCGACGAACCCGGCAGGCGTGCCGCGCTCATAGGCCACCCAGGTCTCCACGCCGGGCCGCCCCAGGTGCTCCGCCCACCGGGCGTACGGCCAGTCCAGTCGGTCGGTCCAGGCGATGTCCCCGCCGACCGAGGTGTAGAGGAAGCGGCTGAACTCCGGCGAAGGCATCCCAGACCGGACGATCCGGACGTCCTGTGTGGCCGGCGGTTCCTGCGCGGGGGACAGGTCGGCGGGCGAGGTCTGCTGGAGGTACCAGGTGGTGACCGGGATGCTCATGGGGCCAGCACATCACACCGCCCGTCGTGAGCGGGCGGCGGTCCGTGGACAGGGGCAGCGGGGCGGTGTGCGGCGCGGCGCTACGGCGCTCAGCCCGCCGCCTCCGGCCCGCCCGTCATCCTCGCGAAGACCACCACATTGCCCGTGTAGCCCGACCCCGCGGCGTAGCTGCCGCCGCAGGTCAGCACGCGCAGCTCGGGGCGTCCGGTGTCGGCGTAGATCGTGCGGGCGGGGAAGTGCCGCTTGTCGAAGACCCGGACGCCGTAGACCTCGAAGACCGCGGTCCGCCCGTCCTCCCGGGTGACCCGGATCGTCCGGCCCTTCTCCAGGGCGCCCAGCGCGTAGAAGACCGCGGGGCCGCTGAGGTTGTCGACGTGCCCGACCAGGACCGCGGTGCCGCGCTCGCCCGGGGACGGTGCGCCCCGGTACCAACCCGCCAGGTTCGGGTCCCCCGACGGCGGGGGCTCGATCCAGCCGTCCCGGTCCAGGCCGAGCGGCACCACCGGGGCGGCCACCGCGAGGGAGGGGATCGCCACCAGGGCGGGGGCGGAACGGGGCAGCGGCGGCGGAGCCGGGCCGTCGGGCGGGGCGTCACCGGGGAACAGGGCGGTGGCGGCGCCGGGCTGTGGCGGGCCGTCCGCGGCGCCGGACAGTCCGTGCCGCAGCATGCCGAACCCGGCGAGCCCGACCAGGGCCAGCACGCCCCACCGGGGCCGGCGGGCGGCAGCCGGTGCCGACGGGGCCGCCTCCGGCGCCTCCGCGGCCTCCGGTGCTTCCGGCGGGCCGGTCGGACTCATCGCTCACCTCCAGAGGGGCCGCGCCCCAGGGGCACGGTCCCGGTCGGCACGCTAGGCCCGGGCCGGGGCGGCAGCGACGGGACGGCGTCGAACGGGTGACGGGCGCCGCACCCACATCACGGAACACCGTCCCGCCTACTGGGACAGCAGCGCGGGGCCCCTGCGATGGTGGCCCGAACCCGGGCAAGCCGTCGCCCACCGGAGCCGCCTACCGGAGCCGCCCGCCCCGCTCACCCCTGGCGCGCCGCCGCCACCGCCGGGGCCAGCGACTGCGGCAGCAGGTGGCCGGACACCGGCGGCAGCCGGAGCTCCACCTCCACCCCGTCGGCGAAGCGGTAGGGCCGGTGCGCCAGTACGCTCCCGAGGTGCCGGCGCAGCCGGGAGAGTTCGGCCCGCACCGTGACCGTACGGCTGCCGTCGCCGAACAGGTCCTCGGCCAGCTCGGCGGCGCTCCGCCCCTGCGGATGCGCGGCGAGGACGAACAGCAGCTCGGCATGGCGCGGGGTCAGCTCGTGCGACCAGCTGCCGGCCGGGCCGCTGACCGTGACCGTCGAGCCGTCCCGCCCGCTGACGTCCAGGAGCACCCGGTTCGGTCCGGCCTCCGGCTCCGGCCCCCCGACCCGGACCAGCCAGCCGCCGGGCAGTGGCTCCAGGGCGCACCTGCCGTAGCGCGGCAGCCACAGCGGCCCGGCCTCGGGCGCCTTGGGCAGCGCCACCCGGTCCGGCGGCGTCAGCCCCGTCACGCCCGCCACCCAGCCGTTCGGGTCGACGGCCAGGGCCCGCCCACCGAGCCGCGCCAGCATCGGCGCCGCGCTGGACCGCAGCCGCTCCAGGGAACGGTGGTGGCGGCCGCGCAGCTCCCCCTCGGCGAGCCGGGCGACCGCGGACACCAGGGCGAGGGTGGTGGGGTGGAAGGTGGGGGCCGGGCCACTGATGTCCACGGTGCCCAGCAGCCGGCCGTCCCGAGGGTCGTGCAGCGGTGCCGCGGCGCAGGTCCACTGGTGGTGGCTGCGGACGAAGTGCTCGGCGGAGTGCACCAGTACCGGGCGGCGGGCCACCAGCGCGGTGCCGATGGCGTTGGTGCCGACGGCGCCCTCCGTCCAGTCGGCGCCCTTGTCGAAGCCGAGCCGGTCGGCCATCCGCCGGACCGGAGCGCTGCCCTCCCGCCACAGCACCCGGCCCTCGGCATCGGTGACGACCATGATCTGCTGGGCCGCGTCGGCGGTCGCCAGCAGCCCCTCGTTGAGTACCGGCAGCACCGCAGCCAGCTGCGACCGCTGCCGACGGTGCTCCAACTCGGCGACGGACAGCGGATGTTGGGTGTGCTCGCCGTCCGGGTCCAGACCGGACGTCAGCACCCGCCGCCAGGACTCACCGATGACCGCGCGGGGGGCGTCCGGGGCGGTGTGCGGCGGTGGCTCGCCGGTGAGCGCGGCCTCGTGGACGGTGGCGAGCCGGCGGGCGGTCGCGCGGGTGTCCCGGGCCGACCAGATGGCGCTGTCGATCGGTCTGTCGCTCACGCTGTACTCCGTTGGGTCCGCCGGCCGGTGCCCATGGTGCCGCCATCGGGCCGTCCTGGAGGCGTCATTGTCCCGATCGGTCGCGACGCACTGCAACGCGCTGCAACCGTTGTGGCCCATGGTGTGCAGCGGGGACGCTGATGCGAGCGGCCGATGGCCTCTCGCCACCGCGAGTTCGCCGGTCACCCGTCGGAGAACCCGCCGGTTGTCGCCGGGACGCCATCGGCCGCCGCGTGCGAACGGGCACAGTGCGGGGGAGGGGTGCACCATGGCGGCCGCTGCTCCGCGCATCGTGGTGATCGGTGTGGGCGAGGGGGTGCGCAGTGCGCGCGCCGCCCGGCTGGCCGGCCACTACGGGGTCCCCCGGCTCCCCGCGGTCGACGTGCTGATCGGGCGTCAGCCGCCGCCCGCCGACGGCTATGTCATCGACAGTCCCCCGCGGCTGCTCGACCGAGGTGTTGCGACGGGCGGCCTGCTGCCCGCGCTGGCCCTCGCCGACCTCGTGGTGGTGCTGTGCGGGGCCGACTGGACCGGCGCGGACGAGGCCTGCCGGGTGCTGCGGTACTACGAGGCGCGCGGCGTGCTGGCCGGCTTCCCGCCGGACGCACCCGACGGCGAGATCATCATGGCCGTGGACGCGGCGCTGCGCGGGCGCACCGCGGGGCAGCCGCCGGACACCGCCTAGCGCCCGCACGGGGCCCGGCCCCTCAGACCGGGAGCGGTGCCGTGTCGGCGCGGCACCGCTCCCCGACCGGCGCGGCGGCGGTAACCCCCTGCCCCCGCCCCTCCCTGCGGCAACGGCTCGGAGGCGGCGGGGGACCGCCGCCGCGCCCACGGAACGCGTACCGCGGCGGGGCCGGTGGCCGGTCAGTGCCCGGACAGCGGACGGGCCCGGTCCACCACCGCCGCGAGGTCCAGGGTCGACGGCAGCGTCCCGAAGGCCGCACCCGCGTCGCCGCCCAGCCGGGAGGCGCAGAACGCGTCCGCGACCTCGGGCGGTGCGTACCGCACCAGCAGCGAGCCCTGGAGCACCAGCGCCATCCGTTCCACCAGGCGCCGGGCCCGGCCCTCGATGCCCTCCAGGTCGGCCAGTTCGGTGAGCATCCCCTTGATCGCCCGGTCCAGGCGGTGGTCGGCGCCGCGCGCCGTCCCGATCTCGGTCAGCAGGGCGTTGAGCGCCTCGGGTTCGCGCCGCAGGGCCCGCAGCACATCCAGCGCCTGGATGTTGCCGGCGCCCTCCCAGATCGAGTTGAGCGGTGCCTCCCGCAGCAGCCGCGGCATCCCCGACTCCTCGACGTAGCCGTTGCCGCCCAGGCACTCCAGCGCCTCGGCCACCAGCGGTGTGCACCGTTTGGTCACCCAGTACTTCGCCGCCGGGACCGCCAGCCGCAGGAAGTGCCGGTCCTGTGCGGTGTCGCCGTCGTACGCCGCGGCCAGCCGCAGCGCGAGGGTGGTCGCCGCCTCCGACTCCAGTGCCAGATCGGCCAGCACATTGCGCATCAGCGGCTGGTCGATCAGCCGCCGGCCGAACGCCTGTCGGTACGCGGCGTGGTGCACCGCCTGCGCCACCGCCTGCCTCATCACCGCGGCCGAGGCGGTCACACAGTCCAGCCGGGTCGCCGCCACCATGTCGATGATCGTGGCGATGCCCCGCCCCTCCTCGCCGACCCGGCGGGCCCAGGTCCGCCCGTCGAACTCGACCTCCGCCGAGGCGTTGGAGCGGTTGCCGAGCTTGTCCTTGAGCCGCTGGATACGGAAGGCGTTGTGGGTGCCGTCCGGCAGTACCCGCGGCAGCAGGAAGCAGGTGAGCCCTCCGGGCGCCTGGGCCAGCACCAGGAAGGCGTCCGACATCGGGGCGGAGCAGAACCACTTGTGCCCGGTCAGCGCGTACTCGCCGGGTGCGGACAGCGGTTCGGCGCGGGTGGTGTTGGCCCGTACGTCGCTGCCGCCCTGCTTCTCGGTCATGGCCATGCCCACCAGCGCACCGGCCTTGCCGGAGACCGGCCGCAGCTCGTGCTCGTACACCCGTGAGGTCAGCCGCGGCTCCCACTCGGCGGCCAGCTCCGGCTCGTGGCGCAGGGCGGGCACCGCCGCGTGGGTCATCGACAGCGGGCAGCCGTGCCCCGCCTCGGCCTGGGTCCACACCAGGAAGCCGGCGGTGCGGCGGACGTGGCCGTCCGGCCGCGACCAGGCGCCGGTCAGGCCCGCCGTGACGGCGTGGCCCAGCAGCCGGTGCCAGGCCGGGTGGAACTCCACCTCGTCGATGCGGTGGCCGAAGCGGTCGTGGGTGCGCAGGACCGGCGGGTGGGCGTTGGCCTGTTCGCCCCAGCGCTGGGCGTGCGCCGAGCCGGCCGCCAGTCCCAGGCGCACCAGCTCCGCGCGTACCGCGTCCAGGTGGGTGTCGGCGACATACCGGGTGACGCCCTCGGTGAGGGCCCGGTCGCTGGTGAAGACGTCGTAGCCGACCAGCGGCGGGGGCTGGTTGGTGACCGTGTGGGTGGTGGCTGCCATGGCAGATACGGTAAGGAGGTGCAGCCGGCAAACGAACCAACCGAGCGGGCGGGCCGTCTGACCAGGGCCCGTGTGCTGTACCGCAACGTCTCCAAGCGCCGGCTGTCCTGGCTGCTGCTCAAGGACATCGTCCACTCCTGCATGACCTACCGGGTCACCGGGCTGGCCGCCGAGGCGGCGTTCTGGTGCCTGCTGTCGCTACCGCCGCTGATCCTCGGACTCGTCGGTGTGCTGGGCTACACGCAGGAGTGGATCGGGCACGACACCATCGACAGCGTCCGCCGGCACATCCTCAGCGCCGCCGGCACCGTGCTCTCCGGCCGGGGCGTGAACGAGATCGCCCGCCCGCTGCTGAACGACGTCTTCACCGCCCGCCGGCCCGATGTCATCTCCATCGGCTTCGCCATCGCCCTGTGGTCCGGCTCCCGCGCGCTGAACGTCTTCGTCGACACCATCACCATCATGTACGGGCTCGACGGGCGGCGCGGCATCGTCAAGACCCGGCTGCTGGCGTTCGCGCTCTACCTCGGCGGGCTGGTGGTCGGTGCCGTCGTCCTGCCGCTGATGGTGGTCGGCCCGGACACCGTCGTGGGCTGGCTGCCGGCCAGCGAGCACATCATCCGGGCGCTGTACTGGCCGGTCGTGCTGCTGGTGTCGGTCGCCTTCCTCACCACGCTCTACCACCTGTCCGTGCCGGTCCGGTCGCCCTGGCCGGAGGACATCCCCGGTGCGGTGGTCGCGCTGGGCATCTGGGTGCTGGGCAGCTTCCTGCTGCGGCTCTACCTGGTCTCGACGGTCGAGGGGCCCACGATCTACGGCTCGTTGGCTGCGCCGGTCGCGGTCCTGCTGTGGATCGGGGTGTCCGCCTTCGCGGTGCTGGTCGGCGCGGCGATGAACGCCTCGCTGGACCGGGTGTGGCCGTCGGTCGCCACGGCCGCGGCACGCGAGGAGATCGCCCGCCGGGCGGCGGCGAAGCGCGCGGACGGCGGCGCCGGTGGCGAGGACGACGGGCGCGGTAGCGGCGACGCCCGCGGTGCCGGTGACGGCGACGACGGCAACGACGGCCGTGGCGACGACGGCGATGTCCACGGCAACGGCGGTCAGGGACGCGGTGGCGACGACGGTGGCGACGACGGCGGGCGCGGTACCGGGACGCGCGCGGACTGAGCGGCGCCGCCGGCCGGGAACCACGCCGGCCCGTCCCCGGAGTGACGCGCCCTCAGCGGTCCGCCCGGTAGCGGACCAGCAGCATCGCGGCGTCGTCGTGCAGCGGCCCCTCGGCGTGCTCGACCAGGTCCTCACGGACCGCCCGCAGCGCGGTCTCCGGGTCGGGGTCCTTCAGATGGGCCGCGCGGTCGTCGAGGGGGTAGAACCGGCCCGCCGCATCGCGGGCCTCGGAGACCCCGTCGGTGTAGAAGAGGAGCTGATCGCCGGGGGTGAACGGCACCCGGTAGGGGAGCGGGTCACCGGAGCCGTGGGCGGTGAGGCCGAGCGGCAGCGCCCGGTCGGGCGGCGCGGCGAAGGCGACCGTGCCACCGGGGCGGACGACCAGCGGCGACGGATGGCCGTAGTTGAGCAGCGTCGCGTCCGGGCCGTCGCCGATCTCGGCGAGCACCGCGGTGACGAAGCGCTCGCCGGACAGGTGGCGGTTCAGGGCCCGTTCGACGCGCTGCCCGACGGCCGGCAGGTCCGGCTCGTCGTGCGCGGCCTCCCGGAACGCGCCCAGCACCACCGCCGCGCTCTCCACGGCCTCCAGGCCCTTGCCCTGGACGTCGCCGACGATGATCCGCACACCGGCCGGCGAGGTCACCACCTCGTACAGATCGCCGCCTATCCGGGCCTCGGCCACCGCCGAGGTGTAGGAGACCGCGATCCGCAGCGGGCCGGCGCTGCGCGGCACCGGCCGCAGCAGTACGCGCTGGGCGACCTCGGCGATCGAGCGGACGCTGGCCAGCTCCGCCTCCCGACGCTGCCGCATCACCGCGGCGACCAGCCCGGCCGCGGTCACCCCGGCCACCGACAGCAGCGCGGTCAGCCCGCGCCGGCTCTCGAAGAGGCCGCTGTGCACGCCCAGGCCGAGGCAGAGGACGAAGGCGGCCAGCCCGACCAGCAGGGTCCGCCGCCAGCCGCCCACCAGCCCGGCGAACGCGGGCCCCAGCGACACCAGGGGCAGGAAGCCGACCTCCGGACCCGCGACCAGGTCGACGGCGCTGACGACGCCCATGACCGCGTAGGGGAGCACGGACAGCACTCGGGAGCCGGTGCGTCGCTCCCCGTTCTCCACGGCCAAGGCGTTCTCCGAGGGTGTCCTGGGTGATCGGGCAAGGGGAGCGGCCGGCCGTCGGAGTGTCCGGAAACCGGCCCCGGCCCCCGAGCTGAGCATAGGCAGGGTATGCCGCATCGAAATACCTCGAATGGCCCTGTTACCGAATTGCTGTGGCCATGGTGATCAATCGGTCATCGAAACCGCCGGACCTTACGGAGCCATGACGCGACGGCCGCACCGCGCGCCGGAAGGCCGGATCGCGCTTAGCGTGACCGGCATGCGCGTATTGGTCACCGGCGGTGCCGGATTCATCGGATCGCAGGTCGTCGCGGCGCTCGCCGCCCGCGGGCACGAGCCCGTCGTCCTCGACGCCCTGTTGCCCTCGGCCCATCGGGAACCGCCGCCGGACCGCCCGGGGGAGCGCCGGATCGTCGCCGACGTACGGGACCGGGCGGCCGTTGCCGAAGCCCTCACCGGTGTCCACGCGGTCTGCCACCAGGCGGCGATGGTCGGCCTCGGCAAGGACTTCGCGGACGCGCCCGACTACGTCGGCTGCAACGACCTGGGCACCGCCGTCCTGTTGGCCGCGATGGCCGAGGCCGGAGTCCACGACCTGGTGCTCGCCGGCTCGATGGTGGTCTACGGCGAGGGGCGCTACACCTGCCCCCGGCACGGGGTCGTGCGCCCCGGACCGCGGGCCGCCGCCGACCTGGACGCCGGGCGGTTCGAGCCGCCCTGCCCGCACTGCGCCGCTCCGTTGCGCCCGGGCCTGGTCGGCGAGGACGCCCCCACCGACCCCCGCAACGTGTACGCCACCACCAAGCTCGCCCAGGAGCACCTGGCCGCCTCCTGGGCGCGGGCGACCGGCGGCCGGGCCGTCGCCCTGCGCTACCACAACGTCTACGGCCCCGGGATGCCGCGCGACACCCCCTACGCGGGGGTCGCCGCCCTCTTCCGCTCGGCGCTGGCCCGAGGCGAGCCGCCGACCGTCTACGAAGACGGCGGTCAGCGGCGGGACTTCGTCCATGTCCGCGATGTCGCGGCGGCCAACGCGGTGGCCCTGGAGGCCCTGCCGGACCGGGCGGCGGGCACCCTGACCGCGTACAACACCGGCAGCGGGCGGCCGCACACGGTCGGCGAGATGGCCCGCGCCCTGGCGGCGGCGTACGGCGGGCCGGCGCCGGTGGTGACGGGGGAGTACCGGCTGGGCGACGTACGGCACATCACCGCGTCCTCGCAGCGGATCGCCGAGGACCTCGGCTGGCGGGCGGAGATCGGATTCACCGCGGGAATGACGGAGTTCGCGCGCGAGGAGATGCGCCCGACGGCCGACCCGAACGGCCCGACCGCCCCGGCTGCCCAGGTCGGCCCGGCTGCTCTGACCGGTCCTGCTGCCCCGGCCGGTGCTGTGGGGCGGGCGACCGCCGTCGCCCGCCCGGCCGTTGCCCGCCCCGCAGCCGTCCCTCCCGCCCCGGTGGACGTCGTCCTGCCCTGTCTGAACGAGGCCGCCGCGCTGCCCTGGGTACTGGCGCGGATCCCGCGCGACTGGCGGGCGATCGTCGTGGACAACGGCTCCACCGACGGCTCCGCCGAGATCGCCCGTGGCCTCGGCGCCACCGTCGTGCACGAGTCGCGCCGCGGTTTCGGCGCCGCCTGTCACGCCGGACTGCTGGCCGCCGACGCCGACATCGTCTGCTTCTGCGACTGCGACGCCTCACTCGACCCGGCGCTGCTCACCCCGTTCGTCCGCGCGGTCCGTGACGGCGCGTCCGACCTGGTGCTGGGCCGCCGCCGTCCCGAAGGGCGCGGCGCCTGGCCGCCGCACGCCCGGGCCGGCAACCTCGCGCTGGCCCGGATGCTGCGCCGGCGCACCGGACTGCGGCTGCACGACCTCGGCCCGCTGCGCGCCGCCCGGCGCACCGCGCTCCTCGAACTCGGCCTCACCGACCGCCGCAGCGGCTACCCCCTACAGATGGTCGTCCGGGCCGCCGACGCCGGCTGGCGCATCGAGGAGCGCGAGGTGCCCTACCGGCCGCGCACCGGCCGCTCCAAGGTCACCGGGACCTGGCGCGGCACCTGGCAGGCGGTCCGGGACATGCGCACCGTCCTCAACCAGCCGCCGATCGCCCCCCGAACGCAGGAGCCGACACCCCGATGACCGAGCCCGAAGCACGCGCCCAGCGGCCGGCTGCCGGTCCGACGACGGTCCTGGTCATCGCCAAGGAACCGCTGCCCGGCCGGGTCAAGACCCGGCTCACCCCGCCCTACACCCCCGCCGAGGCCGCCGAGCTGGCCGAGGCCGCGCTGTACGACACCCTCCAGGCCGTCCGCGCCATGCCCGCCCGGCGGCGGGTGGTGGTCCTCGACGGCCGGCCGGGGGGCTGGCTGCCGGCCGGCTTCGACGTCCGGCCGCAGTGCCCCGGTGGCCTCGACGAGCGGCTGGCCGCCGCCTTCGCCGGCAGCACCGGACCGACGCTGCTCATCGGCATGGACACCCCCCAGGTCACCGCGCGGCTCCTGGCCCCCGCCCTGGCCCCCGGCGCCTGGGACGACTGCGACGCCTGGCTCGGCCGGGCCGAGGACGGCGGGTTCTGGGCGCTCGGCCTGGCCACGCCCGACCCCCGGCTGCTGCGCGGCGTCCCGATGTCCACCTCGCGCACCGGCGCCGCCCAGCACGACCGGCTGACCGCCGCCGGCCTGCGGGTGCGCGAACTGCCGCCGCTGTGCGACGTCGACACCGCCGCCGACGCCGAGCGGGTCGCGGCCACCGTGCCCGGCGGCCGGTTCGCCGCCACCCTCGCCCGGCTGCGTCAGGGCGCCCGCCGATGACCTCCGCCGTATCGCCCACGACCCGTGCCTCCTGGGGCGCCGACCCCTACGCCGATGCCCTCCGCAGCGGCCGCGGCCCGCTCTTCCTGCGCCGCAGCGACGGCTGGCTGCTGCCGCTGGAGGTGGAGCGCTGGTGCGCCGGGCCGGACGCGGCCGACCGCTCCGCGCTGCGCCGCTGCGAGGGCACCGTCCTCGACATCGGCTGCGGCCCCGGACGGCTGGTCGCGGCGCTGACCGCACAGGGCCGGCGGGCCCTCGGCATCGACCTCAGCCCGGCAGCGGTGGCCCGTACCCTCGCGAGCGGGGGCGCCGCGCTGCATCGCTCGGTCTTCGACCCCCTCCCGGACGAGGGGAGGTGGGGCACCGCGCTGCTCCTCGACGGGAACATCGGGATCGGCGGCGACCCGCGCGCCCTGCTCGCCCGGGCGGCCCAACTGGTCGACCGAGGCGGTCTGCTCCTGGTGGAGACGGTCCCGGTGGACATCGATGAGCGGGTCCAGGTCCAGGTCGACGGCGGGTACCGTGCCCCGCACGGCGGCCACTGCGCGGCGGGCGAGCCCTTCCCCTGGGCCCGGGTCGGCACCCGGGCCCTGCTGGAGCACGCCGCCGCCACCGGCTGGACGCCCGCCGAGCGGTGGACCGTCACCGGCCCGACGGACCGGCCCCCGGGCGCCGACGAGCGGTGCTTCGTCGCCCTGCGGCAGCGTCCCGCGCTCCCCGCCCGCCGCGCGGTCGGAGCGTACGCAGCAGCAGCCACAGGGCGGACGCCGCGAACAACGCCGCGGTGACCAGCAGCCAGCGGGGCAGGAACACCCCGGCGGGCAGCCCGGTCACCGCCTCGTAGTGTGCCGCCGAGTCGCCCCCGGTCGAGCCCGCGATCAGCGGGAACCACACCAACAGCAGCAGCCCGGACAGCGCGGCCGGGACCCGGACGTACCCGGTCCAGGCCCGTTGCCGGGCGCTGCCCGCGGTGTACCGGGCCAGCGCCCGGTCGGCGAGGGCGTACAGCGGCAGCAGCACCAGATCGTGCAGCAGCGCCGCTCCGACGAACCAGACCACGACCAGCGGCCACTGACCGCCGGCCAGCAGCCGCACCCCGGCGTACCCGGCCAGCGCGAACGAGGCGAGCATCAGCACCAGATGCAGCGGACCCTCGCCGTACCAGTGCTGACGGACCGCCAACTGCCGTACCCGCCCCACTCCTTCACCCCACCCCTGCCGCACTCGCCGGGCTCCTTCACTCCACCCCTGCCGCACTCGCCGGGCTCCTGCACGCCACCCCTGCCGCATGCGCCGGGCTCCTGCACACCACCGCTTGCGCACCGTCACCACTCCCCGAACGTCAACCGCGACACCCACTTGGTGTTGAGCACCCCGGGCGCCCCCGGGACGATGATCCGCGCCGGATAGCCGTGGTCGAGGGAGAGCTCGGCGCCGCCCACCCGCAGTGCCAACAGCGACCGGGGATCGCGCACCTGGTTGTCGCGCAGCGCGGCCCGGCGGAACGCGCCGTGCAACTGCAGCGACTCCACCAGCACACCGGGCGGCCGGTCGCCGAGCCCCACCAGCGCCGCGAGGTCCCGCAGCGGTACCCCGCTCCACCGCTGGTCGTCGGTCGACCAGCCCTCCACACAGGCGATCGGCAGCGCCGCGGTGTGCTGCGGCAGCGCCAGCAGCTCGGCCCGCCCGAGCACCGCCCGCCGCCCGCCGCCCTCGACCGTCAGCCGCCAGTCCTCGCCGGTGTCCTGGGCCCTGACCCCGAGCACCGCGGCCGACTTGTTGATCTGGAAGCCGTTCGGGCCGCTGCCCGGATCGCGGCCCCCGTGCGGCGCCAGCAGCGCCGTACGACGCCACCGGCCGCCGATGCTCTGGCCGGCGGTCGTCACCAGCAGCACCAGCGACCCGGCGCCGACCAGGCCCAGCGCGCCGCGCCGGGTCACCGTCGGCGGGGCCGGGCGGACGGCGACCAGCCCGGTGTCGTCCGCGTCCGCCGTGGGGTCGGTCCGCTCCCGCAGCGCCCGTACGGTCCGCGGCATCCGGAGCGCCACATGGGCGGCGAACGCGCCGATGAACACCCACGCGCCGTAGAAGTGCAGCGGATAGAACGAACCGGGGAAGACGTACTCCAGCTGGATGTTGAGCAGGCCGGTGACGAACTCGAAGAGCGCCCCGCCCACCAGCAGCAGCAAGGACAGCCGCTCCAGTGCGTGCCCCAGGGACCGGGCCGGCGGCAGGGTGAACAGCTTCGGGACCACCGACCACAGCTTCGCCAGCAGCACCGGCACCAGCGCGACGCCGACGGTGACGTGCAGGCCCTGGGTGACCCGGTAGAGCCAGTAGGGGCCGGTCGGCCAGTCGAAGAGGTAGAAGCCCAGCAGTCCCTTGCTGGGGGTCTTGTCGTTGACGCCGCCGGCCAGGTCCGGGTTGTACGCGGCGTACGACAGCAGACCGGTCACGAACAGCAGCGTGATGCCGGCCAGCAGCACGGCGCCGAGCAGTGCGGTCAGCCGTGGGCCGCGCAGCGGACTGCGCCAGAACGAGGGCGAGGTCGGGGGAGTGAGGCGGTGTGCAGCCATGCCGCGAACGGTAGGCGCGTCCGGGGCCGCCGAGGGGTGACGACCCATGACGAAACGCTGACGTCAGCGGATCGGCGGCGTCCGGCGGTGCCCCCGGCGGCCTAGCGTGCCGGTGTGACTCCGCGACCGACCTCCGAAACCCCCGCCGGTGCGGCGCCCCGCGCGACCCCCGAACAGCGCGCGTCCGACCGCGCCGACCTGCTGGCCGCCGCGGCCGGTGCCCTGCTCGTCGTGCTGGCCGCCGTCGTCGGCACCGTCATCCAGCACGCCAACGGCAGCCTGCACGTCAACTGGCCGCCGTTGTACGCCTCGTGGTTCCCCCACGTGGGGCCCGGGACCCCCGCCGCGCTTCTGGTGGCCGCCCTGGTGGTCCTCTACGGGCCGGCCCTCGCCGCCCGGCTGCCCTGGCGCGCGCTGCTCGTTGCCGCATGGGCCGCGTCGCTGGCCTGGACCTGGTCACTGGCCCTCATCGACGGCTGGCAGACCGGGGTCGCCCGCCGCCTCACCACCATGTACGAGTACCTGACCGTCATCCGCCGCTTCGACGACCTGGGGCCGGCGCTGCGCGGATTCACCGGCCACATCCTCAACAACGCGCCGGACCACTGGCCCGCCCATGTCGCGGGGCACCCGCCGGCCGCGGTGCTCACCTTCGTGGGACTGGACCGCATCGGCCTGGGCGGCGGTGGCTGGGCCGGCGCCTGGTGCCTGACCACCGGCACCACCGCCGTGGCCGCGGTCCTGATCGCCCTGCGCGCCCTGACCGACGAGTCCCTGGCCCGCCGGGCCGCGCCGTTCCTGGTGGTGGCCCCGGCCGCGGTCTGGGTGGGCACCTCCGCGGACGGGTACTTCGCCGCCGTCGCGGCCTGGGCCCTGGCGCTGCTCGCCCTCGCCGCCACCCGCCGCACCCCCAGCCCCGCGGCCGCCGCCCTGGCCGCCGGGCTCCTCCTCGGCCTGACCTGCTACCTGTCCTACGGACTCACCCTGATCGTGCTGATCGCCGCGGCGGTGCTGTGGCTCGCGCGGACCGCGCGCCCGCTGCCCTACCTGGTGGCCGGGGCGGCGGCCGTCGCGCTGGCCTTCACCCTCGCCGGCTTCTCCTGGTGGGAGGGGTACCGGCTGCTGGTCGAGCGCTACTACCAGGGCGCCGCCTCGGTCCGCCCGTACGCGTACTGGATCTGGGGCAACCTCGCCTGCACCGTGCTGATCACCGGCCTGGCCACCGTCGCCGGTCTGCGGCACACCGCCCTGGCGGCGCCCGCCGCGGTGCGGCAGTTGCGCCCCTCCGCCGGGCCCCACACCGACCCGGTCGGCCGGCTGGTCGTCCTGGTCCTGGCCGCGCTGGCCGCCCTGCTGATCGCCGACCTCTCCGGCATGAGCAAGGCGGAGACCGAACGGATCTGGCTGCCCTTCGCCTGGTGGCTGCTGGCGGCCTGCGCGCTGCTGCCGGTGGCCCGCCACCGCCGCTGGCTGGCCGCGCAGACGGCGCTGGCGCTGCTCCTCAACCACCTGCTCTACACCGGCTGGTGAGCGCCCCGCGAGGCGTGCCGCCGGGTCAGGCCAGATACGGCCGGGTGGAGTTCACCCGCCCGGGGCGCAGGATCCGGATCGGGCCGAGGTTGCAGGAGGGGCAGTCGGCGCGGGTCAGCGGGGAGGCGACCCGGACGCCGTGGGCGAAGTAGTCGGCACGCCGATGGCCGGACAGATCCGTGGTGTGCCGGATCTCGTACTCCTCTTCCCAGCCGTGTCCGCAGTGCAGACAGACGAACGCATACGCCTCGTGAACCGTCTCGGTGTCCCGTTCCATGGTCACCACGCCCTCTCCCCGGACCCGCCGCGCTGCACCGGGGCCGGTTGCCTGCCGCACCTTCCATTATGGCGCTGTGCCCCGGCGCCCGCGGGGCCGGATTTCCGACCGGGCCCCGGCCGGTCCCGGCGGCGGCCGGGGCCCGGTCGCCCCAGCGGTCGGCCGCCGCCAGCAGTGGTCGGCCGTCGCCAGCCCTGGTGGACCCGGGCCGCGGTCAGCGCCCGGTCCCCGGCAGTGCCCGGTACACCGCGGCGACCAGGTTGCTGCTTCGCGGATCCTCGCCGGTCGTACCCCCGCCGTACCTGTTCATGGCGTACGCGTACGACACTCGGTTCTCCGGGTCGGCGAAGGCGTACGAGCCGCCGGCGCCGCCGTGTCCGAAGGCCCGCGGGTTGGGCCCGGCCTGGCCCCGGTGGTTGAGCATGTAGCCGAGGCTCCACTGGAGCCCCGCGCCCGTCGGGCCCAGTGCGTCGATGGTCAGGTCGGGCTCGCCGGGGCGGGTCTGCAGCCGCCGCATCGCCGCAAGTGTGGTCGGCCCGACGAGCCCGCCGCACGCCAGCGCGCCGTACACCGTCGCCAGGCCGTGGGCCGAGGCGTGCGCATTGCCCGCCGGGATCTCCGCCGCGCGGTAGGCGGCGCTGTTGACGTCGCCGGTCGGGATGGACGTCAGGGCCAGCATCACCACGGCCAGCGGATGGTCGGCGAGGGACCGGAACGGCGGCCGGGGCGCGCCGGGGAACTGCTCGGCGAGCCGCGCCTCGTCCAGCTGCCCGACCATGTCCGCACAGGACGCGTGCTCCTCGGCGGGGGTGCCGATGAACACCCGGGCGCCCAGCGGCCCGGTGATCTCGCTGCGCAGGAACGCCCCCAGGGACCGCCCGGTGATCCGCCGGACGACCTCACCGACGAGGTAGCCGAAGGTCACCGCGTGGTAGCCCTGCGCGGTGCCTGGTTCCCACCAGGGTGCAGTGGCCGCCAGGGTGGCGCACACCGCGTCCCAGTCGTAGGCGCACCCCGCCGGCAGCGGCTCGCGGGGCGCGATCAGGCCGGCGCGGTGGCTCAGCAGCCAGCGGACCGGGATGTCCTCCTTGCCGGCCCGGGCGAACTCCGGCCAGTAGCGCGCGACCGGCGCATCGAGGTCCAACTCGCCGCGGTCGACGAGGAGATGGGCGCACAGCGCGGTCATCCCCTTGGATGTCGAGTAGACATTGACCAGGGTGTCGCGCTCCCAGGCGCGGGTGCGGGCGGCGTCCGCGTGCCCGCCCCACAGGTCGACCACGGTCTCGCCGTCCACGGTCACCGCGACCGCCGCGCCGACCTCGCCGTGCTCGCTGAAGTTGCGCTCGAACGCCTCCCGCACGCCGGCGAAGCCCGGTGCGCAGTGGCCGCTGACGGTGGCTGCTCCCACGGTGGGTCTCCTCGCATCGTCCGTGTGCGGTCGTCCGGGGACGTCGTACGCGCGTACGACGTCCCCCTCGGATCCGTCGGATCCCATCGGATGATCCGCCCAGGTCGATGCCCCTGGCAACGATGTGGGTCCGGACGGCGCAGCGAGGCGTGTCCCCGTGGGCCGGCACGGCCGCAGCCGGCCAGGGCTGGAACCGGCCAGGGCTGGAACCGGCCACGGCCGGCGGTGGGCGAGGAGAGGCCGGGCGGGCTGGAGGAGAGTCCGGCGGGAGGAGGGGCGGGCCGGAGTGGGGCAGCGCGGGAGGGGAGGCGGAGCCGCAGGAGGTAGGGCCGGAGGAGGGGCAGGGGCGGAGGCGAGGCGCGGAGGTGAGGCGCGGACGGTGGCGAGGAGAGGCAGGGCTGGGGGGAGAGCGGGCGCGGCCGGAACTCGCCGCGGTCGACGTCACCCGGCCGGTCAGTTCTGGTTCTTCTCCAGCGCGTTGAGGTAGGCGCCCATGAAGTGGTCGCGGACGCCGTCGGAGGCGGGCGCGAGCACATCGGCGGTGTAGCCCTTGGCATGGTCCACCAGGCCACTGATCACCGGCATGGTGGGGTGAATGGCGCCCCGGGAGTCGATGTAGCGCAGTGCGGAGACATGGTGGAAGGGCTCCGTCGGCAGCTGGGGCACGATGTCGTTGTTGTTGACGAAGCGGTACATCCGGTCGGCGTAGGCCGTGTTGAACGCCTGTGACAGCTGCCGGTCGCAGGTACGCGGCTGGCCGAAGGTGTACACACCGGTGGCCGTGACGAACGGCTCCTCGAAGTGCAGCCGGGCGCCGGCGAGCATCGCCAGTGCGCCGCCGAGGCTGTGGCCGGTGAACCACACCGTCTGGCCGTTGTCGCGGAATCCGTCGAGGGCGGCGCGCACCTGCGGCCAGACGCTGTCCAGCGCCTCGCCGAAGCCGTGGTGGACGTATCCCGTGCCGCCGGGGCCCGGGCGCGGCGGCGTGGTGGCGTCCGACAGCCAGTCGCGCAGGTTCGCCGGCTCGGTGCCCCGGAACGCGGTGATGATCATGTTCTCCCCGCCGAGGGTGTACGCCTGGGTGTCCTCCAGGGGGAAGGGCGGGCGGAACGTCGTGTGATGGTGGCGGACCCGGTCGAATCCCCAGGTGCGGGCGGTGTCCTCGATGGTCTTCTCATCCTGGTACGCGAGCTCGGAGGCGCGCGCCAGACACAGCGCGTGGCGCAGGGAGTAGCCGGTGGTCCGCTGGTCGATGGTGCCGCTGCTCAAGGGGTGCTCCTCGGGTGGTGGCGGGCGTGCTGCGGTGGGTGAGCGGGCTGTGGTCGAGGGCGCGATCGGAGCCTTCGGCGCTGCCGTGATCAGCGGTGATTACGGAAAGCCCGCTCTGACTACTCAGAGTAATGATCCGGCGTGGCGCCGCAAGGGTGCGCCCGTTCAAACCACTCGTTCGAGCCTCGGGTCGCACACACCGGGCCGTCGGGCGAGCCTGGATACGACCGGCCCGGAGGAAGGCCCGCAGAGGAAGGCCCCCACAGTGAACAGCGCGGATCAGGCGTCACATGCGGAACACGTATCGGCCGAGGTGGTCGTGGAGCTGGAGAGCTGTGCGGCACAGGACGCACACGCCGTCTTCAGCGCGCTGAGCACCTCCTTCGCCTCCGACCGGGCCGCCGACGACGTACCGGAGGAGATGGCCGGGCCGGGAGCCACCGTGTGGACCTCGACCTTCGACGTGAGCGAGCTCAAGGCCGAGGCCGAGCCCCGGCGGCTGACCGCGCCCGTCATCGTCAGCCTCCAGGGCGGCTACTGGGCGGTCGACCAACTGTGCAAGGGCCTGGAGCCGGCCTTCGCCGTCCGTCTCCTCGGCATGGCCGCCGGCGACCAGGAGAAGGAGGTCGAACTGCGCCTGGAGACCCGCTGACCCGGGCCGCAACGGCGTACCGGGCCACGAGCCGGCGCAGTGGGGGCGAACGGGAGACAGCCCACGGGCCGGCGCGGTGGGGGTGGGGGAACGGGATACACAGCCCACGACCCGCATCGGAAAGGCAGGAGCCAGTGGAGCCCACCGACCGACCGGCCGACGTCGCTGGAGCGCCGCCGGCCGCCGAGCACCACTCCGAGCTGGTGCTGCACCTCAACGGCACCCCGTACGCACTGACCCTGGACCACCGCACCACGGTGCTGGACGTGCTCCGCGAGCACCTCGGCCTCACCGGCGCCAAGAAGGGCTGTGACCACGGCCAGTGCGGCGCCTGCACGGTGCTCGTCGACGGCCGGCGCGCCAACAGCTGTCTGCTGCTGGCCGTGGCGCAGCAGGGGCGACGGATCACCACCGTCGAGGGCCTGGCCGAAGACGACCGGCTGCACCCCCTCCAGGAGGCCTTCCTGGAACGCGACGCCCTCCAGTGCGGCTACTGCACCCCCGGCCAGATCTGCTCGGCCCTCGGCGTGCTGGCGGAGGCCGCCGACGGCTTCCCGTCCCACGTCACCCCGCCCGCCACACCCGCCGGAGCCCCGGTGGAGCTCACCGCGGACGAGATCCGCGAGCGGATGAGCGGCAACCTGTGCCGCTGCGGCGCCTACCCCCGGATCGTCGAAGCGGTCGCGGACGCCGACGCGGAGGTCCGCGACCGGGCCGCGGCCGGCTGTCCCACGGACGAGGGGGTGGCGTGGTGAAGCCGTTCGGATACCTGCGCGCGGGCAGCGTCGAGGAGGCGGTACGGGCCGCCGACGGGCAGCCGGGCGCCCGGTTCCTGGCCGGCGGGACCAACCTCGTCGACCTGATGAAGCTGGGCGTGGAGACCCCGCGGCTGCTCATCGATGTCACCCAGCTGCCCCTGGACCGCATCGAGGAGCTGCCGGACGGCGGCCTGCGGATCGGCGCCATGGTCCGCAACAGCGACCTCGCCGCGGCCGTTCCGGTGCGCGAGCGCTACCCGGTGCTGTCCCAGGCGCTGCTGGCCGGCGCCTCCGGACAGCTCCGCAACACCGCCACCACCGGCGGCAATCTGCTCCAGCGCACCCGCTGTCTGTACTTCCAGGACACCTCCAAGCCCTGCAACAAGCGCGCCCCGGGGAGCGGCTGCCCGGCCCGTGACGGCGTCCACCGCGACCTCGCCGTGCTGGGCCACTCCGAGCACTGCGTCGCCACCCAGCCCTCGGACCTGGCGGTCGCGCTGGCCGCCCTCGACGCCACCGTCCACCTGCACGGCCCGGACGGTGAACGGAGCGTGCCGGCCACCGACTTCCACCGCCTGCCGGACGACCACCCGGAGCAGGACACCGTGATCCGGCCCGGTGAGTTGCTCACGGCCGTGCAGCTTCCCCCGCTGGACGCCGGAGCGCGCTCGCGCTACCGGAAGGCCCGCGACCGCGCCTCGTTCGCCTTCGCGCTGGTCTCGGTCGGCGCCGTGCTCGACGTCCGGGACGGCACCGTGGTGAGCGCCGCGTTGGCGTTCGGCGGGCTGGCACACCGGCCGTGGCGCGCCCGCGCGGCCGAGGAGGTGCTCACCGGCGCGCCCGCCACGAAGGACACCTTCGCCCGTGCCGCCGAGGCCGAACTCGCTGCCGCCCGCCCGCTGCGCGACAACGGCTTCAAGGTGCCGCTCGCCCGCAACCTCGCCGTCGAGGTGCTGACCGGCCTGGCGGAGGCCGCCCAGCACACCCCGGGCCCGTCCCGCCCCACCTGACCGCCCCCGCCCCGAGAAGCCGTCCCCGGATCCGCCCCGAGGAACCGCCCCCGGCCCCACCCCAAGGACTCGCACCATGACCTCCCAGTTCCCGCAAGGTCCACCCCCGTACCCGGTGGGCGCGCCCCTCGTCCGCCGGGAGGGCCGCGAGAAGGTCACCGGGACCGCCCGCTACGCGGCCGAGCACACCCCGCCGGGCTGCGCCTACGCCTGGCCGGTGCCGGCGACCGTGGCCCGCGGCCGGGTCGCCGCCGTGGACACCGCCGAGGCCCTCGCGCTGCCCGGTGTCCTCGCGGTGCTCACCCATGAGAACGCGCCCCGCCTCGCCGCCGTCGACGACCCCACCCTGCTGGTGCTCCAGAACGACCGGGTCCCGCACCGCGGCTGGTACGTCGCGCTCGCCGTCGCCGACAGCCTGGAGACCGCGCGCGCCGCCGCCGCGGCGGTGCACGTCCGCTACGAGACCGACGGCCACGACGTACGGCTGCACCCCGGGCATCCGGGGCGGTACGAGCCGGAGCGGGTCAACGGCGGCTACCCAGCGACCCGGGACCGCGGCGACTTCGCGCGGGCCTTCACCGACGCCCCGGCCACCGTCGACGCGACCTACTCCGTCCCGCCGCTGCACAACCACCCCATGGAGCCGCACGCCTCGACCGCCTGGTGGAGCGACGGCCGGCTCACCGTGTACGACACGAGCCAGGGGTCCACCAAGGTCTGTGAGGACCTCGCCGCGCTGTTCACCCTGGACGAGGACGAGGTCACCGCCGTCTCCGAGCACGTCGGTGGCGGGTTCGGCTCCAAGGGCACCCCGCGTCCACAGGTCGTGCTCGCCGCGATGGCCGCCCGGCACACCGGACGGCCGGTCAAACTCGCCCTGCCCCGCCGCCAGATGCCCGCGGTCGTCGGCCACCGCGCCGCCACCCTCCAGCGGATCCGCATCGGCGCGGGCACGGACGGCGTCATCACGGCCTTCGCGCACGAGTGCCTCACCTACACCTCCACGCTCACCGAGTTCGTGGAGCAGGGTGCGGTGCCCGGCCGCATCATGTACACCTCGCCGCACAGCCACACCACCCACCGCGTGGTCCCCCTCGACGTACCGGCCCCCTCGTGGATGCGGGCGCCCGGCGAGGCCCCGGGGATGTACGCCCTGGAGTCCGCCGTCGACGAACTCGCCGTCCTGCTGGACATCGACCCCGTCGAACTGCGGATGCGCAACGAGCCGGACACCGAGCCGGACAGTGGTCGCGCCTTCAGCAGTCGGCACCTCGTGGGCTGTCTGCGGGAGGGCGCCGAGCGCTTCGGCTGGCAGCCGCGCGACCCGCGGCCGGGCGTACGGCGCGAGGGCGACCTGCTGGTGGGCACCGGCGTCGCCTCGGCCACCTACCCCGTCTACCTCGCCGCCTCCGCGGCCGAGGCGCACGCCGGTGCCGACGGCGGCCTCACGGTCCGCATCAACGCCACCGACATCGGCACCGGCGCCCGCACCGTCCTCGCCCAGGTCGCCGCCGCCGCGCTGGGCGTGCCCGAGGAGCGGGTCCGGGTCGTGATCGGCAGCAGCGACCTGCCGCCCGCGATGCTGGCCGGCGGCTCGGCCGGCAGCGGGTCCTGGGGCTGGGCGGTCCACAAGGCGTGCACGGCGCTGCGGGCCCGGCTGCGGGACCATGTGGGGCCCCTCCCCGAGGACGGTTTCACGGTCACCGCGGACACCCGCCAGGAGACGTCCGAGCGCTCCCCGTACGCCCGGCACGCCTTCGGCGCCACCTTCGCCGAGGTCCAGGTCGACACCGTCACCGGCGAGGTCCGGGTGCGCCGTATGACGGGGGTCTACGCGGCCGGACGGATCCTCAACTCCCGTACGGCGCGCTCCCAGTTCATCGGCGGGATGACGATGGGACTGGGCATGGCGCTGACGGAGGGCAGCGGTCTGGACCCCGCCTTCGGCGACTTCGCGGAGTGCGATCTGGCCTCCTATCACGTGCCGGCGTGCGCCGACGTCCCGCGGATCGAGGCGTACTGGCTCGACGAGGAGGACCGGCACCTCAACCCGATGGGCAGCAAGGGCATCGGGGAGATCGGCATCGTCGGCACCGCGGCGGCGATCGCCAACGCCGTCCGGCACGCCACCGGCGTCCGGCTGCGCGACCTGCCGCTCACCCCGGACAAGCTCCTGGCGCACCTGTGAGGCGCCGGGGACCACCGGAGTCGGGCGAGCGCACGGGACTCCGGCGGCTCAAGATCAGTTGCGGATGTCGCGACGCCGGGTCACCATGACAAATGACCCATACGTGATAGATGCTCACTCTTCGTGTTTCGGGGTTCGTTGGTCCAACGAGGTGAAGGGCGTGAGCCTCGCGGTGAGGAGCCACGACATGACACTTCCCAGCGATCGGCACTACACGGTCGAATTGCACGCTTCGGCGGAGCGCGTGCCGCAGATCCGGCGGATCCTCGCCGCGCACCTGCGGTACTGGCATCTTGAGCTCCATATCGAGCCGGTGTGCCGGGGAGTGGCGGAACTCCTGACCAACGTCCATCGCCACATCGGTCCGGACGCCCGCTGCGTCGTCGAACTCCGCTGGTCCGGCCGCCACCTCACGGCCTCCGTGGCCGACGAGGGCCCCCGGCTGCCGAAGCTGTCCAGTGCCGCCGGCGGCGGACTGGTCAAGGTGGCGGCGCTGAGCGACAGTTGGGGCACCTGCGGCACCCCGGACGGCAAGGTCATCTGGTTCACCCGGCGGGTCGAGGCCGCCCGCAAGACCCCGCTCACCGGCCGCACCCCGCCGCGCAGCGTCCCGGACGCCAAGGGGGAGCCGGCGGTGCCGCCGGTCCTCCCGGCCGAGCCGCTCGTCGAGCCCGTGGCCCCGGCCGTCGCCGGCGACCCCGCCCCGGCGGCGGCCGCGGTGTCCTTCGCCTGACACCGGTACCTGGCACACCGTCGCCTGCCCCTGCCCCTGCCCCTGCATCTGGCGCACCGTCACGTGGTGGTGACGCCACCCTCGCGCGGCGCGCCGTCGGGGCCGATATCCGACGGCTCCGGCAGGGGATGCCCGGCAGGGCGGCCGGCCGCGGTTACGATCGCGCCATGGCAACGGCTCGGTCGGGCAACGGCAGGACCCGGAACCGCGGTTCAGCGGTCCCGTTCCGCCTGCTGTGGCTGGCCACGCTGCTGCTCGGGGTGCTGCTCGCGCACGGTGCGCGGGCGGAGAGCGCCGAGGGGCATCTGGTGAGTTCGCTGCCGGCCGCCGCCGCGGCCCCCGCCGCCACGGGCCACGGGGCCACGGACGCCACGGCCGTGAAATCCCGTGCCCTGCACGCCAAGGGCCTGGACCCCCGGGGCATGGACTCCCGCGCCGCGGCCCCCGCCGCCGGTGGCCCGCTCGTCCCCGACGACAGCGGGTGCGCAGGGCACCCGGACCGGTCCCCGTCGCACTCCCACGAGCTGTGCGTCTCGGCCCCGCCGCAACAGGGCGGCGCGCTGGCCGCCCCCTGCGTCCGCGCCGTACCGGGCGGCGCCCTCCGGCCCACCCCGTCCTCGGTCCGGTGCGGCTCCGCCGTGGGCGCCGCTGCCGTCCGCCCGCCGCTGCATAGCGCCACGGGTTCCCCCGTCCAGCAGGTGTAGAGCGCTGTCCCGTTGGCCTCCGTGTTCACAGAGGCCAACGGGACACCCCGTGGATTCCGGCCATTCCGGAGCCCCCCTGCTGATGCCGTCCGTCCGCGCCCGCGTTCGCCGCGCGCCGCGCCGCGACGCGGCGGCGGACACCCGGAGGACCCGTGCCCGCCCGCACCCCGTATCGCCGTCCCCCTTGCCCCGTACCGCCGTTGCCGTTACTGCCGCTGCTCGCCCTCGGCCTGCTGCTGGCGCTCTTCCCGTGCTCCGACGACGCCGACGGGCACCACCGTCCGGCCGTCCCGGTGGCCTTCGCACCCCAGCAGCCCGGCCCCACGGCCGCGCCCGTCACCCACCACGACGACGGGCACCCCGCCGCCTGCGCACCCGGACCGTCCGGACACCTCCCGCAGGGGCGGCCGGCGTCGGACGGGCAGGGCGGCGGACCCACCACCGGGGGCGCGGTGCTGGTACCGCCCGGCCGGTCGGACGCCGCCCGTAGACCGGGCGTGCCGCCCGGCCGCGCGCACAGCGGCCGGTCCACCCTCGCCGCCCTCTGCCGGTGCCGGATATAGGAGCCCGCGGCCGCTTCCGTCGCCCGCCGGCGCGCCCGACCGCGCCCGTGCGACCGACGCGGAACGAGCGTCCCAGCCCTTCGCACCGAACGAGAGCAGCTCATGCACACGACTCCCACCGCCGCCGGCTCCGGATCCTCCGGCATCCCGGGCGCCCCGGTCGCGAGCCCGGTCCCCGCACCCGCGGTCCGGGACCGCTCCTTTGGCATCCCCGGCCTGGTCGGCAACACCCCCGTCCTGTACCTCTCCGAGCCGCTGACCCCGCCCGGCCGCGGCTTCTGGGCCAAGCTCGAAGGCCGCAACCCGGGCGGCATCAAGGACCGGCCCGGTCTGCACATGGTCGAACGCGCCCGCGCCCGCGGGGAGTTGCGGCCCGGTGCGCGGATCATCGAGTCCACCAGCGGGACCCTCGGCCTCGGCCTGGCGCTCGCCGGGATGGTGCACGGCCACCCGGTCAGCCTGGTCGCCGACCCCGGACTGGAGCCCGCCATGACCCGGCTGCTGACCGCCTACGGAGCCCAGGTCGAGGTGGTGTCCGCACCGCATCCGACCGGTGGCTGGCAGCAGGCCCGCCGCGACCGGGTCGCGCAGCTGCTCGCCGGACATCCCGGCTCCTGGTGCCCCGACCAGTACAACAACCCCGACAACACCACCGCCTACCTCCCGCTGGCCCTGGAACTCGCCTCCCAACTGGGCCATATCGACGTCCTGGTGTGCAGCGTGGGCACCGGCGGGCACTCCGCCGGCGTGTCCCGGGTGCTGCGCCAGCTCTACCCGGAGCTGCGGCTGGTCGGCGTCGACACCATCGGCTCGACCATCTTCGGGCAGCCCGCCCGCAGCCGGCTGATGCGCGGCCTGGGCTCCAGCATCTATCCGCGCAACGTCGCCTACGACCAGTTCAGCGAGGTCCACTGGGTCGCGCCGGGCGAAGCGGTGTGGACCTGCCGCCGGCTGGCGTCCTCGCACTACGCCACCGGCGGCTGGAGCGTCGGCGCGGTCGCGCTGGTGGCCGGCTGGCTGGCCCGCACCAGCCCGCCGAGCACCCGTATCGCGGCCGTCTTCCCCGACGGCCCGCAGCGCTATCTCGGCACCGTGTACGACGACGAGTACTGCGCCGCCCACGGCCTGCTCGACGCCCCGCCGGCCGAGGCGCCGCAGGTCCTGAGCCACCCGGGGGAGCGGGAGGTGACCACCTGGAGCCGCTGCGCCCGGGTCGTCGATCCGCTCGGCCGGCCGGCCGGGACGGCGGATGGTCCCTCCGCCGACGCCGCACCGGCCCCCGCCGGGCGCGCACCGGAGGTGGCCCGATGAGGGGGCAGCTGACCCAGGTGCGGTCCTACGAGCGCAGCGTCCAGCTGCTGATGGTCAATCAGTTCACCATCAACCTCGGCTTCTACATGCTGATGCCGTACCTGGCGGCGCATCTGTCCGGGACGCTGGGCCTGGCCGGCTGGCTGGTCGGACTGGTGCTGGGCGTGCGCAACTTCAGCCAGCAGGGGATGTTCCTGGTCGGCGGCACCCTCGCCGACCGGTTCGGCTACAAGCCGCTGATCGTCGCCGGGTGCCTGCTGCGTACGGCCGGGTTCGCCACGCTCGGCCTGGTGGACTCGCTGCCCGCGCTGCTGGCGGCGTCCGCGGCCACCGGGCTGGCCGGCGCGCTCTTCAACCCGGCGGTGCGGGCGTATCTGGCGGCCGCGGCCGGGGAGCGCAGGCTGGAGGCCTTCGCGCTGTTCAACGTCTTCTACCAGGCGGGGATCCTGCTCGGCCCGCTGGTCGGCATGGTGCTGACCGGCATCGGCTTCCGGGTCACCTGCCTGGTGGCCGCGGGCGTCTTCGCGCTGCTGAGCCTGGTGCAGATCAGGGCGCTGCCGTCCCGGGCGGACGGCGCGGAGCGGACGGACGGCGCCGACCGGCGGACCGGTGTGCTGTCCCAGTGGCGGGGGGTGCTGGCCAACCGGCCGTTCCTGCTGTTCTCCGCGGCCATGACCGGCTCGTACGTGCTCTCCTTCCAGGTCTATCTGGCGCTGCCGCTGGAGGTGCGGCGGCTGGGCGGCGAGGGGACGTTCGGCACGGCGGCGGTGGCGGTGCTGTTCGCGGTGTCCGGGCTGAGCACGATCCTGGGCCAGACCCGGGTCACCCGCTGGTGCAGGGCCCGGATGCCGGCCGGGCGCGCCCTCGCACGGGGGGTGCTGACCATGGGCCTGGCCTTTGTGCCGCTGCTGGTGGCCGGTGCGCTGCCGGTGCCGGACGGTGGCCCGGGCCGCTGGGCGCTCGCGGTCGTCCCGCCGGCGCTGAGCGCCCTGCTGCTCGCCGTCGGCACGATGATCACCTACCCGTTCGAGATGGACACCATCGTCCGGCTCTCCGGGGACCGCCTGGTCGCCACCCACTACGGGCTCTACAACACCCTCTGCGGCATCGGCATCACCCTGGGGAATCTGCTCACCGGTGCCGCGCTGGACGCCTCCCGCGCCGCCGGTCTGCCCGCCCTGCCCTGGCTCGCCCTGCCGGCGCTGGGGCTGGCCTGCAGCGCCGCGCTCCACGGACTGCACCGTACCGGCCGGCTCGCCCGGTCGCCCCGGGCGCCGGAGGTGGTGCCGGGCTGAGCCGTCCGGTGGCCGCCCGGTCCGCCCGGCCTCGGGCGTACCGGCGGCCACTGGCCAACCCGCCTACTGCGAACCGCCCTTGACGTACCGTCATGGCCGCACTGCGGTCACCAGCCACGCGGCACCGCCGAGCAGCACGCCGTCCGGGCCCTGGTGGCCGGCCAGGGCGCCGCGCAGGGCGGCCAGCGCCTCGTCCCGCCGCTCCGCACCGATCCCCTCGAACATCGCCCTGCTCATCGGCATCTCCAGCAGCGAGGCCACCACATCGTCCGGATCGGCGCCCATCCACAGCGGCTCGTCGACGGCGCGCACCGCGATCCGCTGGAAGCCTGCGCCGGCCAGCAACGCCCTGATCCGGTCGGCGTCCTCCAGGGAGAACGGCCCGGGAGCGCCCGGTGCCCCGAGGTCCGGAAGCTGCACATACGGCGCCAGCGCGCCGAACGGCACGGAGAGGTACGGGTTCTCCGGCAGCCCGCGCCAGCACAGGAACGCCAGCCGGCCCCTGGGGCGCAGGGCCCCGGCGATACGGGCGAACGCCGCCGCCGGGTCCGCGAAGAACATCACCCCGAAGCGGCTGATCGCGAGGTCGAAGTCACCCTGCCGGAAGGCGTACACCTGCGCATCGGCCTGCGCGAAGGTCACCTGCCGCAGCCCGGCGGCGGCCGCCCGACCCCGGGCCGCCGCCAGCATCTGCCCCGACAGGTCGACCCCGAGCACCGAGCCCCCGGTCGCGATCCGCGCGGCGGCCAGGGTCGTACCACCGGCGCCGCACCCGATGTCCACCACCCGGCTCTCCGGCCGCAGCCCGGCCGCCGTCAGCAGGTGCGGAGTCAGGTGGCGAAACCGCCGCTCGGTGCGGTCCTGCTGCCGGGTCCAGAACTCCCCGTCCGCGCCGTTCCAGGCCTCCGCCTGCGCGGCGTTGCCCGGCGCGACGGTCCCACCGGGCGCCGATCTTGCGCCGGCATCCCTGCTCTGGTGGTGATTGCGGACCATCACACGCTCCTTGCCCGAATTGTTCCACGTCTGATGGTGCCCGGCGCCCCGGCCGGGGATTTCGTCCTGCGTACCGCGATGTGTCACACCAGGGACACCCCCTCTTCCCTACCGCTCGTTCCTCTTGGAACACTCTGTTGACCGTTGTTTGATCAACACTCCACATCCGCGCAACCACCCACCCCCACACATCGCGAACTCCCGCACTTTCGAAGAGGTTCCCAGTCCCATGCCTGAACTGAATCGACGGCGTTTCCTCCAGATCGCCGGCGCCACCGCCGGCGTCTCGGCGCTCTCCAGCAGCATCGCCCGTGCCGCGGCCATCCCCGCCAAGCGGCGCACCGGCTCCGTCAACGACATCGAGCATGTCGTGATCCTCATGCAGGAGAACCGTTCCTTCGATCATTACTTCGGCTCGCTGAAGGGCGTCCGCGGCTTCGGCGACCCCCGCCCGCTCACCCTGGAGAGCGGCAAGTCGGTCTGGCACCAGCCCGACGGCGGCAAGGACGTGCTGCCCTACCACCCGGACGCCGACGACCTCGGCATGCAGTTCATCGCGGGCCTCGACCACGAGTGGGCGGGCGGCCACAAGGCCTGGAACGACGGCAAGTACGACAGCTGGATCCCGGCCAAGGGCACCGGCACGATGGCCCACCTGACCCGTAAGGACATCCCGTTCCACTACGCGCTCGCCGACGCCTTCACCGTCTGCGACGCCTACCACTGCTCGTTCATGGGGGCCACCGACCCCAACCGCTACTACATGTTCTCGGGCCACGTCGGCAACGACGGCTCGGGCGGCGGCCCGGTCCTGGACAATGCGGAGGCCGGCTACAGCTGGACGACGTACCCGGAGCGGCTGGAGAAGGCCGGGATCTCCTGGAAGGTCTACCAGGACATCGGCGACGGCCTGGACGCCGACGGCAAGTGGGGCTGGATCGAGGACGCCTACCGCGGCAACTACGGCGACAACTCGCTGCTGTTCTTCAACCAGTACCGCGACGCCAAGGCCGGCGACCCGCTCTACGACAAGGCCCGCACCGGCACCAACGCCAAGCAGGGCGACGGCTACTTCGACCTGCTCAAGGCCGACGTCAAGGCCGGCAAGCTCCCCCAGGTCTCCTGGATCGCCGCCCCCGAGGCCTTCTCCGAGCACCCCAACTGGCCGGCGAACTACGGCGCCTGGTACGTCTCGCAGGTGCTGGACGCGCTCACCTCCAACCCCGAGGTGTGGAGCAAGACCGCCCTGTTCATCACCTACGACGAGAACGACGGCTACTTCGACCACGTCCTCCCGCCGTTCTCGCCGGCCTCCGCCGACCGGGGCAAGTCGACCGTGGACACCTCGCTCGACTACTTCTCCGGCGACGCCAAGTTCTCCGCCGGCCCCTACGGCCTCGGTCAGCGCGTCCCGATGCTGGTCGTCTCCCCCTGGAGCACCGGCGGCTTCGTCTGCTCCGAGACCTTCGACCACACCTCCATCATCCGGTTCCTGGAGCGCCGCTTCGGGGTGCACGAGCCGAACATCTCGCCCTGGCGGCGCGCCATCTGCGGCGATCTGACCTCGGCCTTCGACTTCTCCCTGGAGAACACCAAGCCGGCCGCGCTCCCGGACACCGACGGCTACCAGCCGCCCGACAAGAACCGGCACGACAGCTATGTGCCCAAGCCGCCGGCCAACCCGGTGCTGCCCAAGCAGGAGCCGGGCTCCCGCCCCGCCCGCCCGCTGCCGTACGCGCCGCTGGTCGACGGCTCGGCCGCCCCGGCCGAGGGCCGCTTCACGCTGACCTTCAGCGCCGGCGACAAGGCCGGTGCCTGCTTCACCGTCACCGCGGGCAACCGCACCGACGGCCCGTGGACGTACACCACGGAGGCCGGCAAGAAGATATCCGACACCTGGAACACCGCCTACTCCAAGGACGTCTACGACCTGTCGGTCTTCGGCCCCAACGGCTTCCTGCGCACCTTCAAGGGCGAGGGCAAGAAGACCGGACCCGAGGTGACCGCCCGTCATGACGCCACCGCCGGCCGGATCGTCCTCAAGCTGACCAACCCCGGCACCAGGGACGTGCACCTCACCGTCGCCAACGCCTACGGCGGCGCGCGGGAGACCTTCCCGGTCCGTGCGGGCGCCACCGTCGAGCGCCCGATCGACCTGCGGGCCGGCAAGCGCTGGTACGACCTGACGGTCACCTCCGACACCGACAAGACGTTCCTGCGCCGGTTCGCCGGCCATGTCGAGAACGGCGAGCCGGGCGTCAGCGACCCCGGTCTGATCACCGGCTGAGGCCGGACGGAGGACGGTGCGCCGCACCCGGCACGGTCCGGGTGCGGCGCACCGCTGTGCGGGCCCGCCGGCAGCGGCCGGTCCCGGCCCCCGCTCCGCCGCCCGGTGCGACCCGGCGAACGGTCCGCGCGCCTTGCGTTGAAGCGCGCTCCAGCTCCTAGCGTGGCGCGCACGACCCGAGCGAAGGGAACAGGGAACTCCGTGCGTTACACACTGTTCGGCAAGACCGGCTTGCGGGTGAGCGAGCTCAGCCTGGGCACCATGACGTTCGGCGCGGGGCCGGGCTGGGGCGCCGACAAGGAGACCGGCGGCCGGATCCTCGACGCCTACGCGGACGCCGGCGGCAACTTCATCGACACCGCCAACAACTACGCCGGCGGCGCCTCCGAGCAGATCCTCGGGGAGCTGCTGCACGGCCGCCGGGACCGCTTCGTCCTGGCCAGCAAGTACAGCTGCGCCACCCGCAAGGGGGATGTGAACGCCGCCGGCAACCACCGCAAGAACCTGGTCCGTTCGGTGGAGGACAGCCTCGTCCGACTGCGCACCGACCACCTCGACGTGCTGTGGGTGCACGCCCGGGACCAGTTCACCCCGGTCGAGGAGGTCATGCGGGCGCTCGACGACCTGGTGCGCACCGGCAAGGTGCAGTACCTCGGCGTCTCCGACTGGGCGGCCTGGGAGATCGCGCAGGCCAACACGCTCGCCGAACTGCGCGGCTGGACCGCGTTCGCCGGCTCGCAGCTGCGCTACAACCTGCTGGAGCGGACCCCGGAGCGGGAACTGCTGCCGCAGGCCCGCGCCTTCGACCTGGCGGTGCTGGCGTGGGCGCCGCTCGCGGCCGGCAAGCTGACCGGCAAGTACCGGCGCGGCGGAACCGGCCGGCTCGACGTCTCCGGTCCGTCCGCCACCCGGGACCACAACGAGGAGGAGACCGTCACCGCGGTGGTGGAGATCGCCGAGCAGGGCGGCTGGACCCCGGCGCAGGTGGCGCTGGCGTGGCTGCGCAGCCGGCCCGGCACCGTCATCCCGATCATCGGCGCCACCGGGGAGACGCAGCTCGCCGACAACCTCGCGAGCACCGACGTCGCGCTGGACGCCGATGCGCTGGCGCGGCTGGACCGGACCAGCGCGGTGGAGCTGGGCTTCCCGCACGACTTCCTGCGGGAGCCGGGGATCGTCGAGAACGTCTACGGCGACCGCTGGGACGCCATCGACGACCGGCGCTCGACCCACCGCCGCACGGTGCACGGCGTGCGCTGAGCCGCCCCGGCCCGCCCGCGGGGCCGGATACGCCGAACGCCGCCGCCCGGATGGCCGGGTGGCGGCGCCTGCGCTCTAGTGGGGAGGGCGTGGCCCGCCCGGGCCGCACTGAAGGAGACCGACGCCCCATGAGGAAGGCTCCCATGAGGAACACCGCCAGGACGGCGCTCACCGCGGTCACCGCCGCCCTGATCGTCACGGTGGCCGGCGGCTGCTCGGGCGGCACCGGCGGCACCGCCCCGTCGAAGTCCCCGGCGCCCTCGGTCTCCCACGGCCCATCGGGAGCGCACAGCCCCGGCGCCACCGGACCCAGCGTCACCGCGCCGGCCCGGATCACCATCAAGGACTTCGCCTTCAAGCCGGCCACCCTGACGGTGCGCCCCGGCGCCAAGGTCACCGTCGTCAACGAGGACTCCACCGCGCACGACGTCAGCGCCACCGGCCCCAAGGCCTTCGACACCGGCACCATCGAGCCTGGCAAGACCGTGACCTTCACCGCGCCCACCAAGCCCGGCAGCTACCCCTACGTCTGCGACATCCACCCGTACATGAAGGCCACGCTCAGCGTGCGCTGAGGGACCCGCCGATGACGCCGACCCGTGCGGGTGCGACCACGGTGGCCCGGCTGCTGGCCGCGGCCGGGCTGGCGCTGGACGCCTGGGTGCACGCGGCGCTGGCCGGCCGCTATGACGCGATCACCGCGACGCTCAGCCAGGGCACGCTGTTCCGCGTCGAGGCCGCGCTGGCCGCGCTCGCCGCCCTGCTGGTGCTGGTGCTGCGCCGGCCGGGGGCTGACGCCTTCGCCTTCGCGGTGGCGGCGGGCGGGCTGGCACTGCTGCTGTTCTACACGTATGTGCACCCCGGGCGGCTGGGGCCGGTCCCGGACATGTACGACCCGCGCTGGTTCGGTGACAAGAAGCTCGCGGCGCTGGGCCAGGCGGTCACCGTCCTGGCCACCGTGCCGCTGCTTGCCACCCGCGAGCGCGCGGACCGCCGGCACCGCAGATGAGGGTGCCGGCGGTCCGGGCTGCTACTTCAGGGCGCTGCGCTGCTGCCACTGCGGCCAGGACTCCTGCCAGACCTCCAGGCCGTTGCCCACGTCGGTCTTGTTGGGGTTGCTGGTGCCCTTGACCTCGACGGTGGAGCCGATGGTCAGGAAGTCGAAGACCTTCTGGGCGTCCGAGGTGGTCATGCCGAAGCAGCCGTGGCTGTTGTTGACCACGCCGATCTGCTTGTTCCACGGGGCGGAGTGCAGGAAGGTGCCGGAGGCGGTGAGGTGGGTGACCCACTTCGCGTCCAGCATCCACTCGTTGCCGTGGCCGATGGTGGCGGAGTCCATGGTCTCGGCCGCGTTCTTGCTGCGTACGGTGTGCACCCCACCGCGGGTCGGGTCCTGCGGGGAGCCCGCGGAGCCGGTGACGCTGCCGACGCTCTTGCCGTTCTCGTACATGGTCAGGGTGTGCCCGGGAACGTCGATGACGGCCTTGCGGTCCTTGCCGACGGTGAAGCCGAAGTTGTAGTCGCGGGCGAACCAGCCGCCCTGCTCACCGGAGTTGATGCCGGCCAGCGCGCCCTTGACGGAGACCTTGGTGCCGGCCGGCCAGTAGTCCTTGGGACGCCAGTCGATCCGGTCCTTGCCAGAGTAGTCCTTGACCCAGCCCCAGGCGCCCTCGACCTTCGGCTGGCTGCTGACCTTCAGCGCCTTCTCGATCTCGGCGCGCTGGTCCTTGGCTATCGGGTGGTCGAAGAGGACCGATATCGGCATGCCGGTGCCCACGGTCTGCCCGCCGCCCGGGGTGTTGGTGAGCTTGTTGACCCGGTCGGCCTGCTCGGTGGTGAAGGTCGAGGTGGCGGAGGCCTTCTTGCCCTCGGTCGAGGTCGTCCTGGACTTCACCGTGTAGGTGGTCTGCGGCCGGACCTTGCCGTCCGACTTCCATGACGTGCCGTCACCGGCCAGCTGTCCGGCGACCGTGCCGCCCTTGTCGTCCTTCACCTCGACCGAGGTGAGCTTCCCGCCCTGGGCCCGTACCGATATCTGCGAGCCGAGCTTGGCCGGCGTGCTGCCCGCAGCCGGCGTGACGGTTACCTTGGCCGCCGGGCCGTCCGCCTTCGAGGCGTCGGCGGCGCCTCCGCACGCGGTCAGGAGTCCGGACGCCGCGGCAAGAGCGGCGATGTACCGGGCGGGGTGGCGACGGGGTGCGGCGTGCACGGGTTCCCTCCAAAGCAGAGCAACTGGCAGTGGCGGGCCCTTGAACCTGTGAGGGCGAAGCCGTCGAAGGCTGCCAAAGCACCCGCCGCATATGCAGAGGGGCTGTTCGCTGAGGTGGTTGTCCGGTGCACCGGATATTCAGGACACAGTTCGATATCGGAGGAGGGCACCCGCTCTGGGCGGGTGCCCTCCTCTCATCGTCTTCCGTGCTCGTCGCCTGCTGTGTTCGGGTGGTCGGGTGCTACGTCAGGTGGACGGCGGCGTTGCCCCACCGCCCGTTGAGCCACCGCCGGTTGTGCTGCCGCCGGTCGTGCCGCCTCCTGTCGTGCTGCCGCCGGTGGTCGAGCCCCCGGTGGTCGAGCCCCCGGTCGTCGAGCCGCCCGTGGTGGACGAGCCCCCGGTGGTCGAGGAGCCGCCCGTGGTCGAGGAGCCGCCGGTGGTGGACGAGCCGCCCGTACTGCTCCCGCCGCCCGTAGGGGAACCGCCGGTGGTGCTGCCTCCGTTGGAGCCGGAGGGGCCGGTCGGCCCGCCGCTGGTGCCCGTCCCGCCGTTGCCTCCCGAGGGGGAGCCGGAGGACGTACCGGAGGTGCCGGACCCCGGTGGCGAGCTGCCCGGGGTGCTCTCGCCGGGCGTGGCCGTCCCGTAGGGCGGGGGCTCGGAGGACACCGGTCCGCCCGGGGTCTGGGTCGGCGGGCTCGTCGACTGGTCGCTGGCGCCGCTGCCGCCCCGGGGGCGCTTGAACCACTGGCCCGTCTTCGGGTTGCGCAGGGTGAACTGGCTGATCTTGGACTTCGTGGGCTGAACGACCACCGCGTTGTGGGCGTTGTAGCCGGGCCAGGTCGGGCCGGTCGTCTTGGCGTTCTGCGCCGGCTTGGGTTCGGTCAACGGGTTGCCGCACTTGCAGCGCACCCGCGGCACCCCGTACGGGTCGACCATGACGGCGGTGCCGGCCTGCAGCACCGACTGGAACCCGTAGGCCTGGCCGTTCTTGAAGCCGTGGTTGGTGACCCGGGTGTCGTAGCTCAGCTGCACCGGCGTCAGCGACCGCAGGTAGCCCGGGACCCCGCCGGGGGAGACGCCCAGGACGCCGGCGAACGCCCGGTTGCGCGTCGGGTCTCCCTGCAGGTAGCGGATCTGCCGCTCGACGTCGCAGCTCGCGTTGTTCTGGGTGCCGCCGTAGAGGCCGGCGGTGCCGCCGGACACCTCCGCGTTGGTGGAGCCGGACGCCTTCGTCGGTGTGGCGGAGGGGGCGGGGAGGGTCTGGTTCGCCGACGACTTGGTGACCGGGTTCTGGCCGGTCGAGGCGGCCGGTTCGGCGAACACCTCGGTCTGGCCGGAGCCGCCGCGGCTGAACACCACGACCGCGATCACCACGGCGACGACCACCGCCGCGATGATCGCCACCCGCGGCGCGGACCGCCACCAGGGCTGGCCGCCCTCCTCGCCGCCCCCGCCTCCGCCACCCCTGCCGCCGGGTCCACCGGGCGGTGGGGGCGGCCCCGGGCGGGAGGGCTGCGGCTGGCGCCGCCACGGCCCCGAGCCCACCTGCGTCGGCTCGTGGGAGGAGCCGGACCCGGTGCCGGTCGGGGCGCCGGACGGCGGGCCGGAGAGCGGGCCCGACGGTGGCCCCGTCGGATGGCTGTCGGGCGGCGGTGCAGCTGTCACGGCTCCCTCTTCCGGCGCGTGGGCCATCCGGCGATGCGAATTTTGCCCGTATTTGTCGCTGTCCAGGACATTGTGTGCCGGGAGGGGGTGCTCTCCGCAAGCGGTGCGCGACGCAGCGTGCTTACCGTGGGGGGAGTGTGCGTCCGACGGCACCGGTCGCCGCCACCGTGCGACGGCCGGTGAGCGTGCGGGGGCCGAGGACAGGATGAGGCAACCGGAAGCTCGGGAGGCAGCGTGAGCCAACAACGGGGCCCCGCGTCCGCCGGTCCCCCCGGCCCGACCCGCGCCCGGGGCGTACCGCCCGAAGTGCGGGCCTGGGCAGCTGCCCTCTGGGCGGCCCTGGCCGGTATCGTCACCATGCTCGTGATCGCCGCGCTCGGCCTCTGGGCGGCCGGCGCAGCGAACCTGCCCGGCGGGGCGTTCCCCTCGGTGGTCGCCGCCGCCGTGCTGACCGCCGCCGGTGGCTCGGTCACCCTGTCCGGCGACGCCGGGATCATCGCGGAGGCGAACGCCGCCCTCGACGTCGTACCGCTGTCGGTCACCGTGGCCGGGGCGCTGGTGGTCGCCGCCGTCTTCCTGCTGCCGCTACGCCACCGGGCGGTGGCCGGCACCGGGGAGGTGCTCGCCCGGATCGCCCGTACGGCCGTGTGCTGGCTGGTCCTCCTGCTGCTGCTCACCTTCGCCGCCCGGCACGACTTCACCCTGTCGGTGGGCAACGACATCGCGAACCAGATCGGTGCCGAGCTCGGCAGCACCCCCACCGTCGGCTTCCGCGCCGATGTGCCCGCCACCCTCGGGGTCGGCCTGCTGTGGGTGGTGGCGCTGCTGGCCCTGACCGTCTTGGTCTCGCGCCGGGTACCGCTCTCCTCCGGGCTGCTGCGCCTGCAGGACGCGGTACGGGCGCCCGCCTTCGCGATGGTGCTGACGCTGCTGATCTATGTGGCGGTGGGGCTGGTGGTCGCGATCGTCGAGCTGTTCACCCGGGGGCGGCCGGCCGACACCCTCGCGGTGCTCCTCCTCGGACTTCCCAACCTGGCCTGGATGGCGTTGGGCATCGGGACCGGCGGCGGCTGGGTGGGGCACGTCGACAAGGCCATCGGACTGCCCATGCCGCCCGCCCTGGACCAGCTGCTGCGGGCCCACGGGCAGCACACCGTCGACCTCGGCTCGCTCGCCGAACGCGACGGACGGGCCTGGCTGCTGGTGGCGCTGGCGGCCGCGGTGCTGCTGGTCGCCGCCTTCTCCGCGGTGGTCCGCTCGCCGGTCCGGCGGCCCGCCTGGCGGCACGCCGTCGAGCTGGCGGTGGCGCTGGCGGTCACCCTGTTCGTCGTCGGGCTGCTCACCGCGATCTCCGCCCACTACGGGCTGTCCCTGATCGGCGTCGGCGACCTCGGCGGCAACCTGGGCGGCCAGGTCACCCTCCAGCCGCAGCTGCTCCGGCTGGTGGGCGTGGGCCTGGTCTGGGGCCTGGTCACCGGCTTCGCCGGCAGCCTGCTGGCCCGGGGCACACGGCGCCGCGGCGCGAGACCGGACTGAGCGGTCAACGCCCTAGGGCACGGGGCGGGCGGTGAAGACCGGCGACGCCCAGCGGGGCGGCGGCGGGGGAGCGGGGCTGCGCGGGTGGCCCGGCTGGGACTGTGCGTCGACCTGGGTCAGCGCATGGGTCTGGGGCTGTGGCGGTGGCACCGGTGCGGTGGTCCGGCCGGCCGCACGGAGCGCGGCCACAAAGCCCCGGCAGGTGTCGTAGCGCTCATCGGGAGTCTTGGCCAGGGACTGGGCGAACACCGTGTCGACGGCCGGCGGAAGGTCGGGGCGCCGCTCGGTCGCTGCCGGCGGCGGGTCGTACTGGTGCGCCCAGAGCAGCGCCATGTCGTCGTCGCGGCGGAACGGCGGTGCTCCCGTCAGCATCTCGAAGAGCACACAGGCCAGGCTGTAGACATCGCACCGCCCGTCCACCGGGCGGCCCGAGATCTGTTCGGGCGCCACGTAGTCCAGCGTGCCGACGAACTGGCCGACGCTGGTGAAGCCGGTCAGCGAGAGCGACTTCTTGGTCAGCCCGAAGTCGGTGAGGTAGGCGTGCTCGGGGCGGTCGCTGTCGGTGCCCTCGGCGATCAGGATGTTGCCCGGTTTGACGTCCCGGTGGACCAGGTCGTGGGCGTGTGCGGCGTCCAGCGCGGAGGCCACCTGGACCGCGATCCGGCAGGCGGTCTCCAGCGGCAGCGGGCCGTCCCGCTCCAGCAGCGCCGCCAGGTCCCGCCCCTGCACGTACCGCATCGCGATGTAGAGCATGCCCTCGGTCTCCCCGGCCTCGAAGACCGGGACGATGTGCGGATGGTCGATGGCCGCGGCCACCCGTGACTCATGGGCGAAGCGCTGACGGAAGGTGTCGTTCCGGGCCAGTTCGGGCGACAGCAGCTTCACCGCCACGGTGCGGCCCAGCCGCAGGTCCTCCGCCCGGTAGACCACCGCCATCCCGCCCCGGCCGATCTCCTCCTGGAGCAGGTACTCGGCGATCCGGCGCCCGCGCAGCCCGGAGGAGTCGGGAGCGGTCGAGTGGTCCCGACTGCGGCCGGGCCCCTCGCCGTTCACCGGACCTCACCCGGCGGATAGGCCTGCGAGGGGGCCCGCGTCGGCGCCGCGGACGGTGGCGGAGGCTGCTGCGGAGATCCGGGGGGAGGCTGCTGCGGTGTCCCGGACGGCGGCGGAGGCTGCGGCGAGTCCTCGCCCGAGCCCCGCGACGACGGCCGCGACGCCACCGCATAGGTCTGCAACGACACCCCGTCGCAGTAGCACCAGCGCTCGTGCCGCACGTCGTACAGCCAGAGCGCATCACCATCCAGGACGACGCCCAGCCGGGTGCCGCGGGTCCGCTCGGCGAAGGACTCACCGTCCAACTGCCCGGCGGCCAGCTCCTCGACCAGCCGCCGGTAGCGGCCCAGTTCGCCCTCCACCGCGCCCAGCAGCGGCCGGGGATCGGCGGTCCGGGCGGCGGACTGCCCGGCGGCCGGCGGCTCGCGCGGAATGGTCAGCAGCAGCCGGCCGTCGACCCAGGCCGCCCAGCCGTTGGAGCACAGCGCCAGTGCCCAGTCCCCGCGGCGGTCGATTACCTGCACGGGCAGCAGCGGATCGAGCGGTGAGCTCGGCAGGGACGAGTCCGGTGCCGACCAGGTCGCCATACCCTCCGGCGGGACGACATGGCTGGGCAGGAACTCGGCGGAGGTCACAGGCGGCTCCTCGGCGCTACTTGCGCATGATCTCCGGTTCGTGCCGGCGCAGCAGCCGGGTCACCACGAACCCCGACACCAGGGAGAGCACGATCATCATGCCCATGTTGAGCAGCCAGACCGACGGCTTGTGCTGGAACAGCGGGTCCGCGGTGACACCGCCCGGCACCAGCCGGTGCAGATCGATGGTGCCGGCCATGGCCCCCAGCCCCCACCGCGACGGCACCAGCCACGCCAACTGCTCCAGCCCCGGTACGCCGTTCAGCTTGAGCAGCGCACCGCAGAAGACCACCTGGATGATCGCCAGGAACACCAGCAGCGGCATGGTGACCTCCTCCTTGCGCACCAGCGCGGAGACCACCAGGCCGAGCATCATCGCGGTGAACGCCATCAGCGCCACGGCCAACGTGATTTCGATCAGCGGCGGCAGCAACACCCCTTTGCCGCCGGGCGCGTTCAGTTTGACGCCGCCCAGTCCGACCATGGTGAGCACCACGGCCTGCACGACCGTGATCACACCCAGGACCAGCACCTTGGACATCAGGTACGCCGAACGGGACAGGCCGACGGCTCTCTCCCGTTGGTAGATCGTCCGTTCCTTGACCAGCTCCCGCACCGCGTTGGCGGCGCCGGTCAGCACCGCGCCGACGCAGAGGATCAGCAGCCCGTTGAGGGCCGAGTCCCGGGTGAGGCTGGACCCCGCCAGGGCGTGCGCCATCGCCCCCATCACGAAGGGCAGCGCGACCATGATGATCAGGAACGTCCGGTCCGAACTCAGCGCCGCCGCGTACCGCCGCACCAGCGTGCTCAGCTGACCGCCCCAGCTCTGTGCCTTGGGCGGCCGAACCGAACCCTGCGGCGCCTCGGGGGCACGCGGGGGCTGGTGGGACTCCATGGCGATGTAGCGCCGGTGCTGCGGAGAGGCGCGGTAGTGACCGGCCCAGTCCCGGTCCCGGTCGTTCTCGAAGGCCTCGAACGCCTCCGGCCACTGCGTGTAGCCGAAGTACGAAAGCGCCTCCCCAGGGGGGCCGTAGTACGCGATCGTTCCCCCCGGAGCCAGCACCAGCAGCCGGTCGCAGACGTCCAGGCTGAGCACGCTGTGGGTGACCACGATGACCGTGCGGCCGTCGTCCGCCAGGCCGCGCAGCATATGCATCACCGAGCGGTCCATCCCGGGGTCCAGCCCGGAGGTCGGCTCGTCGAGGAAGAGCAGTGAGGGTTTGGTCAGCAGTTCCAGGGCCACGCTGACCCGCTTGCGCTGGCCTCCCGAGAGGCTGTGGATGTGCTGGTCCGCCCGCTGGTCGAGGCCCAGTTCATGGATCACCTCGTCGACCCGGGCCTGCCGTTCGGCCGCCGCGGTGTCCTCGGGGAAGCGCAGCTGTGCGGCGTAGCCCAGGGCCCGCCGCACGGTCAGCTGGAGGTGCAGGATGTCGTCCTGCGGGACGAGGCCGATGCGCTGGCGCAGCTCGGCGTAGTCGCGGTAGAGGTCGCGGCCGTCGTAGAGCACCGTGCCGTCGTCCGCGGGGCGCAGCCCGGTCAGCGCGTTGAGCAGCGTCGACTTGCCCGCGCCGCTCGGGCCGACCACGGCCAGCAGCGACTTCTCGCCCACCGGGAAGGAGACCCCTTCCATCAGGGTCTTGCGGCCGCCGTCGACCCGTACGGCCAGGTCCTGCACGTCCAGTGAGACCTCGCCGGTGTCGATGAACTCCTGCAGCTCATCGCCGACGAGGGCGAAGGCGGAGTGCCCGATGCCGACGATGTCGCCGGGGATCAGCGGGGCCCGGTCCACCGGCTGGCCGTTGAGGTAGGTGCCGTTGTGGCTGCCCAGGTCGACGATCTCGAAGCCCTCGGAGCCGGCCCGCAGCTCGGCGTGCTGGCGGGAGACCGAGAGGTCGTCGACGACCAGGTCGTTGTCGGGGGCCCGGCCGATCCGGGTGGTCCGGGCGGCCGGGAGGGGGCGGACGGCGCTGGGGGCGCGGAAGGTGCGGGTGCCGGCTGGGTGGGAGACCGAGGACGGCCGCTCGATCCGGGTGGGCCGCGGGACGTCGGAGAGCCTCGCGCACGGCCCGTCGGCGGGGTTGCCGAACCGGATGACGCTGCCGGGCCCGACCCCGGACTCCTGGATGCGGCGGCCGTCGGTGTAGGTGCCGTTGGTGCTGCCCTCGTCCTCCACCATCCAGTGGCCAGCCCGGGTCCGCAGGACCGCGTGGTGCCAGGAGACCCGGGCGTCGTTCAGCACGACCTCGCTCTGCGGGTCCCGTCCGACGTGGTAGATGCGGCCGGGGCTCATCACCTGGGTGCCGCCGTCGGACTCGACGACGAGTTCCGGCGCAGGAGGCGCATCCGGCCGCTCAGCCATACCAGAATCTTACGGCGGAGGGGCCCGGTCCGCCTGTTCGCACGGCCCCGCCGCCCACCCGCAAAGCCCCTACCCAAAACGGCATTTCGGGAATGTTCTCCCCTGTGCGTGAGCGCATACGACCGGTTACTCGCGAGAAACTGCACAGGTCAACTAGGGTGAGCGTTCGATTAGCTCAACCTGCATATCCCAAGGAAATCCGGGACTTTGTCGGACTGTTCCAAGGGAGTCCTGTCGAACCAGGACGCAATGTGCAGCGCAGGGCTGCGTGGTGTCGGCAACACCGCTCAACGTCGGCTTTGTAGGACCCAGCCGGCCCGCCCGCCGTCCACGGCGAGGCGATGCCGGTCCCTTCTTATTCACCTACCTCCTGAAGGCAAGGCAGAGATGGCACGAGTCTCCCGACAAGAACCCCGGCAGTTTCCCCAGCAGGGGGCGCACCCCGTCGACGAGGTGCTCCCCGTCGGCAAACTCGCCCTCTATGGTTTCCAGCACGTCCTCGCCTTCTACGCGGCCGCGGTCATCGTCCCGATCCTGCTCGGGAACGCCCTGGGGCTCTCCCATGACCAGCTGGTCTATTTGATCAATGCGGACCTGCTGACCTGCGGAATCGCCTCGGTGATCCAGGCGCTGGGGGTATGGAAGATCGGCGCCAGGATGCCGCTGGTACAGGGCGTCACCTTCACCGCGGTCTCGCCCATGATCGCCATCGGTCAGGGGGCCGGCGGCGGCACCGCGGGGCTGCTGGTCGTCTACGGCGCGGTGATCACCGCGGGTATAGCGACCTTCCTGTTCGCCCCGTTCTTCAGCAAGCTGGTGAAGTACTTCCCGCCGGTCGTCATCGGCACGATCCTCACCACCATCGGCCTGACGCTGATTCCGCAGGCGCTCCAGGACGCGGCCGGCGGTGCGCAGTTGATGGGCAAGCCCGAATACGGCGACCTGAAGAACCTCGGATACGCCCTGGGCACCCTGTTGTTCATCCTGGCCGTGGTCCGGATCGGCAAGCCCTATCTGAGCAGCCTCGCGGTGCTGCTCGGCCTGGTCGCCGGCACCGCGGTCGCCTGGTTCCTGGGTGATGTGGATTTCGGTGGGGTGCAGAAGGCCGACTGGTTCGGCGTCAGCACGCCCTTCCACTACGGAATGCCGAAGTTCGAGCTGTTCCCCATCATTGCGATGGTCGTCGTCATGCTGATCACGATGGTGGAGACCACCGGTGACGTCTACGCTATCGGGGAGATCACCGGAAAGCGGGTCGACAATGACACCGTCGCCAAGGCGCTGCGCGCCGACGGTGTGGCGACGCTCCTCGGTGGAATCTTCAATTCCTTCCCCTACGTGGCCTTTGCGGAAAACATCGGCCTGGTGCGGATGTCCAAAGTCATGAGCCGCTTCGTGGTCGTCGCGGCCGGCGGATTCATGATCGTTCTGGGCCTGCTGCCGAAGGTGGGCAGCCTGGTCGCGGCGATTCCGCATCCGGTGCTCGGTGGCGCCGCGATCTCGATGTTCGGCATGGTCGCCACCGTCGGTATCCAGATCCTGGGCAAGGTGGACCTGCGCGAGGAGCGCAATGCGCTGATCCTCGCCGTCAGCCTCGGCGCCTCGATGCTGCCCACCGCGGTCGCGCCGTTCTTCGAGCGGATGCCGGAGGGCGTCCGCGCGGTCCTCAACAGCGGGATCACACTGGGCGGACTGACCGCGATCCTGCTCAACCTGCTCTTCCACGTCTTCACCCGCCGCAACTCGGTCGAGATCGACTGGGACGAGATGGCGGACGACGAGGAGCCGATGGACGTCCCGCAGCAGGCACAGACCCCGCAGCCCGCCGGCGCCCCCGGCCCGATGGGTGCACCCGGGCCGGCGGACCCGTACGGGCCGCAGGGGGTGCCGGGGCCGTACGGGGCGCAGGGCACGCCCGGGGCGTACCGGCCGCAGGCCCCTCAGGGCCCGTACGGGGCACCCGGGCCGCAGGCCCCGCACGGACCGCAGGGCCCGCACTGGGGCACTCCGACGCACTGAGCCGCACCCCAGACGCACGCGGCGAAGCGAGCCGAAGCCGCATCCGGAAACGCATCCAGCATCGCGGCCGAAAACGCCTCAGGGGACGGGCCCTCGCCGGCCCGTCCCCGCCGCCGTCAGTACGTGGGCACCGTGTTGAACGGCGGCGCCTCGCCGGCCTCCCCGATCAGCTCCCAGAAGTGGTCGGCCAGCCGGCGCAGGTACGCCGAGCGCTCGGCCGCGACCTCCTTCAGCCGGGAGTCGTCGTTCCGCGCCACCAGGTGCCCCATGTAGCGGTCGGAGAACTCCGCGAACTCCGCGTGCATCGTGCGCAGCGCATCGCTCACCCGGGTCTTGTTCAGCGTGGTGATCTCGACGACCGCGGCGACATGGGACTTCCAGCGCCCGTCGATCGCCGACCGCAGGTGCCCGGCCAGTTCCTCGTCCCGCCCCATCACCCCGATCAGCTTGCGCAGCGACAGCCCCAGCGCCTCCACCAGCGCCCTGGTCTGGCGGTAGTCACCGTTCCACCGCTGCGCGGCCTCCGCCGCCTGGTACGCCGCCGGAGCCATCCCGATCAGCTGCGCCAGCCGCTCCACGCTCAGCTGCCGGGCCATCCGCTGCTCGGCCAGCGTGCGGGGTTCCATGCCCATCAGCACGGTCGGCGGGCACCACAGGACGTCGGCCAGGGCGAACAGCTGGGCCTCGGTCGGCGCCTGGGAACCGTACTCCCAGGCCTCGATCAGCTCGGGACGTACCGGCGCCCCGCACGCCGTCATGGCCTGGGCGACCTGAGCCGTGCTCAGGCCCACCCGGGCCCGCGCGGATCTGGCCTCGGCGGGGGAGAAGGGAGTGCTGTACACGTACGGGACACCTCGCTGCACCCGGCATGGGAGGGGTACTTGGGGGGCGGTGACATGGAGGAACCTCTAGGAGCGGGCAGATTAACAGATCGTCCATAGGTACGAAGCGCCAGTTCCCCTTCGAGTCGAAGGCGGCGGGGTGACGGGCGGGGGCACCTGAGAGATGTGCACCATCTGTCCGATTCCACGCCCAACTCACTTACTGGGTATAGCCGGTTCCTCGGTGCTTACCGGGCGGTAGGTCACTTTGGGGTCACGTGATCCAGGGCCGGGTGAGGGCGTGCGGTCTGCGCAGCCTGCGCCGGCTACCCCGCGAAGAGCCTGTCCAGGTGGTAGTCCAGGGTCCGCCGTACGTCGTCCAGTCCGCGGCGCCCGTGCAGGACATCGCCGCCCAGCCCCACCGCGCCGGAGACCAGGAGGTCCGCCTCCCGCCAGGCGTCGAGACCGGGAGCGGTCCGCCCCGCGGCCTGTGCCGCCCCGATCAGGTCCGCCACCAGCCGTTCCAGCGGCTGCTCGGCGGGCAGGAAGACCTCGGCGAGCGCGGGGTCGGTCAGGCTGCGGGCGTAATAGGCCGCGAATACCCTCAGTGCGGTGGCGCGTTGGGCGTCCACGGGCAGGAACTCCTCCAGTACGGCCCGGAGCAGCGCGCGCGGATCGGTGGGGTCGTGGTCGATCCGGGAGCGCGCGATCCGCTCGTTCTCCTCATGGAGCAGGTGCAGCGCGTCGACCAGCAGCTGGTGCTTGGTGGTGAAGTGGTACTGCACCGCTCGCAGCGACACCCCGGCCTCCGCCGCCACCTCGCGCAGGCTCGCCGCATGCAGCCCCCGCTCGGCGGCGATCCGCCACAGCGCCTCGGCGATCTGCCGGCGCCGGCGGCCCTGGGCGTCGCTCGCCGCCGGCTGTTCGGACTCCGGCGGCACCGGCCGGCGCCGCCGCCGGTACGCCTTCGCCTGGCAGCTGCGCGAGCAGTAGAGCGGTGGCCGGCCGCGGCCCGAGGGGGTGATGGCCGTACGGCAGATCCGGCACGCCGGCCCCGTCGTCCGCCCCTTTTCCACACGCACAATTCCCCTCCACGGTCCTTGAAATTGTGTGACGTAAATCGAATTCCCCAGTAATTCTGGCGACTTCTTCGACTTTCCCAATGGTACGTTCGTAACGTCGTCACGTGCTGAACGGGGCGACGGAATTCGTCAAGGGGGGTTCGGAATCGATGAAGTACGACGTCCTGCAGATCATCGGCGCGGCCATGACGGTGGTCTTCGCCCAGGGAGCCGTCCGGCTGCTGTTCGACCACGGCGACACCGGCCTGCTCGGCTGGCTCGGCGGGGGCTTCGGCGTCACGCTCGCCGCCCAGGTGCTGCTCGTCGCCGTGGGGGTGCTGCTGGCCGGCTGGTCACACACCCGGGCGAAGGCGCTCGGCCGGCGGAACTGATCCGGCCCGGCACTCCGGGCGGGCCGCCACGGCACCGTGCGCCCGCGTCCGTCAAGGAACGGTGACGGACGCGGGCGCCGCCGACGTCCAGGGGCCACGACGCCGGCGGCGGCATGCGGAACGCCCCGCCAGGGAGCCGGTCGGGAATGCGACCGGGTCCTTGACGGGGCGCCGTGGCGGGGCCGTGGGGCGTCAGCCGACGTGCACCCGCGGCCGCCGGGCCGGGTTGGGTTCCGCCCGCCGCAGCACCTCCCGGGTGACCGGCGCGACCTCACCGTCACCGAAGACCAGGAAGCGCAGCAGGTGGCTGACCGGATGCCCCTCGGTCCAGTTGAAGTACGCGTGCGGGACCTGGCCGGTGCGCTCGCGCAGCTGCATCAGCACCGCGGCGATGGTGTTCGCCACGCCGGCGCCCTCCACCCGCAGGATCTGCGCCCCGTACCGCTCCTCGCCCTGGACGTGCAGATTCGTGGTGAAGTCCGAGGAGTCCCGCACCGTCACCTCCAGGAACAGCACTGGCCGGCCGTCGGGGATGTGGGTCTCCTCGCGCTGGCTGTACTCCTTCTCCCGGTACTCCTCCGCGTCCCGCTCATCGGGCTCGTTGGCGATCACCCGCAGCGGCCCGGCCGCCATCGCCGCGTCGATCAGCCGCCCGGCGGTCTCATCGAAGTCGACCTGCACGGCGCGCAGTTCGAAGGCGCGGCGGACCCGGGAGGCGAACGACGTCAGCAGGATGCCCAGGATGAACAGCAGCGCGATCTTCAGGCCGTCCGGCCGCTCGATGACATTGGTGATCAGCGTGTAGCCGAAGACCACGGTGATGGCGGCGAAGCCGACGGCGGCCGCGCGGTGCCGCCGGTGGCGGGCGGCCACCGTGGAGGCGAAGGACGCCGAGAGCATCAGCACCAGCACACCGGTCGCATACGCCCCGCTCTGGTCGTCGACGCTGGCGTTGAAGACGACGGTGATGCCGAAGGCGATGGCCAGGAAGATCAGCACCAGCGGGCGCACCGCCCGGGTCCACTCCGGGGCCATGCCGTAGCGCGGCAGGTAGCGCGGTACGAGGTTCAGCAGCCCGGCCATCGCCGAGGCGCCGGCGAACCACAGGATGGCGATGGTGGAGACGTCGTACACGGTCCCGAAGCCCTCGCCCAGGTACGCGTGCGCCAGGTAGGCCAGCGCGCGCCCGTTGGCCGCGCCGCCGGCCTCGAACTCCTTCTGCGGGATGAGCAGGGTGGTGGCCAGGCTCGACAGCAGCAGGAAGCCGCTCATGATCAGTGCCGCGGTGGTCAGCAGCCGGCGGGTGCCGCGGATCCGGCCGGCCGGCTTGGCGTCGGTGTCGGTGGCGTCGCCCCGTATCTGCGGCATCACCGCGACACCGGTCTCGAAACCGGACATGCCCAGCGCCAGTTTGGGAAAGACCAGCAGCGCCACGCCCACGATCGCCAGTGGCGAGGAGTGCCCGGCGGTCATCGCTCCCCACCAGTCACCGACCACCACCGGGTGGGAGACCACATGCCAGGCCGCGGTGGCCAGCACGACGATGTTCAGCACCAGATAGCTGCCGACCAGCCCCACCGCGATGCCGATCGCCTCGCGGAAGCCCTTGAGGAAGACCGCGCCCAGCGCCGCCAGCAGCACCAGGGTGATCCACAGGTTGGCGCCGTGCAGCGCCGCCGGGGCGAACGGGTTCTCCACCACGTGCGCCGAGGCGTCGGCCGCCGACAGCGTCATGGTGATCACGAAGTCCGTGGCCGCGAACCCCAGCAGGACCAGGACCAGCAATTTCCCCGCCCACCAGGGCAGCAGCCGCTCCAGCATGGCGATCGAGCCCTCGCCGTTCGGGCTCTCCTTGGCGACCCGGCGGTAGACGGGCAGCGCGCCCAGCAGCGTCAGGGCGATCAGCACGAGCGTGGCGAACGGCGAGATCAGCCCGGCGGCCAGCGCGGCGATGCCCGGCTGGTACCCCAGGGTCGAGAAGTAGTCGACACCCGTGAGGCACATGACGCGCCACCAGGAGTGCCCCTTGTGCTCGGCCGGCGGGGTGCCGTGCGGCCCGGGGTGCCGGGCCGACTGGCTGCTCAGTCCGTCCAGCAGCCAGCCGCGCCACCGCTGGGCGCGGGCCGCGGCAGGCGCGGGATCCGCCTGCGTGGGGGTGGTCATGGTGGTGCGTCCTGCCGTTCGTCGGTCATGGGTTCGAGCAACGAGGAGCGAGTATGCATCACCTGCCGCCCGCTGCCCCCTCCCACCCCGCGGACAACGGCATCCGGCGTGGTTCTGGCTCCCTTTCCTGGCTGTCACCGCCGGACCGGGCCTGCGTACGCGCGGACGGGCGGTGCGGGAGGCACCCGTCAGGATCGCGCAAGAACGGCGTCAGAGGGGCGTCAGGGAATCGTCAAAAAATGCCGCCGGTCCGTATGAGGGGCGTCAAGGCGCCAACGGCGGCACCCCGTCGGCGGCCGGAGCGCGCAGCCTGACGGTGAGACTCCAGGGCACGACAGGAGGTGTTCCGGATGACCGTCTTCCACCCCCCGTTGCCGTTCCACCGCCCGCACCTTCCCCGCACCCCGCGCCCCCGCGCGCTGTCCGGCCCGCGCCCGCGCCCGGCCCGCCGGCCGGCCCCGGGCCGGGCGCTCGCCGGCGACCTCGCGCTGCCGCTCGGTGCGGTGGCCTCGGCGCTGCTGGCGACCGCGCTGCTGCTGACCGGCCGGGCCGCGCCCGCCCCGATCACGCTCGGGGCCTTCGCCCTGTTGACGCTGTTGGTCTCCGCGCTGGCCAGGCCCCTGGTGGTGCCCGCGGTGGCGCTGGTGTCCTGGATGTTCTACGACGGCTTCGTGGTCAACCGGAGTGCGGACCTGACCTTCGGGCCGTCGGACCGCACCGCGCTGCTGGTGCTGCTGCTCGTGGGCTCGGTCGGCGCGGGCTATGCGGCCGTTGCCCGGGCCGTCCGGCGGTACGGGACGAGCGGGGGCTGAGCCGGCCGCCGCGGCCGCGCCCCGCCTTCTGGGGACAACGGCCTTCTGGCGACAGCGGCACCCTCTAACGACAGCGGCAGTGACAGTGGCCGTGGTGCCGGTGCGCCCTGCTCCGCCGGCGGGCCGACGCGCTGAGGAGGCCCAGCCCGATGCCCAGCAGCCAGGAGTCCTTGGCCAGCACGATCCCGTCCTGGGTCGGCCGCAGGCTGCCGGACTCCCGCATCCCCGGAAGCCGCAGATACAGGCCCACCAGCCCACCGGAGAACCCGGTCAGCGCCAGCCCCGCCAGCCGCGTCGGCACGAAGGGGGCGAGCAGCGCACCGCCGACCGCGATCTCCGAGCAGGCCAGCAGCCGGGTGAACCGCTCGGCCGGGACGTTCCGCAGGAAGGGGTACGCCGTACTGGCCATGCCGTGCAGGCCCTCGGCGGTCGCCTGGTCCGCGCGCAGCATCGACAGCCCGGCGTTCAGGATGAAAGCGCCCGCGGTCAGGCGCGGGGCGACCTCATGCGCTTCGGGCAGCACCATCGGAGCCTCCGGATCGGGTCGTTGGCCCCTTTGACCGAGCCTAGGGCCACTGCGCCGGATCTGCTCGGCGCCCGGGGTGCCGGGGCCGCCCCGGCTCGTCAGAGCGCGGGCACGTGGTCCCACTGGTCGAGGACGTCGTCGGCCGAGTGCGGGCCCGCCGGCCGACCGCCCTCGTCGAGGGACTGCTCGGTCCAGATGACCTTGCCGCCCGGGGTGTAGCGGGTGCCCCAGCGTTGGGCGAACTGGGCGACGAGGAACAGCCCCCGGCCGCCCTCATCGGTCGTGGCGGCCCGGCGCAGATGCGGGGAGGCGCTGGTGCCGTCGGAGACCTCACAGATCAGGGCCCGGTCGTAGAGCAGCCGGACCCGGATGGGCTGGGCGCCGTAGCGGATGGCGTTGGTGATCAGCTCGCTGAGGATCAGCTCGGTGGTGAACTCGATTGACGTGAGCCCCCAGGACTCCAGCATCCGCAGGCAGGCGGCCCGGACGGGGGCGACCGCGGCCGGGTCGGAGTCGACGTCCCACTCGGCGACCCGGCCGGGGTCCAGCAGCCGGGTACGGGCCACCAGGAGGGCGATGTCGTCGCTGGGGTGCTCGGGCAGCAGCGCCTCCAGGACGGTCGCGCAGGTCTGGTCCGGGGTGCGGTCCGTGCCGGAGGCCAGGGCGGTGCGCAGCAGCTCCAGGCCGGTGCCGATGTCTCGGTCGCGGTCCTCGACGAGCCCGTCGGTGTAGAGCACCAGCCGGGAACCCTCCGTCAGGGTCAGCTGCGCGGTCTCCACGGGCATGCTGCCGCCCAGCCCCAGGGGCGGGGAGACCGGCACCTCGGGGAAGGTGACGGACCCGTCCGGGCGGACCACGGCCGGCCCGACGTGGCCCGCCCGGGCCAGGGTGACCAGGCCAGCCACCGGGTCGTAGATCGCGTACAGACACGTCGCGCCCGTGATGCCGGCTCGGCCGCCGTTGGGGAGGCCGCCGTCGGTGTCGCTGCCGATGCCCGGCCAGGGCATCTCGTCGGCGGGGTCGCCCGGTTCCTGCCGGTCGCTGCCGGCCGCCCGGGCCTCGTCCATGTCGATGTGGCTGACCAGCTCGTCCAGGTGGTTCAGCAGCTCGTCGGGCGGCAGGTCCAGGGCGGAGAAGTTGTGCACGGCGGTACGCAGCCGGCCCATGGTGGCGGCGGCGTGCAGCCCGTGGCCGACGACGTCCCCGACGACCAGGGCCACCCGTGCGCCGGGCAGCGGGATGACGTCGAACCAGTCGCCGCCGACCCCGGCGTGGGCCGGCAGGTAGCGGTGCGCCACCTCCAGGGCCGACTGCTCGGGCAGGGTCTGCGGCAGCAGGCTGCGCTGGAGGGTGACGGCGGTGGTGTGCTCGCGGGTGTAGCGGCGGGCGTTGTCGATGGCGACCGCGGCCCGTGCGGTCAGCTCCTCGGCGAAGGCGAGGTCCTCCTCCTGGAAGTCGTCGGCTTGGTCGGACCGCCAGAAGCTGACCAGTCCCAGCACCACGCCCCGCGCCTGCAGCGGCACGGTGATCAGCGACCGGATACGGGCGTCCAGGAGCCGCCGGGTGGCCTCCAGGTCCGGCCGCCGCCACTCGTCGGACCTGAGCAGGTCGTCGACGAGGAGCGGGCGGCCGGTGGCCAGGCTCGCGGCCATCGGCGTACCGGGAACGAACCGGAGCGCATCGCCGACCTGGTAGATCGCCCGTTCCGGGGCCACGCCCCGGACCACCATGCGCCGCAGATCGATGCCCACCGCGGACTCCGGCTCCTCGCCCCGCAGCACCGGCTCCAGCAGTTCGACGCTGACCACGTCGGCGAACCGGGGGACCGCAACATCGGCTAGCTCCGCGGCGGTACGCCCCACGTCCAGCGTGGTGCCGATCCGCAGGCCCGCGTCGTAGATCAGCTTCAGCCGCTCCTGGGCGACCTCGGCCCGGCCCGAGAGCGCGCGCAGTTCGGTGCTGTCGCGCAGAGTCACCGCGGAGCCGGCCGGCCCACCGTGCGGGGCGGTCGGCCGGACGTTCACCGCGAGCAGCCGGTCACCGGCCAGGTACACCTCGTCGGTCGCCTCCCGCCCGGAGGTCAGCAGCGCGGTCAGCCGTGGTTCCAGGCCCAGTTCGGCGATCGGGCGTCGGGCGGTGTCCGCGTCCTCGGGCAGGTCGAGCAGCCGCCGCGCCTCGTCGTTGGCCAGGATGAGCCGCCCGTCGTGGCCGATGATCAGCACACCCTCGCGTACCGCGTGCAGCACCGCCTCGTGGTGGTCGTACATCCGGCGCATCTCGGCCGGTTCCAGGCCGTGTGTCTGCCGTCGCAGCCGGCGGTTGATCAGCACTGCCCCGCCGGCGACCAGCACCAGCGCCGCGGTGGCCGACCCGAGCAGCAGCGGCAGCCGGCCGATCATGCGCTCGTTGGCCTTCTGGACCCGGATCCCGACGGAGACCAGCCCGACGACCTTGCCGTTGGTGTCGGTCACCGGGGCCACGGTGTCCACCGCGGGGCCGACGGCCGAGTTGCGGGTGTCGGTGTACGGCTCGCCGTGCAGGGCCGGCGGGTAGCGGCCGCCGACGGCCTGCTTGCCGATCAGGCGCGGGTCGGGGTGCGTCCAACGGACGCCGTCGGGGCGGAACGCGACGATGTAGTCCACGCCGGAGCCCTTGCGGGCGGCCTCCACCTGCGGTTGCAGAAGGGCGCTGGGGTGGGCGGACGTCATGGCCGCGAGGGTGGCCGGAGCGTGTGCGAAGGCCTCAGCCCCGACGATCGACCGCTGCCGGGCGTCCTGCATCACCGCGCTCTGGGCCTGGAGGATCAGGGCCAGTACGGTCACCACGACCAGCAGCACCACCAGCGCGAGCTGCACCACGAACATCTGGCCCGCGACGGTCTGCACGTTCAGCAGCGAGCGAAGGCGTTGCCGGGGGGAGGGCGACGAACTCCGAGGATCGTCACCCTCTCGCCGGAAATTTTCCCTCATGGCCCATATTTAGCATTGTGCTCCATTGTGGGGTGATAGGCGCTGTGGGTCCGGCGCCTCCGGGCGGGCGGTACGGCCCGGAGGGGGTGGCCGTGACCGGTGTGGTGGTCGGTCGGTCCGGGGTCGGGGTGCGGCCCCGGACCCGGACCGTCACGTCAGTCGTCGAGCTGGCAGCCGACCCGGTCGTCGACCCGGTGTGCGTGACCCGTCATCGGGGCGCCGACGGTCCGGTGTGCCGCGCATTCCCAGTCGTTGGCGGACCGCGTGGTGAACTCCGACCCGGGAAGGGGGCGTTCGCGTCGACGGTGGCCCGGATGGCCGGCCCCGCCTCCGTCGCCCAGTGCGCCGGTGGTGGCGGTGCAGGTGTGCGGCACGTCAATTCCCCCTGGTGTGCGGCGCGTTCGGGAAGTGCGGGAGCCCCGAAGGGGTTGTGCGGCCTGGCCCGGCCCCGTGCGTCCGCGCCGCGAGACCCTGCCCCGGCCGCCCGCCCGCTCGAACTCCTCGACCACGCACCGGACATGGCTGACGACGGGGTGTGGTGTGGCGTTGGTTGCCGCGGTCGGTCCGTACGGCCGTGTGCGTATGCGGAATGCATATGCCGAGCGTTCTGCCATGCGCATGCGGCAAAACGGACATAGTATCAAGAAATCGCCGGGTTGCAGCCCCGCAGGGATGGCAGAGGAGGTGTGGCCGGGCAGACCGCTGGGCGGGTCCCGCGTTGCGGACGTCAGACGCCCCCGTCGTCCGTCCGGCAACGGGAGGAGGCGGTCCTACTTGACCCGCACGCACCAGCTGATGACCGTCTACGTCATTGCGGTCATCCCTCCCACCGTCGTCTACCTGACGGTGCCCGCCGCCCACACCCTCACCTGGGCCGTGATCGGACTCGGCGGGGTCTGTGCCATCCTCCTCGGCATCCGCCTCCACCGGCCGGCCCACGCCTGGCCCTGGCTGCTGCTCGCCGCCGCGAACCTGGCCTTCACCGCCGGTGACACCACGTACAACGTCCTCAACACCTTCTTCCACGAGCAGAATCCCTTCCCCTCCCTGGCCGACGTCTTCTACCTGGCGACCTACCCCCTGTTCGCCGCCGGCCTGCTGGGCTTCATCCGCTACCGCAGGACCGGCCGCGACCTGGCCAGCCTGCTGGACGCGATGATCCTCACCTCCGGCCTGGCGCTGCTCTCCTGGAACTACCTGATCACGCCGTACGCCACGGCCGCCGACATGACGTGGGTGCAGCGGACCATCTCCATCGCCTATCCGCTCGGCGACGTGCTGATGTTGGCGATGCTCGCCCGCCTGCTGACGCCCGGTTCGGTGCACACCCGCGCCGTCCAGTTCCTCACCCTCGGCACCGTCGGCATCCTCGTCTCCGACGTCCTCTACGGCCTGCTCCAGCTCAACGGCACCTGGCAGGTCGGCACCCCGATGGACCTCGGCTGGGTGATCTTCTTCACCGCCTGGGGCCTGGCCGCGCTCCATCCGTCCATGGTGGAACTGACCCAGCGGACTCCCGTACGGCAGCCCGGTATCCACCAGCGGCGGCTCGCCGTGCTCGCCCTGGCTTCGCTGATGGCGCCCGCCACGCTGCTGGTCGAGGCATTGCGCGGCGATGTGCACGACGCGGCGGTGATCGCGGTGTTCTCGGCGGTGCTCTTCCTGCTCGTCCTCGCCCGCCTGTCGGGCCTGGTGGCGGTGAACCTGATGGCGCTGACCCGGGAACGGGGACTACGGGAGGCCGCGGCGTCCCTGGTGGCCGCGGCCGGTGTGGAGGACATCGCGGTGTCCATCCGGAGCGCGACCCGCCCGCTCTTCGGTACCGGAGAGCCCTTCGAGGTCGCGCTGCTGACGCTCGCCCCGGGCGGGGGCCGGCTGGCCGCGGTGCGCACCGCCGCGTCCCGCCAGGACTGGTCCCTCAACTGGGCCGACGACACGGCCGGCGCCTGGCGCCCGGCACTCGTGGACCAGCAGACGCAGATCCTCCCCGCCGACACCCTCGGAGCGGACGCGGCCGCCGCGCTGGGGGGTCTGCCCAGCGTCCTGCTGTGCCCGCTGGCCCTCAAGAACGGCCCGGGCGGGGACTCGTTGACCGGCGCCCTCGTCGTCGCCGGGATCGAGAAGAGCCTGGCGGAGCGGTGGGCCTCCTTCGAGACCCTGGCCGCGCAGGCGGCCCTGGCGATGGAACGCGTCGCACTCGGCCAGGAGATCAACCGGCGCAACAGCGAGGCCTACTTCCGCACCCTGGTGCACAACGCCTCCGACGTGATCCTGATCCTCGACGACGACAACACCATCCGCTACGCGAGCCCGTCCGCCGAGGGGATGTTCGGCCGCGTCCCGCTCGGCGGGGTGCGCCTGACCGACCTGATGGCCGAGGAGGACGCCGACCGCGCGGTGCGCGCACTGGCGCTGATGCGCGAGGCGGACGACGGCCAGGACAGCCGCGACGACTGGCAGGTGCTGCAACGGGGCGGCGCCCTCATCGACGTGGAGGCCCGGTGCAGCAATCTGCGGCACGACCAGACCGTGCACGGGCTGGTCGTGACCCTGCGGGACGTGACCGCCCAGCGCAAGCTGGAGCGCGAACTGACCCACCGCGCCTTCCACGACTCGCTCACCGGCCTCCCCAACCGCGTCCTGCTCCTGGAGCGGATCGAACGCGCCCTGGTACGCGGCCGCCGGAACGACACGGTGCCCTGTGTGCTCTTCATCGACCTCGACGACTTCAAGGTCGTCAACGACAGCAGCGGCCACTCGGTGGGGGACCAGCTCCTGATCGCGGTGGCCCGGCGGCTGTCCGGGTCGCTGCGCGCCAGTGACACCGCGGCGCGCCTGGGAGGCGATGAGTTCGGGGTGCTGATGGAGGGCGCGCGCGGGCCGGCGGAGGCGGAGGTGCTCGGCGAGCAGATCGTGCAGAACCTCAACCAGCCCTTCCGGCTCTCCGACGAGATGGTCAGCACCTCCGCCAGCGTCGGCATCGCCAGCGCCCAGGACAGCGCCGATGCGGAGGAACTCCTCGGCCACGCCGACCTCGCCCTCTACGCCGCCAAGGCGGCGGGGAAGCGGCAGTGGCGCCGCTACCAGCCGGATCTGCACAACGGGATGCTCGAACGGCACGAGCTGCGGGCGCATCTGGAGGGCGCCATCGACGCCGAGGCGTTCGACGTCCGCTACCAGCCCATCGTGGAGATCGCCAGCGGAGAGCTCGCCGGTTTCGAGGCGCTGGCCCGCTGGCCGCACGCCCGGCACGGTCTGGTGGCGCCGGACCAGTTCATCGCCCTCGCCGAGGAGACCGGGCACATCATGCCGCTCGGCGCCTGGGTGCTCGAACAGGCCGCCAGCCATGTTGCCCGGTGGCAGCGGGCCGCGCCCCGGCCGTACGCCCTGCGCATCAATGTGAACGTCTCCGCCCGGCAGTTCCGGGATCCGGGATTCCTGGACGAAGTGCGGGCCGTGCTCCGGTCGTCCGGACTGGCGCCGGGTTCGCTGGTGCTGGAGCTGACGGAGACCGTCCTGATGCACTCCGACGAGCAGATCCGTGACGTGATGAGTGCGCTGAAGGACCTCGGGGTGGGGATCGCGATCGATGACTTCGGCACCGGATTCTCATCGCTCAGCTATCTCCGGGAATTCCCCATCGACCTGCTGAAGGTCGACAAGTCCTTCATCGACGACATCGGTGTCGACAAACAACAGGTGGCCCTGGTCGAGGGGATCGTGCGCATCGCCGACACCCTCGGTCTGCAGGTCATCGCCGAAGGAATAGAAGAGGTCGAGCAACGAGACCGGCTGGCTGCCATGGGATGTCGGTTCGGGCAAGGCTACTTGTTCGCGCGCCCGATGACAGCGGACCAGGCGGAGCAGCTGCTGCAACGCACAGACGCGAACCGCGTACCGTGCCTGGCCGGCAGCGTCGCGGAGCACCGAACCGCCCGCTCCCGCCCACGGACCGCACCTTCGGACCCACAACCGATGGGCACGAGCCGGCACGGGGCGGAGGAGGATCACGTGCGACAACTGGGCACCCACGGCGGTGTACGGCACGACCCCCGATGGGGCGAGCTGGAGCGCCTACGGCAGACCAACCCGATGTGCGATGCGGTCATCGACGAAGTGGAGGGCCGGCATCTGCGCAGTGGCGAGCGCTGGCTCATCGACTTCGCATCGTGCAACTACCTGGGCTTCGACCTCGATCCGGAGATCATGGCCGCGATCGATCCCCAGGTCCGGCGCTGGGGCACCCATCCGAGCTGGTCCCGGCTGATCGGCAACCCCCGGCTCTATCCGCAGATCGAGGACCGGCTCACCGAGCTGCTCGGCGCGCCGGACACCCTGCTGCTCCCGACCATCACCCTGATCCATGCGTCGGTCATCCCCGTGCTCGGCGGCGAGGGCCACATCTTCGTCGAGGCGCGGGCGCACCGCACCGTCTACGACGGATGCCTGGTGGCCCGGGGGCAGGGCGCGACGGTACACCGCTTCCACGCCGACCGGCCGGACGAACTGGAGGCCCTGCTGCGCGAGGCGCCGCCCGGCGCGACCCGTCTGGTCTGCCTGGACGGGGTCGACAGCATGACCGGGAACCTGCCCGACCTGCCGCACCTGGTGGACATCTGCCGGACGCAGGACGCCCTGCTCTACATCGACGACGCGCACGGCTTTGGGGTCATCGGGGAGCGCACCGGCGACGAGTCCTCCCCGTACGGCTCGCGCGGCAACTGCATCGTCCAGCACCTCGGCGAGAGCTACGACGGCATCGTCCTGGTCGCCGGGTTCTCCAAGGCGTACTCCTCGCTGCTGGCGTTCCTGGCCCTGCCGACCTGGATGAAGAACCACCTGAAGGTGACCGCCGCGCCCTACCTGTACTCCGGCCCCTCGCCGACCGCGTCCCTGGCCACCGCGCTCGCCGGACTCGACGTCAACGACCGGCGGGGCGACGCCATCCGCGCCGGGCTGCACCACCGGACCGCCCGCGTCCTGGACCATCTGCAGCACCTCGACGTGCACACCCCCAACACCAGCGGGCTGCCCATCATCGAGCTGCCGCTCGCCAACGCCGCGGACCTGGACGAGGTCGGCCAGTTCATGTGGAACCAGGGGATCTATGTGACCCTGGCGGCCTACCCGCTGGTCCCCCGCGACCGGGTGGGCATCCGCCTCCAGATCACCGCCGCGAACACCGACGACGACATCAGCCGGCTCAACGAGGCCATCTCGGCGCTGGCTGAGCGGTTCGCACTGCGCCCAAGGATCTGAATGCGCGTCATGGACGACGCGGGCCGTGCCCGCCGGGTACGCCTGCTCACCCCGCTGGCCCATCGCGACTTCCGCATCCTGTGGATCGGGATGAGTGTGTCGCTGATGGGCGACGGCGTGATGCTGGTCGCCCTGGCCTGGCAGGTCTACACGCTGTCCGGCTCGCCCGCCGCGATGTCCGCGGTCGGGGTGGCCCGTGCGGTGCCCCAGGTCGCCCTGGTGCTGCTCGGCGGGGTCGTCAGCGACCGCTTCGACCGCCGGCGGATCATGCTGATCAGCGACCTGGTCCGCGCGGTGAGCCTGGTGACGCTCGCCGCGCTCACCCTCGGCGGTGCGCTGGCGCTGTGGCAGCTGATCGTCGTGGTGATGGTGTACGGCGGCGCGGCGGGCTTCTACCCGCCGGCGTACGACGCCATCGTGCCGACCCTGGTGCTGAAGTCCGAACTGGTCGAGGCCAACGCGCTCGACCAGTTCGTCCGCCCGGCGGCGGTGCAGATCGGCGGGACCGCGCTGGGCGGGGTGCTGGTCGCGGGGATCGGCACCGGCGGGGCGTTCGCGTTCGACGCGCTCACCTTCGGGGTCTCCGTCTTCTGCCTGCTGTGCATCCGGCCGATGCCGCCGCCGTCCGAACCGGTCGGCTCGGTGTGGGCGGACTTCCTGCGGGGCCTGGGGTACGTCCGCGCCAACAGCTGGCTGTGGGCGACCTATATCTCGGCCACCTTCGCCTATCTGCTCTTCCTCGGCCCGGCCGAGGTGCTGCTGCCCTACCTGGTCAAGAACGTGCTGGAGGGCTCCGCCGGGGACCTCGGCCTGGTGCTGACCAGCGGCGGGCTGAGCGCGGTCCTGGTGGCCCTGGCCGTGGGGCAGATCGGGGTGCCCCGACGGTTCATGACCTTCGTGTACGGGTCGTGGACGCTGGCCACCCTCGCGGTCGCCGGGTACGGCCTGTCCACCAACTCCTGGCAATTGGCCGCGGCCTGCGCGGCCGTCAACGGCTTCGAGACGGCCGGCCTCATCGCCTGGGCCACCGCCAAACAGCGGCTGGTGCCCGCCGCCCTGCTCGGCCGGGTCTCCAGCGTCGAGTGGTTCGTCTCGATCTCCCTGCTGCCGCTGTCCTACGCCCTGGCCGCCCCGGTCGCCGCCGCGGTGGGCGTGCGTACCACCCTGATCGGTGCCGGAGTGCTGGGCGCCGTGGTCACCTTGGTCTTCCTCTACGTGCCCGGCGTACGCTCGGTGGACCGGGACAGTGACCCCCGTCCCGCGAAAGAGGGCACATGAACGAGCCCACCGGCACCTCGCCGGCCCCCGTGCGCAATGACGACGCCGACTGGGACCGCTGGCCGGTCCTGGACTACCTCGCCGAGAACTACCGCGAGATCCACCCCTGCGACGCCGCCGTCATCCGGCACCACTCGGCCTTCTACCGGCAGTTCGCGCCCGGCAGCGTTGCCCGCTCGCTGGAATTCGGCGCCGGCCCCAACCTCTATCCGCTGATGCTGGCCGGTGCCGTCAGCCGGCGGGTGGACGCGGTCGAGCTGAGCCGGGCCAATGTCGCCTATCTGACCGACCAGCTGGACCAGGGCCCCGACACCAGCTGGCAGGCCTTCTACGCGTTCTGCCGCGACCTCGACCCCGCGCTGCCCCCGACCCTCACCGAGGCGCTTTCCCGCGTCCGGGTGACGCACGGCGACGTCCGGTCCCTGCCCCCCGCCGGCTACGACCTGGCCTCGATGAACTTCGTCGCCGAGAGCGTCACCGAGGACTTCGAGGAGTTCGCCGGGCTCTGCCGCACCTTCGTCGCCGCGGTACGGCCCGGCGGCCCCCTGGTCGCCGCCTTCATGGAGAACATGCCGACGTACCGGATCGGCACCGCCCCCCGGTGGCCGGGCTGCCCGGTCGACGGCGCCGTGGTCCGCGAGGTGTTCGCCCCGCACACCGAGCGGCTCCGCATCACCCACGTACCCGCCGACCCCACCTGCCCCGACTACGGGGACACCGGCATGGTGCTGCTGCGGGCGGTCCGGCGCGACGGGCAGACGCTCCGGCCGCGGCTGTGGTGAGCGCCGGAAGGCACCCACCCCGACCGCGTACCGCGCACACCGGGAATTCACCGCACACCGCATCGGGGCGAAGTCGGCGCAATTCCCGATCCGGGCGGCACAGAAACTCTCCATAATGTCGATCTGCCCGCCCTTCTCCGGCCCGGTGAGAACGCGGCGGTAAATAGCTACGAAGAGCGATGAATCAGGCACCCCACGCAATATCGTCGGCTATCTCCCGGATTTCTTCCTGATCTTCATCCGCCACGCATCCGTCCCACCTCCACCGCACATCCGCCGCGTATCCGCAGCCCGTACGACTCGCGGGAAACCCGCCTTCGAGGACCGCCGGACCGGCCCCGGAAAGGGCCGCCACCGGCCCGGTAGCCGCCCCGGCGCCCGTGTCCGCTCCCTCCCGCCGCAGCCCTTCCACCGCTTACCGAAGACCGGCGGCGGACCACACACGAAGCACCGCTACGCGTCCCGGAAGAAGTCGCTGAATGGTGAATACAGGCAGCATCGATTAGTGACCGGACCCCGCATTGACCTTGCCGCCCCCGCGATACCCCGGCGTGGTGCCCCTCGGACCCATTGGCGGCACGGTACAAATGAGTCATGGCCCGAATCCTCCGCCGCTTTTCGTGGCCACCTTCGAGGCGTGGGGTGCCCGATCGGCGCCCGGGCCGCCGCGAACGGCGTGAGCGGCAGGGCGGCGCGCCGAAGGGCTCGGTGCGGCGTCTGCGCTCCCTGGCGGGCAACCGCAGCGTCGCGGGCCAGATGTTCGTCCTACAGATCCTGATCGTGCTGCTGCTCGTCGTGGCGGCGGTGACCACCCTGCTGGTCCAGTCCCGCAGCGACCGCTTCCAGAGCGCACGCGACCGTTCGCTCGCCGCGGCCGAGGCCTTCGCCCACAGCCCCGGCCTGGTGGACGTGCTGAAGGGGGCCGACCCCAGCGCGGTGCTCCAGCCACTGACCGAGGGCGCCCGCAAACGCGGCGGCGTGGACTTCATCGTCGTCATGAACCGCCAGGGCATCCGCTACACCCACCCCAAGCCCGGCGAGATCGGCAAGCGCTTCGTCGGCACCATCAAGCCCTCGCTCTCCGGGCGCGTCACCATCGAGAGCGTCTACGGCCCGCTCGGACACGAGGTGCAGGCGGTCGTCCCGGTCATGGACGCCAAGGGCAGGGTCGTCGGCCTGGTCTCGTCCGGACTGCGGGTCCGCCGGGTCAGCAGCGCCATCGACCGGCAGCTGCCGCTCGTCCTCGGCGCCGGGGCCGCCGGACTCGCCCTGGCCACCGCCGGCTCGGCGCTCGCCAACCGCCGGCTGCGCCGCCAGACCCGGGGGCTCGGACCCGCCGAGATGACCCGCATGTACGAGCACCACGACGCGGTGCTGCACGCCGTGCGCGAGGGCGTGCTCATCGTCGACGCGGACGGACGGGTGGTGCTGGTCAACGACGAGGCCCGCCGGCTCCTCGGCCTGCCCCCGGACGCCGAGGGACGCCAGGTCACCGCCCTGGGACTCGATGCCCGGGCGACCGAACTGCTGGCGTCCGGGCACCCGGTCACTGACGAGGTCCTCCCGGTCAGGGAGCGGCTGCTGGCGGTGAACATCCGACCCACCGACGACGACGGCGGCCCGTTCGGCAGCGTGGCCACCCTGCGGGACTCCACCGAACTGCTCGCCCTCGCGGGAAAGGCGGAGTCCGCCCAGAGCCGGCTGCGGCTGCTGTACGACGCCAGTGTGTCCATCGGCACCACCCTCGACGTGCGCCGCACCGCCGAGGAGCTCACCCGGGTCGGGGTGACCTGGTTCGCGGAGTACGCCACCGTCGACCTGGCCGAGCCGGTGCTGCACGGTGAGGAGCCGCCGGCCGGCTCGCACCATGAGGCGCCCGAACTCCTCCGGGTGGCGCTCGCCGGCTTCACCGACGACCACCCGCTCTACCAGGCCGGCGAGGTCCACCGGTTCCCGCCGATCACCCCGATGGCCACCGTCTTCGTCACCGGCCGGCCGGTCCTGGTGTCCGACATGCGGGAGGCCGACCAGTGGCGCGCCCAGGACCCCGAGCGCTTCCAGCTGATCGTCAACCACGGGTGCCGGTCGCTGATCACCGTGCCGCTCCAGGCGCGGGGCGTCCTGATGGGCGTCGCCAACTTCTGGCGCACCGAGGAGCGTCCGCCCTTCGAGGAGGGCGATCTGTCGCTGGCCGAGGAGATGGCGGCCCGGGCCGCCGTGTGCATCGACAACGCACGCCGCTACACCCGCGAGCACGCCATGGCCGTCACCCTCCAGCACAGCCTGCTCCCCCGGGGCCTGCCCGAGCAGAACGCGCTCGATATGGCGCACCGCTACCTTCCCGCACAGACCGGCGTCGGCGGCGACTGGTTCGACGTCATCGCGCTGCCGGGCACCCGCGTCGCCCTGGTCATCGGCGACGTCGTCGGCCACGGACTACACGCCGCCGCCACCATGGGCCGGCTGCGCACCGCCGTGCAGAACTTCTCCACCCTCGACCTGCCGCCCGACGAACTCCTCAGCTATCTCGACGAGTTGGTCAACCGCATCGACCAGGAGGCGGCCGCGTCCAGCGAGGACGTGGGGATCACGGGCGCCACCTGCCTGTATGCGATCTACGATCCGTCCTCCGGCGTCTGCACCCTGTCCCGAGCCGGCCATCCGCCGCCTGCGGTGATCCGCCCCGACGGCACCGTGGAGTTCCCCGCCCTCCCCGCCGGGCCGCCGCTCGGCCTCGGCGGCCTGCCCTTCGAGGCCATCGAGCTCCACCTGCCCGAGGGCTCCAGCCTCGTGCTGTACACCGACGGCCTCATCGAGGACCGCGACCGGGACGTCGACGCCGGGCTGCGGGCCCTGGCGACGGCCCTGGCGCACCCCTCCCGGACCCCGCACGAGACCTGCGAGGCCGTGCTCGACGCGATGCTCCCCGACCGCCAGCGCGACGACATCGCCCTGCTCGTCGCCCGCACCCGCAGGCTGGACCCGGGCCGGATCGCCGCCTGGGAGCTCCCCTCCGACCCGGCGGCGGTGGCCGAGGCCCGGGCCAACATCTCCCGGCAGCTGACGCAGTGGGGCCTGGAGGAGATGGTGTTCACCACCGAGCTCGTCCTCAGCGAACTGATCACCAACGCCATCCGTTACGCGACCGGTCCGATCCGCGCCCGCCTGCTGTACGACCGCACCCTGATCTGCGAGGTCTCCGACACCAGCAGCACCTCCCCGCACCTGCGCTACGCCGCCGATGAGGATGAGGGCGGCCGCGGCCTGTTCCTGGTCTCCCAGCTCGCCCAGCGCTGGGGCACCCGCTACACCCCCGAGGGAAAGATCATCTGGGCCGAACAGGGCCTCGGCCGCCCGGCGCTGTGACGCACACCGGCGTCCGACTCCGGGGTGCACACCGCCGTCCCCTCGGGCACGTCGCCCACTCACAGTGAGTAGGTTTCGTGTGACAGACCCTGTGTGTGGACGGCGGCGGCAGCATTCCCGGCCGCTGACGGCAGGACCGGACCGTCCGGCCGGGCGGGGCGACCCTCCAGGGCGCCGCCGGTCCCTCCTGGCCGCGCCCCCGCGACCGGTGCCCGGCCCGCGCCGTCAGGTCGTCAGCGGCCGGTCCGTCGCGGCGACCGGGGAGGGGAGCGCGGTGGAGCCGCTGAGGTAGCGGTCGGTGGCCGCCGCGGCGGCCCGTCCCTCCGCTATGGCCCAGACCACCAGCGACTGGCCGCGTCCCGCGTCGCCGGCGATGAACACCCCGTCCGCCGTGGGGGCCGCGGACCCGCCTCGCTCCCGTACGACGGCCGCGAAGCCGGCGTCCCGGGCGAAGGCGCCCCGGTCGTCCCGCACCAGCCCGAGCTGCCCGGTCAGGCCCCCGCCGCGCTGCGGCCCGGAGAACCCGAGCGCCAGCAGCACCAGTTCGGCCGGGAGCACCCGCTCGGTGCCCGGCCGGGGCTGGCGGGCCGTCGGTTCCACCTCCGTCAGGCAGAGCGCGCTGACCTGGCCGTCCGCGTCCCCCTCGAAGTGCAGCGTCGCCGACGAGAACAGCCGGGGGTCCCGCCCCTCCCGGCCCCGGGCCTCCTCGTGGGCGTGCGAGATCCGGTACACCTTCGGATAGGTGGGCCAGGGCTGGGCGTCCGGCCGGGTGTCGCCCGGCTCCGGGTTGATGTCCAGTTGCACCACGGACGCCGCGCCCTGCCGCAGGGCGGTGCCCAGACAGTCCGAGCCGGTGTCCCCACCGCCGACGATCACCACGTGCTTGCCCGCGGCGCTGACCGGGGACACCGCGTAGTCGCCCTCCCCGACCCGGTTCGCGAGGGTCAGATAGCCCATCGCCTGGTGGATGCCGTACAGCTCCCGACCGGGGACGGGCAGCTCCCGCTGCTCCATCGCCCCCACGGCGACGATCACCGCGTCGTGCCGCCGTCGGAGCTCGGTGGCGTCGAGATCGCTACCGATGTCCACCCCGGTGCGGAACTTGGTGCCCTCCGCCCGCATCTGGGCCAGCCGCCGGTCCAGGCAGTGCTTCTCCAGCTTGAACGCGGGGATGCCGTAGCGCAGCAGCCCGCCGATGCGGTCGGCGCGCTCGTAGACGGCGACGGTGTGGCCGATCCGGGTGAGCTGCTGGGCCGCGGCCAGGCCGGCCGGCCCGGAGCCGATCACGGCGACGCTCTTCCCGCTCAGCCGGTCCGGCGGACGCGGCGAGGTGTACCCGCGCTCCCAGCTCTCATCGGCGATCGCCTGCTCGACGTTCTTGATCGTCACCGGATCGGCGTTGAGGGCCAGCACGCAGGCGTCCTCACACGGCGCCGGGCACAACCGGCCGGTGAACTCGGGGAAGTTGTTGGTGGCGTGCAGCCGTTCTGACGCGGCCAACCAGCTGCCCCGCGACGCATAGGCGTTCCACTCGGGGATCAGATTCCCCAGCGGACACCCGCTGTGGCAGAACGGAATCCCGCAGTCCATGCACCGGCCGGCCTGCTCGGACACCAGCGGCAGCAGCGCCTGCCCCGCGTAGACCTCGGTCCAGTCGCTCAGCCGCTCCTCGACGGGGCGCGCCGGAACGGGCCGCCGGGGAACCTTGAGGAAGCCATAGGGATCCGTCATCCGCCGCCTCCCTCGCTCACCTGCGGCGATACGGCGTCCACAACAGCCTACGCCCGCTCTGTCCGGGTTTCATCACCCGCGGGGGCCGGAGCCGGGGCTGGGGGAGAGGGGGACGGGGGACGGGGAGCGGAAGACGGGGAGCGGGGGCGGCGGCCCGGTGCCGGGCCACCGCCCCTCTTCAGTCGCGAAGGAACCGCGTGACGGTATCGGTCTGCCCGAGGATCGCGTGCCCGACCTCGGGCAGGACGTTCACCGTCGCGTGCGGGACGCAGCGGCGTACGCGCCGGGCGGTGTCCGCGGAGTCGAACAGGACGTCGCGCCCACCGACCACCACCAGTACGGGCACGGTCAGGCGGCGCAAGGCACCGTCGGGAAAGATCGGCAGTCGCTCCGTGCGCGGCTTGAAGTGCGTGAAGATCAGCGCCACCTGGTCGAGCACCGGCCGGGCCTGCGGGCTGTCCAGCCCGGTGGCGGCCCGCACCGAGCGGTGGACGCCCCGGCGCCCGAGCAGCCGGAGGAGCAGGGCCCGGGCGATCCAGCCCCACTTCTGCCGCCCCAGGCCGCCGGGGCACAGCAGGGCCAGGTGCGTCACCCGCTCCGGCCGTCGCGTGGCGTAATCCAGCGCAAGCCAGCCGCCGAGGGAGGTCCCGACGACCGCGGCGCTCCCGATCCCCAGACCCTCCAGCACCTCGTCCAGCCACCGCGCGTAGGCGTCGGAGGCGAGCGGCGGGCGGGACGGCGCGCTGAGGCCCGGCTCGCCGATGACGTCGAGGGCATAGGTACGGAAGTGCTGCGCCCAGGAGGCGACATCGTCCTGCCACATGGTGGTGTTCGCGCCCGATCCGTGCAGCAGCAGCACCGGTGGTGCGTCCCTCGGGCCGGAGGCGAGGACGAAGGTCTCGCCCTCACCGGTGGGTATCCGGAGCTGCTCGGCGGGTACCGGCCAGGCACGTAGTGCCTCCTGGTAGCGCCGCTGTATCTCGCTCGCGCCGGCCTCGGACGTGTAGATCGCGCTCATGACGCGAGAACCCCCTCCATGTAGTCGAACAGCCGGGCCGTCTCGCCCAGCCCGCCCAGGACGATGACCTTCATCCGGGCCCGCTCCTCGTCGTACGCCGTCTCGATGCGGAGGCGCTCCTCGCCCGGGCGATGGTGGGTGGCCGAACTCATCAGCAGGGTCGTCAGGCGGTCCGCCGTCGCACGGCTCACCGCATCGATCTGCACGATGCTCGACACCTCGGTATGGCGCTTGCGCCCCGCCGACTCGCGCGGGGGAGCGGGCACCGGACGACCGGTGAACGCTTCCAGATCCTCCTGCGTGATCCGGTACTGCTTGCCGATACGGACCGCAGCCAGCCGCCCATCGCGGACGTAGCTCCGGATGGTGCGCACATGAAGCCCCAGCTGCTCGGCGACCTGCTCCACCGAGTAGTAACGATCATTCATGAAAGGACTCTAAACTTCCCTAACATGCGGCGCAATAGGGAAGTTTGACGGAAGGTGGGGAGTGATGGGTGAGAGGTCGTGGTGAAGCTGGAGCGAGAGCTGGCAAACGGCCGGGCGACGACCATCTCGACGGTGCCGTACGGGCGTTGCTGCCGCGGGGCACGTTGTTCGCGCGGTCGACGTCGGCTGAGAGCTCCTCACCCGGGGAAGCCATGACGCCGGAGAGCCGAGGCTGAGCAAGGCGGTGCAGGAAAAGGGTTGGCGCTGTCGCCCGGCGCTGCCCTACTGTCGTCGATGTCATTGACGGTGGCCCGGGGCTGCCGTTGTCGGCTGTTGAGGAATGTGGGAGGTGAAGACCGATGACTGTGACTGCGCTGGGCGTTGCCCGCATCCAGAAGATCATCAACCTCACCCCCGTGATCTCCGGCTGACCCGACTTCTCCGCTTCTTCTCTCGCGCCTCGTGCGCGCAGCCGGGATCACTCCTTCCTGAAGGGTCATCCCGTTGTTCGACCTCACCTCTTCTGCTGCGCATCCGCTGTCCGCCCTTGGCTGGGACGACGGGTTCGCGGAGAGTTTCACCCCCTTTGCCGGGCAGGGGTTCGTGCCCGGCCGTATCGTCCGCGTGGACCGTGGGCGGGTGGATGCCGTGGTGCCCGACGGCGACGGTGTCCGGACGGTGTTGGCCGATACCGCGCTGGTGGCGACCGGTGACCCGATGCGGGTGCCGTGCACCGGGGACTGGGCCGTGCTGGACCTGGCGAACGGCCGGGTGGGCGACCATGTCGACGGTGTCGTAAGGGCGTTGCTGCCGCGGCGTACGTCGTTCGTGCGGTCGGCGTCGTCGAAGCGGTCGGAGGGGCAGGTCCTCGCCGCGAACGTCGACCACGCGGTGATCGCGGTCTCCCTGGCCGAGCCGTTGGACCTCGGGCGCATCGAGCGGTTCGTCTCACTGGCCTGGGAGAGCGGGGCGCAGCCGCTGGTGACGCTGACCAAGGCGGATCTGGCCGGCGAACCGGGCGTGTGGGAGCACCTGGTGGCGGATGCCGCGGCGGCGGCCCCGGGAGTCGAGGTGCTGGCCGTCAGCTCGGCGACCGGTGCGGGGATCGATGCGCTGGGTGCCGTGCTGGCCGGTGGGACGTCCGTACTGCTGGGGCGGTCCGGCGCCGGTAAGTCGACGCTGGCCAACGCCCTGGTCGGCGAGTGCGTCCAGGTGGTGCAGGAGGTCCGGGACCGGGACGGCAAGGGCCGGCACACCACGACCACCCGGGATCTGCATCCGCTGCCCGGCGGCGGGGTGTTGATCGATACGCCCGGGCTGCGCGGTGTGGGGATGTGGGACGCCGAGAGCGGGCTGGCCCGGACGTTCTCGGACGTCGAGGGGCTGGCCGAGGGGTGCCGCTTCCACGACTGTGCGCATGAGTCGGAGCCCGGCTGCGCGGTGCAAGAGGCCGTAGCGGGCGGGGAGTTGCCCGAACGGAGGCTGGAGAGCTACCGCAAGCTGCTGCGGGAGAACCAGCGGATCGTGGCGAAGACCGACGCCCGGCTGCGGGCCGAGCTGCGGCGGGACTGGAAGCAGAAGCAGGCGCTGGGCCGGCACATGATGGAGCGGAAGCGGGGCGAGCGGGGGACGGGGAGGCGGTAGCGGGCTGTGCGCCTTCCGGGTGAGTCCTGGTGAGTCCGGGGAGTCCGGGTGATCGGGGTGAGTCGGGGGCGGAATGGGCCGGGGCGTGCTCCGGACCCGCCCCCGGCCAGCTCCGATTTCCGCCAGCCGTCGCCGCCCGGGCCGCCGGGTGCACCTCGGTGCCGGGGCGTCAGCGGCCCAGCAAGGCTCCCATCCAGGCTCCGACGACCAGCAGGCAGGCGCACAGCTCGATCAGTACGCTGGTCCCGATGGCGCGCATGACCGTACGGGTCGATGCCCAGGCAGCGCCATGGCTGCCCAGCCGGACCCGCTCCAGGACGTAGAGGCCGCCGATCGCACCGAGCGGGGCCCCGAGCACCGGAACCACGAAGAAGCCCACGATGCCGGCGGTACCCGCCAGGAACAGCGAGCGGTAGGGCGCTCCGACGGCACGCAGATCGCGGGTCGGCAGCAGCCACTTCAGAACCTGGTTGAGGAGCAGCAGTGCGGTGGCGCCGATCAGCACCGCCCAGGCCAGCGGGGAGGTGTCGGCAACCGTCCACCAGAGCAGTCCGGCCCACACCAGCAGCGGACCGGGGATACCGGGCACCAGCACGCCGAGCAGTCCCAGCAGCATGACCAGGCCCACCGCGACCAGCTGCCAGGAACTCATGCGCCGGCCTCACTCCCGGCGGGTGCGCGCCCCGTGAGGCCGCGTGGGCTGCGCTCTCTCATGGCCCAAGACTGCCGGAAGCGGCCCCCAAGCGCCCGACCGCGGCGCCAAGGCACCGGCCCGGTGCCGTGCCCCGGCGTCCGCGGCGGCTCCGGCGCCCGTCGCCGCCCACCTCCTCCCGGTACCACCAGTGACCGGCTGCTCCCCCTCGTACGAACCCGAGCAGTCCGCGCTGCCCGGCGCCGCCCCGGACGCGCCCGATGCGCTGGGGCCCGGCACCGCGGTTGCACCCGACTGGCGGAGGGCCTCCGCATCGAGCGGTAAGCCGCCGACGGGCGGTGCCTGCTGCTGCCGGCCGGCCCGGACTGCCGAACTCAGGTCGGCTTCGGCGTTCGTCCGGCCGGGGGATGCCGTGCTGCCCTGCTGCCGCGCAGCGCCGGGCCGAGCCGGGCACGGGGGGGACACCCCGCTGCCGTGGCGCGGGGGCCGGGCCGGGTCGGGTCGGCGGAACCCTCCGGCAGGAGCCCCGCCTGCGCCGACCGGCTGACGGCCCCCACGGTCCGCCTGGCTCGCTGGTCCGCCCGGGCCCGCTCCGCCCGGACCCGGGCGGGTCTGGTCCGGGCGGGTCTGGTCCCCTTCCTGCCCGTAAGGGATCAGGCAAGAGGCGGACCGCCCTAGTCGGCCGGCAACTCGAACGTCAGTGACGCCGTCCCCGCCGAGTCGTAGAAGATGACCTTCCCGCCCGTCCGCGGGACGTCCAGGACGACATCGCCTGTGACGCTCTGACCAGGCCGGTACGTCGCATCGACGTTGTGACCGGTGCCGGTCGTCTCCCGCGTGGAGGCGCTCTGCTCCGCCGTCTGGGTGTCCTGCCACTTCATCAGGCCGCGGGGATGAAAGCCTCCGTCCTTGTCACCGACGTTCTTCACGGTGAGCGTGAGGACGATGTACTGGCCCTTCGGCTTGTGGGTCGTTTTGATCTCCGACGGGCTCACCGTCTTCACGTTTTTGAACGTGATCGACATCTTCGTTCGCGCTCCCGAAGCTCTGTCGACGGCCGAGTACGTCCCGGTCTCCCCGATGGCGAGGGGGGTTGTCGCGTCCCTCTTTGACGGCGCTGCTGCAGCAGCATCCTGAGTCTTCTCCGCCGACGCCTTCTCAGAGGCCTTGCTGGAGGGCGAACACCCCGTTGTCAGGGCGGCGGTTATCAGCGCGCCTATGGCCAACGTAGCGAAGCGGATGGGTGGGCGCATTGCGGTCCCCCGAGATTTCAAGGCGGGCACCTTGCCCGCGCACGAGTGGACTGTACGACAAGCCCGACAGGACGGGAGGCGACGTGCGGCGGGAGGGAAGTGCCGGGCTCGCCGTCACGCCCTCACGGGCCCGACGCCCGGCCGAGACCCGCCCGTTCCCTTCGGCCCGCCGCCACGCCCTCACGGGGTTGCGGACCGGCCGTCCTGCTGTCGTCGCTGCTGCGGGCGCAGCCGTAGCGTCAGGATCTGGAACGGGCGCAGGGTGAGCGCGATGTCGGAGGTCGGCCCCTGCTCCTCGTCGTGCAGTGGGCGCTCCAGCAGGTCGGTGACGGTGACCCGTTCTACGGGGAAGCCGGGGGAGAGGGTGCCGGCGGCGCGCCCGCCGCGGGACTCGTAGAGCCGGACCACCACATCACCGCTGCGGTCCTCGGCGAGCTTCACCGACTCGACGGTGATCGCCGGGTGGTCGACCCGGATCAGCGGCGGCACCGGCGCCGCGGGGGCGGCGGTGCGCAGGGGCAGGTTCAGCGCCAGGCCCTCGGCGACCGCGTCACCGACCCCGGCGCCCGGCAGCAGGGCGTAGGTGAAGCGGTGGTGGCCCTGGTCGGTGTGCGGGTCGGGGCTGTGCGGTGCGCGCAGCAGGGTCAGCCGGACGGTGGTGCCCAGGCCCTCGGGGTGCGGGGTGCGGGTCACGTCGTGGCCGTAGGTCGAGTCGTTGAGGACGGCGACGCCGTAGCCCGGTTCGGCGAGGTGCAGCCAGCGGTGTGCGCAGATCTCGAAACGGGCGGCGTCCCAGCTGGTGTTGGTGTGGGTGGGCCGGTGGACGTGCCCGAACTGGATCTCCGCGGTGGACCGTTCGGCGTGTACGTCCAGCGGGAAGGCGGCCTTGAGGACCTTCTCCGACTCCTGCCAGTCGATGTCGGTGGTGATGTCGAGCCGGCGCGCCCCCGCGCGCAGGGTCAGCTCCTGGGTGACCCGGGACGCGGTGCCCCATGTCCTGGCCACCCGTACGGTCGCGACCGCCGGGCCGGACGCGGTCAGCCCGATGGACTCGGCCTCGGTCAGATCGGTGTGCCGGTGGCGGTAGTGCCGGTCGAGGTCCCAGGCGTCGTACCGGGTGGGGTGGTCGGGGTGCAGTTGCAGCAGATTGCCGCGGGCGCCCGGTGCCAGTACCTCCCGCCCGGCGGGCAGATCGCGTACGGAGGCGAGCAGCCCGTCGGCGTCGACCCGGACGCGCAGCAGCCCGTTGTCGAGGGTGACGGTGCCCGTGTCGGCGTCGTGTTCCGCCCGTACCGGCGGGGGCGGGGCGGGGGTGTCGGGGCCGGGCGGGCGGAGCACCGCCGAGCCCAGTGCCGGGACGTGGACGGGGAGCGGGTCGTGGCCGGGCAGTTCGACGATCTCGTCCCGGTCGTAGGGCGAGGCGTTGAACACCGTGCCCACCCCGGCGTCGCCCCCGTCGCCCGGTCCGTCCGCCACCGCGCCGTCGCCCGGCCCGCCCAGCGCTCCGAGCGCGCTCTCGGTGAGCTCGGTCAGCTCCGCCGCCACCTCCGCGTAGGTCGCCCGCGCCTCCCGGTGCACCCAGGCGATGGACGAGCCCGGCAGGATGTCGTGGAACTGGTGCAGCAGAACGGTCTTCCAGAGCCGGTCCAGCGCCTCGTACGGGTAGGGGTGACCCGCCCGCACCGCCGCCGTCGCGGCCCACAACTCCGCCTCGCGCAGGAGGTGTTCGCTGCGCCGGTTGCCCTGCTTGGTCTTCGCCTGCGAGGTGTAGGTGCCGCGGTGGAACTCCAGGTACAGCTCGCCCGACCAGACGGGCGCGCCCGCGCCGTACTCCGCGTGCGCGGCCTCGAAGAAGCGGGCCGGCGGCTCGATGTCGACCCGCGGTGAGCCCTCCAGGGAGCGCAGCCGGCGGGCCCGCTCCAGCATCTCGCGGGTGGGACCGCCGCCGCCGTCGCCCCAGCCGAACGGCACCAGGGAGCGGGTGGCCCGGCCCTTGTCGGCGAAGTTCCGTTCGGCATGGGCGAGTTCGGCGGCGTGGAACTGAGCGTTGTAGGTGTCGACCGGCGGGAAGTGGGTGAAGACGCGGGTGCCGTCGATGCCCTCCCACCAGAACGTGTGGTGCGGCATCTTGTCGGTCTGGTTCCACGAGAGCTTCTGGGTCAGGAACCACTTGGCGCCGGCCAGCCGGGCCAGCTGCGGAAAGGCGGCGGTGTAGCCGAAGGAGTCCGGCAGCCAGATCTCCTCGGTCTCCACCCCCAGCTCCTCCAGGAAGAAGCGCTTGCCGTGCACGAGCTGCCGGGCCAGCGCCTCACCGCCGGGCATATTGGCGTCGGACTCCACCCACATCGAGCCGACCGGCGCCCAATTGCCGGCGCGTACGGCCTCCTTGATGCGGTTCCAGATGTGCGGCTGGTGCTCCTTGACCCAGGCGTACTGCTGCGCCTGGGAGCAGGCGAACACCAGCTCCGGGTACTCCCCGGCGAGCTGGGTGACGTTGGCGAACGTACGGGAGGCCTTGCGTACGGTCTCCCGCAGCGGCCACAGCCAGGCGGAGTCGATGTGGGCGTGCCCGGTGGCCGAGACGCGGTGGGCGCTGGCGGCGGCCGGACGGCTCAGGGCGCCGGCCAGCGCGGCCCGGCCGGCGTCCGCGGTGCCGCCCACGTCGTGCAGGTCCAGCGCGTCCAGCATGTCCTCGAGGGCCCGCAGGATCTCGTGCCGCCGCGGGCGGTCGGCGGGCAGCTCGTACATCAGCTCCGAGAGCACCTCGATGTCGAGGACGAGGTGCCAGACGGTCTCGTCCAGGACGGCCAGGTCGGCCGAGGCGAAGCGGTACAGCGGACGGTCCGGGGCGGTGCGGATGTCACCGAGGTCGGTGGGGCGGAAGTCCCGTAGCACCGCGGGGTTCGCGGCGGCCTCCAGCAGCAGCCGTACCTCCTCGCCGCCGCGGGCCGGGGAGCCGATCGGGACGTGGCGGTTGCGGGGGTGGATGCCCTTGAGGGGGACGCCGTCGGCGTCGTGGACCAGGCCCTCCGCCTGGAATCCCGGACCGTCGCCGCTGAACCCGGGGTCGATGACGGCCTCCACCCGGCGCCCCGCCCAGTCGCCGGGCACCTCACCGGTCAGCCGGAACCAGCTCGTCGACCACGGCGGCCCCCACGTCTCCCCGGCCGCGAAGGGCTCGTAGGCGGCCCGCAGCGCGGCCTCGACCGACGCCGTTCCGCACGCTCTCACCCCTGTTTGAGCCGGGGATGCCCCCCTGCGCGGCGGGTGCCAGACCGCGAGCCGCAGCGGAACTCGTGCCGCGTACTGCGCGGGCCTGATGAACTGCCCCAGCGCCCGCTCCAGACGCCCCTCCACCAGCAGTCGGTCGTCGTGCACAGCGGCTCCTCACGGTCGTACGGGACGCATCCGGAACCCGCGGCCGGGCTCCACGACGGGGCTCGGCTCAGGCATACCCACTGCGGCCCGGTCCGGCCCCTCCGGCGCGCGGGTGCCCGGGCGATCGGGCGGTGGGCGGAAGCATGGCGACTGATCGGATGGGAATGCTGAGCGTGAGGCTGTTCGAGACCGGACGCCGACGACCGTTGGGGGGCGGGGGAAGAGCATGCGTCAGCCTGTGCGCTGCGAGGAGAGGGACCACCGGGAGAGGCGGGAAGCGCGGGAGGAGCGCCCACTGCGAGAACCGCGCGAGAGACGGCGCGGCGCGACCGAGCGGGGCCGGAACGGGGGGACGACGGCCGCACGCGCGGCGGGAGTGCTGGAGCGGCGGGTGCGCCCTGCGGACCTGCGGGCGGTCGGTGAGGTACGCCGGGAGCTGCGGCAGTTATTGAGCCGCTGGACGGCGCCGGGCGGCGGTGAACTCACCGAGGTTGCCACGCTGCTGACCAGCGAACTGGTCACCAACGCCCTGGTGCACGCGGAGGGCGGCGCGGTGGTGACGGCCCGGGTCGGGGACCGGCTGCGGGTGGAGGTGCGGGACGGTACGCCCGGACGCCCCGAGATACCCACGCCCACGACGGAGGACACCTCCGGCCGGGGGCTGATGCTGGTGCGGGCCCTCGCCGATGCCTGGGGCATCCGCACCGAGGGGCTCGGCAAGTGTGTGTGGTTCGAGCTGGGCGGCGGACCGGCCTGACCGGAGTCGGGGGGTGCGGGCCGGCGCGGTCCGCCACCGGTCAGCCGAACTGCCGCTCGATCGCGGCGAGTTTCTCCTCCAGGGAGTCCAGCCGGGGCAGCGTCTGGGTGTCGTCCTCGGCGGTGAGGTCCACGGTCTGCCGGGGGCCGGCCGCGGTGCCGCCGGCCTCGGCGTCAGTGCCCGCCACGGCCTTGAGGGCCGGGCGGGAGCGCACGGGCAGGTCTCCGGTGGGCAGGGGCAGGGCCTCGCCGGCTATGGCGGGGTCCGGGCCGGCCACGTCCCCGGGCGCCGGCCCGGCCGGCGTCACGGCCAGCTGGCGGCCGCCGGCTCGCCCGATGCCCCAGGAGCGGTGCTGCCGGTTGAAGGCCTTCAGACGGGCCCGGTCCAGCTTGTCCTGCTCGCGCCGCCGCAGCCGGGTCTGTTCGCGCTCACGCCGGTCCTCGCGGACCTCCTCGACCGCCTCGTCCAGCGTCCGGACGCCCTCCAGCAGCATCAGCGACCAGGCCGCGAAGGTCTCACGGGGCGCCCGCAGCCAGCGCACGATCCGGATCTGCGGCAGCGGACGGGGCACCAGGCCCTGCTCGCGCAGCGCCGCCCGGCGGGTCTGCTTCAGCGCCCGGTCGAAGAGGACCGCGGCGGACAGCGACATCCCGGCGAAGAACTGCGGTGCACCCGCGTGGTCCAGGCCGCGCGGTGCATGCACCCAGTTGAACCAGGCCGCGGCGCCGGCGAAGGTCCACACCAGCATCCGGGAGCCGAGCGCGGCGTCGCCGTGGCTGGCCTCCCGTACGGCCAGCACGGAGCAGAACATCGCCGCGCCGTCGAGGCCGAAGGGAACCAGGTACTCCCAGCCGCCGGTGAGGCCGAGGTTCTGTACGCCGAAGCCGACCAGCCCGTGGAAGGACAGCGCGGCGGCGACCGCGGCGCAGCAGAACAGCAGCAGATAGGAGGCGGAGGCGAAGACGGCCTCCTTGCGGCGCCGGCGCTCCTCGCTGCGCTCCCAGGAGTCCTCGGTGCCGGCCCGGGCGGCGGCCCGCCGCCCGCGCACGACCAGCGCCACGGCGGCCAGTACGGCGCCGAGCGCCAGGACGCCCGGAATGAGCCAGCCCAGCGGTATGTCCGTCGTTCTCATCAGGGATTCCTTGCCTCGGATACGCGATTGCGCGCGACATCCTGGCGGAATCCGTCCCTTCCCCAGGGGGTTTCGGGGCAAGAGCACGCCAAGGGGGCCCAGGGGCCGGAAGATGGCGCCCGGATTTTCGAACTCCTTAGCGTGTGACGCGAGTTGAGTTCGAAATCGGCGACGCGTACGGGTGGTGTGCGGGTCAGGTGGTTGCGGTGAGGCGTTTGATGCGCTGCGCATCGCAGGTGCGTGGGCAGGTGACGCAGGTGGCCTCGGGGCGCAGCGTGTAGTACATGCAGCAGCTGGCGCGGTCCCGGGTCGGCAGCGCCTCGCCGTTCGGGCCGGTCAGCGTGCGGAACGCGGCGCCGCCGACGTACGGCGCGGTGGCCCCGGGCAGCAGCAGCTCCAGTTCGGCCACCGCGCGCGGCTCCTCGCCCAGCAGGTGCCCCAGGTACCAGAGCCCCTCTACGACCTCGTCGGACGCCATGCCCCACAGCGCCCGTGGCCCCCGCCGCATCCGGCCGCGGAACCCCTCCAGTACGGGCCCGAGGTGCTCGGCGACCGCCGCCCGCACCTCCGCGCGCAGCGCCTCCTCGTCCGCCACCACCTGAGCCCCCGGCAGGCCCGCCGCGGGGTCGTCCGGCAGGCACCCGAACGTGTCGATGCGCACCGCCATCCTGCCCAGCTCCCGCTGGAAGGCGACGTGTTGCACCGGCAGGCGCGGCACCCGCCGGTGCAGGAACCAGGGGACGGTGAACAGCAGGCAGGCCGGCCAGGCGTACCGGTGCAGCGCGAAGCTCGCGGTGACGTCGGGCCGGGCCGTCCGGCCGTGGTCCCGGAGGATCTGGGCCTCGTCCCAGGCGAGGAAGGAGTCCAGCGCCGGGCCACCGCACGCGAGCCGGTCGGCGCGGACCCAGCCGTCGCCGAGGGGGGCCGCCGCGTCCCAGGCGGTCACCCGCAGTCCGGGAAACACCTCACAGAGCCGTACATAGGCGTCGGTGACGGGGTGGGGGGCGAGCGGGGCGGCGGGGGCAGCGGACATGCGGAGACCACCGAATCGCGATCGTCTATAGGTAAGGCTTACCTTATCGGAAACCTCTACCCGTGCCCGCTGGGAGCCAGTCCTCAGCCCGCAGGTTGTCCGGGACCCGCTGCTGGATTTGCGCTGGGGCCGACGCGGCCTATGGTGCTGGGAACGTCAGAAGGGACCGTCATGGAGCAGGGCACCGCGGAGCCACAGCCGCGCGCACGGGACCGGGTGCCCGCGCAGGCCGGCCCCGCCGTGCCGCAGCGGCACTCCGTCCGTGGCCAGGTGCTGGCCGCGCTGCGGCACGCGCTGGTCGGCGGCGAGCTGGTCCCCGGCGAGGTCTACTCCGCGCCGGTGCTCGCCGAGCGCTACGGCGTCTCGGCGACCCCGGTCCGCGAGGCCATGCAGCAGCTGGCGTGCGAGGGTGCCGTCGAGGTGGTGCCCAACCGCGGCTTCCGGGTTGCCGAGCGCAGCTCCCGCGACCTCGCCGAGCTGGCCGAGGTCCGCGCCATGCTGGAGGTGCCCGCGATCGTCCGGCTGGCCCGGGCGCTGCCGCCCGAGCGCTGGGAGGAGCTGCGCCCGCTCGCCGCCGAGGGCGTCGCGGCCGCCGCCCGCGGGGACCGGGCCGGCTACGCCGAGGCCGACCACGGCTTCCACCGGGCGATGATCGCGTTCACCGGAAACCGCCGGCTCACCGAGGTCACCGGGGATCTGCTGCGCCGGGCCCACTGGTCGGTGGCCGGCGGCACCCGGCTGCGCACGGCCGAGCTGCTGGCCGACGCCTCCGAGCACACGGCGCTGCTCGACGCCCTGATCGCTCAGGAGTACGCGGTCGTCGAGCGGATCGCCCGCGACCACATCTCGGTGGCCCGTCACCCGCACTGACCCGCCCCGGGCCCGCACCCGTCCGGCGGCCCCGGTACGGCGCGGTCCGCAGGGGTGCGGACCGGCCGCCGCACGGCGCCGTGGGGACGGCGTGGCTGCGCGGGGCCGCTCAGTCCGGCAGCAGCTCGGCCATGGGGCACGCCGCGACATCGGCGGCGGGCCGCGAAAGGTAGAGGTCCGCGTGGTAGAAGCCGTCGGACTCCTTGCCGGTGATGGACAGCCCACGGCCGGCCAGCGCCTCCAGGGCCGACCGCCGCTCGTCGCCGTCCGCGAACCGCCGCTGGCGGAACGTACGGGTGGTGAGCTTCTCCGTCACCAGGCCGGCCCGGGCCAGCAGCGCGGAGACCGGACGGTAGGACACCTCGCGCAGCACGAACGCGGCGACCCAGGGCGGCGAGGACACACAGTCCAGGAGCCTGCCGAAGGTACGCGCGGTGATGTAGCCGACGCCGCCGGTGACGGTGATCAGGTCGGTGCCGGCCAGTGCGCCGCGCAGCGCCGGGCTCGGCTCGCCGAGCTCCAGGTTCTCCGCGAAGCCGTGGTCGAGTAGGCCGACCGACCGGGCGTAGTCGACCGCGTGCCCGGCCGCGTCGACGCCGGTCACCCGGAAGGCTTCGGCGTGCCGCCGGGTGGCGAAGAACGTACGGTCGTCTTCGGCGAGTTGATGGGGCGTCGGAGTCTCGGGGCGGGCCGCGGTGTAGCGGCCGTAGAGATCGGCGAGGGACAGCCGGTGGTTGAGTAGCGCCGCGTTCACCCCGTATGAACAGCACAGGTCGACGACGTTCAGTGGCGGGCGGTCACCGCGCCGCCGTTGCAGGGTCTCGGCCACGGCGCGGAACACCGCCTGGCCGTGGTGCGGAATCTGGTACTCCAGCGGTTGCAGGGTGGTGAAGTACCGACGGGGATCAGGGCAGTTGTAGATCGCCTCGAAATCCGCCTTGCCCCAGTCGGTTCCGGCGGTTGTATTGGTCACTGCTGCTGCCATGGATCGCCTCCTGACAGGCTTTGCGAGGGAGAGGGGCCCAGCTGGTTGTGGACCAGCATCCTGTCCCCACCGCCGCGTCACAGTGCGACTTGCGGCCATTCTCGGGGCCTGTGGGGTGTTCTGGGGCGCCGCTGCCCCGGGGCCTCCGCCCATGGTCCCACCTCCCGGTTCGCTCGGCGCGTCGAAGCAGGGGCGGCGTCGCAACCATCGTGCCCCGGCCGATCCGCCACGGGGACCGTCGATATCCGGCCAATCGTCGTACCGCATGGCATGGCCGAGGATGCGGGGTTGACGGCACGGGGAAACGGGTCACGGCGACGGTCCGTGGCGGCGCCGCTCCGGGGATGTGCCGGTCTGTGGTGGTGCCGGTCCGCCGAGGTCCCGCGGCGGACCGGCCGTTGCCCCGGCGTGCCCGTAGCGGAGCAACGGTTGCCGGCCCGCACCGCTCGGCCGCTCGGCACCGTCCGATGCGGAGCCGGTGCGCCGGTCCGGGCCGGGCGTGGGCCTTACGTCGCCGCTGTGGCCGTGGAGAGGTGGTCGGCGAGCCAGGTCGGAACCCCGCCCATGAGGCGGAAGAGCCGGGCGGCCTCGGCGCGCAGCCGGTCCGCATCGCCCTCCGGCGCCGCGTCCGCCAACGCCGCGAGGGCCGGTGCCGTCCCCACGAGGAAGCCCAGGTCCTCGCGGATCCGCAGCGATTCGGCGAATCCGTGCCGAGCCTCCGCCAACTCGCCGTCGCGCAGGGCGAGTCCGGCCAGGTGGCGCCAGGTGAAGGAGAGCAGCAGGGAGTCGCCCTGCGCGGTGGCCCCGGCGTGCGCGCGGCGGTAGGCGGCGCGGGCGGCGTCCGGGCTGTCGGCGACGTGCTCGGCCATCAGCCCGCGGCGGAAGTCCAGCAGCGGGCGGCCGGCCGCCGTCGGCGCCAGCAGTGCGGCGGCCCGGCCGAGCGCCGAGCGCGCCTCGTCGGCCCGGTCCCGTACGCCCAACACCGTTGCGGCGTAGGCGAGATGGCCGCGCTCGCAGGCGGCGGCGCCGCGTTCGTCGTCGTCGCCGGCCAGCGCCTCGGCCGCGCGCAGGGCGTCCTCCGCCCCGGCCCAGCCGGCGGCGGTGAACATACAGCGCTCCACCAGGAGGGCCGCACGGCGCAGTGCGGCGGGGGCGTGCCCCACCGCGTGTGGTTCCAGGAGTGCCGCCGCGTCGTCCCAGCAGCCGCGGGACCGCAGCCGCCACACGGCACGGTCGAGGGGGTCGTCCCCCTCGGCCGCGGCGGCGGCCCGTACGTCCGGTGGTTTCGGTGCGGATGCCGGACCCGGTACCGGTACCGGGCGTACGGACCTGATCCGGTCCGTGAGGTCGACGGGATCCACAGAACTGACGGAATCCGCGGCATCCGCGGATCCTGGCATGGCGGTATCCGCCACATTGCCCTCCCCAAGCGCGCCATCGAGCTGGAAGTTGGACGTCGTGGGCGAATCTCAGCACGGATTCCGGCACCGGGCCAAGGGGGCGGGTGAATCAATTCACAAACGCGCCGGTGCGCCGTCCGGGGCGTTGGCGCGCCCCTGAACGGCCATGCTCCGGTGCGGCACCCGGGAGGCCGTCGCACCGGAGCGGAGGTGATGCCGCCCGATCGAGTTACCCCGGACGGCGTAGTCCGCCACGGAATGTGCGGCGGCCCGCGGTCAGCTCATCCGCAGTGCGAGGAAGAAGTCGAGCTTGTCCTCCAGGCGGGACAGGTCACGCCCGGTGAGCTGCTCGATCCGGCCCACCCGGTAGCGGAGCGTGTTGACGTGCAGATGGAGCCGGGAGGCGCAGCGCGTCCAGGAGCCGTCGCAGTCCAAGAACGCCTCCAGGGTGGGGATCAGCTCGGCGCGGTGCCGCCGGTCGTAGTCGCGCAGCGGGTCCAGCAGCCGGGCGGTGAACGCGCGGCGGACGTCGTCCGGGACGAAGGGCAGCAGCAGGACGTGCGAGGCCAACTCCTCGTGCCCGGCGGCGCAGACCCGCCCGGGGCGGGCCGCGGCGACCCGGCGGGCGTGCCGGGCCTCCTCCAGCGCGCCCCGCAGCCCCTCGGCGGAGTGCACCGAGGCGCTCACCCCGACCGTCAGCCGACCATCGTCCGCCAGGCCCCGGGCGAGCGGCTCCTGAACGGCGGAGAGCAGCTCACTGGCGTGCAGTCCGGCGGCCGAGGAGTCGCCGGACTCGTCCGGGACGGGCAGCGGCACTAGCGCCACCGCCTCGTCGCCGGTGTGCGCCACCGCGATCCGGTCGGAGGGCTCGGGGCCGGAGCTGCCCGGATCCACCAGCATCTCCTCCAGCAGGGCCTGCGCCACCGGCCCGCCGGGCACCTCGCCGTCCGCCCACTCGACCCGGGCCACCACGATCTGCCAGTGCGGGGCGGTGCCCAGGCCGGGCAGCAGCACCGGCGCCGCCACCCGCAGCCGGGCCGCGATCTCGGCCGGCGGCGCACCGGTCTGGACGAGTTCCAGCACCTCCTGGGCGAGCCGGCGCCGGACCGTGCGGGCGGCGTCCCGCCGGTCGCGTTCCACGGCGATCAGCTGGGTGACGCCGTGCAGCAGGTCCAGGCGCTCCTCGGGCCAGTCGCCGGCGTCCGCCTCGACGGCCAGCAGCCAGTCGCTCAGCACCGTCTGCCGCAGGTCACGGCCGTCGTTGCGGATCGGGAAGAGCGAGTAGGTGGCGCCCCCGAGGGTGACCCGGTGCGGGCCGCGGCGGCCGGTGCGGGCCGCGGCCAGGTGCTCGCCGGCCAGCCGGGCGGCCAGCTCGCCGGACAGCTCCGGACCGGCGTCCGCCAGGGTGGAACCGGCGATCTGCCGGCCGGTGGGGGAGAGCACCCAGGCCCGCAGGTCCAGGTCCGAGCCGAGCAGGTCCAGCACCACCTCCGGGCCGCCGCCGGCCGGGCCCGACGTCATCAGCCGGCGGTGGCGGTCCACCACGGCGGCCAGGTCCCCGGCCCGCTCGCTGGAGACCTGGCGTACGACGTGCTCGGTGATCGAGGCGAAGGAGACCGCCTCCTCCACCGCGAACAGCGGCAGCCGGTGCTGCTGGCAGGCCTGCACCAGGTCGTCCGGGATCGCGCCCAGCTCGGCCTCGCCCGCCGCGAGCCCGGCGACATGGGCCCCGGCCAGGATGCGTACGAACCGCTCGGAGTCGTCCGGCTCGCGGCGCCAGGCCAGCCCGGTCAGCACCAGCTCGCCCCCGGAGAGGTAGCGGCTGGGGTCGCGCAGGTCGGTGGTCATCACGCCGCGTACAGTGCGGTCCAGTTCGTCCTCGCCGCCGAGCAGCCGTAGGCCCAGGGATCGGGTGTCCAGGAGTGCGCGGAGCCGCATGACCTCGCCCGCCGTTCTTTGCTGTCTGGTGTTACCGGTGGAATGCCGCGAGGTTTTGGAGCCTCGTCTTTCGTTCGAATCTACAAGACGGGTGCCGTGGCCAGCCAACCGCTTCATGTTTTCGGTGACTGCACCGGGCGGGCCCCGAAGCGTTGACTGAACCTGACCGCATGAACGGGGCATGAACGGCTCCCTGGCGATGCGGCCCCCGCGTCCTCACCATGAGTAACGAATGACCCCCTTCGCAGAAGAGGCCAACCATGGACTTCCTTCGCCCCGCCAGCTGGGAGGAGGCGCTCGCAGCCAAGGCCGAGCACCCCACCGCTGTGCCCATCGCGGGCGGCACGGATGTGATGGTCGAGATCAACTTCGACCATCGCCGCCCCGAGTACCTGCTCGACCTGAACCGCATCGGTGACCTGAGCGAGTGGGAGGTCGGAGAGAAGACCGTACGGCTGGGTGCCTCCGTCCCCTACACCATGATCATGGAGAACCTGCGCGCCGAACTCCCGGGCCTGGCCCTGGCCTCGCACACCGTGGCCTCGCCGCAGATCCGCAACCGCGGCGGCGTCGGCGGCAACCTCGGCACCGCCTCCCCGGCCGGGGACGCGCACCCCGCGCTGCTCGCCTCCGGCGGTGCGGTGGAGGCCGAGTCGGTCCGCGGCAGCCGGATGATCCCGATCGACGACTTCTACGTCGGCGTCAAGCGCAATGCGCTGGAGCCCGACGAGCTGATCCGCTCGGTGCACCTGCCCAAGGCCGACGGTCCGCAGCAGTTCTCCAAGGTCGGCACCCGCAACGCCATGGTCATCGCGGTCTGCGCGTTCGGCATCGCCCTGCATCCGGAGAACCGTACGGTCCGCACCGGCATCGGCTCCGCCGCGCCCACCCCGGTACGCGCCAAGGAGGCCGAGGACTTCCTCGCCGCCGCGCTGGACGAGGGCGGCTTCTGGGAGTCGGGCGCGCCCCTCCCGCCGTCCGTCGCCAAGCAGTTCGCCCAGCTCGCCTCCGGGGCCTGCAACCCGATCGACGATGTGCGCGGCAGCGCCGCCTACCGCCGGCACGCGGTCGGCATCATGGCGCGCCGCACCCTCGGCTGGACCTGGGAGTCCTACCGCGGCAACCCCCACGGCACCAAGGGAGGCGCACAGTGCGCGTGACATTCACCGTCAACGGCCGCCAGCAGGAGGCCGACGACGTCTGGGAAGGCGAGAGCCTGCTGTACGTCCTCCGCGAGCGGATGGGCCTGCCGGGCTCGAAGAACGCCTGTGAGCAGGGCGAGTGCGGCTCCTGTACGGTCCGGCTGGACGGGGTGCCGGTGTGCTCCTGTCTGGTCGCCGCCGGCCAGGTCGAGGGCCGCGAGGTGGTGACCGTCGAGGGCCTGGCCGACTTCGCCAAGCAGCGGGCCGAGCACGGCGGTTGCGCCTCCGGGGCCTGTGGCACCGGCCTCGACGCGGCCCAGCGGTGGCAGGCCAAGCCGACCGCGGCCGACGGCAGCGCCGGCGAGCAGGCCGAACTCTCCCCGATCCAGCAGGCGTTCATCGACGCCGGCGCCGTCCAGTGCGGCTTCTGCACCCCGGGGCTGCTGGTCGCCGCCGATGAGCTGCTGGAGCGCAACGACTCCCCGTCGGACGCCGACATCCGCGAGGCGCTGTCGGGCAACCTGTGCCGCTGCACGGGCTACGAGAAGATCCTCGACGCGGTCCGGCTGGCGGCCGCCCGCGGCGGGTCGGACCACTCGGCGCACGCCGGACAGGGGGCGTGACCATGGCCGGAAAGGAAACCCGCGTCGTCACCGCTCCGGGCCGCACCCCCACCAACCTCACCCAGGGCGGCAGGACCAAGGCCGGCATCGGCGAGTCCACGCTGCGCCCCGACGGCACCCTGAAGGTGACCGGCGAGTTCGCCTACTCCTCGGACATGTGGCACGAGGACATGCTGTGGGGCTTCACGCTGCGCTCCACCGAGGCGCACGCCGAGATCGTCTCCCTCGACACCGCCGAGGCGCTGGCGACCCCCGGTGTGTACGCCGTCCTCACCTACGACGACCTGCCCACCGAGGTGAAGAACTACGGCCTGGAGATCCAGGACACCCCGGTGCTGGCCCACGGCAAGGTGCGGCACCACGGCGAGCCGGTCGCGCTGGTCGCCGCCGACCACCCGGAGACCGCGCGCCGCGCCGCCGCCAAGATCAGGATCGAGTACGCCCCGCTGCCGGTCGTCACCGACGAGGCCTCGGCCGTCGCCGAGGGCGCGCCGCTGGTGCACGAGCACCGCGACGACCACCACGCCGGCCACGTCCCGCACCCCAACATCGTCCACCGCCAGCCGATCGTCCGCGGCGACGTCGCCGCCGCCCGCAAGCGCGCCGATGTCATCGTCGAGGGCGACTACACCTTCGGCATGCAGGACCAGGCCTTCCTCGGCCCTGAGTCCGGGCTGGCGGTGCCCGCCGAGGACGGCGGGGTCGACCTCTACGTCGCCACCCAGTGGCTGCACTCCGACCTCCGGCAGATCGCCCCGGTCCTCGGGTTGCCCGCGGAGAAGGTCCGGATGACGCTCTCCGGCGTCGGCGGGGCCTTCGGCGGCCGCGAGGACCTGTCGATGCAGATCCACGCCTGCCTGCTGGCGCTGCGCACCGGCAAGCCGGTCAAGATCGTCTACAACCGGTTCGAGTCCTTCTTCGGCCATGTCCACCGGCACCCGGCGAAGCTCCACTACGAGCACGGCGCCACCAAGGACGGCAAGCTCACCCACATGACGTGCCGCATCGTGCTGGACGGCGGCGCCTACGCCTCCGCCTCCCCGGCCGTCGTCGGCAACGCCTCGTCCCTCTCGGTGGGCCCGTACGTCGTCGACAACGTGGACATCGAGGCCATCGCGCTGTACTCCAACAACCCGCCCTGCGGCGCGATGCGCGGCTTCGGCGCGGTCCAGGCGTGCTTCGCCTACGAGGCGCAGATGGACAAGGTCGCCGACCGGCTGGGCATGGACCGGGTCGCGTTCCGGCAGCTCAACGCGATGGAGCAGGGCAGCCTGCTGCCGACCGGCCAGGTGGTCGACTCGCCCGCCCCGGTCGCCGAACTGCTGCGCCGCGTCAAGGCGATGCCCATGCCGCCCGAGCGCCAGTGGGAGTCCAGCGAGGGCGCCGACGTACGGCAACTGCCCGGCGGGTTGTCCAACACCACTCACGGCGAGGGTGTGGTGCGCGGGGTCGGCTACGCGGTCGGCATCAAGAACGTCGGCTTCTCCGAGGGCTTCGACGACTACTCCACCGCCAAGGTGCGGATGGAGGTCATCGGCGGGGAGCCGGTGGCCACCGTGCACACCGCGATGGCCGAGGTGGGCCAGGGCGGCGTCACCGTCCACGCCCAGATCGCCCGCACCGAACTGGGCGTCAACCAGGTCACCATCCACCCGGCCGACACCCAGGTCGGCTCCGCCGGTTCGACCTCGGCCTCCCGTCAGACGTACGTCACCGGCGGGGCGGTGAAGAACTCCTGCGAGGCCGTCCGGGAGAAGGTCCTGGACATCGGCCGCCGCAAGTTCGGCAGCTACCACCCGGCGTGGGCCACCGCCGAACTCCTGCTGGAGGGCGGCAAGGTCGTCACCGACGGCGGTGAGGTGCTGGCCGACCTGGTGGACGTGCTGGAGGAGGAGGCGGTCGAGCTGGAGCTTCAGTGGCGGCACCGCCCGACCGAGCCCTTCGACCTGACCACCGGGCAGGGCAACGGCCACGTCCAGTACTCCTTCGCCGCACACCGCGCGGTGGTGGAGGTGGACACCGAGCTGGGCCTGGTCAAGGTCATCGAACTGGCCGTCGCCCAGGACGTCGGCAAGGCCCTCAACCCGCTCTCCGTCGTCGGTCAGATCCAGGGCGGCACCACCCAGGGCCTGGGCGTGGCGGTGATGGAGGAGATCATCGTCGATCCGAAGACCGCGAAGGTGAAGAACCCGTCCTTCACCGACTACCTCATCCCCACCATCCTCGACACCCCGACCATCCCGGTCGATGTGCTCGAACTCGCCGATGAGCACGCCCCGTACGGGCTGCGCGGCATCGGCGAGGCCCCGACCCTGTCGTCCACCCCGGCCGTCCTCGCGGCGATCCGGAACGCGACCGGGCTGGAGCTCAACAAGACGCCGGTCCGCCCCGAGCACCTCACCGGCACATAGTGAGCCGTCCGGGGCGTTGCCCCGGACCGAAACCCTCCGGGCGGTATGTGTCAGGGGTCCCTGTCCGTCCTCCTCCGCGTACCGCCCGGAGCACCGTCCCCCCACAGTCGACTGCTGCCCCACACAGTCAGTCCCCCGTTCGTCTCGGGCCGTCCCCCGGGTCGTGCAGCCGAAGCACCATCCCAAATCTCGCCACTGAGGCGAGTGCCCCTATGAACCTTGGGAGTCAGGCACCATGACCCAGCAGTCCACCGAGCCGAGGACCACGGCGGAAGACGCGGGCGCCGGCTCGCGTCAGCCCGCCGGCCGGTCCTGGCTCGACCGGTACTTCCACATATCCGACAGAGGGTCGACGGTCGGTCGCGAACTCCGCGGCGGAGTCACCACCTTCATGGCGATGGCGTACATCGTCCTGCTCAACCCGGTCATCCTCACCACCACCAAGGACATCACCGGTGCCACGCTCAACGCCGCTCAGGTGACCACCGCGACCGCCCTGGCCGCCGCGGTCACCACCCTCGTGATGGGCTTCCTGGGCAATGTGCCGCTGGCCCTGGCGGCCGGCCTGAGCGTCTCCGCGGTGCTGTCCTTCCAGGTCGCCCCGCAGATGACCTGGGACAACGCCTGGGCGATGTGCGTCATCTACGGCGCGGTGATCGTCCTGCTGGTGGTCACCGGCCTGCGGGAACTGATCATGAACGCGATCCCGCTGCCGCTCAAGCACGCCATCACCATGGGCATCGGCCTGTTCGTCTGCCTGATCGGCCTGGTCCAGGCGGGGTTCGTCACCTCCATGCCCGGCCCCGGCGGCCTGGCCGGCGCCAAGCCCATCCAGCTCGGCACCGCGGACATGCTCACCGGCTGGCCGGTGCTGTGCTTCGCCTTCACCGTCCTGCTGATCTTCCTGCTGCAGGTCCGCAAGGTGCCCGGCGCGATCCTCATCGGCATCGTCGGCGGGACGCTCTTCGCCGCGGTCGTGCACCAGCTCGCCGGGCTGTCCGTCAAGGACTGGGGCGGTCGCAACGCCCCGGTGATCTCCGGTTCCGTGGTCTCCACCCCCGACTTCGGACTGCTGGGCCATGTCTCCTTCAGCGGGCTGGGCGGCGTCGGCGGGATCACCGTCGGCGTCATCGTCTTCACCCTCGTTCTGGCCGGCTTCTTCGACGCCATGGGCACCATCATCGGCATCGGCCAGCAGGCGAACCTCGCCGACAAGGACGGCAAGATGCCCGGGCTGAACAAGGCCCTGGCCATCGACGGCGCCGGCGGCGTCATCGGCGGTCTGACCGGCGCCTCCGGCCAGACCGTGTTCGTGGAGTCCACCGCGGGCGTGGGCGACGGTGCGCGCACCGGCCTGGCCAGCGTGGTCACCGGCCTCGGCTTCGCGCTCTGTCTGTTCTTCACCCCGCTGGCGCAGGTCATCCCCACCCAGGTCGCGGCGGCCGCCCTGGTGGTGATCGGCTCGATGATGCTGACCAACGCCAAGCACATCGACTGGGACGACCCGGCGACCGCCATCCCGGTCTTCCTGACGACCGTTCTGATGCCGTTCACCTACTCCATCACCGCGGGCATCGCGGCCGGTGTGATCGTGCACGTCGCGATCAAGGCCGTACAGGGCAAGTGGCGCGAGCCCGGCTGGCTGATGTGGGTGCTCTCCGCGGTGTTCCTGGCCTACTTCTCGCTCCACCCGATCGAGAGCTGGCTGGGAATGCCGCACTGACCCGTTCCCCGATCCGCAATCCCCGAAGGAGACCGACATGCTGGACATCGCCGACGAGTTGCACCGGTGGGTCGAGCAGGGCCGTGCGTTCGCGGTGGCCACCGTGGTGGCCACCCACGGCAGCGCGCCCCGCCAGCCCGGCGCCGCCCTCGCCGTCGACCGGGACGGCACGGCGATCGGGTCGGTCTCCGGAGGGTGCGTGGAGGGGGCGGTCTATGCGCTGTGCCAGGAGGCCCTGGAGACCGGCCGGCCGGTCCTGGAGCGCTTCGGGTACAGCGACGAGGACGCCTTCGCCGTCGGCCTGACCTGCGGCGGCATCATCGACATCCTCGTGACACCGGTACGGACGGGCGCCCCGGGCCCCGCCGACGACGGCGGAGCCACGGGGGAGTGGGTGGACAGCACTGCCGACACGCTCGTCGCCGGGCTGGCCGCCGCCGCCTCCGGGGAGGCGGCGGCGGTCGCCCGGGTCATCGAGGGCCCGGTCGAACTCCTCGGCCGCGCCCTGCTGGTGCGCCCCGACGGCAGCTACACCGGCACTCTGGGCGGCCACCCCGCCCTGGACCGCACCGCGGTCCAGGAGACCCGTGCCCTGCTCGACGCGGGGCGCACCGCGACCGTGCAGATCGGGGAGGGCCAGGCGTCCGAGGAAGCGTCCGAGGAAGCGTCCGGGGACAGGTCCGGGGACGACGGCGGTGCGCGGTGGGGCGGCTCGCGGTGTGGCCGTCCGGTCGTCCTCCTGGTCGAATCGTCCGTCCCCGCCCCGCGGATGCTCGTCTTCGGCGCCATCGACTTCGCCTCGGCACTGGTCCGGGTCGGCAAGTTCCTCAACTACCACGTCACGGTCTGCGACGCCCGCCCGGTCTTCGCCACCCGCACCCGCTTCCCGGAGGCCGACGAGATCGTCGTCGACTGGCCGCACCGCTACCTCGACTCCCAGGAGCTCGACGGGCGGACGGTGCTCTGCGTCCTCACCCACGACGCCAAGTTCGACGTCCCCCTGCTGGAGCGGGCCCTGAAGCTCCCGGTCGCCTACGTCGGCGCCATGGGCTCCCGTCGCACCCACCTCGACCGCCAGCAGCGGCTGCGCGACGTCGGCCTGACCGAGCTCGAACTCAACCGGCTGCGCTCGCCCATCGGCCTCGACCTCGGCGCCCGCACCCCTGAGGAGACCGCGCTGTCCATCGCCGCCGAGATCGTCGCCAACCGCCGCGGCGGCACCGGCACCCCGCTGACCGGCGCCCACACCCCCATCCACCACGACCAGCCCCGCCCGGTGGGGCGGATCGGCTCGGTGGCCTGACGCCCCGACGGCCCGACGGCCGGAGGCGCGGCACCGCACCGGAGGGACGGAAGCGAACGGGTCACCACAGGGGTGACCCGAGCCTGGACGGACGTAACCACAGACCGGACAGGTGTGACTACAGCCCGGCTCGAAGCGGGGCAGCGGTGCGGCACGGTGTCCGGGGCGCGCCGCACCGTGGTGCGGGACAGCGGTGCGGCGCACCGGCAGTGGCGCGCGGCACGCCGGAAAACGGGATGACGCTCCCCGCGGCCCGGGTTAGCGTCACCCGGGTGACCAGCCACGATGCGCATGCGACCACCGAGGTCCGGGAGATCCCCGAGGCCGACCTCGACCAGGCCCTGGACCTTGCCTACCTCGCCTTCCACCTGAAGCCGGCCGAGCAGACCCGCACCCGCCACCGGGAGCTGTTGCGGGCCTGCGCCCGGGTCGGCGCCTACGACCACGGGCAGTTGGCCGGCGTGGCCGCCGCACACCGCCTGACCCTCGCCGTACCGGGCGGTGAAATCCCCTGCGCAGCAGTTGACTTCGTCTCCGTGGCGCCCACCCACCGGCGGCGCGGGACGCTGACCGGGATGATGACGGCGCTCTGGCAGTGCTGTGCCGCCGAAGGGCGGCCCCTGGCCTGCCTCTGGGCGTCCGAGAGCGCCATCTACGGCCGTTTCGGCTTCGGCTCCGCCACCGAGGCCTACCGCTTCGAGATCGACGCCTCCCGACCGCTCGCCCTGCGGGTTGCCCCCGACCGCCGCCCGCTGCGGCTGCTCGACCCGGCCGACGCGCCCGCGGTGCTCGCACCCCGCTACGACGCCACCCTCGCCCAGCGGGCGGGCCGGTTCACCCGTGACGAGACATGGTGGCGCCGGGAGGTCCTGGACCTCGATGGTTGCGTCGACCCCGGCGACCTGCACGGCTTCGGCGCGCTGCGGGTGGTGGTGCTGGGCGCGCCCGGCGAGGAGCCCGGCGGCTATGCCCTCTACCGCACCCGCGGGGCGGGCGACCAGGGCCCCGGCACGGTCTCGGTGGAGGAACTGGAGGCGGAGAGCGCACCGGCCGCCGCCGCCCTGTGGTCCTACCTGTGCTCGATCGACCTCACCGCCACGGTCCGCGCCGAGGCCCGGCCCGCCGACGAACCGCTGCTGCTGCTCGCCGCCGACCGCGACCAGGTGCGGGTCACCCGCCAGGAACCCGGCCTCTGGGTGCGGCTGGTGGACGTCCGCGCCGCGCTGGTCGCCCGTGCCTGGGCGGCCCCCGTCGACCTCGTCCTCGACCTCACGGACACCACGCTGCCCGGCAACGCCGGCCGCTTCCGGCTGACCGCCGGCCCCGGCCGGGACACCACCTGGGAGCCCACCGACGACGCGCCCGATCTCGCCCTGGACGTACGGGAGTTGTCGGCCTGCTACCTGGGCGGCAGCCCGCTGCGCCGGTACGTCCAGGCCGGTCTGGCCACCGCACACACCCCGGCGGCGGTCCGCAGCCTGGACGCCGCGCTGGAGACCGCGTGGCTGCCCTTCACCGGGGACAACTACTGACCGGCCGCCGGCCGGCCGGACCCGTCGCCCCGCCGTGATGCCAGCGCCGCCATCACCAGCACATCGTGCCAGGCACCGTCCCAGAAGAGCGCCTCCCGCATCCGGCCCTCCACCTCGAAGCCGCACTTCTCGTACGCCCGCCGGGCACGCTCGTTGAAGGTGAAGACCTCCAGCTGGACGCGGTGCAGGCGTACTCGGTCGAAGGCGTGGTCGAGCAGCAGCCGGGTCGCCTCGCTGCCCAGGCCGCGGCCGGTGGCCTCCTGGGCGAGCGAGATCCGGAAGCTGCCGTGCGCGTTGTCCTCGTCGATCTGGCTCAGCGCCAGCTCGCCCAGGTACGCGCCGGACTCCCGGTCCTCGATGGCGAGGTCGAGGCGGTCGGTGCGACCGGGCGCCTTGGCGCACCAGTCCGCCAGCTCCGCCCGCGTCCAGTCGTGGTGGGTGCCGGTCAGTCGGCGGACCTCGGGATCCAGGAAGGTGGCGTGGAAGGCCTCCGCATGCCGTGACGACAGCTGGACGAGCCGGATCCGGTCGCCCACGAGTTCCGGCTTCTCGGAGAGTGCGGTGGTATCGATCATGACGGGATGATGGCGGGGTCACGACCGGTGCAGCAAGGGGATTAGCCGGCCGTCGGCGGTGGCCGGGAAAAGGGGGGCGGCGTGGAGCTGCGGCAGGTGCGGTACTTCGTCATGGTGGCGCAGGAACTGCACTTCGGGCGGGCGGCCGAGCGGCTGCACATCGTCCAGTCGGCGGTGAGCCAGCAGATCAGACGGCTGGAGCGGGAGCTGGGCACCGAGCTGTTCGACCGGTCGGCCCGACAGGTGCGGCTGACCGCGGCCGGAACGCGGTTCCTGCCGGAGGCCCGGGCGCTGCTGGTCGCCGAGGAACGGGCCCGGGCGGTGGTCGCCGAGCTGACCGCCGGCCGCACCCGCACCCTGCGGCTGGGCACCAGCACCGGCCTGGGCGCCCATCTGGACCGGGTGCTGGACGCACTGGCCCAACTCGCCCCGGAGACCGCGGTGGAGCTGGTGGCCGCGCGGGCCAGGGAGCGGCTGGCCCGGGTGGTGACCGGCGACCTGGATGCGGCGTTCCTGCGCGGCGATCCGGACGGCGGCGGGCACGACGGGCTCCGCTTCGTCCCGCTGTGGCAGGACCCGCTGGTGGCGGTCGTCCCGGCCCGGCACCCGCTCGCCAGCGCGGCAGCGGACACCGTCGCCCTGGCCGACCTGGCGAAGGTGCCGTTGGTGCTGACCGGGCGGCGTACCAACCGTGCCCTGGTCGACCTGGTCGTGGGCGCCTGCCATGACGCCGGCTTCACCCCCGTACCGGGCCCGCGGTACGGCTCGCTGGACGACACCCTCACCGCGATCGGCGCCCCCGGTGGCGCCACCGAGGGGCTGTGGACCGTGGTCTACGCCGCACACGCCGCCCGGCTGAGCACCCCGAGGGTCGCCTTCCTGCCCTTCCGGGACCCGGGGATGGAACTCACCACGTCCCTGGCGGTACGCCGGACCGATCCGCCCACCGGACTGGCACCGCTGCTCGCGGCCTGCACCAGCGCCCCCGACGGCCACCGGGACGCCGCCCCGGACGGCCACTGGAACGCCGCGATGCCGTCCGAACCCGAGCGAGGATCGCCGTCCGATCCTGAGCGGTGACCGATCCCGAGCGGTGACCGCCGCCCTCTCCCGCCGCCACGTGGCCTTCCGCGACGAGGCGGGTCAAAAGGCGGAAACCGCGCCGGGTGTGACGGCGGACCACGCGCGCAGAGCATCGGCGTGTTCCTGGATCAACGACATCCGGGCTTCCCATTCCGGCCCGGCCTTGTGGTCAGGATGCGTGGTGATCTGACCTCCGTGTTTCCGGTAGAGGAGGCCGGCCTCGTCGATGAACCATCCGTTTGCCAGAGCATCGAGCCCGAGCAACAGACCCGTGTCACCGGAGGCCGGCAGGGCCATCCAACCGCCGAGGAGCGCGAGGAGGGGGCGCCGGACACACAGCGTGGCGGGGTGGATCTGGGGGCGACGGTGTTCGGCCCAGAACCCGTACGCACTCCCCCGTGGCAGCTGACCGGGCTCCGGGTCACCGAGTTCGAAGGAAACGGTACTGCCGTCCTCAAGGAGATCAATCGCTCGGGATGTGGTCCACCCCACCGCTGGATGCTTCTCCAACACGGCGATGTCGCGTGCGAGAGTTCCGGGAGTGAGTTGGTCGTCAGCGTCCAGGGTCTTTACGTACACACCAGTTGACCGGGCGAATGCCATGGTCCGTGCCACATGCGGGCCGCCACGGCGAGACGCCGCGATGCGGATGCGCGGATCGTCCGTCGGGAGCTGGGCCGCAGCACGGACATCGGCTCCGTCTTCCTGCACACACCACTCCCATGACCAGCCGTCAGGAAGTTCTTGCGCGCGGAGAGACGCGTACGCATCCGGGAGAAAGCGCACCCCCTCGCCATGCACCGGGGTGACGATCGAGAGGAGCGCGTTCATGAGAGCCGTCCGGTAAAGCCCTGCGACGAACTCCAACGCCAGCCTGGCCTGCGCAGAGCCTCCCACCCGGGCAAATGGACTTCGTCCAGGAGTTGCTCCTGGCCCCCTTTCTGAACGGGGGTCACGATGCTGATGAGAGGCATAGAGCCACTATAGGGCGGTATGACCGCGAGGATCAGAGTGATCCCCGGGACCTTCGGTAACCCGTCGGCCCGGCTCACGCGAGGTGTGCAGGGTCGGCCGGTGTGCAGGGTCGGCGAGCGCGCGGTCAGAACCAGTGCAGGCAGTGTGGGGAGCGCTCGGCGCGGAAGAGGGCGTCCGCGAGGGTGGCCGCGCCCGGGCGGTGGGCCCGGATGTGTCCGGCGCGCACGAGCGTGCTCGGTGCGGTGCCGCCGAGGTAGACTGAGCCCAGGTCGCGCACGTCCAGGGACAGGTCGGGCTCCCGATCCGTCGGGACGCAGTCGGCCTTGCCGTCCCGGACGGTCAGCAGGTAGCGGCCGTGCTCGCCGAGGAAGGGGTCCTCGACGTCGAGGACGAGCTCGCCGTCCATGAACCAGCCGCGCGCGGTCAGCGCGCGCGGGACGTCCAAGAGCCGCACCCAGAGCCAGTCGGTGTCCTCGCTCACCTCGCCGGCGCGGAAGTCCGCGAACTGCCAGCGCAGCGGGTGCTCGGGCGGCACGTGCTGGAACACGACCCGGGAGACCAGATCGTGTCCGAGTGCGAACCGGGCCAGTGCCGTGAAGACGGCGTCGTTGGCGGCGATGGTCTCGTCGACCGTCAAGGTGCCGGACTCGATCGAGTAGCTGGCGTAGCCGTCCGGGACGCCGTCGGTGCCACGGTGAACGGCGACGTAGCGCGGCGCCGGCGAGATCGGGGGCCGCCCGGCGCGCAGGGCCCACCAGCGGTGCGGCCGGGACAGCGCGCCGGGCTGGGCGCGGCGGTACCGGTCGTAGACCTCTTCCAGAAGGTCTCCGCACTCGGCACGGCGCAGCACCTCGACCGAGGACTTGACCGAGGACTCGACCGAGTCCTCGTCCGGGCCGGTCGCTGGTGCGTCGGCCGCTCCGCGCGCCCGGGGGACGACGAGGGCGGCCTTGTGGCGCGGCACCGTCAGCCGCGCCGTGTAGGTCGCCGGTCCGTAGCCGAACCGGCCGTAGATCGGGGCCTCAGAGGCCAGCAGCACGGAGAGGAACTCCCCGCGGGCCCGTAACTCGGCGAGCTGATGCCGCATCATCGCGCTGAGCACGCCCTGGCGCCGGTGCGAGGGCAGGACGCCGACGGCGGTCACCCCGGCGGCCGGGACGAGGGTCTCACCGGGCAGGGTGAGCTCGAAGGAGTGCGCGGCGGCGGTGCCGACGGGCCGCCCGTCCGCCGTCAGGGCGAGCAGGCAGCGGTCCATTGCGAGCGCCGACCACCAGAGCCCGCCGCCCTCGATCGGGGTTTCCGGGAAGCGCCCGAACGCGGCATGGACCGTGTCGACGAAGACATCAAGGTCCTCATCGGACGTGGAACGAATCTCCATTGCCGCTGCTGCCTCCTCGACACATCGGCACCACGGCTCGTGGTGCCCGGCCACAGTGCAGCGTTGCCCCATGGCCGGGCAAGCCAATTACGGTCGGGCCCGCGGCCGGTCACAGCGCGGCCCAGGGGGACGGCCACTGGGATGCCGCCGCGGGCGGCCGCCGCGACACCGGGGTGCCGTCGGATCCCGACGACCGGTGATCGCCCCCCCCCGAACCCCCGAACCCCCGAACGCCCGATCTCGATCGGTGATCGCTGTGTGCGCGATCCGCTTCTTGGCCGCGCGGCCCGTTGGCGGTGGACTGGATGCACGCCGGTGAAGCACCGGAAACCCGGGGTACGCCCCGGGGCCTCTTGGCCGCGGAGCAGCGGGATCCCACCGATCCCGGGGTTTCGGACGGCCTTGCGTACCAAGGGAGTTGCACCATGCCGATCGTCACCGTCCAGCAGGGCCCGCGCAGCGTCGAGCTCAAGCGGGAGCTGGTCAAGCAGATCACCGATGCGTTCGTGGACGCGTACCGGATCCCCGCGGAGTCCGTCCAGGTGTGGATCCAGGAGGTGCCCGCCGACAGCTGGGGCGCGGCCGGCACGCTGACCGCCGACAAGTAGGCGGCCCTCCCGGAGTCCGGACCGGCCTTCACGGGGGAGGGCCGGCGCATGGCCGACCGCAGATAGCTCTTCATCGTCTCCGGGCGCAGCCCCAGCCGCTCCGCCACCACGGCGTTCGTGGCCCCCGACGCCACGCTGGCCAGCACGTCCACCTCGCGGGCGACAGCAGCGGGCTCCCTGCGCCGCGCCGACCCGAGGACGCCGCCGCCAGCCTGTCGCACACCGCCAACACCTCCTGCCGCAGGCGCGGATCGCCGATCCGCTGCGCCAGTGCCCGCAGCTCGCCGTGGGCCTCCCGGACCTCCTCGTACATCGCCGGACCGGCGGTGGTCGACGGGGATTCCCCCGAGTGCCCCTGCTCCCCGAAGGCGCAGGGGGGCGGCGGGCCACCGACAGCAGCCGCTGCACCTCCTCCTGCACCAGCAGCGTCTGCTCCAGCTCCCGCGCCGCCGCCATCGCCGCCGACAGCGGCCGTCACCCAGCCGCACCGGCCGGCGCAGCGCCCCGTAGAGCACCCCGCGCACCCGCCGCCCCACGATCACCGGCACCGCGACGACGGACCGCAGGCCCTCGGCCGCCACCGCCGCGTCGTGCTCGTGGCTGATCACCGAGGTCACGCGGTAGTCGGTGACCGCGAACGGCCGGGTCAGCGCCACCGCCTTACCGGGACTCTTGCAGAAAGCCCCGGCGTTTACGCCGGGATGAATGCATCTCAAGACTGCTCTGACGTGCACGTTAGAGCGGACGTTGTTGCTGCTCGATGTACTGACGGACGATTGCCAACGGTGCTCCGCCGCACGATGCGGAGAAATACGAGGGCGACCACAGGTGTCCGTGCATGATGGCGCGGTTGATCCGGCCGGTGAACTCTCCCCCAGCCTTCGGCCGGGAGGCGCCCCCAGCCGTATCCGGCGAGCGGAGACGCCCTTGAGGCTGTTGACCAGCTTGGAGACGGCGACCTTGGGCGGGTAGTGCACCAGGAGGTGGACGTGATCGCGTTCGCCGTTGAACTCCTTCAGCTCCGCTTCGAAGTCCTCGCAGACCTTGCGCATGATCTCTTCGCAGCGTGTCAGCATCTCGTCGTTGAACACCCCGCACCGGTAATTCCGTCACAAAGACCAAGTGCACATGCAGCGCCGAAACAACATGTCTGCCACGCCTGTAATCGTTCTGCCGATCCATGCGACCAATCGTCGTAGGGTCTTGGTTATGCAGCTCCGCTACACCTACCGGGCCTCCCCGGACGCCACCCAGCGCCGTGGGCTGGCGAAGGCGTTCGGGTGCGCCCGCGTGGTGTGGAACGACTGCCTGCGCGACCGGAAGGAAGCACACGCGGCAGGACTGCCGTACGTGAAGTCGGCCGAGCTGTCCCGGCTTCGCCTCACCCAGGCCAAGCGCACCGAGGAACGCACCCGGCTCGCCAAGTCCGTGCACGACGCGGGATGGTCCGCGTTCATCGGCATGCTGGAGCACAAAGCGGCTCTGCACGGCCGCACCTTCACCAAGGTGGACCGGGCTTTCCCGTCCTCGCAGATCTGCTCGGCCTGCGGACTCCGGAACGGCCCCAAGCCCCTGCACGTGAGGGAGTGGACGTGCGGCGAGTGCGCCACCGTGCACGACCGCGACCACAACGCAGCCCGCAACGTCCTCTTCGAAGGACGCCGAATCGTCGCCGCCGGACGGGCGGAGACGCTAAACGCCTGTGGAGCGCCGGTAAGACGGGCACCCGTGCCCGCACAGCGCGGTGAAGCAGGAAGCCCCCGGAAGGGTCAGACGACCCAGGCCGGAATCCCTGGACTTTAGGCCAGGAAGCACGTCAAACGATGGCAGCCAGTGGTGCGGCGGCAATGAGGAGGACACATGACGGACAGGGAATCCGGTGGGGCGGGGCGTGCACCCGCCGCCACGGAGGAGTTCCGGGCGGCGCGGGACCTCCTGCTCCGGCACCGGGAGGACTACGCGGCGGCCCGGGCGGCCTTCCGCTGGCCCCGCCCCCGGTACTTCAACTGGGCGCTGGACTGGTTCGACGCCCTCGCCCGCGGCAACGACCGCACCGCGCTGCACCTCGTCGAGGAGGACGGCAGCGAGCTGCGGCTGACCTTCGAGGAGATGCGGTGCCGCTCGGACCGGGCCGCCAACTGGCTGTCTGCCCAGGGGGTGCGGGCCGGCGACCGGATCGTGGTGATGCTCGGCAATCAGGTCGAGCTGTGGGAGACCGCGCTCGCCGCGATGAAGCTGCGCGCCGTGGTCATCCCGGCGACGCCGCTGCTCGGCCCGGCCGACCTGGTCGACCGGGTCACCCGCGGCCGGGCCCGGCACGTCGTGGTGCGCGCCGCCGACACCGCCAAGTTCGACGCCGTACCGGGCGAGTACACCCGGATCGCGGTCGGCGGTGCGCCGGACGGCTGGCTGGCCTACGAGGAGGCCTACGACGGCCCCGAGGAGTTCGTACCGGACGGCCCCACCCTGGCCGACGACCCGCTGATGCTCTACTTCACCTCGGGCACCACCGCACGCCCCAAGCTCGTCGAGCACACCCATACGTCCTACCCGGTCGGCCACCTCGCGACGATGTACTGGATCGGCCTGCGCCCCGGGGACGTCCACCTGAACATCTCCTCGCCCGGATGGGCCAAGCACGCCTGGTCCAACCTCTTCGCGCCCTGGAACGCCGAGGCCACCGTCTTCCTCCACAACTACGAGCGGTTCGACGCGGCCCGGCTGATGGCCGAGATGGACCGCGCCGGCGTCACCAGCTTCTGCGCGCCGCCCACCGTGTGGCGGATGCTCATCCAAGCCGACCTGTCCGCGCTGCGGCACCCGCCCCGGGAGATCGTCGCGGCCGGCGAGCCGCTGAACCCGGAGGTCATCGAGCAGGTGCGACAGGCCTGGGGCGTCACCATCCGCGACGGCTTCGGACAGACCGAGACCGCGGTCCAGGTGGCCAACACCCCCGGCCAGACCGTCAAACCGGGCTCCATGGGCCGACCGCTGCCCGGCTTCGACGTCGTCCTGCTCGACCCGGTCACCGACGCCCCGGCCGACGAGGGCGAGATCGCCCTGGACCTGCGCGCCCGACCGGTCGGCCTGATGACCGGCTACCACGGCGACCCGGAGCGCACCGCCGAGGCGATGGCCGGCGGCTACTACCGCACCGGCGACATCGGCACCCGCGACGCCGAGGGCTGGATCACCTACGTCGGGCGGGCCGACGACGTCTTCAAGGCCTCCGACTACAAGATCTCGCCGTTCGAGCTGGAGAGCGCCCTGCTGGAGCACGAGGCGGTCGCCGAGGCCGCCGTGGTGCCGGCCCCCGATCCGGTGCGGCTGGCGGTTCCCAAGGCGTACGTGGTGCCGGCCGCAGGCTGGACGCCCGGTCCGGAGACGGCCGAGCTGATCTTCGCGCACTCCCGCGAGGTCCTGGCCCCCTACAAGCGCATCCGGCGGCTGGAGTTCGCCGATCTGCCCAAGACCGTCTCCGGCAAGATCCGCCGGATCGAGCTGCGCGAGCGCACCGCACGGGGCGAGGTCGGCACCGAGTACCAGGAGGAGAACCACCGATGAGCCAGCACCAGGAGCTCTCCTACGCCAGCGGAGCCGCCGAACGGCCGCTGCTCGGGCACACCATCGGCACCGACCTGGCCCGCACCATCGAGCGGTTCGGCGACCGCGAGGCGCTGGTCGAGGCGGCCACCGGCCGCCGCTGGACCTACGCCGAACTGGGCCGTGCCGTCGACGAGGTGGCGCTGGGCCTGCTGGCGAAGGGGGTCGGCAAGGGGGACCGGGTCGGCATCTGGGCGCCCAACTGTGCCGAGTGGGTGCTCGTCCAGTACGCCACCGCCGAGATCGGCGCCATCCTCGTCAACGTCAACCCCGCCTACCGGGTGCACGAGTTGGCGTACGTCCTCCAGCAGGCCGGCATCACCGTCCTGGTCTCCGCCACCCACCACAGGACCAGCGACTACCGCCGGATGGTCGAGGAGGTGCGGCCGGAGTGCCCGGAGCTGCGCGAGGTGGTCTACATCGACGACCCGACCTGGGGCGCGCTGCTGACCGCCGGGGCGTCCGTCCCGCACACCCGGCTCGCCGAGTGCGCGGGCACGGTGTCCGCCGACGACCCGGTCAACATCCAGTACACCTCGGGCACCACCGGCTTCCCCAAGGGCGCCACCCTCTCGCACCACAACATCCTCAACAACGGCTACGGGGTCGGCGAGACCCTCGCCTACACCGAGCAGGACCGGGTGTGCCTGCCGGTGCCCTTCTACCACTGCTTCGGCATGGTCATGGGCAACCTCGGCATCACCTCGCACGGCGCCTGCATCGTCATCCCGGCCCCCGCCTTCGACCCCGCCGCCACCCTCCGGGCCGTACAGGACGAGCGCTGCACCTCCCTCTACGGCGTCCCCACCATGTTCATCGCCGAGCTCGACCACCCCGACTTCGCCGGCTACGACCTCTCCTCCCTCCGCACCGGGATCATGGCGGGTTCGCCCTGCCCGGAGGAGGTGATGAAGCGGGTGGTCGCCGAGATGCACATGGCCGAGGTCTCGATCTGTTACGGCATGACCGAGACCTCACCGGTCTCCACCCAGACCCGCCGCGACGACGACCTGGAGCACCGCACGGCGACCGTCGGCCGGGTGCTGCCGCACATCGAGGTCAAGGTCGTCGACCCGGCGAGCGGGGTGACCGTGCCCCGCGGCACCCCGGGCGAACTGTGCACCCGCGGCTACAGCGTGATGCTCGGCTACTGGGAGGAGCCCGAGCGCACCGCCGAGGTCATCGACCCCGCCCGCTGGATGCACACCGGCGACCTCGCGGTGATGAACGACGACGGCTACGTCCGGATCGCCGGCCGCATCAAGGACATGATCATCAGGGGCGGGGAGAACGTCTACCCGCGGGAGATCGAGGAGCTCCTCTACTCCCACCCCAAGATCGCCGACGTGCAGGTTGTCGGGGTCCCGGACGAGAAGTACGGCGAGGAGATCGCCGCCTGCGTCATCCTCCGCAACCCCGAAGACCCGCTCACCCGGGACGAGTTGGCCGACTACTGCCGCACCCGGCTGGCCCACTACAAGGTGCCGCGCTACCTGGAGGTCCTGGACGCCTTCCCGATGACCGTCAGCGGGAAGGTCCGCAAGGTCGAGCTGCGCGAGCGGCTGGCGGGGCAGTTGGGGGTGAGTGCCCTTTAGGCCCGGTCCGGTGGAGCGTCTGCGGCCACCGTGACGTCACCCCGAGGCGAGAATTCAGTGGCGGGCGTGGGCCCTCAAGGACGACCATGCACCGCATGAGTGACCAACCCGCGCGATGGAGCCCTGCAACGGTCTACCCCGACATGTGGGTCGATCCGGACGACGACCCCCGCAACAACGAGGGGGACAGTCCGGAGGGCGAGCTGGCGACGCTGCAGGACGTCCTGACGGACTACCGCCTGACCTTGCGGATGAAGTGCGAGGGCCTGGACGCGGAGCAACTGGCCCGTCGGTCGGTTCCGCCGTCGACGATGTCGCTGCTCGGTCTGGTTCGGCACCTCGCCGAGGTGGAACGGGACTGGCGCAACTGGATCAGCGACGGTGAGCCGCTGCCCAAGCTGTACGGCGAGCGTGACGCGGACTTCGACGGAGCGGTCGCCGAGCAGGCCGTGGTCGACGCTGCCTACGTCGATCTGGCGCGTGAGCAGGCCGCGACCGACGCCGCGCTGGCCGCGCACCCGGACCTGGGTGAGCGGGTGGGGAAGGACGGGATCGCCGTGCGGGCGCTGATGGTGCACAGGGTCGACGAGTACGCCCGCCACTGCGGGCACGCCGACCTGTTGCGCGAGTGCATCGACGGCAGGGTGGGCCAGTGACGAGGGCCGGGGCACGCGCGGCTCAGGGCCCGGGTGTGTAGTTCGGAGAGGTTGCTGGCGCTGCTGGCTGGGTGTGGCCGCCGATTCCGGTGTGGGGTCGGTGGTGGCTCCGCCAGAGCCGAAGAACCAGGTCACGGCCGTCTAGTTGGGAAATGCACAGCGGCCTCCTGGGGCAGGACCGCGCAGAGTTCCGCGGGGGCGCCGGTGCGGGGGATGTCCTCGTCCAGCAGCCGGGCCCAGCCGGGACGACGTTGCAGTGCCCGGCGTCCCATCTCCCGTGCCAGGGTGCCCGGCCACGCCATGCTGCCGCCGTAGCGGGCCTGCCACCACCGGGGGAGGTGGTCATGGGCGCGGTCCACGGTGACGCCGTCGGCGCCGATCTCCACCCGGACGTACAGCCAGCGCCCGTACGCGTCGCCCGCCGCGCCGCCACCGGGACCGCCCATGTCCGCGGCGTCCGCCTCCCGGAGGTCGGCCAGCAGCCCGGAGAGCTCCTCGCCGAGCCATCGCCCCTGCTCGTCGAGGAAGGCGTCGCGGCGGTACCGGTTCCCCGGGTCGGCGCCGTCCGCGAACGCCGAGACCAGCGTGCAACGCCCTTCCACCCAGGGGTGATGGGCGCGCAGCCACGTCGCCAGCCGCTCCTCGGCACCGCTCCCGCCGGGCACCGGGCGCTCCGGCTCCTCCGCGGCCCGCATCGCGACCGCGAGCACCCCCGCGTACTGCTCGGGCAGCGGGCACGGCACCCGACGGCCTGCGGGCTCGCCGCTTCCGGCCGGAAGTTCCGGCCGGCCGATGCCGCGTACCGCCGCGGCCCGCGCCTCCTCCGTCTCCTTGCGGCGCAACTCCTCCGGAGCGGCCCCGTCCTCCCGTAGGGCCGCGAGGACCGCCCGCACCTCGGCGTCGTCGGCGGGGACCATGGCGGACACCCCGTCGTCGACCGCCTCCGCCGGGTACGGGGCGCGGCCCCACGCCCCGTCGGCCCACCAGTACACGAACCCGATCTCCTCGCCCCCGTCGATCACCGTCGCCAGCCACTCCCACGGCAGCCAGTGCGGCCCGCCGGCCAGCAGGTCCAGCGGCGGAGTGTGGGAGAGGGTGTCGCTGTAGTCGTGGTCAACGCCGTACAGCACCGCCCGGCCGCCCTCGACGAGGGCCAGCGCCCACCAGCCGTTGCCGATGTCCTCGGAGTGCAGCCCGGCCTCGTCCACCCGGTAGTTGTGCACGGGCAGCGGGTGCTCGGCGCTCCAGGCGGCCAGGGTGGCGGCGTGCCACCACAGCACCTCGGGGGAGGGCGGGAGTGTGGGGCGGCCGGGGCTGCCGTCGGCGGCGGTCATCGGGAACTCCTGGGGCGGGTGGGGGTGAGATGGCTGGGGTGGAGTGAGATGGCTGGGGTGCGGGGGAGCGCGGAGTGGGGTGGTGTGTGCGGGCTGGTGTCCGGTGGGCCGGTCCGGGGCCGGGTCAGTGGGGGCGGCCGGGGGCGGAGTTCGGCAGGTACCCCAGAGCTATGGGGGCGGGGACCGGGGTGGCGCTGCGGTCCAAGCCGTGCCAGGGCCTCAGCAGGGCGGCCAGCGACGGCGGCCAGAGGGCGTCCGGGGACCCGGCCAGGTCGGCGGGGCTCCACCACCTCCAGCCGAGGATCCTGTCGTCGGCGTGTGCCGCGGCCACGCCGTCGGTGGGCTTCCGGCGCGGACCGTGGGCGAGGTAGATGTGCTCGTGCTGGCGTACCGGGACGCCGGCCCGGGTGAAGTCGTGCTCCCAGGTACACAGCAGCGGGCCGGGCTCCAGGTCCGTCCAGCCGGTCTCCTCGCGCACCTCACGCAGCGCGCCCGCACGCGGGGTCTCGTCCGGATCCAGCCCGCCGCCCGGCATCGCCCAGTGGGCCCCGACCTCTTCGTTGTCGTACCGGAACAGGAAGACCGATCCGGCGGGGTCCAGTACGGCAACGCGCGTGGCACGGCGGGGAGTTCTTCGCATGGCCGAACCTTATGCCGCGGTGCCCGGCCCCGGCCTGCGCCGTCGTTCGCCCCCTTGCCGGCTCAGCGCTGCTGCTCTCCCGGCCAGTCGAGCCGCAGTCGCTCGGCGCGCGGCAAGGACGCCACCACGAGGTCGTAGGAGTCCTCGATCATGTCGAGGACCAGCCGGTCGGGCAGCGCGCCCGCCAGCGAGATGGTGTTCCAGTGCCGCTTGTTGAGGTGGTAGCCCGGCACCACTTCGGGGTGCGCCGCCCGCAGCCGTTCGGCCAGTTCGGGGTCGCACTTGAGGCTCACGGTGAGCGGGGTGTCCGTCAGCGCGGTGAGCGCGAAGATCTTGCCGCCGACCTTGAAGGTCGCTACGTCCGGGTGCCGTGGGAAGGGGAATTCCTCGGTCGCACCGTTGAAGTCCAGGCAGACGGCCCGCAGGGCATTGGCGTCGATCATGCCGTCATTATGTCCGGTGCTCTGCGGCGAACTGACTGGTCGTCATGTCGGCTTGCCGATGCTCCTATAGCTGTCAAGGAGGTCAGGCTGCGGTCGCCAATTCTCGGCAGGAGGGTGGCTGAGCTGGGGTTCGGGGAACGAGCAGG
>NZ_JBFAEA010000023.1:0-110697 GCF_040641675.1 Streptomyces sp. NPDC020742
GCCCCGCCGGGCGGGGCCCCCCCCCCGCCGGCCCCCCCGCGGGGGGGGGGGGGGGGGGGGGGGGGGGGGGGGGGGGGGGCGGGGGGGGGGGGGGGCGGGGCCCGCGGCGGTGGGGCGGCTCAGTAGAGGCCCAGGCCCCGGAAGATCCCCTGGATGTTGTTGCTGCTGCCCACCGACGAGCCGGAAGCGGAATTGGCGCTGTTGGTGGAGCCGTTGGTGCTGGAGAGGTTGCCGCTGTTGTTCGGGTTGCCGTGGTTGATGAAGTTGCCGCTGTTCAGGCTGTTGCCGCTGCGTACCGGACCGTTGATGCACGGGTGCGGCGACTTGAAGACCGGGGACTTGTAATTGAAGTCCGCCAGGCGGTTGTTGCAGACCACACCGGAGACCATGCCGGTGATGTCGCCGACGTCCGCGCCCACGGCGGCCGACAGCAGGGACTCGCCCGGAACGGTCACCGCCTGCGCGACCCCGGTACTGAGCAGCACCAGCCCGCACGCTCCGATCACACTTCCTGCCTGCGCAATTCTTCTCACGATGCTCCTCGCCTGTTCATCGTTCCGATGCCAGACGTATCGTGCTGCCGTTGGCCATCCGCGACGTCGTTCAACCCGCAGGGAGTAAAACGCCGGGCGGCCAGAATCAGCCGGGTGGCCCAACAACCCGTGAGCCCCCGGGCCGTTGGTGCCACGGCTGCGCAGGCGGACCGGAGAGCACCTCCGGGTGGTGGCCGGCGCCCCCGCGGGGCAGGAGCGCGGCCCCGGTCGTCACAGCACCAGCCGCTCCGGCATCGGCTGCTCCACACCGTCCAGCTCCAGCGTGCAGCGCGGCACGGAGGGCACCAGGCGTGGCTGGCGCAGCAGCACGCGGAACGGGTGCGCGGGCTGGTCGGGCAGCTCGCCGGTCAGGACGTTCATCCCCGGCTCGTGCTCCTTGCGGTACGCGACGACCTTGCCGTTGACCAGGAGCTCGATCTCGCCGTCCCGCCCGGGGCCGACGTTCACGGTGATCGAATGGCCGCCCTGATCCAGGTGGAAGTGGTGGCTGTGTCCCATGGCGCGCCTCCGTACTCCAGCGATCCCCCGTACTCCAGCCGTCCCCCGTACTCCAGCGGTCCCTCACTACCTCCAGCGTAGATTCCGCGAGCGACAATTGGGGTGGATGGCGACGACGATGAACGGATCATTCCGTGTGGGACAGGTTGTCGGGGTGCCGCTGCGGATGCACTGGAGCGTGCCCCTGCTGGTCGGCCTGTTCGCATTCGGGCTCGGCCGGCAGGCGCTGCCCGTCTGGACCCCGGGGCGCTCGTCCGCCGTCTACGCCCTGGCCGGGGTGGTGGGGGCCGCACTGCTGACCGGCAGCCTGCTGCTGCACGAGGCCGCCCATGCGGCGACCGCCCGCAGGAAGCAGATCCCGGTCGAGGACGTCACGCTGTGGGCGCTGGGCGGGATCACCCGGATGGGCCGGCCGCAGAGCGCGGGGGCGGCCTTCGCTGTGGCCGTCAGCGGCCCGCTGACCAGCCTGTTCCTGGGCGGCGCCGTGCTGGGTGCCGGCCTTGGGCTGGCACGGCTGGCCGGCTGGGCGGAGATCCCGGCCGTGGTCCTGGTGTGGCTGGGGTGGGCCAACCTCTTCCTCGGGGTCTTCAACCTGCTGCCCGCCGCTCCGCTCGACGGCGGCCGGGTGGTGCTGGCGCTGTGGTGGTGGCGTACCGGGGACCGTGAGCGGGCCGAGCTGGTGGCCTCCCGCAGCGGCCAGGTCATGGGCGTCCTGCTGGTCGCCGTCGGCTGGATCTCGGTGCTGCGCGGGTCTCCGGGCGGGTTGTGGATCGTCTTCGTCGGCCTCTTCATCATGGTCGTCGCCGGGGCGGAGCGGCGCCGGGCCTCGCTGCGCACCTCACTGCGGGGCGTCCGGGTCGCCGACGCGATGACCAGCCCGGTGATCACCGGAGCCGACTGGCTCACCGTCCGGCGCTTCATCGACGAGGTGGCGCTGCCCGCCCACCACTCCGCCCTCCCGCTGCTCGACTTCGAGGGCCGCCCCAGCGGTCTGGTCCAGCTCAGCCGGCTGGCGTCGGTACCGGGGCCGAGCCGGGAGACGCTGCGGGTGCGGGAGGCGGCGACCCCGCTGTCCCAGTGCGCCGTCGCCGCGCCCGACGAGTTGCTGAGCGACGCCCTCGACCGGCTCACCCTGCGCTCGGGCCCCCGTCTCCTCGTCGTGGACGCGGGCCGGCTGGTGGGGATCGTCACCGGTACGGACGTCTCCCGGCTGATGCGGCGGCGCAGCCTGAGTTCGAGCGGAACCGATGCCAGGACCGACGACTGAGAGAGGCGGACCCCCATGCCGTACATCACCGTGAGCGCCCTGAGCCATCCCGGTCTGCTGCGCGACCACAACGAGGACAGCCTGGTGGCCGGTCCGTGGACGCTGTGCGGGACGGTGACCGAGAACCCGCAGACGCTGGTCTTCCCGCTCGGCACCCCGCTCGTCGTGGCGGTCGCCGACGGCATCGGCGGCCAGCCGGCCGGCGAGGTGGCCAGCGCGCTGACCGTACGGCAGCTGGCCGCGGTCGGGCCGTCCCTGGACAGCGAGCAGGCCGTCCGGGAGGCCCTCGCGCTGTGCAACCGCGCGGTGTACGCGGCCGCCGGGCACGACCCCGACCTGCAGACGATGGGCACCACGGTCGCCGGCGCCGTCGTCCTCGCCGAGTCGCTGCTGGTCTTCAACGTCGGCGACAGCCGGGTGCTGAACGTCACCGGGGACGACCTGCGGCAGGTCAGTGTCGACGACAGCCCGCCGCTGGAGCCGGGCCGCCGCACCACCTCCCTGGTCACTCAGGCGCTCGGCGGCGCCCCGGAGTTCAGCGCCATCACCCCGCACGTCTCCAGCGCACCGCTCACCCCCGGCGACCGCTATCTGATCTGCACCGACGGCCTGACCGACCCGGTGCCCGAGGACGCCCTGGACACGCTGCTGCGGGCCCATGACACCGGCCGGGCCGCCTTCGAGCTCTGGCGCTGTGCCATCGAAGCCGGCGGCCCGGACAACATCACACTGGCGTTGGTCGGCATCGGGGACTGAGTCGGCCGGCATCGGGACTGAGGCGCGTCCGGGGCTGCGGGGGCGTCTGGGGCGTCTGGGGCGACAGCGGCGGCAGAGGCGGCCGGGACGGCGGGGGCGTCCGGCAACTGTGGGGGACTCCGGGGCTGGTGGGGTGCCCAGGACCGGTGGGGCAGGGGAACCCTGGTGGGCCGCACGACGTCTTCCGGCGTGTTGGTGTCGGCGGTCCGTGGAGGAACCGGTGGAGAGCAGAATATTGGGGGGCCGCTACGAGCTGGTGCAGCAGCTCGGGCACGGTGGGATGGGGACGGTCCACCGGGCCGTCGACCGCCGGCTACGCCGGACCGTCGCGGTGAAGACGCTCTCCGCCGAACTGGCGCTGCAGCCCGAGTTCCTCGCCCGGTTCCAGCGTGAGGCGCATGCCGCCGCCGCGCTCAACCACCCCGGCGTGGCCACCGTGCACGACGTCGGCGAGGACGCCGGCGGCGGGGCCGCCGAGCCCTACCTGGTGATGGAGTACGTCGAGGGCCGGCCGCTCAGCCAGGTGCTGCGGGAGGGCCGGCTGTCGGTCGACCGGGCGGCCGACGTCGTGGGGCAGGTGCTGGACGCGCTGGACCACAGCCACCGGCACGCCATCGTGCACCGGGACATCAAGCCCGCCAATGTGATGCTCACCGGCGCCGGCACGGTCAAGGTGGTCGACTTCGGCATCGCCAAGGCGCTCAGCGAGGTCGCCACCCGGCTGACCGGCACCGGGGTCGCGGTCGGCACGCCCGCCTACCTGGCCCCGGAGCAGATCAACGGCGCCGAGACCGACCACCGCACGGACCTGTACGCGGTGGGCTGTCTGCTCTACGAGCTGCTGACCGGGCGTCCCCCGTACACCGGGGACTCCCCGTTCTCGGTGATGCACCAGCACCTGTCCGCGGAACCGGTGCCGCCCTCGCGGCTGCGCCCGGAACTGCCGCCCGCGGTGGACGAGGTGATCCGGCGGGCACTGAGCAAGGACCGGGCGGAGCGGTTCGCCGATGCGGGCGCGATGCGCGCGGCGCTCGCGGAGGCGGCCCGGCCCGCGCCGGCCCCGACGCCCACCGCCCTCGACCCCCGGGCCGCGGCCCCGCAGCAGCCCCTGGCCCCGCAGCCGCCGCCGGCCGTGCAGCGCGCCCGCCGGCGGCCGGCCGGGGTGGTGTTCCGCCCCACGGCCGAGGGCGCGATCGCGCTGCTGGGCTGTCTGCTGTGCCTGGTGATCTCCCGCAGCGAGGTGATCGAGGTCGGTCAGTTCTCCCGGGTGGCGCTGCTGGCCGGGGTGGTCGGGGCGGTACTGCTGCTGTGGTCGGCGCGGCTGGCCTGTGCGGTGGTGTGGGGCCCGGTCGCCGAGGGGGTGGCCGTCTGGTCCGAGATGGCCCGCGGCTACGTCGGCTGGGACACCCACTACGTCGTGATCGCCCTGCTCCTGGCGGTGGTCTCCGCGCTCTGCTTCGTCGCCGGCTACCGGGACACCCGCTCCGGCGGCTTCGCGCTGGTGGCGTTCTGGTGCACCGGGCTCGGGGCGGTCTGGTTCTTCCTCGACGACCTGCGCAAGATCGGCGTCTTCTACGTCCTGCTGCTGGGCGTCACGCTCGCCATCGGCGCCCAGGTCCTCAAGGCCCGCACCCGGCTGTCGCAGGCCAGGGCACGGATGCCGGTACCGGGCACGGCGGCCGGGACGGACTGACCGCCGGGCAGGGGACGGCCGGCGCCCCGCCCGGCCGCCCGTTCGCCCCCGGAAAACCGCCTACTCCCCGGTCCCGGACCCGGCGTCGTCCGCTCCGGTGAGGCGGAGGGCGGCGACCGCCCCGCCCTCGGGGGCGTTGGAGAACCGCAGGGCTGCGCCGAGGACCCGGGCCTGCCCCATGGCGATGGTCAGCCCCAGGCCGTGCCCGGTCTTGCGGCCCTTGCCCGGATCGGTCTTGAAGCGCTGCGGGCCCTGGTCGAGGAGGTAGCCGGGGAATCCGTCGCCGTGGTCCCGGACGGTGATCAACGGCCCGTCGACGGTCAGCACCACCGGCGCCCGGCCGTGCTTGTGGGCGTTGGCGACGAGGTTGCCCAGGACCCGCTCCAGCCGGCGCTGGTCGGTCTCCACCCGGGCGTCGCGGACGATGCGGACCTCGGTGACGGTGCCGGTGGCCCGCACCGCGCGCTCGGCCAGCGGCCCCAGCGGGTGGAGGTCGAGCTCGGCCCGTTCGACCTGGGCATCGAGCCGGGAGATCTCCAGCAGGTCCTCGGTCAGCCGGCGCATGGTCGCGACCCGCTCCTGCACCATCTCGGTCGGGCGGCCGGGCGGCAACAGCTCGGCCGCGGCGTGCAGCCCGGTGAGCGGGGTGCGCAGCTCGTGGGAGACATCGGCGGTGAAGCGCTGCTCGCTGTGCAGCTTGGCCTGCAGGGTGGCGGCCATCGCATCGAGCGCCGCCGCCACCGCCGCGGCCTCGTCCTGGGCGTGCCCGGGTTGCCGCGCACGGGGGTCGCTCACCCGGGCGTCGAGGTCGCCGGTGCTGATCCGGCGCGCCACCCGGGCGGTGTGGTGCAGCCGGCGGGTGATGCGGGAGACCCCGACCAGCCCGACGAGCAGGGTCACGCCGATCGCGGCGGCCGAGGAGCCGATGATGGCCCGGTCAAGGCCCCGGGTGGCGGCGGCCCGGTCGCTGTAGTCGAGGCGTACGGCCAGCGCCCGGCCGCCGTCGACCGGCGCCACCGCCCACATCGTCGGCCGGCCGTGGTGGTCGGCGAGCTGGGTGCCGCGCTCCTTGTGCCGGGCCATCTCCCGCAGGGCGCGGGGCAGGTCCGGCGGGTCCACCGCGGTGTCGCGGCCCAGCGGTTCACCGGCGACGTAGGTGGCCACCGCGTTGTCCAGGTGGTCCAGCACCGCGCCGCGCGCCTGGCTCTCGGTCTGCCGGCCGACCAGCACGTGCACCAGGACGCCGAGCAGCGCGGCGAGGGTGCAGCACATGACGGTGATGAAGACGGCGAACTTCCAGTAGAGGGTCGCCGTCCAGGCGGGCAGCCGCAGCGCGGCCCGCGGCCGGGCGGCGCTCACCGCGTGCGCTCCGGCGACGGCGAGGAGACCGCGTGGTCGAACTCCACCGCCCGGATCTCCATCGTCCGCCGTCTCGCGTCCCAGGCGTAGACCGTGCGCATCTCGTACCCGGGCGAGCCGGTGGGCTCCCGCATGAGCACTTCGCCGTCCGCCACCTCCACCGACAGCGGGGTGCCGGCGGTGTCCAGGATCCGGTTCACCACCCCGTCGCGCAGCGTGTAGGCCCATATGGCCAGGGTGTGGCCGGTTCCCTCGATACCGACGATCAGCTCCGGCTTCCCGTCGTGCGTCAGGTCCTGGTACTCGGGGGCCCGCACCGGGCAGTGCACCCCCGCGGTGGTGCAGGCGTCGATCTTCCGCTCGGTGGCCCGGGAGAAGGCCGGCTCGTCTGCGCGACGGTCCGCGGTGTTCTGCGCCCGGACGACGGAGAGCACGTCGAGTTTCCGGATGTTCCCGGACCCCTCCCGGTGCAGCCCCGGGACCGGCGAGGGCCCGTCCTGGCCGCTCTTGTCCGTCGGGGGCTGCGGGGCGGGCGGCCGGTCGGGCCACAGCCGGGCCGGGGACGAGGCGACCTTGGTGGGACCGGCGTTCTCGGGCCGCCCGGTGCCCGTACACCCCGCCAGCGCCAGTGCCGCCCCCGCCACCGCGAGGACCAGCGAGGCGGCCCGGACCGGGCCGGGGACGGGCAGGGGGCGGGGGTGGGGCACGGGTACTTCCAGGGGCGCAGCCGGCAGGGTATGCGGATGATGATGCTTCCTGCCCCGTATTACAGCAATCCGGCGGTTGCGTTACGACCGGCCATAAGGAGGCGAACAGTGCCTTTACGCCGGTCCGTCGTGCGGGGCGGGGGCCGGTCGGCGCCCGGCCCTTCGCCGCGCCCGGGGAGCCGCTCCGGCGACGGCGCACGCGCCGACGGCGGCCAGGCACAGCCAGGCGAAGGCGTCGCCGATCCGGTCGTAGACGGTGGTGGTGCCGCGGACCGGCACCGCGGCCACCATCGTCTGCCGGCCGCTGGTGAAGTAGTCGGCGGACGCCAGCGGGCGGCCCTGCGCGTCGAAGGCGGCCGACAGCCCCTCGGAGTCCTGGCGCACCACCGCATAGCCGCCCTCGATGGCCCGCAGCGCGGCCTTCTGGGTGTGGGCGCGCCCGTACTCCTGCCAGTCGTGCGAGGGGACGAGCAGGATGTCGGCGGGCACCCGCATCAGGGCGGGGAAGTCGGCGTCGTAGCAGATGACGTTCGCCAGCCGGCCGTACGGCGTGCCGACGACGGGGACCTTGCCGTCACCGGGGACGAAGGGCTCCGAGCCGGGGATGGGGTGGGCCTTCTGGTAGGTCCACCGCACGGTGCCGGAGGGGTCGATCAGGAGCGCCTCGTCGCGGCCGGGACCGGTGGTGTCGTAGACCTCGACGCCGATTTCCAGGTAGATGCCCGAACGGCGGGCCTGGTGCCGGGCCGCGGCGAGGGTGGCGCGCTCGTCCGCCGCGAGCGTCTTGACGGCCTCCTCGGGCCAGACCACGATCTTCGCCCCGGCCTTCGCCTCCCGCGCGGTGGCGGCCAGCAGGCTGTCCCGTACCGCGGTCAGGGCCGGGCGGAGCGCGGCGGGGGAGGCGGCGCTCGCCCGGCGCCCGCCGGGTATCCGGGCGAGCGCCGCCTTCTGGGCGCGGATCGTCGCCGCGTCGGCGGTGACCCCGGCGATCCGCACGGTCGGTGCGTCGGGCGGGAAGAGGGCCAGCCGGGCCCCGCCGCCGAGCACGACCGCCAGCAGCGCCGCGGCACAGGTGGTGACGCCGGCCCGCGCCGCCCGCCACGAGCCGGTCTCCCAGAGCCGGTTGGCCGCGCCGGCGCACCAGCCGATCAGGAACCCGATCCCGTAGCAGCCGGTGACCGAGACGATCTGGAGCAGCGGCAGAGCGCCGTACTGGGTGGCCGCCAGGGCGCCGTAGGCGGTGCCGAACGGGGACAGCAGGGTGATCAGGAACTCCGCCCCGGCCACCGCGGAGGGGAAGAGGAGCATCGCCGCCCACGGGCGCAGCCGCCCCACCAGCAGCCGGTCCAGCAGGAACGGCAGGGTCAGCAGGGCGGCCAGGGCCACCGCCCCGCCCAGGGTGACGGGGCTGAACCCCATCGCCGACTCGAAGAGCCAGCACACCGCCGCCGCGGTCTGGGTCGCCCAGATCCACAGGGCGCCCGACCACGGGCGGGTGAGGCGGGTGAAGCGCAGCAGGAGGACCGGGAAGATCCAGGCCGCGGCGGCGATGTCCCAGCGGCCGCCGACCGCGAAGAAGTGCCCGGCGGTACCCAGCGCCAGCAGTGCGAAGCGCCGCCAACCAGGCGCCGGGGAACGGTCGTTGGCCATGGTGTGCATCGAACCCTTCGGTGTGGGGTGTCCGTTGGGGTCCGACGCTAGGAGCGCGCCCGCCCCCGGTCCGTCGTCCCGGGGGCCGATCCGCCGGGGGCCCGCGCACCCATGGATGCGTCCTCGGGGAGGAGTACGCCCCGCCCGGGGGTCGCTAGCCTTTCGGCCGGAGATGAACACACACCCGATGGCCGCCCTGCGCGGCGCCCGCCGCCGCCTGGCCGGCCGCCCGTGGGCCGCCGACCTGGCCCTCGGCGTCGGACTGACCGCCTTCGACGTGGTGACGCTGCTGCTCAGGGATCCGGCACCGGGCCCGGCCGGTGCGCTGCTCTGGGGGCTGCAGACCGTTCCGCTGTGCTGGCGGCGCAGCCGTCCGTGCGCGGTCCTGGGCGCGATGACCGCCGTCTTCGTCCTGTTCGAGGTGCTCGACCCGGTGCCGGGCAAGTTCCCCGGCCCCTACCTGCTGAGCCTCGCGGTGTTCGCGGTGGCCCGCTGCACGCCTTGGGCGGTGAGCCTGCCGGGCGCGGCGCTGTCGCTCCTCGTGGCGGTGGCGACGGACCTGCTGTGCGGACGCTCCGGGCCGCCCCATCCCGGTTCGCTGGAGCCGGTCACCGCCACCACCTTCGTCGCGTTCTACGGCGTCGCCTGGCTGCTGGGGTACGGACGGCGCCGGATCGGGCTCCAGGCGGGCCGGCTGAGCGAGCTCAACGCCCGGCTGCGCGCCGAACAGGAGACCAATGCGCGACAGGCCGTCATCGCCGAACGCGCCAGGATCGCCCGCGATCTGCACGATGTGGTCGCCCACCACGTCAGCGCCATCGCCCTGACCGCGCGGTCGACCGGGGAGGCGCTCGGCGACGGCCCTCCGGAGGGTCGGCAGGGGGTGGCGCGGATCGCCGAGACCGCCGACACCGCGCTGGTCGAGATGCACCGCATCCTCGGCCTGCTGGCGGCCGGTCGCGAGGACCTCGCGCCGGAGCCGTCACCGGCGGACCTCGGCCCGCTGGTCGACGCGGCGACCGCAGCCGGCTGCCGGGTGACCACCACCGTGGACGACGCGGTCGGCGGTCTGCCGCCCGCGGTCCGGGTGTCGGCCTACCGCATCGTCCAGGAGGCCCTGACCAATGTGCGCAAGCACGCCGGCCCCACCGACGTGGTGATCACCCTGCGCCGGGACGCGGCGGCGCTGACCATCGAGGCGGTGAACGGGCCGCCGGCCGCCGGGCACCGCCCGGTGCCCGGCTCGGGCCGCGGGCTGCTCGGCATCCGCGAACGCGTTGCGGCCTTCGACGGCACCGTGCACACCGGCCCGCATCCGCACGGCGGTTGGCAGGTCCGTGCGACCCTTCCGCTCGTCCCGGTGCCGGGAAGGGGGCCACTGTGACCATCGAGGTGCTGCTCGTCGACGACCAGGAGATGGTCCGGGACGCGCTGCGGGCGGTCGTCGAGCGCCGGGCGGACTTCCGGGTGGTGGGCGCAGCGGGCGACGGTGAACGGGCGGTGGCCCTGGCCCGTGAGCTCCGGCCCGACGTGGTGCTGATGGACGTCCGGATGCCGGGCATGACCGGTGTCGAGGCCACCCGGCGCATCCTCAGCGGCTGGCCGCATCCCGGGCCCCCGCCGCGGATCCTGGTCCTGACCACCTTCGACCTGGACGAGTATGTGCACTCCGCGCTGCGGGCCGGCGCCTGCGGCTTCCTGCTGAAGAACAGCCCGCCGGACCAACTCGCCCATGCCATCCGGGTGGTGGCCGCCGGCGGGGCCATGCTCGCCCCCAGCGTCACCCACCGGCTGATCGGCACCTTCACCGCGCTGCCCGCCGCACTGGTCCCCGGCACGCCGCCGGCGCCGGCCGGCCGCAGCCCGCTCCTGGACGTCCTCACCACCCGGGAACTGCAGGTCCTGGTCCTGGTCGGGCGGGGGCTCTCCAACCGGCAGATCGCCGATGAGCTCGGCCTGACCCAGGTCACGGTGAAGAGCCGGGTCCACCGCCTCCTGACCCGCCTCGGCCTGGACAACCGCGTCCAGGCCGCGCTCCTGGCCCACGAGGAGGGGCTGCTCGCGGACGGGGCGAGTCAGGGGCTTCACGGAGGGGACCTCTCAGGGTGACCTCTGCGGGGCAACGGGCCGTAGGTGCCGAAGAGTTGGCGGTGGTGGCACCGGGGTGGGGCCGCTCAGGGCCGCCGGTCCACAGCCCTACCGGCCGCTGAGGCGGATCCCCTTCACCGCGGTGTCGAAGGCCGGCCGGTACTGGTTCCACTGCGCGTCCGGCGCGGAGAGGTAGACCACGTACTGGGTGCCGTCCTGCCCGGAGAAGGCCAGCTCCACCGCCCGGTACCGGCGCTCCCGGCCGTTGAAGGTGAACTCCCAGTAGCCCGCGGGCCGTCCGCGGAACGTGGTGCGGCTCATCCGCACCCGCTCGTACCCCGGGTTGTCCCGGCGGGTCTGGGCTTCCTCGGTCTCCCGCCAGTGCCGGAGCGGATCGGACGCGGCGAACTCCACGACGTCGATCCGCAGGCCCACCAGCTTGCTCGGGTCGACGTACGCGACCTCGCTGCCGGGCGGATCCCGGCGGGTCCAGCCGTCCTGCACGGGGAGTGCGAAGCCCTGCCCCTCCTTCTCCAGGTGATAGCCGGCGGGCAGCGGTGGCGGTGGGGACGGGCTGGCGGACGGCCGGTTCCCGGCGGAGCGGGTCGTCGAAGGCCGGGCGTCCGCCGTGGCGCCGTCGCCGGTGAGCCACAGCAGCACGGCGCCCGTCGCGGCGGCGCCGGCGGCGGCCACCGCCGCCACCGGCACCAGCCAGCGGGCCCTGCGGCGCCCGGGCCGGTCCGGGCGCGCCTCGCGCACGGTGTCCGGCACCCGTTCCTGTCGGGTGAGTTCCTCGGTGGGGGCGCCACCCGCACCGGCCGCCCGCTCCAGGAGACGGCCGACCTCGGGGGCGTCCATGCGCTGCGTGGGGTCCTTGACCAGCAGCCCCTCGATCACCGGGCCCAGGGCGCCGGCGTCGCGCGGCGGGGGGTGGTCCTCGGCGGCGATGGCGTACGCCGTCTCGATCGCGGTGTCCCGGCGGAACGGCGGGCGCCCCTCGACCGCCTGGTACAGCGTTGCTCCCAGGGACCACAGGTCGCTGGCCGGACCGGGCTCGCCCATCGAGCTGCGCAGGCGCTCCGGTGCGAGGTACTGGATCGAGCCGACCAGCTCTCCGGTCCGGGTCAGCGACGGCGTCCCGGGCTCCACGGCGATCCCGAAGTCGGTGAGGACGATCCGGCCGTCGTGCCCCAGGAGGACGTTGGCGGGCTTGACGTCGCGGTGCAGCACCCCGGCGTCGTGCGCGGCGCGCAGCGCCGCGGCCATCGCGCCGCCGATCCGGGCCGCCTCCTGCGGCGGCAGCGCACCCTGCCGCTTGAGGAGGTCGCTCAGGGTCAGCGAGGGGACGTACTCCATGACGATGCACGGCAGGCCCTCGTCGTCGACCACGTCGTGCACCACGATCACATGGGGGTGGGTGATCCGGGCCGCACTGCGCGCCTCGCGCCGGGTCCGCTCGTGGAGGGTGCGTACCTCGTCGTCCTGGAGGTGCGGCGGCACATGGAGCTTCTTCACGGCGACATGGCGCCCGAGGACCTCGTCCTCGGCCCGCCAGACGGTGCCCATACCGCCCTTTCCCAGCCGCTCGACCAGCCGGTACCGCTGGGCTATGAGCCGCCCCGGTTCGGACACCGCCGGACCTCCTTCTCGGCGCGCCGCGCCAACAGATTGCGGGAGCACCTTAGCTCCTGCCCATGAAGGGCCGGCACACCGGATTTACCGGTTCCGCATGGCCCGCCGGGCGGGGGAAGGCCGGGCCCCGCCGTGGTCGGCCGGCGCCGTGCGGGACCGTACGGGGCCTCGCCCGGGCGGCGGAGGCGGTCCGTCCGGTTCGGCGGAGGTGCGGGGCGCGCCCGGCCGCCAGGGTCGGAGTGGAGCAACGTCCCGTGGGGGTACCGGACTTCCCGCGTACGGCCTGGACCTCTCGTCCGGGGGACGGCGGGGGACGCTGTCACGAGGCATGGCGCGCCGGCCGCCGACGGGCCGGTGGCCGAGGGCGGTTACCGGCTGCCGGGCGAGGGCTCGCCGTACTGAACGGCTGGTGCCGCAGGGGCCAGGGACATCGCAGGTGCAGCTGGTTTCACAGGTGCAGCCGGTGTCACACGTGTAGCTGGTGTCACTGGTGCAGCCGGTGTCACAGGTGCCGCGGGTGTCACGGGACGCAGACAAGTCCCAGCAGGCACACCTGATTCGGGTCCGACGGCTGTCCGGCCGCCGGCGGCGTCTGTGCCGGCTGCGTGGCGGGCGCCGACGTGTCACCGGAGGACCCCGACGACCCCGACGACCCGGAGGAGCCCGAGGAGCCGGAACCCGAGGAGGGGGCCTGCGAGCGGGACCCGCCGGTGGAGGTGGAGCCGCTCGAACGCGGCGCCGCGGCGGGGGCGGTGTCGTGGTGCGCCGTGGCGGCCGGTGCGGACGCGGTGTGCGGGGCCGCCGCCGGCGCCGTGGAGGGGTGGGCCGGGGCGGCGGACTGCGGCGTCCGGCCGGCCGCGGCCGCCGGGGCGGTGACGGCGCGCTCGTGCTGCCGGCCGGCCTCCGACGGGCGGGAGTCGAGGTGCCGGGAGGCCCGGGAGTCCGGGCGGTCCGAGGCCGCCCCGGAGTACGGGGTCCGCGGTGTGCCGGAGAGTTCGGGGTCGGGCGCCGCGGCCGCATGGGTCTGGCCGGTGGACGGCTTGGACGGCAGCAGCGACACCGTCAGGGCGCCGCCGGCCAGCGCGAAGGCCGTGGCCGCTGCGGCCCGACGCCGGTGCTTCTTCCACCGCGCCAGTTGCCGGCGGCGGGCCGCCCGGCCCTGCCCGGTGGCCGAGCCGTCCCGGGAGCCGGCGGCGGCGACCACGGTGGCGTCGGCGTCGGGGCCCTCGGCGGGATCGGCGGCACGCTCCGCCGCGGCTCCCGCGGCTCCCGCGGCTCCCGCAGCTCCCGCGGCGCCGACGGGGGCCGCCGGTGCGTCGAAGTCGGGGGCGTCCGTGTCGTACGGGGCACCGGTGGCGAAGGTCCCCGCCGTGGACCAGGGGTCCCACCCGGCAAGGGCATCGGCCGCGGTCCCGGCCGTGGTGCCAGCCGTGGCGCCGGTCGGGGTGCCAGCCGCGGTGTCGGTCGTGGCAGTGGCCGAGGCCGCGGACGTGGCGCCGCGCCGGTGGCGGCCGAAGGGGGTGATATCCGGGGCGTAATCGCCACATCCCGGGCAGACCAGGGCCCCGTTGAGGTTCCGGTGGCACGAAGAGCAGTAGTCCATCTGCGATCTTTCTCTGCTGACCGCGCCCCCAGGGGCGCCGGAGACCTGTTCACATTCGCACGAGCGAACGAGCGGCCAGCAACGTTAACGGCACGGACCGAAGGCATCGAGCAGAGCATGTGAGGCTTCCGTGCAGATTCCCCGACCCCGGCCCCGTGCGCTCCCGACATGTCGCCACGAATGCCGGGATGCTCCGCCGGGCTTCGGGACGGCCCGCCCGCTCCGTGCGGCGGTGCACCGGCCTCGGTGTCCCGTCCGCGCCAGCACAGGGCGGATACGGGGGGTACGGCTCCGGCCACGGTGGGTGCGCGTCAGGGCCCCGCGCCGTCGAGTCGCCGGGGGCGCCGACGGTGGCCAGCATGGAAGGAGCAGAAGCGTTCTGCTACCTGTCCGGGAGGTGACGTGTGATGACCCTGCCCATACGCCGGCACGGGAATCCCGCGGAGCGCGGACTCCGCTGGCCCGAGCCGATGGCGGCCGACTTCGAGGACCTCTTCGACCGGATGAACCGGTTCCTGGAGTCCGCCTCGATCCCGCCGTCCCTGACCGAGGCGACGACCTGGGCCCCGCTGGCGGACCTGCACGAGACCGACGAGGCGTACCGGGTCGAGTGCGAACTGCCCGGCCTGCGCCGCGAGGACATCGATGTCGAGGTCGGCGAGCACGAGCTGAGCATCTCCGGAGACCTGAAGGAGCGCGAGCGGGAAGGCGTGCTGCGCCGCCGCGGCCGCCCCACCGGGCGCTTCGTCTACCGGGCCCTGCTGCCCATGGACGTCAAGGCCGACGAGGTCACCGCGCAGCTCTCCGACGGAGTGCTCACCGTGACCATTCCGAAGGCGCAGACGGCCAAGCCGCGCCACATCGAGATCCAGGGCTGACCCGTCGGGCGGCCGCTCGACGGCCGGGCCGCTCACCGGCCGGAGCCGCTCACCGCCGTACGGGGCGCGTACCGGCCGTACGGGCCGCTCACCGGCCACCCGGCCCGCTCACCGGCCGCCCAGCCCCTCGCCCGGCTCGGGCACGGGCGCCGCCGCCGGGGGAGGGCACCGGCGCCCGACGGGCCGCCCCGCGCCAAGGGAGCCGTCAGTGATCACCGCAGTCCGCCTGCCGGCGCGGCACGCCACCCGCTCGGCGAAGCCGGGGCCCCCGCGCGAGCCGCCCAAGCCCTCCACCACACCGCCCCGCCCCGGGTGGCGGCCCTGGCTGCTGCCGCTCGCCCTGCTGATCATGTTCGTGATCATCCTCGGCAGGTCCCAGACCCCGCCCGGAACCGCCTTCTCCTACAGTCACTTCCTCGGCAAGGTGGACACCGGCCAGGTCAGGACGGTCGACATCAACGACAAGGGGAACGTCAGCGGCACCCTCAAGGACGGCCGGAAGTTCACCACCCGCATCCCGACCGCACTGGACAACGGCGGCCTCGAACAGGAGCTGCGCGCCCAGAAGGTGGACATCACCGCGTCCGGCGGCGGGGGCGGCAGCTGGCCGGTGACGCTGCTGGCGGTGCTGCTGCCCTTGGTGCTGCTCGGTGCGCTGTTCCTGTGGACCGGACGGCAGGCGGCGCGCACGCTCTCCGGCGGGCTCACCGGGATCGGCCGCTCCCGGGCCAAGATCATCGAGGCCGAGCGCCCGACCACCCGCTTCCCTGATGTCGCCGGGTACGAGGGCGTCAAACAGGAGATCAGCGAGGTCGTGGACTTCCTGCGGCACCCCGAGCGGTACGCGGTGGTCGGTGCCAAGGGCCCGCGCGGGGTGCTGATGGTCGGCCCGCCGGGCACCGGCAAGACCCTGCTCGCCCGGGCGGTTGCCGGTGAGGCCGAGGTGCCGTTCTTGTCGGTGACCGGATCGGGGTTCGTGGAGATGTTCGTCGGGGTCGGCGCCTCCCGGGTGCGTGACCTGTTCGCCGAGGCCCGCAAGCGCGCTCCCTCGATCATCTTCATCGACGAGATCGACGCCGTCGGCAGCCGCCGCGGCGGGGTGCGGCTGGGCGGCAACGACGAGCGCGAGCAGACCCTCAACCAACTCCTCGCCGAGATGGACGGCTTCGACCAGAGCAGCGGCATCGTCGTGCTCGCCGCGACCAACCGTCCCGAGGCGCTCGACACGGCGCTGCTGCGGCCCGGCCGCTTCGACCGGCATGTGACCGTACCGCTGCCCAACCAGACCGAGCGCGCAGCGATCCTGAACGTCCACGCCCGCGGCAAGAAGCTGTCGTCCGACGTCGAATGGGGCGTCATCGCACGGGCCACCCCGGGCTTCTCCGGCGCGGACCTCGCCAACCTCGTCAACGAGGCCGCCATCCACGCGGTGCGCTCCGGCGGCTCGGTGATCACCGCCCGCGACCTGGACGACGCCCGGGACCGGGTGCTGCTCGGGCGGCGGGAGACCTCCAACGCGCTGCTCCCCGAGGAGCGGCACGCGGTCGCCGTCCACGAGTCCGGCCACGCGCTGGTCGCCGCCCTGTGCGAGCACGCCGACCCAGTGGCCAAGGTGACGATCCTGCCCTCCGGCCCCGCCCTGGGCGCCACCGAGCAGCTCCCCGAGGCCGAGCGCCACCTCTACAGCGAGGGCTATCTGACCGATCTGCTGACCGTCCGCCTGGGCGGCCGGGCCGCCGAACTCGTCGCCCTGGGCGAGGGCTCAACCGGTGCCGCCGACGATCTGGCCGGCGCCACCCAGATCGCCGGCCGGATGGTCCGCGACTTCGGGTTGTCGCCCGCCCTCGGCCCGGTCGGTTACGCATCGGGCGCCCCGCGTCACCTCGGCGAGGAGCCCCCGGGCGACACCCTGCACCGGCCCTACTCGGAGCAGACCCAGCGGCTGATCGACGAGGAGGTCGCCCGCCTGGTCCGGCAGGCCGAGCAGCGCGCGCTCGGCCTGCTGCGCGACCACCGGACGGCCCTGGAGAGGCTCGCCGAGCTGCTGACCACCCGCGAGACCGTCGGGGGCTCCGTCGTCCTGGACGTCCTGCGGGAGCACCCCGGGTCGGCCGCGGGGGAGGGCCCGGCGGCGGACGGTCCTCCCACCGCGCCGGCGCCGTAACCGGGGGCTCCGGGCGTACGTCGGGCACCGGGCGGCCGGTGGGCTCCGGGCGTACGTCGGACACGGGGCGGCCGGTGGGTACCGGGCGCGCGGTGGGCACCCGGGCGGTCGCCGGGCACGAGGCACCCGGTGGGCCCCGGCCCCCCCGCGGGACCGCCCGGCGGGACCCGCAAGATCGTCATGCGGTCCCGGCGGGTGCCCGCACACTGGAAGCAGAGGCCGAAAGGCGTGTGCGAGGGAACACCGACGTGGCAGGGAAGGGTGAGCGGCGATGCAGGTAAAGGCGGGCGACGTCCTGCGGTTCACCGGACGGGTGGTCGGAACGCCGGAGCACCGGGCCGTCGTGCTGGAAGTGCTCGGGCCGCACGGGGAACCCCCGTACCGGGTGCGCTACGACGACGGCCATGAGACGGAGATCTTCCCCGGCCCCGGCTGCGTGCTCGACACCGATGCGGCGGCGCACCCGGCCGAACGCACCCACCGCGCACACCGCGAACACACGGTGTAGAGCCGATGGGACGGCGTACGGCGGCGGCCCGGCACCAGGGCCCGTCCACCGAACCCGGCACGCCCGGACCGGCTGCGGCATCCCGTGCCCCCGGCCCGTCCGGACAACCCGTGCACCCCAACGGCCGCCCCGGCGGACGGCTACCGCCCCACAAAAAGGAGCCCAAGCGCCCCGTCCGGACCATCCGCGTCCGCAGCCTCTTCGGCTGACGGCCCACCGGACTCCCCCTGGCCGTACGGCGATCCACCCGCGCCGCCCCGCCCGGCTCGGCGCCGACCTGCTGCGCGCCGCCCCGCCTCGCTCGGCCCCGTCGTGCTGCGCGCCGCCCCGCTCCGTGCCGACTGCTCCGTGCCGACTCGCTCCGGCGGCCCGCATGCTGCCCGCGGGCCCGGCCGTTGACACGCCTACCATGTGACCCGTGAGCATCCGCCGGCACACCTCGCCCCCGCAGCCGAGGCTGCGGCCGAAGGTGCTGCTCGTACTCACCGTGCTGGCCGGTCTGTTGGGCATGCACGGCGTGGGCAACGCCAGCCCCCTGCCGTCCGCCCACCCCACGACGCACAGCGCCCACCAGCTCGGTACGGCGGGTCCCGAAGGGTGCCATGGAATCCCGGCCGCCCGGGGCGAGGCCAAGAGCCACACCAAGGGCCACACCACAGGCCACGCCGCGGCCCCCAGCAAGGGGCACGGGGGTCGCCTCGGCGACGGTCACGGAGACAGCCCTGGCGGCGGTCACGGCAGTCACGCCGATCCGACCTGCGCCTCCGGTGCGATTCCCGGTAGCCCCGCCTCCCCCGTATTGGCCGCTTCCCTGACCGGCCAGGCCGACACCGTGGCGCGGCCCACGGGCCGGGCGGCACCCGAGGCGGCCGGTGCCCGTGCCCCGCCCACCCTCGCCCAGCTCCAGATCCTGCGGATATAGGAAGACGCCCCCGCGGCGCAGCACCCCTGCCTGCCCGGCACGTCCGTCCCCTGCCTTCCTGCCCGACCCGGCGCAGCCCAGCAGGTACGGACGGTCCGCGTCGCGGCCACGTATGCCGTCATTCCCTGATCCAACGATCCCAGGAGCACTGCGTCATGCACGCATCCCGTACCCGTACGCGTACCCGCACCCGCATCCGTACCCGTGCCGCCCGTGCCTTCCCGTCCGCCCGTCCCGCCCGAACGGCCTTCCCCCGACGGGCCGTTCTGGCCGCTGCCCTGACCGCTGCGGCGCTCACGCTCACCGCCTGTGGCGGCAGCGGCAGCGCGGACCACGCCTCCCCCGGCCACGGCGCCTCCGCAACGGCGGGTGCCACCGCGGGCAAGCACAACGCGGCCGACGTCTCCTTCGCCCAGCAGATGATCCCGCACCACCGCCAGGCCGTGGCGATGGCCGAACTGGCCGCCACCCGCGCCGGGTCCGGTGAGGTCAGGTCCCTCGCCGCCGCGATCAAGAAGGCCCAGGACCCGGAGATCAACACCATGTCCGGCTGGTTGAAGTCCTGGGGCGAAACGGTCCCCCAGGACCACGGCACGGAGGGCATGCCGGGCATGGAGGGCATGCATCACGGCAGTGGTGCGGCGATGCCCGGCATGATGGACGACCAGGAGATGACCCGGCTGAAGAACGCCTCCGGCAAGGCCTTCGACACCCAGTTCCTGACCTTGATGATCAAGCATCACGAGGGCGCGGTGACGATGGCCGCGGCCGAGCAGAAGCGGGGTGCCTACGGCCCGGCCAAGAAGCTCGCCGGTGACATCAGCACCGCCCAGAAGGCGGAGATCGCCACGATGCGGAAGCTGGCCGGAACCCACTGACCCACCGCCGCGGCGCCACACCGTACGACGGGGCGGGCACCCCAACCCCTGGGGCGCCCGCTCCCCTCGGCCGGCGCGCCCTCCGTTCCCCGGCCGGCGCCCTCCGCTCCCTTCGACGCCGCCTTCGACGCCCCGCCTGGCACCCCGTGCACCCCATATCCCGACCGATGAAACCCGTCGCCGGGGGTGGTCAGGCCACGGCGTAGTCCGCAAGGGACGGCTCCATCAGGTCAAAGACCCGGGTGGCCTCGTCGGCGACCCGTCCGGCGATGGCGTCGTTGCCGTGGCCGGCCAGAGTGAGCGCCTGGATGCGCTCGAAGAGCAGCCGGTACGCGGAGCCGAGCTGGGCCGCCGCGGCGGCCGGGGTGATGTCCTCGGCGTCCGCTCCGGTGGCCTCCCGGAGCGCCCGGGTCAGGGCCTCCTGCCGTAGATCGTGCAGATCGCGCAGCCGGGCGGTGAGCGTCGGGCTGTCGGCGACCATGCGGCTGAAGTCGGGTCCGGCGAAGCCGGCCACCGGGCTGCGCCGCGCCACATCCTCCGTGAACGCCCGGCGCAGTGCGGACAGCGCGGACTCACCCGGCGCGCGCCCGGACACCGTGCCGGCGAGCGCCGCAACGAACTCCTCCTGGTGGTCGAGGGCCAGGTCCTCCTTGCGCGCGAAGTAGTTGGTCACCGTCTTCTTCGCCACCCGGGCCGCGCCGGCGATCTCCGAGATCGTCGTGGCCTCGAAGCCCTGGGCCATGAAGAGCCTGGTCGCGTGGTCGGAGATCAGCTGCCTGGTCTCCTGCTTCTTGGCCTCACGGAGGCCGGTCGTCCTCGTACCCATGACGAAAAGTTACCACCGACGTAAAAATTTCCTTGACGCGCAATGTAGGACCGACATACTTTTACGCCCGACGTATCTTTCGGGTTCTTTGAGGGTGCCCCGTGAAGAGCCCTGGGGCGAACGCCTCTTCCAGACGACCGACCCCAACGGCGTCGTGGTCGAACTCGTTGCCTGGTCCGCCCCGGCCACCGGCTGACCACGCAGAGGTGCGCGGTGGGCCTCGCACCGTTCCCCCGCGGTTCTTCGCCCAGTGCCGAAGGCGCCGCCCGCGCTCCGGAGAATTGTGGCGGCCCGGGCGATAAATCATGCCCGTATTGGACTTTCCCCTGCTTTGCCCACCCGTCGTACGGTCGACAGCACACTGCATCGAGGGGAGAACGGATAACCATGTCCGTAACCGTGCGTATACCGACCATCCTGCGCAGCCACACCGCCGGCGCCGCCGAGGTGACCGCATCCGGCGCCACGGTCGCGGAGGTGCTGGAGTCGCTGGAGGGCCGGTTCCCGGGTATCCGCGAGCGGGTCACCGAGGAGGACGGCGAGATCCGCCGGTTCATGAACGTCTACGTGGGGGACGACGACATCCGCTTCGCCGATGGGGTCCGTACCGCCGTCACGCCCGGGGCGATCATGTCGGTCATCCCGGCGGTGGCCGGGGGCCAGGAGACCGCCCTGCTGCCGCGTCGGTGAACGGAACGCGGGACGACGGGGAAGCACGCCCCGGGCAGCGCGACGGGGGAAGCGCGACCGGGGATGCGCGACCCGGGCAGCACGACGGGGGAAGCACGACGGGGGATGAACCGATGAGGAAGATGGCACTGGTGGGGGACCGGCAATGGGTGCCCCTGGTGACCGGCGGAGAGGTCCGCCGGCTCGATCTCGACTACGCCGCGACCGCGCCGTGCGCCCTGCAGGTACGTGATGCGGTGGACGAAATACTGCCCTGGTACGGCAGTGTGCACCGGGGGGACGGATTCCCCTCCGCCGTGTGCACCGAACTGCAGGAAGCCTGCCGGGAGTCGGTGCGCGCCTTCACCGGTGCCCGGCCCGACGACACGGTGATCTTCACCCGCAACACCACCGACTCGCTCAACCTGCTGGCCCATGCGCTGCCGGAGGACGGCGAGGTGTTCGGGTTCGCCACCGAGCACCACGCCAATCTCCTGCCGTGGGACCGGCGCACCGTGCACCGCCTGCCGGTGCCCGACAGCCCGGCGCACGCCCTTGAGCTCCTGGACGCCGCGCTGGCCTCGGCGGCGCGGGCTGCCGGCCGGGGCGGCGGCGCCCGCCTGGTGACCCTCGCGGGGGCCTCCAACGTCACCGGTGAGGTCTGGCCGGTCGCCGAACTCGCCGGTGTGGCACGCCGGTTCGGCGCACGGACCGCGGTGGACGCCGCACAGCTCGCGCCGCACCGGCCACTCGACATGGCCGGCTGGGACGTCGACTACGTCGCCTTCTCCGGGCACAAGCTCTACGCCCCCTACGGCGCCGGCGCCCTGGTCGGCCGCCCCGACTGGCTGGACGCCGCGCCGCCCTACCTCGCGGGCGGCGGCGCCACCCGGCAGGTCGACCTGCCGGCGGTGGACTGGGCACCGTCCCCCCAGCGGCACGAGGCCGGGTCGCCCAACTTCCTCGGCAACTACGCACTGGCCACGGCGTGCGAGCTGCTGCACGCTCCGCTCCGCTCCGGCCTCGTCGTACAGGAGCAGCGGCTCGCCGCCCTGCTGGAGCGGGAGCTCGCCCGCATCCCCGGCCTCACCGTCCACCGCATGTGGGACGCACGGCATCCCAAGGTCGGCACCGTGACGTTCAGCGTGCGGGGCGTGGCGTCCGGCCTGCTGTCGGCGGCGCTCTCCGCGGAACACGGCATCGCCGTCCGCACCGGGCGTTTCTGCGCGCACCCGCTGGTCAAGCACCTGCTGGGGGAGGGCCATGCCGACGGTGCCGCGCTCCGGGCCAGCATCGGTGCCGGGATCACCGAGCAGGACATCAGTGATTTCGCCTGGGCGTTGGCCCGTCTCGTCGAGCGCGGTCCGGCGTGGTCCTACCGGAGGGACGGGGCACGGTTCGTACCGGACCCCGATCCCCGGCCGATGCCGGCGCTGAGCCATGGTGCGCGGGTGCAACTGCGTGCCGCCGAACGGCGGGCCGAGGCCCCGCTCGCCCCCGTCGGGGCGGCCTGCGGCGGCTGAGCAGGGGGCGAGGTCGGCCGCCCCACCGCGGCCGACCCCGGGCCGTCGAGGCCGGCCCGGGTCAGCCCACGCGGCCCCGGAGGCTCCGGGTGAGGGTGCCCATCGGATCGGTGATCATGCTCAGGAGGTGCGGCTGGGTACGGCAGACCTGCTGCACCGCCTTGGCGAAGGCCGCCACCGCCGGATTGGTGGCACTGCGCGACCAGGCGAGTGCGACGGTACTGGGGCTCACGCCCTCCACCGGCACGTAGACGATGCCGGAGCGCGGGTAGAAGCGTGCGGCCGCGGCCGGTGTGATGCTGATCGCCCGGCCGGCTGCGACCGCCTGCAACTCGTCGTCCGCACTGGAGACCTCGACCAGCCGCGGCATGTCCAGCCGCCGGCGGTACTCGGCGCACATCCAGTAGTCCGTCCAGACCCGGTCGGGGCTGCGGCGCAGGACGAAGGGCTCGCCGAGCAGTTCGGTGATGTGGACGTGCGGGCGGGTCGCGAAGCGGTGGCGATGCGGCAGCACCGCGACCCGGGGCTCCTCGAACAGCGGCTCCATCTTCAGGTCGCGGGCCTGGAACGGCGGCCGGACGAACGCCGCGTCGACCTCCTGGCCGTTGACGCCCGCCGAGGGATCGTCCCAGTCGTAGCGGCACATCTCGACTTCCACGCCCGGACATCGGCCCTCGAACGCCTCGAGGATCAACGGTGTCAACTCCAGCGCCGCCACTCCTTGGAAGCCCACCTTGAGCCGGGCTCTCAGGCTGCTGGCCGCCTCGCGGGCCTGGCGCAACGCCTCTTGGTGGTGGTGCAGGGCGTGTTCGGCCTCGGCCACGAACCTCTTGCCGGCCTCGGTCAGCTCCACCCGGCGCGTGGTCCGGTGGAAGAGCGCGACACCGAGCTCCGCCTCCATCTCCTTGATCCGTGCCGACAGCGCCGACTGGGCGACATGGAGGCGTTGGGCGGCACGGGTGAAGCTGAGCTCTTCGGCGACGGCTATGGCGTAACGGAAGTGACGCAATTCGATATTCATGTGTCCACCACGGATGAGGAAGGAAAGGTCGGCCGCCCATCGACGGGCGGCCGACCTTCAACGGCCCCAGTTCCCCAGGTGGAAGTTGTGTGCCACCAGACCGGACCCCCCGTACAGCTCAAGCGACGCCCTCACTGTAAACCACCCCCCAAAAATCACCCGATGGTTCAACTTTGGAGGAATACAAGGGTGTTGAGCAGATCAGACGGAAGGTCCGAAGCGGTGGTCCCCGCGGTGGTCACGGCGCGAAGGCGAGCCCTAGCCCGGCGAGCGCCTCCTGGGTGTAACGGCCCTCGACCGTCGCCTCCACGTCGAACGCGCCGTGGACGACGGGTGGATAGCCGATCAGCTCCGCCGCGCGGCCGGGCAGCGGCTGGGCCGCGGCCTCCCGCGACTCCCACAGGAGCACCGCACCCCAGCGGTTCGCGGCCCGGTCGGAGATCCAGGTCTTCAGGCGCAGCCCCGGTACCTCAGTGAAGGCGGCGACGGACTCGTCGCGGAGGTAGGTCCGCAGCGAATCGATGGTCTGGGACGACTCGGCCAGATCCCACCAGGCGATGACGATGTGCATCGTTCACCTCACCCTTTCGATCGGGGGGAGCCGCAGCGCGTCCCCTTCCAGGAGTTCGCCCACGCTGTCGCGCACCCGCAGTGCGAGCGGTGCACAGGCGCCCGGTGCGCCCTCGCCGGGCACGTCGTGCGGCGGCGCCCAGGCGGCCAGGGTCGGCAGCACGACCCCGTCCCGGCCCTCCAGGTAGCAGATCATGTTGATCGGCCAGCGGGTGTTGGCGAACATATGGCGGTCCATCGGCGTCGTCTGCTCACTGATCCGCATGCCGCGCTCGTGTTCCGGGCCGATCCGGTGCCAGTCGGGGTGCAGATGGATGGAGCCGATGATGTCCAGGCCGTCGCGCTGGGCCTCGCGGTCGATGCGCAGGAGGTCACGCGCGTCGCACCAGTAACCACGGCGCTTGTTGTTGTACGCGGCGCCGAAGCAGGGCACGATATTGGCCGCGAATTCCGCCTCGGCGATGACGTCGGACGCCCTGACGTTACGGGCGAACTCCAGCCGGCTGATATGGGCGATGTCGCCGAAGAGGGAGCCGACGAGAACGGCGAAAAAGCCTGGCGGATCCTCTGGAGTGCAGCTCAGGTATTCCTCGGTGCTCAACTCCAGGAAGGTGTCCAGAGACCGTATGTCCATGAGCACCGTGCGCGTATGGGTGCCCTCCAAGGCGAGGAGGGCACCCCCGCCCTGATCTTTTTCGGGCAGGAGTGGTGACATGCGGTGGTTCCCCCGTTTCGATGTCGATTCAGCTGGTGGGCCTCGATCGCGGCGCCGCCGGCCTCATCAGCGGTCCGGCCAGCTTGGTCAGTGCCGGGAAGACGACGTACGTGGCGAGCGGTGCGATGACCGCGACGATGATCAGTACGCGGAGCGGAAGGGCGAGGGCGGCCAGGTCCTTTCCCCAGATCAGCTGGAAGACCGTCAGCATCGGGTAGATGCCGACGAAGGTGAGAATGGTCTGCTTCCAGCGCGGGGGGCGCCCGGGCGGAGTCGGGCGGGCCGGTGCTGCCCGGTGCTGAGTGATCTGCTGCTCTTCCGACGTGGTCGTCACGAATGCTCCCAGGTATTCCATGCGGCCGGGTGTCCGTCCCTATGGAAAGCACCGAGCCGACTCGACGAATCGACGATAATCGCGCCGTAGGTCGGAAGAGAAAGACCAGTTGCGGGCCGATTTATCGCAGCACCGCGCATAATCGGCCGTTTTCCCGTTACCGCGACTCTAGAGCCGTCTCCCGGAGGCAGTAAAAGACCGGAACGGGAAGGATTAATTACCGGAAGGGAAAGAATCCGGCGTCGGTTCGGGACCGCCGGGGGTCCGGGTGCCGGGTGCCGGGGCAGGGAGCGGCTCCGGCGCCCTCGTCCGGCCGGCCCGCTCGCCGTCACCCGCACGTCGGGGAGCGCCGCGGGCGAACGCCCGGGTGTCCCTCGGCCTGATCGGCCCCGACCAGCGGCGCCCGGATGTCGGGGTCGTCGACGCGGTGCCGCCGCCCCCCCGCCCGAGGCTGGGCCATGAGCCTGAAATCCGTCGCTCCGCGGGGCCGCAAGGCTTCGGGAGGCCGCACCGCGAAAAGGGATGAAAGTGACATATCGCTGCTTGAGCGGGGCGCATCCGCCAGCGCGCGGGTCCGGGGCCGAGTGCCCAGGGCCCGTACACAGCTGCCGCGTCCCGCTCCGCTGACATCCCTAGGAGCACCCATGACGACGGCACCCCGGTCGAACGCGACCCCCGCCCAGGTCACCATGACCCTCTCCGCCATCGCCGCCACGGCGGCGACCCCCCGCCCGTCGGGGGAGACCCTGCAGGAGCAGACCCAGCGCGCCCGGCTCGGCATCACCGCACAACTGAACAACGCCGCGCTCGCCACCCGCAGCACCTGGCAGTTGCGGTGGCTGGCGCTCAGCCCGGACAACGCGAACCTGGTCTATCTCGCCTGGAATTCCGACGGCTCGAACCAGATCGCCGTGGCCGTCCGCGGCACGATCGACAATCCGACCGACATGATGGAGGACCTCGACGTCGGCACGGTGGTGCCGTTCAGCGCCGGCGGCTCGGCGAACGTCGCCGTCTCGGCCGGCGCCATGGACGCCTTCACCCAGGTCGTCACCGCGCGCGGCATCACCGCGGCGTCCGGCGAGCAGGCGCCGGACGGCGGGGCCGGCTGGTCCGACGCCCTGGTCCCCGCGGGCGGCACGCTCCCAGAGGTGCTCGCCGCCCTCCTCGGCTACGTGCCGACCACGCCCCAGCCGACGGTCTTCGTGACCGGCCACAGCCTCGGTGGCAGCGTCGCCACCACACTGGCCAGCTACCTTCAGGCCCAGACCTGGCCCACGAACAAGCCGAAGTTCGCACTCGTCACCTTCGCCGCCCCCACCGCCGGCCTGAAGAGCTTCGCCGACAACGTCGACGCCCGGCCGTGGAGCCTGCACGAGCGCTGGGTCAACGCCTACGACGTGGTCCCGCGGGCCTGGTCCGACCTGTCCACGGCCAAGTCGTGGTACCCGGCCCCGGGCCCGACGGCGAACGAGGAGGTGAAGATCCTGCTGTCGGAGATCGACCTGCTCCGCAAGGGCAACGTCTACGTCCAGCCCAACGCCAACAGCCCCAAGACCGTGAACGCGGACTACTCGATGTACGACAAGGACCTGGTCAACGAGACCACCGCTGACTACCTGGGCCAGGTCGCGTTCCAGCACGCCAACGCCACGTACCTGACCCTGCTGGGCGCGCCCGTCGTACCTCCCGGGCCGGTGGTGACCAGGGTGAGCCCCACCGCAGGGCAGGGCGGCACGCTGGTCACGATCACCGGCAGCGGATTCAGCAAGGACAGCGTGGTCGACTTCGGCCCGATCCCGTGCACCGACTTCTCCATCGACACCTCCGGTACGCAGATCAAGGCGACCGCGCCCGAGGGGCACGGCATCGCCGACGTCCGCGTCACCACCATGCTCGGCACCTCGCCCGCCGTTCCGCTGGGGCGGTTCGCGTACGACGGGGGACCCGCGCCCGTGGTGGTCAGCGCGGTCAGCCCGCGCGGTGGGAAGGCCGGAGACCAGATCACCCTCACCGGCTCGGGCTTCGCCTCGGGGGCGGCCGTGCGGATCAAGGACACCGCCCTGACCTCGGTCACCGTGGTCTCCCCGACCCAGATCACGGCCAAGGTGCCGCTGCGGCGGCCGGAGTGGCCGAAGACGGTGGACGTCACCGTGACGGTCGGCGTCGCCACCTCACCCACCGGCCCGGCCGACGAGTTCACCTACGCGGGGTGAGCCAGGGCGAGCCGGCCGGGCCCCTCCGGGGGCACCGTCCCGCCCACGGGTCCCCTTCGTAGGCGGACGGCAGAGCGGGAGCCGGCCGGGGGCCCGGAGAAGCGAGCCCAAAGGACGTGACCGGTGCGCGAACGGCCCCGCCTCGGGGACCTGCTCGCGCACCGGCCACGTATCCGCGCCGCACACCGGCTGTGTATGCGTGCCGCGCACCGGCTGCGCCTCCCCCCACCGGCCGCGTATCCAGGCTCCGGCCCGAATCCGGTCAGAGGCGGCGTACTCGTGCGGCGGTCCCATGGCCGAGCAGAAGGTAAATCACGGCGGGCAGACCGTAATTGAGGAAAACGCGCAGACCCTCGGTGTTCATGGTGAAGATGTCCTGCGACCAGCCGGCGAGCCAGTCGGCCACGCCGTGCACAAAGCCGACGAAGACATTTCCCTGGTTCGCCTCCAGCAGATACAGCAGGATCCACAGGCCGAGAAATCCTGCGGCGATGTCCGCGATCGTGTGGATGATCAGCGCTGCCCGGTTTGCTCCTTCACCGTCCCGGTTGCGCCTATAGGCGTCCTGGTTACGGTCATAGGGGTGGTAGGGGTCGTTTACGGGCATGGGTTCATGGGGATTGCTCATGCCCTGCTTGCTTGCCTCGCGCGAGTGCGCGAAACCACTTTCAAACCTGCGATTGCATATCGGTTCTGGATCTTGAATGGCGCGCTGCGCACGAGCGGCTGAGGCAGGACGGCATATCCAGCGATTCTGGAGAAAGGCACGGCGGATCACGCACATTCCGGTGTCCGGCACTCGTGGAAAGGGTGTGCAACAGGTGCCGGTTGTGCGAGATTTCGGTGAGGCGTTCCGAAGGAACACCGTACGCCGTCGGGTTCACCGCACAGCCGACGGGCTCACCGCTCCCAGTACTTCGCCACCGCCTGTGCGTACGCCACCCGGTGATCGAGCCGGTCCCCCCGGACCCGGAAGCGGCCGCGTACCGACTCGGTCAGCGTCGCCCGGCCGAACAGCTCTCCCGGCCGCTTCCAGGCCGTCCGCAACGGGGCGGTGATGTCGTCGGTGGGGAGGTCGGTGAGAGCCAGCCCGACCTGGTACACCAGGGCGAAGGGCAGGATCACCAGGCACAGGAGCAGCGACGGCACCGTCCCCTCCCGCCCGCGCAGCACCGTCCCGTCGGGCAGGCGGATCTCGTACGCGGGCCGCCACCGCTTCTTCCGCGGTGGTAGCCGCAGTTCGGCCAGGTGCGCGTGGTCCGGGGTGAGCACGGCGAGGTGACCGCCGTCCTTCCGGACGACCACGGCGAGCGGCGAGGCGCCGGCGGGATCCGCGGCGAGGGTGAAGCGCGCCTTGCACCCCTCGGGCAGCGCGCGGCCGTCGGGGGCGCCACGGCGCACATGGACGGGTGCGGAGCCTCGGGGGCGCAGTTCGTAGCGCTTGGGGTTGCGGTCGCGGGTGAAGGTGAGCGTCATCGAGTGTCCCGTCTCGTCGTGCTGGTCCTGGACGCCGTTGCCGGCGACGGAGCGCAACAGGCGGGACAATCCTCGGTGTTTGGACCCCCATCGCTCAGCTTCACGACGTCCGCGGTTGGAAGGCGCCGACCACCACGACGACGCTCCTGCACGACCAGGCCGTAGTCCGACCAGCGCCTTCTCTTACGGCCTGCGGATACTACTGCGCAGGGGTGTCATCATATCCCGTACGCCACCTTTGGTTCCCGCTCAAGCAGCTTGGCGATGCCCGCCTGTTGCGCCCGCTCGATCCGTGCGGCATCGGCTTGCGCGCGTTTCAGGTCGAGCTTCTTCCAGTTTGCGGGCTGCATGAACAACATGTCATTGCTACCAGGGACGATCAGGACCCCGCCGAAGAGAGGGTCACCGGCGACCCAGGCGCCTTCGTCCTCGGCGCCCTTGGGCCAGCGGCGCACAGCCGATGCGTTGGTTGCGCGCATGTAGGCGGCACCGTGCTGGCCGCGGCTGGAGGCCTTGACCGTGTACACAGTGCCCAGGAGCAGCCACTGCGCCTCTTTCCTGTCCAATCGCGTGCGGTACTCAAGCGGGTAGGCGCATAGGACCTTCTTGCACACGCCCAAGCGCAGACCATTGGCGATTCGGACCACCAGGAAGAAGAGCACCCACAATCCGGCGAGCATGGGGAGCATCAGGAAGAAGGATGGCGTACCCGGTGCCGGCCACACGAAGGGCAGCACGAGCAAGGGGATGCCGATGGCGAGGCGTCCTGCGACATGCTGCTTCAGCAGTTTGGAGTTGTGCTTCAGAACCTGCTCGATATCAGGTGCCACCTGCTTGTTCAACGGGTCCATGACACCATCATCCGAAGACGTTCCTCACTGCCGCAACCACAGAATCGGGTTCCGGCTCCGTGTCCCCTGCACCGCCCTGGCCTGTGACGCGTGCCGGATCGGTGAAGCTCAGCGGGCGGCCTGGGGCGATCGTGCGCCGCTCCTCCTCGGAGAAGAAGGCAAGACCGGCCCGCAGTTGCAACGGCGCGCAGCCTCGTCAGGCGGGTAGCCGGTCGCCCCCGCGATACCGGCGATGACTGTCTTGGCGGTAACTCCGTGCGCCGGCACGGTCGAGAACGTGATGACGGAGGTGGCGGCGCTGCCATCCTCGTCGAGGTGCATGCCGCATCTGCCGGGTAACGGCCGTGCGGAATCCCTGCTGAGGGGCTCTCCCGGTGTCGTCAGCCGCGTCCGGTGAACTGCTGGCCGACCCCGAGTCGGCGCAGGTCGGCGAGGACCTGCGGGTCTTGGGCGTCGAGCCAGTCGCAGAGCTGGCGGAAGGAGACCAGCCGGACGTCCTTGTGCTTCTCGTCGGCGATGTGCTTGACCGCCTCCTCGACGGCGTCCATGTAGATGCCGCCGTTCCACTGCTCGAAGTGGTTGCCGATGAAGAACGGCGCCCGGTTGGTCTCGTAGGCCCGCTGGAAGCCGGCGATGTAGGCGCCGGTGGCCTGCTTGCGCCAGCCCGGGTAGTTGGCCGGCGGGGCCTTGGTGGAGTTCTTCGACTGGTTGGCCAGGATGTTGTAGTCCATCGAGAGGACCGGGAAGGAGTGGCCGGGGAACGGTATCCCCTGGAGCGGGAAGTCCCACAGGCCCTGCTTCTTGGTGGGCCAGACCTGGAGGCCGCCGGGCGAGCTGGCGTCGTACCGCCAGCCGCGCTTGCGTGCCGTGGGCAGCAGGTTCTCCTGGCCGAGCAGGCACGGCGTACGGCCGCCGACGAGTTCCTTGCTGTAGTCGAAGGGCAGCGGTTCGAGGTCGGTGAAGCCGGTGTTGGTCCGCCACTTGGTGACGAAGTCCATGGCCTGCTTGATCTCGTCGTCCCACTGGGCGGGGGTCCAGTGTGCCACCGAGCCCGAGCTGGTGCCGCAGAAGTGGCCGTTGAAGTGGGTGCCTATCTCATGGCCCTCCAGCCATGCCGCGCGCACGTTCTTCAGCGTCTCCTTGATGTGGGCATCGGTGAGGTAGCCGATGTCGGAGGCGCCGACGCGGTTGTTCGGCGGGTGGTACAGGCGCTTCTTCGACTCGGGCAGCAGATACAGCCCGGAGAGGAAGAAGGTCATCGAGGCGTTGTGGTCCTTGGCGAGCTTGCGGAACCGCGGGAAGAGGCCGTTGCCCACCTCGCCCGCCCCGTCCCAGGAGAAGACCACGAACTGCGGTGGCTTCTGGCCCGGTTGCAGCTTCTCCGGTGCGGGCGGCTGGTTGGGTTGCTTCCCGGTGTACGCGGTCGAGCCGTCGCCGATCGGCTTGCCCTTCGGCGCCTTTCCGGGACCGGTTCCGACGGTGTCGGAGGACGACGACCCGGATATCGAGCAGCCGGCGACGGAGAGCGCGGCCGCCGCTCCTACCCCGAGTCCCAATATGCCCCGGCGGCTGAATTCACGCATAACGGTACCCATTGCATTCGTGAGAAGTTCTGGAACAGGGGACGCCCGAAGAAGTGGGACGCCCTGAGAGATGGGGGGCGGGTGCCGAGGCTCGGCTTCGGCCCCGAAGGAGAGTGCACAACGCAGAGCCGCGGGCGATGCATTCTCCGAGGCCATGGCAAAGGCCCCGGGAATCCCGCACTCCGCAGCGAACTACGCGGTGGTCAACCTCGAACAGGAGAAGGCAACCGGCTGCGCTGTCCCGCTGCCGCTCGAGGGACGGTCCACCCCGGTGAGGCACGCATGCTCCATGGCGCATGTCGCCGCAGCCGCAGCCTTCCCGGCCCCACCGCCAGTGACCGGCGTCTTCTTCCGCATAGCGTGCTCCCCGTTTGATGGCGGGCCAGAAAGCTGAAGGCCTCAGCGGACCCCAACCAACCCCTTGGACGGGTACGACTCTCACGGAGAGCGCTAGCGCACCGGTAACGCCTCACTAACAACCGCTGCCAACAACCTTTGCCGCACCGGCTCTACGTTGCGGTTCTCGTGGGCGCCGCCGCCCGCCGGCCTCCGGGACGCGGTTACTTCTCGGGGCGGAGTCGGTCCAGCGTTCCGGTGGCGAGTGGGTGCTGGGGATCGACGGCGCCGACGATGCGGCGGCCGATCGTGGTCAGTTGGCGTACCTGTGCCTTGGTGAGTGCGTCGAAGACGCAGCTGCGTACGGCCGCCACGTGTCCGGGGGCGGTGGCGACCACCTTGTCGAAGCCCTCATCGGTGAGGGTGGCCACGGTGTAGCGGCCGTCGGTGGGGTCGGGGTTGCGGCGTACCCAGCCGCGCTTCTCCAGCCGTCCGACGACTTGGGACAGCCGGGGAAGGGAGCCCTCTGCGAACGCGGCGAGCTCGCTCATCCGCAGGGTGCGCTCGGGGACCATGGAGAGCCCGGCCATCACCTGGTACTCGAAGTGGCTCAGGCCGGCGTCGCGCTGGAGCTGTGCGTCCAGTGCCGCGGGGAGCCGCATCAGCATGCTGCTGAGCGCGATCCATGCCTGATCTTCCTCGTTGTCCAGCCAGCGGGGTTCCTGTGGGCTCTCCATGCTGGCGAGTATAGCTTCACGCATGAAGTGATCAACTTGATGGATGACTTGCATCTTGAAGTGAGTGCACCCTAGCCTTCGCTTAACGGTTTAAGTCATTGAAAGGTGTTGATCATGATGAACGTGCTGTTGTGGGTCCTCGCGGGCGTGCTCGCTGTGGCGTTCCTGGCGGCCGGGGCGATGAAGCTGTCCCAGCCGAAGCAGAAGCTGGCGGCCTCGGGCATGGGCTGGACCGAGGGTGTGAGCGCGGGGACGGTGAAGCTGATCGGAGGCGTGGAGGTGCTGGCCGCGCTCGGCCTGGTGCTGCCGCCCGCGCTCGGTATCGCGCCGGTGCTGGCGCCCTTGGCGTCCCTCGGTCTGGTGCTGGTCATGCTCGGCGCGATGGTCGTGCATGCCCGTCGCAGCGAGGCGCAGATGATCGCCGTGAATCTGGTGCTGCTCGCGCTCGCGGCCGTCGTGGCGTGGGGCCGGTTCGGCCCGTACGCCCTCTAGGCCCGGTCGGAGATCCTTGCGTGAGCTGGTTCTTCTCCGGTGGCGGCGGCGCCGGGCAGTGGCGTGGTGGCGTCTGCGCCGGTGGGACCGGCGCAGGGCGCGCGCTGCGCCGCCGCGCTGGGCGGTAACGGGAGCCCTCGCCGCGCCGGCCGCATCACTCGGCGTCGCGGTGGAGTGTGGAGGGGCCAACTTCCGTACGGTATGCGGCAGTTGAGGTGCGGCAGCCCGGCCGCGTACGTACGGTCAGGCCGACGGCTGCGGGGGCGGTGCGTAGCCGTGGCCGTGGGCCCAGGCGACGGCCTCGGCCCGTGTGCGGGTGCCGAGCTTCGCGAACAGATGGTTCACATGGGTCTTGACGGTTGCCTCACCGATCACCAGACGCCGGCCGATCGCGGCGTTCGACAGCCCCTGGGCCATCAGGCGGAGCACGTCCTGCTCCCGCGTGGTCAGCCCTACCGTGTCCGCCGACCGCCCGGGCCGGGGGGCGGCGGCCGGAGCGGTCCGGACGGCCGCGTCCAGGAGCTGCTGGTGGACGGCAGGGGCCAGGGTGGTGTGCCCGGTGACGGCCGCCTCGATCGCACGGACGATCTCGGCCTTCCCGGCGTCCTTGGTCAGGTAGCCGCGGGCACCGGCCCGCAGGGCGTCAAGGATGAGGGGTTCCTCGGCATACGTGGTCAGCACGACCACCGCGGTGTGCGGGTGGTGCTGGGTGATACGGACAGTGGCGGCGATCCCGTCGGTGCCGGGCATGTTGAGGTCCATCAAGATTGCATCCGGTCGCAGGGCGGCGACCTGTTCCAGTGCCTGCTCGCCGTCGACGGCGCCGCCGACTACGTCGATGCCCGGCATCAGGTCGAGCAGGGTCATCAGGCCCTCGCGGATCACCTCCTGGTCGTCCGCGACCACGATGCGCAGGTTCATGCCGCTACCTCCGCCCGGACGGTCCAGCCCTCGGGTCCGGGGCCGGCGGCAAGGGTGCCTCCGATCAGCTGTAGACGCTCCCGCATGCCGGCCAAACCGTATCCGCCGGGCGCGTGCCCAGCCGTAGGGGGGCCGTCGGATGCGGGCAGGGCGGAGCGGACGGTCAGCCGCACCCGGGCCGGTTCGTAGGCCAGGACGAGTTCCGCCTCCTGGCCGGGCGCGTGCTTGGCCACGTTGCCGAGGGCCTCCTGGGCGACGCGCACCAGGCACAGCGACACCTCGTCCGGCAGTGGCCGCACCACGCCGGTGACCTCCGCGCGCACCGGCCCGGTGTGGCGCTCCCGAAGACTGTCGGCCAGGGTGCGTACGGCGTCCGCCAGCGGGGCGGTGTCCGTACGCAGTGCGGTGATCGCACGGCGCGTCTCGGCCAGCCCCTCCACAGCGATGCGGCGGGCCTTGCGCACCCGTTCGGCGGCCTCCTGGGTGCGCGGGGGCTCGGATTCCATGAGGGCATCGACCACTTCGAGCTGCACCGACAGGGCGCCCAGGGAGTGCGCGAGGACGTCGTGGATCTCCCGGGCGATGCGGGCGCGTTCGTCCAGAGCAGCGGTCCGCTGCCGCTCCTCCTGCATCTGTCTGCTCTGGTCGAGCAGGAGCTGGGCCTGCTGGTGCTGGACGCGGGCACTGCGCCGGGTCAGGCCGACCAGCTGGAAGATGATCAGCGTCAAGGTCCAGACGGCGACGCTCCACTGGCCGGTGGAACCCGGTGCGGTCAGCAGGTCTCCGCACACCAGCGCCAGCACGCCGCCGGCGAGCAGTCCCGTACTCACTGGGACCGGCAGCCCGGCGGCGCCCGACATGACGGCCGCGAACAGCAGCGGCGCGGCGGCAGCCGCCAGCGGCGGCGCCCAGGTCAGCACGAGGCCCTCCGCCAGTACGGTGCCCCCCAGCAGCAGGAGTTGCGCCACCGACCGCTTCGCATCGGTGCCGCGGGCGGTGGCCAGGAAGGCGAGCACGGACCAGGCGGCGAACGCCACCCACCCCACGGCCGCCACCCACCCCGCCGCCAGCGCCGCCTCGCCCACCAGCCAGGCGCGCCCCCCGGCGACCGCGGCCGCGAGCAGCACCAGACACAGCGCCAGGCTCCTGGCCGCCAGCGTCGACCAGGGGAGTCCCCCCTGCTCATGGGGGTCCCCCCGCTCGACCGAAGCCGAGAGTGGGGGAGGAGCCGAGAGCTTGGAGCAGGCCCCGTCCGCCCGCTGGACGATCCGGCGCGCCCGGGCGGCGTATGCAGAGGTGATCAGGCGCATACGGTCACCCTGCCACGGTCCTGACCTCGTCGTTACGGGAGCAGGGGGCCCGCAAGGTGGAGAAGGGTGGAGGAGGGTGGAGGCCCGGGCCCTCCACCCTCCTCGGCTGCCGGGCTGATGTGTGCGGATGCCCGATTCCGGATGCTCGAAGCGTCACATCGTCCCCCTCCGGAGTCACCTGCCATGAGTCTGACCAACGCCCTCCTCATCAATGCCGTCGTCCTGGCCGCCACCCTCGGTTCGGACCTGGGGCGCCGCACGTACAACGGCCGGCGGATCTGGGTGTCCCTGATCATCTGCACCGCCGTCGTCCTGACCTTCGGCAGCACCCTCTACACCAGCGGCGTCGGCCTGACCGCGGAGATCATCGGCGTGGCGGTCGGCGTCCTGATCGGTCTGCTCGCCGTCAGCCTCATGAAGGTGAGCAAGCGGGCCGACAACACCATCGTGACCGTCGCCGGCGTCGGCTACGCCCTCGTCTGGGTCGCCATGGCGCTCGTCCGTTCCCTGCTCTCCATCGGTCTCACCTACTGGTTCGGCACCGACGTGGGCACCTGGCTCGTCAAGCGGGGCGCGGCGCTCACCGACGTCACCGGGATCATCACCAACTTCCTGCTCTTCATGGCGGTCACCGCGGTGCTCTCCCGCGCGCTCGTCATCCGCGCCCGGGCCGCAACCCTCTCCACCCCCGCGACCCTCGCTCCCCCCGCGACCGTCGACCCGGCCAACGACGCTACGACCGGCACCCCTTCGCACTGAGCCGAAAGCCGGTTGCTACGTGGCGAATTGGCTACCAGCGCGGGCAGAAGGAGCGCTGGAGCGTCGGGCCCAGCGCCGCTCCCGGACGGCGAGCGGCGCGGGCCGGCACCATGACTCAGGAACGGAGCGGGGCCGGGACGACGGCATGGCCGCCGCACCAGATGCTGCGGATGTTGCGGGTGGCGGTGATGTCTGCCAGGGGATCGCCGTCGATGAGGACGAGGTCGGCACGCAGGCCCGGCGCGAGGGCGCCGCGGTCGGTGAGCCCGAAGGCCCGCGCGGGCAGGAGGGTGGCCGCCCGCAGCGCCTCCGCAGCGGAGGCGCCCGCCTGGACGAGGCGTTCCAGTTCGTGGTGGAGGCTTTCACCGTGCGGGACGGCGAAGGGGGAGCCCGGCTGGCTGTTGGCGTCGGTGCCGGCCAGGACGCTGACGTGTGCGCGGTGGAGGCCGGCGACGCTCTTGAGCACGTGGGCGCTGGACGCCTTGTCTGCCACCGCGCCCTCCATCATGGTGATCGTGGGGATGGCGATCTGGCCTGCCGCCGCCATCCTGGCGAGGTCGGACTCCGCGATGACCCCGTCGACCGGGACGTGGGTGAGGAAGTCCGCGCCGGAGTCGACGGCCATCGTGAACGCCAGGACGCTGGCGGCGTGGATGACCGTCTTCAGTCCGTGTGCGCGGGCGGCGGTGACCAGGGCCCGCAGGCTCTCGCTGTCCGGGCCGCCGTTGCCGGGGGCCTCGGCGATGCCCTTGATGTAGTCGACGCCCTCCGCCACGCGGGCGGCGACATGGTTCCGGGCGTCCTGCGGAGTGCGGATGACCGCCTCCGACGGCAGGAACCGGGCGTGCATGCCGCCGGGCCCGATGGCCGGCAAGCCGGCGGTGCGGAAGTCCGCGTAGCCGGTGACCTTCCGCAGCCTGGCGACCAGCTCGGCGGGCCAGGTCGCCATGTCGAGGCCGGTGGTCACACCGTAGGACGCCAGTTGCTCCAGCGTCTGGGCGCCGTGGAGGTGCACATGACTGTCGATCAGTCCCGGCAGCGCGATGGCGCCGGCCGCGTCGAGCTCCTGTGCGCCACGGGCGTCGGTGCCGAGCACGCCGCCGTCGATGACGACGGTGCAGGGTGCGGACAGTTGCCGGCCGTCGAAGACGCGCACGTTGTTCAGCGCGGTCTTGGCAGCGGAAGCGGTGTTCATACAGCACCTCCAAATAGTGGACAGTTCTGTCCACTAACTCGCACGCTACCACCGTCGCTGTTCGACGCACCGAGGCGGGCCCGGCTATAACGGGAGGGGTGACCGGTCTTCCTGGGGCTTCCGCCGACCCGCATTCCCCTGCCGCTGCGGAGGGAGCGAGTGACGCCTCGGCTGCGCCTGCTCCCGCCGGCAAGTCGTCGCGTCGGCGCGGAAGTGCCCTCACCCGGGCGATCTATGAGGCGACCTTCGAGGAGTTGGCCGACGTCGACTTCGAAGGGCTCGCCTTCGACAAGATCGCCGCTCGCGCGGGGACCGGGAAGTCGGCGCTCTACCGTCGTTGGTCGACCCCGGCGGAACTGGTCCTGGCCGCCCTGGCCGATCCCGTCGCGGGCTTCGGCACCCCCGTCACCCCCGAGACCGGAACGCTGCGCGGCGATCTCATCGTCATGCTCGACGCCTTCGCGCGCGTACTGGACGAGCCCCGTGGGCGTGCCCTGGTGCCCTTGCTGACGCAGCGGACGCGCCACCCCGAACTGTTCACCCAGGTCCAGAGGCTGGTCACGCTGCCCCATCAGGAGATCTTGCTGCGCATGCTCCGGCTCGCCGTCGACCGGGGCGAGGCGGACCCGCGGTGCGTCACGCCGCGGGTCGCCTCGGTGGGCCCGCGCATGATCTTCGCCGAGGCGATGGCCAGGGGAACGGCTTCCGAGCAGGAGGTCCGGGCGATCGTGGACGAGGTGCTGCTCCCCCTCATGGCGCCACGGAGGTAGACCGGGCGCCACGCCTGCCCCATGGCTACCTAGGCGTCCCCGCCCGCCGTACGCCGTGACTCCTCGACGATCCGCTGCAGGGCCGCCGCGTGCGTCTCCAGCGCTGCCCGCCCGCCGTCGCTGAGGTTCACCCAGGTGCGGGGGCGGTTGCCGACGTACCCCTTGCGCACCTCGACGTACCCGTGCGACTGCAGCGTACTGATCTGCTTGGACAGGGCGGAGGGGGACAGTCCCGCCGACTCCTTCACCCAGCCGAACTCGGCCCACTGCACGCCCGCGAGCAGCGACATGATCGTCAGCCGGGTGGGATCAAGGAGTACGGGATCGAAGTCAGCGTGTGCCATGGACGGCGCTACCCCCTGCACGACGGCCGCCGCGCACGGCGACCGAGAGCAGCGCCCGCTGGCAGCGCGGCCCGAACAGGGCCAGGGCGCCGCCGGTCACCGCGCCCACCGCGGTCCGCCAGTACGGCACGTCGAGGTGCCAGTGCGGTTGCAGCAACTGGACGGCGACGCCGACCAGGACCACGGCGAGCAGCGTGAGCAGCGCGTACGTGCGGAAGCGCCCGGAAATCTCCTGCCCCCGTCGACCAGGGGCGTCGCGCCCCTGACGGTCCAGGACTTCTCTGTCGTCCCGCCAGGTCCTTCTCGTCCGGGGCCTCCAAGGTGCAGCTGGTGCTGAGCGGTCTGAGGTCCGGGCGTCAGCTTCCACAGGTGCGGCCCGGTACGGGATCCGCATCGGTCGTCCCGCTCGCGCAGCAGTCGTCGTTGCCGGTGCCTCCGGACAGGGCGGCGCTCTTGCCCAAGGTGTCGGCGTCGGCCTTGACGACGTAGACCTCCCAGGGCTCCTTGCCGGGGCCGTGTACCCACACCTTGTCCTGGAGGGCGTAGCAGCAGGAGGTGTCGTTCTCCTCGAACGTGGCGAGGCCGCCGTCCTTGAGGCGGGTCGTGGCAGCCGTCACCTGGTCCGTGGACTCGACCTCCACGCCGAGGTGGTCGAGGCGGGTCTCCTGGCCGGGCTCGCCCTCGATCAGCACGAGCTTGAGCGGCGGCTCGGTGAGGGCGAAGTTGGCGTAGCCCTCGCGTCGCTTGGCCGGTTCGGCGCCGAAGAGCTTCGAGTAGAAGGTGATCGACGCTTCTAGGTCGCTGACGCGCAGGGCGAGCTGTGCACGAGACATGGAGGCACCCCGATCGGCTTGCATTGATGTCTATCGATTCGAGGTTGCCTCCTGATTCGAGAAGCGTCAACATAGAGGAATGTCGAATCAAGAGCTTGAGGTCCTCGGGCAGACCGACCAGGGCGATGCCTGCTGCCCCGGCCTCCTGTCGGCACCGCTCGACGAGGACCAGGCCACCGAACTGGCGAAGGTGTTCAAAGCGCTGGGCGACCCCGTGCGGCTCCGGCTGCTGTCGATGATCGCCTCGCGCGCCGGGGGCGAGGTCTGCGTCTGCGACCTCACCCCCGCCTTCGACCTGTCGCAACCGACGATCTCGCACCACCTCAAGCTGCTGAGGCAGGCCGGCCTCATCGACTGCGAGCGGCGCGGCACCTGGGTCTACTACTGGCTGCTGCCCGAGATGACGGACCGCCTCGCGGGCATCCTGGCCCGCCCCGCAGGCGAGCCCCTGGCCGCCCCCGCCGAGACCGCCGGGGCCACCGCGTGAGCGCCGCGCCGGAGAAGGCGGTCGCGGGCCGCCTGTCGTTCCTCGACCGCTACCTCGCCGTGTGGATTCTCGCCGCGATGGCGCTGGGTCTCGGCCTTGGGCGCCTCGTCCCCGGCCTCGGGGACGCGCTCGCCGAGGTCACCGTCACCGGGGTGTCCCTCCCCATCGCGCTCGGCCTGCTCGTGATGATGTACCCGGTCCTCGCCAAGGTGCGTTACGACCGGCTCGACACCGTCACCCGCGACCGCCGCCTGCTGCTGCCCTCCCTGCTGCTGAACTGGATCGTCGGCCCGGCGCTCATGTTCGCGCTGGCGTGGCTGTTCCTGCCGGATCTGCCCGAGTACCGCACGGGCTTGATCATCGTGGGGCTGGCCCGCTGTATCGCCATGGTGATCATCTGGAACGACCTCGCGTGCGGCGACCGCGAGGCCGCCGCCGTCCTGGTAGCGCTGAACTCCGTCTTCCAGGTCATCGCGTTCTCGGCGCTCGGCTGGTTCTACCTGTCCGTGCTGCCCGGGTGGCTCGGCCTTGAGCAGTCCGGCGAGATGGGGCCTCCCCTGCTCGGGCAGAGCCGAGGGCTTGCGGACGTCTCCGTGTGGGAGATCGCCCGCAGCGTGCTGATCTTCCTCGGCATCCCGCTGGCCGCCGGCTACCTCACCCGCCGGATCGGTGAGAAGGCCAAGGGGCGGACCTGGTACGAGGCGAGGCTGCTGCCGCGCCTCGGCCCGTTCGCGCTGTACGGCCTGCTGTTCACCATCGTCATCCTCTTCGCGCTGCAGGGCGACGCGATCACCTCGCAACCGCTCGACGTCGCCCGCATCGCCCTCCCGCTACTCGTCTACTTCGCCCTGATGTGGGCCGGGTCCATGGCACTCGGACGCTCCGTCGGACTCACCTACTCCCGTGCGACGACGCTCGCGTTCACAGCCGCCGGCAACAACTTCGAGCTGGCGATCGCCGTGGCCATCGCTACCTTCGGCGCCTCTTCCGGCCAGGCTCTCGCCGGCGTGGTGGGCCCCCTCATCGAGGTGCCCGTACTGATCGGCCTCGTCTACGTCGCGCTGTACACCCGCCGTTTCTTCACCTCCCCTGCACCCCTGACCGAGGAAGCTCCCGCCCGTGTCTGAAGTCGCCCTGCCTTCCGTGCTGTTCGTCTGCGTCCACAACGCGGGGCGTTCGCAGATGGCTGCCGCGTTCCTGACGCACCTTGCGGGCGACCGCGTACAGGTGAGGTCCGCCGGGTCCGCCCCCGCCGACGCCGTGAACCCGTCCGTCGTCGTGGCGATGGCCGAGGTGGGCATCGACGTCTCGGCCGAGGTGCCCAAGGTGCTCACCTCCGAGGCCGTGCAGGCATCCGACGTCGTCATCACGATGGGCTGTGGCGACACCTGCCCGGTCTTCCCCGGAAAGCGTTACCTCGACTGGCAGTTGCCCGATCCCGCCGGGCAGGGCGTCGAGGCCGTACGGCCCATCCGTGACGACATCGAGCAGCGGATCCGCGGACTGCTCGACGAGATCGCCCCTGAGGGACAGGCATGAGCCTGCCGCCAGCCCGCCGACGCCGGAGCGGCGGCGGCTTCCTCCTCAAGTGACGTGCACGCATGACATTTGTACTGCCTGACCGGTGATAGTCGGACCTGCCGGCGCCTCGCCACCGCGCGAAGAATGGGTTTCGCCTGGGGAGGAACGAGACCATGAACATGCGGACGCCGGCGAGCATCGCCGAGAAGAGCCCAGTGCCGACCGGTGATGCGGCGGCTTCGCGGGCGGGCGAACCGGCAGTCGGCCGACGATGCACTCCCAGCCGGGAAATGGTCCGGACCTTCCTCGGGGAGGTGGCGGTCCCGCTCTGCCTCTACTACGGCCTACGCCTGGCGGGGGTTAACCAGTGGTTGGCGCTCGTACTGAGCAGTGTGGTGCCGGTCGTCCAGTTGATACGGCGGCTGGCGACTGAACGCCGGGTCAGCGGGGCGACGTTGTTCACGCTGAGCCTCACGGCGTGCAGCGCCGCGGTAACCCTGCTCACCGGTGATCCGCGGCTTCTCCTCGCCAGGGAGAGCTACTTCACCGCGCTCCTGGGGCTGTGGATGGCAGGCTCCGTTCCCACCCGGCGCCCGTTCGTGTACACGGCGACCGTCAAACTGCTCCCCGATGCCACCGCCCGCGAGTGGGAAGCCAGGTGGGAAGGGTCACCCGGCTTCCGGCGAACCATGCGCGTGATGACCGGGGCCTGGTCCGCGGCGTTCCTGCTGGACTCCGCGGCACGCGTGGTGATGGCCTACACCCTGCCGGTCGACCTGGTCCCGGTGCTCAGCTCCGCCCTGCTGGTCGCGATGCTGATCGTCGTAGTACGGCTCGGAAAGGTCTACGGAAAGCGCCGACTGGCCTGATGACCGGGGCCCCAGGGCGACCGCACTCAGGCGGTGGGCCAAGGTGAGCGACGACTTGATCGGTCTGGACAGTGACGTGCGGTGGGCGACTGTGCCGAGCCCGTCGTCGCCCACCGCAACCAGCGGACCCGGTGGCAAGGGAAGCCACCAAGAGGTCCCGTCCCGCTCGGTCGTTCAGTTCTGCGCGGTCGCGGTCTGGCTCTTGTACTTAGGGGTGTTGCCCTTCCAGGCTATGGCGATGAAGTTGATCTGCCGGCCCTCCCTCATCTCGCGGGAGAATTCGCAAACCGTCCAGCCCGCGGAACTGCCGAGGGAATCCCTGCACTCGAAGATGGTCTGCGTGTTGCCGCCGTACAGGGCGCGCATATCGATGGTCATTCCGTCGGCCATCGTGTCCTTGACCCAGAACTTGTCGCCGTTCGGCTCGAAACACACTTCACCGCGGGTCTTCACGCCGCCGTCCGACACGACCCAATTGCATACGATCCCGTTGTGACCCGGACGCGGCGCACCGGTGTCGGAGGCGTCCCAGGCGTTCTTCACATGCCAGCCACCCCCGTCTCCAGCGTGCCGCACCGCGGCCGGGGAGGTGGAGGCGGTGGACGCGGAGGCGGCGGGCGCCGCGACCGCCGGTGCGGCCATCAGGCCGAGGGTGAAGCCGCCGGCGGCGACGAGGGCTCCGGCTGATGTGAGAGTGCGCATTGATTCCCCCTGTGGATATCGCGGATCACGCAATTGGCCGTTTCTGGGCGGGTCGCCATTTCGAAGGCCCCAGCCCCTTAACGGGAAAGTGATCGAACTGACGCTTTTTCACGATGTCGGAATGCGGCAGGGGAATCGTTAGCCCAGAGCGCACAACTGTGTTGGTGATGAGTGCACTTGTGGCTGTGGAGGGCTTGGTGCCGGTGGCTCTTGGGCGTGGCGCCGTAGGAGGCTGAATGTCGCAGCAGTCGCAGCAGTCGCAGCCGGGGCGGCAGCCGCAGCCTTCGGTTCGCTTGCCGACGGACGGCACGGTGGCGGTGACAGGGGCCGCGCAGCAGCCTTCGCCCTGCCAGGCGCCGCGGCCTCGGACACGCCTCAGGCGCACCGTGGCCCTGCCTCAGCCGCGGTCACGGTTCAGGACGCGGCGGGCGGCTGCCAGCCAGCGGTCCTTGCGGGCTTTCGCCTCGTGCAGGCGGTCGGAGTTCTGCTGGATCAGGCGGCGCTGGGTGCGGGTCTCGGCCGCTGCCCAAACCGTCACCAGCTTCGCCGACTTCTGACACGCCACGTCCCTGCGGGCGGTGGCGCGTTCGGTCACCGTGGGCTCGGCCGTCTCCCAGCGCTCGCTGCCGGCTGCGGCATAGGGGTCCGGGTAGTCGAAGCCTGCCGTGGCCATGCATGCGTGCCATGTGTGCAGGGCGTCGCGTACTTCGGGGGCACGCCGGGAGGTCTCCAGCGCGGTGCCGGTCAGCTGGTTGAAGGCGTGGTCGTCGGGCGCAGCGGTGTCGCCGACCAGTTGCTGCTGGGCGGACTGGAGGCAGCCGCCTTTGCCGGAGCGGCCGTAGGCTGCTTGCTGGACCTCGGCGGGGAGTGCGTCGCGCTCGTCCCAGGCGCGGTTGCGCCGTGCCAGCGCTGGCGGGTCGGGGCGCGGGTGGTACCCGTAGCGGACGGCCGAGGCCTCGTCTGCTCCGTATCGCCGGAGGTTCGGCGGCTTGGTGTCCCGGGGATCCACCCGCGGCAGGGTCTTCCACTCCATGCCCAGGTCGTTCATGCACCGACGCACGAGGATGTCCTGGGCGTCTTCCACGAGGTGGGTCTCGGCCACGGTTGATGCATAGGCGTCCAGTGGCAGCCGGAGCTGCCCGGCCTGCCGGGACACGGGCGGGGAGTGCGGGGCGGGCGTGGGCTCGTGCTCCGTGGCTGTGCAGGCGGCGGTGGCCAGGAGCAGCAGTGCGAGCGCGGTGGTGGCCCGGGCGCGGGAGGGCGACATGGTTGCCTCTCGTCGTGCGGTGCGCGGTGCGCGGTGTGTGGCGCGTGGGGTCCGGCGGCAGGTGGGGCGGGGTGCGGCTCCAGTCGCCGCACCCCGCCCGTCGGTGTTCGTTACTGAACGGACCTGCGGTCAGTTGAACTCGATGGAGCTCGTGGCGTCGCTCATGCCCGAGTGGTGGCCGAAGTGGGCCTCCTCGTGGTGCGGCTTCAGGGAGAAGCTGGCGCCCGTGTAGCCGGCGTGCTGGTAGAACGTGACCGTGCGGTTGCCCAGGTTCTTGGCGGAGCTGATGGTGTCGTTCCAGCCATCGTGCTTCAGGTTCCGCATGTTGTGAGTGAAGGTCGTCCTCCGATTCTTGAACTTGGCGTCCTGGTAGACCTTGACCTTCGTGACACGGCCCTTGGCCGCGGCGACGTCCGCGTGGGCATCGGCGGAGGCCGGCAGCGCGGCACCGAGCGTGAGTGCGGCAGCGGCGGCGCCGGCAGCGGCTATGTGACGGATACGCACGATGTGTTCCCCTTTTGGTCATGCTCACGTGATGCACGTGATGTTGGTCGTGTGCTGGCCGGTCCGCCCATGCCCCGAGGCGGGGAGCGCGGCCCGTGCAGCACGATGATTCAAGCCCTCGATACAGCGCGACAAAAGGTGATTCGAGGAGGTTCGAATGATCAGTGAGAGGCGTTGCGCACCTGGCGTGCCGAGCGGCTCCAGGCAACGGCGCGACGACGGTCGCCACGTCCTACCGGCCCCCTGAGGGCCGTCATGGAGACGGCGGCAGACGACGAGCTGATCCGCCGCAACCCCTGCCGGATCAAGGGGGCGGGCAGCGAGAAGGCCAAGGAGCGGCCGACGGCCACCGTCGAGCAGGTCGACTCGGTCGCGGACGCCACGGGCCCGCGGTGGCGTTTGACCTGCTGCGGCGCCGGGCCGCCTCTGGCCCGAACCTTGCCCGTACTCGTTCCGCTGCCTTTCGGTGGGGCCTCTGCCGTTCGGTGGGGCCTCTGCCTTTGGGTAGAGGCGGGTCGTCCCCAAGGCGCAGGGCGTCCCTGAAGGAAGACCCCGATAATCGGCGTTATGCCGTCCAGCGCTCCACCTGCCACCGAGAACCGCCGTGTCCGAAGCCCCTTCGCCGGGCCCGGGGAGAGCGGATGGCAACTGTTGCGGGCAGTGGGTGAGGCGGTCCTGGCCGGGGTGCTGGTGCTGCTCGTCTACACGGTTGAGTCGCCGATCGACGCGAGTCTGGAGGGCGGAGGGGTGGCCCTGGGGCTCGTCGGCATCGCGCTGGTGCTGGTGCGGCGCAGGTTCCCGGTGGTCAGCCTGCTCGGGCTGGCGGTGCTGATGGGGGTGATGCCCGCCGTGGCGCTGCTGACCGCGGTAGCCGCCTACACCGCGGCCCGGCACTTGGAGACGCCGCGGCAGCGAGCCAGGCTATTGCTCGGTGCGGCTGCCGTAACGGTGGCCGTCTGCGCGGCGTCCGCGCCCGTGCTGGAGGTGGGCAGCAGGTCGTTCGGTCTGATGCTGAGTGCGGTGCTCGTCACCACCACGGTGGTCATTCCCGGGCTGGTGGGCACCGTCGCAGGGCAGCAGGATCGGCTGCTGCGGGCGTTGCGGGAGCGCACGGCCGCCGCCGAGGAGGCGCGGCGCCTGGCAGACAGTGAGTCCCGCATGCGCGAGCGGTCGCGGATCGCGGCGGAGATGCACGATCTGGTCGGGCATCGCCTGAGCCTGGTCTCCCTGCACGCCGGCGGGCTGGAGATGGCGCTGTCCAGGGAGGCGCCCGGACTGCAGGACGAGGCCGCCGTGGTGGGCCGTGCCGCCCGGGACGCGATGCAGGAGCTGCGGGGGGTGCTGGGGGTCCTGGGCCTGTCGGGGCGGGACACCGGCACCGATGCACTGACGGAGGCGACGGGAACGCGCGCGGACATCGAGGCGCTGGTCGAGGAGTCACGCCGCGGCGGCATTCCCGTCGAGTTCTCCTGGGAGGGGCCCGATCTCGACGCCCGGCCGGCCCGGGTGCGGCGGGCGGTCCACAGGGTGGTGCGCGAGTCGCTCACCAACGTCCACCGGTACGCGGCCGGGGCCCATGTGACCGTCGCCGTCCGGCACGCCGACGAGCGGGTGGAGGTAGCGGTGCGCAACGGCGTGCCGCCCGTGCCGCCCACTGCCACGACCGGGCTCGGCACCGGGCGCGGGCTGATCGGGCTGCGGGAGCGGGTGGCGCTGCTCGGCGGTGGCCTGGAGGCACACCGTACGCCCGGTGGCGGCTTCGCCGTGGCGGCCGACATCCCCGCCGACCCCGGGCCCGGCGCGGAGACGGCGGACACGGACCCATACGACGCCAGACCGGCCGCCGTCGACGGGCCCGGCAGCGAGCTCTCCGCCCTCCAGCGGCGCCTGGTCAGCGCCGTCACCGGGCTGCTCGGCCTGGCGGGGGTGGGCGCGCTGATGTTCTTCGGGGTCGCGCTGCTGGCCTTTGCACACCGCGGTTCGGAGCACCGGACCCCCGAGCAGCCCCGGGTAGGAATGACCAGGGAGCGGGTGGAGCGCGCCGTGGCACCGGACGACCAGGGGGTGCGCGCGGCCGCCGCCGGGCGCGAGCCGCCGCGGCCGGCCTCCGCCACGGACTGTCTGTACCCGTTCCCGCGCGGGATTCCCAAGGGCGAGCGGCTGGAGATCGTCCGCTACTGCTTCCGGTCCGACATCCTGATTGCGATCGACCGCTTCTCGGTCCCCATGGTGACCGAGAAGGCGACCGAACCACCCCGTGGGAGAAGGACGCATGACTGACCAGGCCAACTCCGCCGACTCCGGGGCGGGTTCCGCGATCCGGGTGCTGCTCGCCGACGACGAGGAAATGATCCGGCACGGCGTCCGGCTGATCCTCCGGCACGCCGACGGCATTGAGGTGGTGGCCGAGGCGGCCGACGGGGCCGGGGCCGTCCGGCTCGCCGCCGAGCTCCGGCCCGATGTGGTGCTCCTCGACATCCGTATGCCCGTACTCGACGGGCTTGCGGCCGTCGAACCGCTGGTCGCCCTCGCCCCCGCGCCGCAGGTGGTCATGCTCACCACCTTCGGCGACGAGGAGAACGTGCTCCGGGCCCTGCGGGCGGGCGCCACCGGCTTCCTGCTCAAGGACGAGGGGCCGCAGGCGCTGATCAGCGCGGTACGGGCGGCGGCCGCGGGGGACGCGGTCCTCTCGCCCGGCGTCACCGGGACCGTCGTCCGGCGGATGCTGAGCGGCGGCGGGGCCGGCGCCGGGGCCGCCGCCCCGGACGGCAGGTTGGCGGGGCTGACGGACCGGGAGCGGGGGGTGCTGGTCATGCTGGGGAAGGGGCTGTCGAACCAGGAGATCGGCAGACGCCTCGGCATCGGTGTGGGGACGGTCAAGACCCATGTCCGGTCGATCCTGGCGAAGACGGGGTGCGGCAGCCGGGTACAGGCGGCGCTGCTGGCGCACCAGGCCGGGCTCATGGGCTGAGCCCTCCCCGGCGGGGCCGTCGGGTCTCTCTTTGGGCAGAGGGGCCATGGTCCGTGCGGGTGACACGGCCGCGGCGGGTCTGCCCTTCGGTAGGCGGCGTATTCCCGACCCCAGAGCGACGCATGCGGGGGTGGGCCGCGGCCACGATGGTCGGGAGTTCCGCACCGCACCACCGCGAGGAGTCCCGATGTCGCAGCCCGCCACCCGTAACCCTGGCCTCCGGGCCCCCGTGGACGTCGCTGCTCGCGCAGCGGAGCTGACCAAGGTCTATGGCGAGGGCGAGACCCGCGTCCTTGCCCTCGACTCGGTCTCCGTGGAGTTCGGCCGTGGTCAATTCACCGCGATCATGGGGCCGTCCGGCTCCGGCAAGTCGACGCTGATGCACTGCATGGCAGGGCTCGACTCGATCTCCAGCGGGTCTGCTCGTATCGGTGACACCGAACTGTCCGGCCTGAGCGACCGGCAACTCACCAGGCTCCGGCGGGAGAAGATCGGCTTCGTCTTCCAGGCGTTCAACCTGCTGCCCACGCTGAATGCGCTGGAGAACATCACGCTTCCGGCGGACATCGCCGGCCGTAAGCCCGACCAGGATTGGCTGGAGCTGATCGTGGGGACGGTCGGTCTTTCCGAGCGGCTGCGGCACCGTCCGTCGCAGCTGTCCGGCGGCCAGCAGCAGCGCGTCGCCGTGGCCCGCGCGCTGGCCGGACGGCCGGAGATCGTCTTCGCCGACGAGCCGACCGGCAACCTCGACTCCCGTTCCGGCGGGGAAATCCTGGGCTTCCTCCGGGAATCGGTACGCGAGTTGGGGCAGACGGTGGTGATGGTCACCCACGACCCGGTAGCCGCCTCCTACGCGGACCGGGTGGTCTTCCTTGCCGACGGGATGCTGATCGACGATCTGTCCGACCCCACCCCCGAGGCCGTGCTCGACCGTATGCGGCTCTTCGACACCGAGGAACGGACGAGCTGACGCGTCCCGCTCGCACGGCTCCCCCGCTCGCACGGCTTCCCTCCCGTTCGGCCTCCCTCCCGTTCGGCCTCCCTCCCGCACGGCCTCCCCATCCCGACCGCGTACCTCCAGGACTGGCTCCGACATGCTGCGTACAGCCTTGCGCAACGTCCTTGCGCACAAATCCCGACTTCTCATGACCGCACTCGCGGTCCTCCTCGGTGTCGCCTTCGTCTCCGGCACCCTTGTCTTCGGCGACAGTGTCGCCGGCTCCTTCCACAACGCCGCCGCCAAGAACCTCAAGGGTGTGGCCGCCTCCGTACAGGCCGATGGCGCCTCCGGGCCCGGCGGCTCGGAAGGCAAGCCGATCACCGTCCTTGACACCGGGCTGGCGCAGAAGATCAGCGCGCTGCCCGGCGTCGCCTCGGTGCGCCCCACCGTCAACGGCACGGCCACCTTGGCCGCCAAGGACGGCAGCCCGGTCAACGCCGACAACAACTGGCAGAACCTGGCCACCAATTACCTGCCCGGCAAGGACGGCAAGGACAGCCGTTTCCCGCTGACAGCAGGCCGCGGTCCCGCAGCCGAGGGTGAGCTGGTGCTGGACACCAGGACCGCCGAGAAGACCGGCTACCGGATCGGCGACACCGTCCGCTTCGCCATCGACGGGCCTGCCCTGACCAAGAAGCTGGTCGGTACCGTCTCCACCGACGACCCGCGGGTCGCCGCTGGGGGTACCCTCACCCTCTTCGACACCCCGACCGCGCAGAAGCTGTTCCTCCACGCCGGTCAGTTCGACGAGATCACGGTCGCGGCCAAGGCCGGTACCGATGAGCGTGCGCTGACCGGCCGGGTGCAAACGCTGCTTCCAGAGAAGGGCGCCAGGGTTGTCAGCGGTGCCGACCTGGCAGCCGAGCAGTCCTCAGGGGGCTCCGGGGACAGCGGGTTCCTCCCCAAGCTGCTGATGGTGTTCGCCGGCATCGCGCTGTTCGTCGGCGTGTTCCTCATCGCCAACACCTTCACCATGCTCATCGCCCAGCGCAGCCGCGAGATCGCGCTGATGCGGGCCGTGGGCGCCTCGCGCCGCCAGGTCGTACGCTCCGTCCTCGCCGAGGCCGCCCTCCTCGGCCTCGGCGCCTCCGCCGCCGGATTCGTGCTCGGTCTCGGCATCGCCGCCGCCATGCGCCCGCTGCTCAACGCGACCGGCGCCGATTTGCCCGACGGGCCGCTGGTCATCTCGGCCTCGACCGTTGAGTCTTCGCTCGCGGTCGGCGTCCTCGTCACCGTACTGGCCGCCTGGCTGCCGTCCCGCAAGGCCGCGAAGATCGCCCCCATCGAGGCGCTCAGCAGCGTCGACCAGGCGCCGCCCACCCGCGCCCTGGTGATCCGCAACGTGCTCGGCGCCCTGCTCACCGGGGCCGGGGTACTGGTGATGCTCCACGTCTCCACCTTCCGGATCACCTCCAAGGAGCACCTGCAGATCGCGATGCTCGGCTCCGGGCTGACCCTGAGCGGCATGATCGTGCTGGCCCCGCTGCTCTCCCGGCCGCTGATCACCCTGGCCGGCAAGGTCACCACCCGCTGGTACGGCGTCACCGGCAAGCTGGCCAAGGAGAACGCGCTGCGCAACCCGCGCCGCACCGCCGCCACCGCATCGGCCCTGATGATCGGGCTCACCCTGATCACCGCTCTGACCGTCGCCGGGTACTCCACCCAACAGGCCATGGACAAGCAGGTCGCCCAGGGACTGACCGCCGACTACACGGTCTCCAACAGCTTCCACCGCGGCGGTCTCGAAGTGGGCGCGGCCGACAAGGTCGCGAGGGTGCCCGGGGTAGCCGCGGCCGTTCCCGTCACCTCGACGGGATTCGACACCAAGAGCGGGCCCGCCGCCATCACCGGCACCGACCCCAAGGCGTTCGGCAAGACCGCGGAGCTCGATTTCCACGCCGGGTCGCTGCGTGACATCGGCCCCGGGAAGATCGCGGTCTCCGACGCGTTCGCCGAGAAGGCCGGCCTCACACTCGGCGCCACCCTCGACGTCGGCACGGACACCGGCAAGACCAAGAAGAAGCAGCTGACGGTCGTCGGCATCTACGCCCAGACCCGCGCTGCGCGGGATGCGCTGGGCACACTCGCCGACGTCTTCCCGTCCTCCGGCACCAAGAAGCTCGACAAGGTACTGGTCAAGGTCGAGCCCGGCAAGGGCGCGGGCCTGGAGCGGAAGATCCGTGCCGCGCTCGGCGACAGCCCCCTGCTGAAGGTCGAAAGCCAGGAGCAATTCATCAAGGCGGCAGGCGGGGCAATGACCACGGCACTCAACATGATGTACGGGCTGCTCAGCATGGCCGTCGTCATCGCGGTGCTCGGTGTCGTCAACACCCTGGCCATGTCGGTCTTCGAGCGCACCCGGGAGATCGGGATGCTGCGGGCCATCGGCCTCGACCACGCCGGAATCAAGCAGATGGTCCGGCTGGAGTCGATAGTGATCTCCCTGTTCGGCGCGGTACTCGGGATCGGCACGGGCATCTTCCTGGCCTGGGCCGGAGGCAGCATGCTGGCGTCGTCGGTGACGACGTACGAGATGGCGCTGCCGTGGGGGAGGCTGGGGATCTTCCTGGTGCTGGCCCTGGCGATCGGCGTCCTGGCCTCGATCTGGCCGGCCCGCCGGGCAGCCCGCCTGAACATGCTGAGCTCGATCCAGTCGGCCTGAGGCCCAGATCGCCGAGCTGCCGGAGAAGGCAGCCGAGGAGAAGGCCCCCCTGCCGAACGCCGAAGGGACCCGGCGGCGCCTCAGCCACGGCCTGGACCTGACCAGCCGTCTCACCGTCGGCGACTGGCTGGACATGTGGCCGGCTGGCACCCTTCACTGGAAGCGCACCGGCGAGAAGCCCTCACCCGTGATGCTCCGGACGCCGGAGCACACCAGCCGCTTCCTCGACCACGTCGCGGAGGACCGCCTCTACGCGCTGCGGCACCTGATCGTCTTCCGTGGACTGCGGCGAGGCGAGGTGTGCGGGCAGAAGTGGAGCCCGCACCCCCCGACCGCCTCCTCGGCCGAGAACACACCAGCCCCAGGTCATTGACCTGGGGCTGGTGCCGTGGAGCGGGCGGCGAGCACGGCCCCGGCAGGAGACGGCCGATGCCGCAAAGTTGGCGTTCCAGGTGCCGCCGCGCCGTTGGGGCACGCCGGCGTCGACGAGGGAGTGGTGTGGATCAGGCGCGCCGCGCCGGAGCTGACCAACGGCAAGAAGGTCATCGGCGATCCGAAGTCGCGGGCGGGCAAACGTGCGGTGTACCTGCCCGACTTCATCGTGCCCGAGCTGCGTCGCCACCTTCAGTGGTTCGCCGAGAAGGAACCGGACGGACTCCTCATCGTGGGCGAGCGCGGGGCCGCTCTGCGACGGTCCGCAGCACCGTGTCTGGATACGGAAAATCCTGCGGCCCACACCACTCCAATTGTAGGATTAATGGTCGCGAGACACTCAACTGGGGCAGTTTTCCTTGAAGTTACTCAAACCATCGCCGTTCTGGGCATGGGTGCCATGGTGGCGCTCGGTGTGACGGGGACCGCGATGGCCAGCGAATGGCCGCTCACCTCGGAGCAGGTGAACACGGGCAAGGCCGACCAGGCCGACCGTGAGCGCGACGCCTCCGCCCGCAAGGGACCGGTCATCGCCACCTACAAGGGAAAGAAGATCGACCTCGGCAAGGACTGGGGCGGGGCCATGGTGTGCTCCGAGTACCCCGACCTGTCGGTGAAGTGCTTCGACACCGACACGCAGGCCAGCGCCGACATGACCGCCTACAAGAAGGCGCACCCCGGCGACCTCCCCGACGCTCCCCCCAAGGGGCGCGCGGACATCACCGCGGCCAACACAGCCAAGGCCGAAGCCAAGGGCAAGACCGCTGCAACCAGCAAGGTGAATACCAAGGCAGCTGCCAACTGTGCGTTCGGGTGGGTGTGCCTGTACCAGCACAAGAACTACGGCGGGCGCAAACTCCAGTGGTCCGAGGACGGAGTCAAGACCCTCGGCCAATACAACTTCCGCGACCGGGCCTCGTCGGGCTGCAACAACGACGAGATGGGCGGATCGCCCATCATCGACTACCGCAACATGATGCCCGACCCGGAAATGATCATGCCCCTGGGTAACTGCTTCAGGAACTACGCCGACATCGACTATTCGGGGGTTGGGTCCGGGTCGTGGAACGACCGGGCTGACGCCGTGAAGGTTTAAAGCCCTCAAGCGATGCCCCGGCGCGCGGTACGGGGCCGGGGCGTTGTTCCCTGCCCGCCCGCCCGCTTTGGAGCACCCATATGCGCCGTACACCCCTACGCTTGACCCTGCCCGCGGCCGCTGCTGCCTGTCTGCTGGCGGCGGGTTGCAGCACCGAACCCCAGGGTGATCAGGCGATCCCAGCCACCCTGCCCTCCCAGCCGCCCGGCGACGACACCGGCAACCACGCGGACGCCGCCACCTTCACCGCATCCCTGATGCCCAAGGACAGGCCCACGCTCGGTGTGGAGCAGATCATCACGACCGTCCACGGCGACGAGCCCTACACCTACCTCGTCATCAACGCCAAAGGCACACCAGCGTCGGAGAAGATCAATGAGCTGATCACCCACTACATGGCGTGGAAGGACAGGGGCACCAAGCCCGTCATGGTTGGCGTGTTCAACGCCGAAGGCAAGCGCGTCGGCAGCGCAGTCACCGGCTGACCCGCCGGCCTATCCCGGCCTCAGGTCCGGAATAGCTCATCTGGTTACCTTCGTGGTGCGGGGCCGTACTGGGGCAAGAGCGACGACTGCGGGGCTGGCGGTGCGATCGAGCGGGGCGGGGACGGGCTGTCCTACTTGGATGCCACGGGCAGGGTTGCGCGGCAGCGGAGGGGGGCCGGGGGTGCCGGCGGTCAGCGGCTCCTCGCTGAGATGGGTCGCCCACAGCAAATCCTGGTCTTCCCCGACGTCATCACCAGCCGCAGCAAAGCAAGGCGTTCACCAAGCGGCGGGCACGGGCCGAACAGGGCATCGCCCGTCTCAAGGACTTCCAGGTCCTATGCCAGCACTGCCGAAGCGGCGACATGATCAACCAGACCAACTGGGCCGTGGTTGCGCTCCACCGTCTCAAGATCGACTGCGCCTGAATTACGGATCAAGTCTTAGAGACTATGCATGGCGAAGGCAGGATCGGTCAGCAATGCTGGTCTTGCCTTCGCCGCGCTGTGCTTTCGGCGGAGCGCGTTCGCCCTCCGGAGCGCAGGCAAGGCGCCAGGCGAATGCCCTTACCGCAGGCCCATTTTGCATCCACAATCTCACGACAACTCAGACGCAGCTGACCCAAGCCACAGAAGCAGCGCCTCGCCATTCGAGACGCTTGGCCCTCAAGGTGCATGCGTCAGTGCGGGAGTTCGCGAAGTCGGCCCCTCCGTCAGCGGATAGGGCTGGTCGAACCGAAAATGGTCTAGACGGCAAACAAGGCCCAGGTCGCTGACCTGGGCCTTCGCCATGGAGCGGGTGACGGGAATCGAACCCGCGCTCTGAGCTTGGGAATCACCGGCCGTTTGCCGCACTTATGCGCGCTGACCAGGTGAAACGGCTGACCGCGGCACGGCAGCGAACCCTCGGGCCGAACCCCTCTTGACCGTGGTTCTCCGCCCCAACTGGTGCGCTTCTGGTGCGCTGGGGCGTCTCCGGTGAGTCACCCCATGACCCACCGGACAGCTCCTATGGAGAGCCTGCGCTCGCCGACCACCTACGAGCGGGACCTACATCAGCCCTTGTCTTTCTTCACTTTGTACAGTTCGAGGTCTCTGTTCACGAACAGGTGCACATAGCCGCAGCTCCAGCAGATCAGCCCGGTCGCCGACTCGTTCGCCCAGCCGAAGTTCATGAGCTCCATGCCGGAGCTGTTGAGCTTCACCTCACGGTCCCGAAACAGATCGCCCTGACAGAAAGTGCACTTGATCCACACCTTCCCGACAGCCGCACGCACAGGCTTGGCCATACCCACACCTCTCCCAAGAGCAACCGGAGTGGCGCAACCGTCTCGCACCCACCGCGCAGCGGTCAGCATAGTCAGAGCCTCGAACAGGGCCGCGACCTGGAGGGGCCGCGGAGCGCCCCGGCTACCGCGTCATCCCGGCGACCACCCAACGGTCAGCTTCGCCGAGGGGCGCCCGTAAGTCGCCCGTCCCATCGGACAGGTCCCTGGGCGTGCGGCAATATCGGGCGGCGAGCGCCCGGCCCCCTAGCGGCTGACGGGGATCTCGTAAACGATCTCGCACAGGGCCGCAGGGACGACGATGTCCGCCGTCTCCACGGGCCGTCCCTCGTCGCTGTAGTACGTCCTCCGGATGTGCGTGACGAGACTGGCCTTCTGGATGCCGAGGAGCGACGCTTCCTCGGCATCCGCTTGCCGCGGCTCGGGCTGCTCGACAGCGTGGCTGACCGTGATGCCGATCTCGGCCATGCGGTTCACCACGCCCACGCCGGCGTGCGGCCCACCCTCCGGGAGAACGACGAGCGTGCCGCCGGTGAGGTCGTACGGCTCCCAACTCGTCGACAGCTGCACCGGCTTCCCGTCGGCGAGGAACTCGTACACGGTGCGGACGCACAGCTCACCCTCGCCGATACCGAGGCGTGCCGCGATCTCAGCCGGCGCCGGCACCTTCGCCTCGGTCCGGCTTTCCCAATCCCCCAGCTTGCCCACGGCCTTCATGTCCGCGCGAAATGGGGAGCCGTCAGGCTGCTCGCGCGCCGAGGAGCGGACCATGCGTACACGCTGACGAGGGGCGGCGACGATGGACGCCTGCGGTCTGACCGTCCCGCCCCCGCGCTGGCGGCTCGCGCTCTCCCGCATGACCGACCGCCCGGCCCCCGAGTCGCGTGCCCCGCGCATCCTCCGCCTCCGGCCGACCCGTACTGGGCTCGTCCTGCGGCTCAAACTCCGGCCCGGCCAGGACGCGTTCGACGTCTCCGCCGCCACCGACCGGCTCCGGCACTCCTTCGGGGTGTACGGCGTCACCGCCCGGGAGATCCGCTCCGGCGTCGTCGAAGTGCGGATGACGGGCTACGACGTTCTCCGGCGCGTGCAGATGCCCGCCAAGGTCGATCGCGCACCGATGCGTGTCCCCGTCGCGCTGCGGGAGGACGGATCGGTCCACTACCGCGACTACCGGACCGTCCCGCACGGACTCACGCTCGGGGCCACCGAGTCGGGCAAGTCCGTCTACCAGCGCAATTTGGTGGCCGGTCTCGCCGCTCAGGACGTCGCACTCGTCGGTATCGACTGCAAGCAGGGTGTTGAGCTGTTCCCGCTCGCCCGCCGCTTCTCCGCCCTCGCGGACGACCAGGACACCGCTCTCGAACTGCTCGAAGCGCTGGTGTCCCACATGGAGTCCGTCTATCAACTCATCCGCGAACAACAGCGCATCAGTGTGGACGTCCCCGACGCGGAGATCGCCGCCGACATCTGGGACCTGGCCGAGGATCTGCGTCCGCCTCCCGTTGTCGTCCTGGTGGACGAGGTGGCCGAACTTGCGCTCTTCACCTCCAAGGAGGAGGAGAAGCGCAGGGACCGGACCATCACCGCGGAAATGGCGCAAGGCACGGGCGACCGTCGGCATGCCGGAGGGCCTCCGCTTCTACGACCTTCGTCACACCGGTCACACACTGGCGACGCGATCCGGGGCCACCCTCAAGGACACGATGGTCCGCGCTGGCCAGTCCTCGGAGAAGGCGGCACTCATCTATCAGCACTCGGATCTTGAGCGGCAGCAGGAAGTCGCGAGCGGGCTGGACGACCTCGTGCGGGCCGCCCGCAGCAAGGCCCGTCAGGCGTCTTCCGGAGAGCCTTCTGGTGCGGATCTGGTGCGCGACGCTTAGCCCGGTCTAGACAACAAACAAGGCCCAGGTCGCTGACCTGGGCCTCAACTATGGAGCGGGTGACGGGAATCGAACCCGCGCTCTGAGCTTGGGAATCAACGGGGCCTGGGACGATCATTCGGCGCTGACCTGGGGAAATGTTGCTTGCCTGCGTCGTCCTGCGGTGTCCCGTCGTGCCCCTCGTGACCGGTGTTGACCGGGCTGAAGGGCACGGATGGGGCACGGCCGTTCGCGACACTTGTGGTGTGGCGTCTTTGGCTGCCGGTCGGTGATGAAGGATGGCTTCCAGGAGCCCGCCGTACCGTCAGATTGCGCACGCAACGCTGCTAAGCCTCCAGGGGCTTCCACATCGTCCCGCCACGCCTTGCCGTCCGGGGCCTCCTGGTCGCAGCTAAGAGTCAGCTCGGCTGGTCTCCGGTGTAGCGGTAGATCGCGCCGTCGGAGTTGACGTGCCAGACGGTGCCGTCGGCGGCCACGCCGATGTCCACTGCCTTGCCGGGGATGCCGACCCAGGGGTTGGTGTCGTGTCCGGTGTACCGGTACATCTGGCCCAGGGAGTTCACCCCCCACACGTGGGTCCTGGATCCGACGGAGATTCGGGTGAGGCCACCGGAGACGGCAACCCAGTCGGTGGAGCCCTGATCCCCGGTGTAGCGGTAGATCCCCCCGGCAGAATTGACGTGCCAGACGGTGCCGTCGGCAGCCACGCCGATGTCCACGGCCTTGCCGGGGATGCCGACCCAAGGGTTGGCGTCGTGTCCGGTGTACCGGTACATCTGGCCCAGGGAGTTCACACCCCACACGTGGGTCCTGGAGCCGACCGAGATGCGGGTGAGGCCACCGGAGACGGCAACCCAGTCGGTGGAGCCCTGATCCCCGGTGTAGCGGTAGATCCCCCCGGCAGAATTGACGTGCCAGACGGTGCCGTCGGCAGCCACGCCGATGTCCACGGCCTTGCCGGGGATGCCGACCCAAGGGTTGGCGTCGTGTCCGGTGTACCGGTACATCTGGCCCAGGGAGTTCACACCCCACACATGAGTCCTGGACCCGACCGAGATCGTCGTGAGACCGCCAGAGACTTGCTTCCAGTCAGCCATGTTCGTGTCCCCTCCTTGGCTCGAACGTTGCAAGGAGGAATCTGGTACTCGACAGGTCCACCCAAACGACCAGATATACGGATTGACTGCTGAGATAATCCAAAAATCGCTGTTTGTTCGCTTTAGCGCCCAGTATGTCCAGGCAGCGGCGCGCCTCCATCGCAAGCAGGAGACCGGAAACGCCGTAACCCACAAGGCCCAGAACGGAGGCCCTCCGGCGACCTGGCGTAGCCGGGCTGCCGGGGCCGGGCACGTGGTGCCCGCTACCCCCGGCCTCGCCGGGCGGGCGGTGCAGGGCCTCGTGGAGGACTCCGTCACGGATGCCCTGGGCGTCGCCTCCGTAGAGGTTCTTGAGGTTGGCCCGGAGGGGGAGGCCGGCGGCGTGCGTCAGGAGGTGATGGGCGGTGGCCTGACCGAGCGGGTGGCCGTTGACCTCGGGCCAGAAGGCGCACAGTGGCTCGTCCAGTTGGAGTTTCCCGTCCTCGACGAGGGTGCCGATCGATGCCCGGACGGCGAGGACCTTGGTGAGGCCGGCGACGTCGAAGATCGTGTCGAGTCGCATCGGCCGGGCTGCATCGGTCGAGTAGCCCGACGGCACCGTTCGCCTTTGTGCCGGTGGCGTCACCGAGGGCCCAGACGGCACCGGGGTAGACCTTGTCGCCGACGCCGGCATGCAGGAGTTTGTCGATGCTGTCGATATCGAGCGTCATGGTCTCCCGGTCGTGTGCCGTGGGTGCCCTGTTGGTCAGGGTAGTGAGGCAGCCGGGTTCACCGGGTGCGGACCGGTGTTCAGCGGCGTGACCTCCGGGGCGTCCTGTCAGTGGCGGGTGCCAGGATCATCGCAACGCATCGCCGAAGGAGTTCCGTCAGGTGCCCGACCACCCCACTGACTGTCTCCGAGTGGCGCGAGTTCCTCAGCGCGTACAGCGCCAAGTCCTTCGCGTTGAAGGAGTTCCGGGCTGCTCTGGATGAACGCAGGGCACCGTGGTTCACCGAAGCGCACCGGGAAGCCGGGTGGCTCGGCTGCGAACCGGCGAGCGAGGCGGCCGTCGCCGCCGCCGAGGAGCGGCTCGGGGTTCGCCTTCCCCCGAGCTACCGCAACTTCCTGCTGACCAGTGACGGCTGGAACTCGATCGGCCTCCTCGACCTGCTGGAGGTCGAGGAGATCGGGTGGTTCGCCGACAAGGCGGCCGACCTCCTCGAAGTGTGGGAGGAACTGGAGGACTTCACCGAGGAGCCCGCGATACTCAGGCGGTGCCTGCTGATCTCCGTCGACGAGGGCGGCAGCGGCGGCAACTGGCTTCTGGACGCGGACAGCGTCGGGGAGGACGGCGAGTGGACCGCGTACGAGTGGTGGCCCGGCCACGGCGGGGACCCCGAACCGTACGAGGACTTCGCCGCGATGGCGAAGCACGCGTCGGACGCGGTCACCTGAGGCGTCGCGCACGCCCGGGGCGGCGGCTAGGACTTGCCCGGTCGATCACGCGACCTTCATTCGATCGGATCGTTCTACGTGTCATGGGGCGGGGTGATCTGACGGATGCCGAGTGGGAACGGCTGCGGCCGTTCCTGCCGGTCAGCAATAGGCGTTGTGGCCGGTGGCGGGATCACCGGCAGGTGACCGGAGGATTCTGCGCCGGGTGCGGACCGGTGTTCAGTGGCGAGACCTCCCCGAACGGTTCGGGCCGTGGAAGACGGTCCACGAGCGGCACCGGCTGTGGTCAGCCGACGGAACCTGGGAACGCCTGCTCCAGCAGGTCCAGGCCGAAGCGCACGCGGCCGACGGCATCGACTGGGACATCTCCGTCGACTCCACCATCGTGCGAGCCCACCAGCACGCGGCCGGCGCCCGCAGGCCTACCAGAAGCCTTCCGGTGAGCCTTCTGGTGCGGATCTGATGCGCGACGCCTGAACTGGTCCAGACAACAAACAAGGCCCAGGTCACTGACCTGGGCCTCAACTATGGAGCGGGTGACGGGAATCGAACCCGCGCTCTGAGCTTGGGAATCAACGGGGCTTGAGAGACGGAACTACACCTGGCCTGGAGGAATGCAGACTGACGGGGGCTCCGGAGCGGGTGTGATTGCACCGCTAGTGACCGTGATTGTCTGCTCTGTTGGGCACGGATAGGGCACGCGCACATTGCACCTCTCTGCGTGCCGCCGCGATCGGTCATTGATGGCGAGGAAGCCACAAGGTGTGGAGGGCCCAGCCTCTGATTTGCAGATGCGAGGTGGCCGGTTCCATACGCGAGGCGCAGAGCTTGACTGCAAGCCCTCGTGCGCGGGCGCACCCCAATCCATCGCGAAGTGGCTCGCTGCCGAGGCGTTCACTCGTTCGTGCCCAGCGACGGGTCTGGGCCGAATTCACTGACTTCCATGGTGGCGTGCCCGCCTGGTGGGCTACTGAGTACGCCCCGAACGCGCACCGGGACGCCTAGGTCATGGCAGCGGACTGCTTGGTGGTAGTTCCTGTCAGGGAGGTCGATCCAGACCGTCCTGCGGCGCCGTTTGATCAGCGTTTCAATGCCTACCCGGCCGGTCTCGTCCTCAGGACGTCGGCTGAGGTCGGTGATGACGCCGTAGATGATGTGCTCGTGGGTGTAGAGCTGGGTCTTCAGGTGGTTTGATACGCGATTCACAATGTTGATCGCGGCCTCGTTGAACTCGACGCGAGGCGAGGAACCGGGAGGTGGGGCCGCAACTTGAGACCAGTTGAAGGTGATGTCTAGAGCGGCGACGGAGTCGGACTTGACCACTTTGCTGAGTGCCTGGCATAGCTCGTACGAGACGCCTTCGCCGACCGAGTCGGCGATCTCGCTGGGCGTGGGTTCCCTTTCGGCGCTGGCCATCTCCTCCAGCACACCGAGGGCACGGGACATGGTGGCGGTGACGCGCCGGTCGAAGAGCGTCTCTTCGACTTGGATGTCGATGTGCTCCTGCTGAGGGGCGTATACGTCTTCTGGAGAACGGGCCTGGCTGATGATGGGAACGATGTACGAGCCGCGGCGAGTCTGGCCCAGTCGAACCTCGCGGGCCTGGTCGCGGGCCCGGGTGGGGAAGTTGCGGAAGTGCCCCTGACGACGGATCGCCGCTGCTGCCGATGCCACGCGCAGGCGTCTGGCGGAGAGGAACAGCTCGTACCCAGCCTCTAGCGGAATGGAGCCGTCGCTCAGGGACGGGTGGGAGGCCCTGAGGTCGGTGACATCGTGGTAGATGGTCGCGATGGCGGAGTGCACGGCGTGCACCGTCCGAGATTCGATCCGGGCCAGATCCTCCACGAGGATGCGGGACCGCTTGTCGAAGTCTGGGGCACCGGGTTTCATCGGGACCAGAACGACTTCTTCGGCCGGCCCGGGCAGGCTCCACAGTTCGGCGAGGGGCCCGCCGGACACAGGAGACCAGCCGGTGACCTTGAGGTAGCTGCGGATCTCCTCGGGAGCGAAGTCGAGCTTGCTGTGCATCACGTCAGTTCACCCCCCAGCCAGCGGCATTCGTCATGCGGCGCGCCGCGTCGAACATGGTGCCCATGGCCTTCACCGTGAGCGACTGGTGTTCGGGCAAATGGATCGCCGTGGTGACACTGCTATTCGCCTCGGCCATACCCTGAAGGGAGGCCCAGTAGCCGTGGCAGGCCAGGACGATCGATTCCGGCTGGTGGGTCACCCAGCGGCCGATGTCCGGCGGGACGATCAGCAAGGCGAGGTGGCCGGGAGCAGAGCGTTCTGGGTTGCGTAATTTGTTGTACGTTTCGACGTCGAGCGCAAAGCTGTATCCGCCGCGGACGGCACGCGGGCTCTGCGTGCACTTGAGCTGGATGTCCACCATCAGACCGCGCGAGCGAAGGGTGATGTCGACGCCGTCCTTGTCGACGTTCCAGTCGCAGATCGTGTAGCCGCCCTGCGTGGCGAGCGCGTGCACGTAAGCACGGCTGACTTGCTCCTTTTGCCAGCTCGTCGCGTCTGCCGCCACCGGCGCCCCTCCCCATCGCGTGATCGTGAGGATAGGGGGACGAGGTCGAGGGGGGAATAGTGCCTGCGGAATGTGCATGTCAGTGCCGACTAGGACCTGAGCGTTGTACATGAGCCACCCCTTAAATCGAACGCATGACCCTATTCCTTTGTTTACCAGCGAGGTCTGACAGTGGAGTTCACTGCGGATGGCTCAGCTGACGTTGACGTGTAGAAGGCGCAGTACCGTCGGCTTCGGTGAGAAGTCCCAGGCGTCTCATGGAGAACCCCCGAAATAGGGCTACTGCTCCGATGGCTCGTTACCTGGTGAGTGGGCTGGGGCAACCCCAGCCGTGAACCACTCTCGAAGATCGCCTGAGGGCATCGCTGTCGTCTGGCCGCTGGTTCAGCTCACCGCTGGCGGCTGACGTACTGGTGGAGTGTGATCACCTTTCGGCGCTACGGCGGTATGCCTCGCCGGGGCTGGCCTACTCGCGTTGCCTTGTCCCCTACAGCCACGCCCCGCTCGCCGGCCGCTTTGGGGAGCAGTTGTGGCGATCCCGCGGTGCACGCTGCGAGCACTGCCTTCAGGGGCCGGGATGACCCCTGCCAGCTTCGTTGAGGGACCTTGGGCCCTTGGTTAGGTACCGGTATGAGCACGGGCGATAGGCAGTGATGTGGAGAACGACACGTGCCTGTCAGACGTAGATGTCACCATGGCCAGCATGGCTGCCAAGAGGTGTGACCGCTGTGATCTGTACATCGGGGAAGGCTGCGACTGCCCAACAGACGGCTCGGCTCCGCGGGCCGACGGCACAGCCGCTTCCCTGCGGGTCGGGCAACAGCGCGTTGCTCCTCCCGACAGGATTCTGATCTCTCCACACGGGGTGGCTCACCTTCCGGACGCGTGCAACCACCATCCGGAGGAGAGTCATCGAGACGCAGGGTGGGGATGGATCCCACGGCCGGCGAAGGGGCTGTGGGAGAACATCGGCCCCACGCGCCCTGTGCAGGCCACGGAGGGGGATACGACTCTCGTCGCCCATCGCCGGTGTGGCAGCTGCCTGTCATAGTCAGCGAACAACCATGATCGCCATGTGGTGCTCTTCCGCTGGGGCCTGCGAGATCGTGCCAGGGGGGACGCACGACTGTGTCGTATCCCGTTTCCTTGGCCATAGGGCGCTGTCCACGTCGTGGGAGCGACGCCCGGTCCAGGTATCCACCGCCTAGAGGCCGCCGAGCTCAGCAGCCACGGAGGGCCACCCCGGTGTCACGGATCTGCGGCGGGTGCTCGGGGACCAGGCCGCAGGGCTGAGGATCTGTGCGTAACAGCCGACGAACGGCGCCCGTGACCAGCACGGTTTCCTGCACGTACGGTCGTCAGGGGCTGGCGGGCTGTGCCCAAACGGCGGGCGATAGCTCGGGCGGCCCGTCGAGGGCGGAGAATGAGCCGTTGACGGGTGACTCGCTGTGGGGGCATGGCGATCTCTGCCCAGACGCATTTGCCGCAGGTGGTGTGCTCGGCCCCGTGGCAGAGGGACAGGCGGTCGATGAGTGCCATACCGCGCCCGGATTCGTCCTCGGAATCGGCCCAGTGAGGCACAGGGAGGACGAGCGAACCGTCGTAGACCTCGACGAGGATTCGCCGTCGGCTGAGGTTGGCGGACACCGTGATGCTGAGTACCGTGCCGGTGCCGTGCCGCACCGCGTTGGTGACCAGTTCCGAGGTGATGACGGTCAATGCGGTATCGGAGGATTCGTCGAGGCGGAGCCCCCACTTTTTCACCAGATCCTGGAGACGGCGACGGCTGATCGGCACCGAGGTCGGATCGCGGACCAGAAGGAAGCTTTGGCTATGGCAGCGCATGACAGAGACCCTTCGACGGTTCTTCAGACCGGGGGTTGAGGCGAGGGGAGCCCCTGAGCGGCAGGCCGACGTGATTCACGGGGGGATGCCTCCCTCAGCGGGGACGGCTGTGCGTGGTGGGCGCCGCATGCCGACCGTTGTCGGTACGGCAGAGCCCAGGGGGAGTGAGGCCGGGGAAGTCGCTATCCGGGTGATCGGTGGTCTACGTCGTCGCTACTTCGTGGCGACGACGTAGACGCTGCCCCAGCGACGCTTCGGGTTTGCGATCGTGGGGTCGAAGGTCCACGGCTCTACGGTGGCGAAGCCTGCTTCGGTGAAGAGCTGGACGAGCTTCTCGTAGTCGTAGGCCCAGAGGTGCGGGGTGTACCTGGGGTCATCGTCCTGGTCCCGGAAGACGAGGTTGACCAGGTCGAGCCGGGTGTTGATGTCGTTGCGGCAGTCGCGCTTGGCGTACCAGCGCTCGACCATCTCGTCGGTGGGGTTCAGCGGTCCGGGGTACTGGCTGAGCGCGAAGGCGGCGTCGGGGACGCCGGTGATGATCTTGCCGCCCGGTGTGAGTGCGCGGTGAGCCTCGCGGACGTAGTTCTTGGCGGAGCGGGGGTAGTCGATGTGCTCCAGGAAGTGCTCGGAGAAGATCAGCTCGACGGTGTCGTCGTGCAGGGGGATGCCTTCGCGGACGTCCCAGAGGAGGTCGGCCGGCGGGACGGCGTCGATGTTGAAGAAGTCCTCGATGCGGTGGGTTCCGCCGCCGATCTGGACTTTGGAGGGTTTCTGGTCGATGCGGCCGTCGGGCCAGGCGCGCTGGCTGGCGTGGTGGTAGCGGTGGAGTTCGATCTCCCAGGCGGCAGCACGAAGTGCTCGGGCCAGGCCGTGGGTGGTGGAGGGGGCGCCCAGTAGGGCGTCGATCTGCTCGCCGAGGAGATCGACGGAGGGCATGCCGAAGTAACTCATGGCGGGGCTCCTGGGGAAGAAGAGGCAGCAGAGCAGCTGTTGGTGAGGGCAGTGGGGGTTACGCGGCGCTGGGCGCCGGGGCGGTCCACTGGTTGTTGCGCATGAGCGTGTACTTGATGTCCACCAGCCGCGGGGCGATGGTCAGGGAGAGCTGCTCGGCCGGGTGGAGGTGGCCGGCGTCGTCCTGTTCGGCGCGCCAGATGCGGTAGTCGAGGTTGGGGTAGGCGGGGTTGATGCCGATCTCGCCCTTGGGCATCGTGCCGTTGAACGGGGCGACGATGTCCATGTGGTTCCAGTAGTTCCAGGCTTGCAGGGCCTTGTACTGGTCGAAGTAGAAGTAGAAGTCGGGGTAGCGGCCGAAGGTGCGCAGTTCCCGGTGGATGAGGTGGCCCAGCAGGGGGCCGAGCTGGGTGGAGAGGGCGTCGAATTCCCAGCGTTTGTGGTGCCAGGCTTCCGGGGCCTCTCCGGGGGCGAAGAGCCGGGCTGCGACGAGGTGGCTGATGCGTTCGACCAGGTAGTGGGTCGCGTGGTTGATCTCGATGGTCGGGTCGACCTGGTGGATGAGGTCGGCCAGCTGGCTGGGCCTGGGGCGGAACCTCGCGAGGTCGAACTTGCTGGCCATGTTCGGGTAGGAGGCGAAGAGCATCTCCTTGTAGAGCCAGTTGTTCAGCTCTCCGATGTCAGCCAGGCGTCGTGTGGGCTGCGAGGTTGAGTGGAGCATCAGGTACTCCGCCAGAGCCTCGAAGTACAGGTAGCCGAGGATCGGTAAGCGGGGGATGGTCTCGTCGAGCAGGTCGAGGAAGGGCCTGGCGGCGATGCGCGTGCCTCGGTAGGCCACGGCCGCCGCGGTGGCGAGGAAGGCGGCGGAGTTCTTCACCCTGGCCACGATGGTCTCGCGTAAGCGGTGGCGCTCGCTCTTGCTCAGCAGGTATTCGAGGTGGCAGTAGATCCGTAAGTGGATGAGGCCCAGCCGGAGATAGTCCACTCCCGCCAGGCCCTGGTACGCCTGCGGTGGGGTGTTGATCTCGAAGATCAGCGGGGTGGGTACCCGGTCGGTGACGCCGAGCTTGGCCAGGAAGGCCGGCGCCTCCTTGGTCAGGACGTACGCGGCCAGGTTGTGCATCCGCAGGCCCCGGTCCGTAGCCGTGAGCGGGGCGCAGTAGATGCTGCCGACGAGGCAGCCGCCGGACGGGTAGAGGACGCCTTGCTCGTTGATCTGCTCCAGGGCGTGGGTGACGTGGAGGAGGTGCAGTGTGCCGTTTCCGTTGAGGGCGTCGAAGAGGGAGTTCTGCCGCAGCAGGGGCCCATTCGGTGTGGCGGCGAGCCGCTCGTCCCAGGTTGCCGACTGCCGGGACAGCGGGTCGTTTGTGTCGGCAGGGCTGGGGATGAGGGTGGTGTCGTAGAAAGCGTGGGCGTCGGCCCAGAGGTGGTAGGCGTCGAGGAAGTCCATGGTCACGCCAGCTCCTTCTCTGCAAGCGCGTACAGGACGGCCGCCGGGCTGTGGGCACCGGCAAGGTGGGCCTTCTCGGAGATGGTCACGAGGTCGAAAGCGAGGCTGCGGAACGTGTCGAAGGCGGGCTCTTTGACGTGCTGGGCGTTCGGCCACCACCTGGTCTTCGGCAGGCGGTATCGGTCCAGGGCATCGGCGGCCTTCACCGTGTCGCAGATGATCTGGGCCCGCAGGTAGTCGGCCTGGTCGTCGGGGCTGAATGCGCCGTAGGGCACGTCGTGCAGTCGGATGGCGGTGGCGGCCCTTGTGACGCGGCGCGGTGTGGCCGTGAGGTCGAAGCGGCCCCAGACGGTGTCCGCATTGGCAGCGAGCCATATCGCCGCGCGTTCCCCGTGTCCGCGGTCGTCCTTGTCGTGATGGCGCTGGCAGTCGTGGACGGCGGCGGCAACGATGGCGGTGGTGGTGTCGGCGTCGTCCAAGCCGTTCGCCTCGGCGAGGACGGCGGCCAGTGTTGCGGTGCGCATGGCGTGCCGGACACCGTGGATCGATTCGTACAGACGGGGCTCGGCCATCCAGTCGCGTGGTAGTCCGGTCCGCCGCAGGAGGTACTGCGCGATCGGCCGAAGGGCCGGTTGCGGTGAGGGCTGGAGGTCAGGCCGATGGGTGGTGATCCAGTCGATGGTGGCCCGGTCCATGTACTGGTGAAGTGGTAGCTGCCCTCGGGCAGCAAGGTCGATCAGGCTTGCGGTCGTTGGGGTCGTGCTCATCAGTGCCCACCCCCTCGGTGGTCTCCGCGGTGACGTGTTCCTACCGGATCGGCGCGGCCTGCCGCTCGCGCTCCTTGCGTTCCTTCTCAGCGGCTTCGAAGGCGGCGGTGAACTCGGCCAGCTCCTGCTCGGTCATCAGGGTGACGCCCAGCTCATCGGCGACGTCCGTGATCTTGGCGGCTGCCTCGGCACGAGCGGCGTCGGGAGCGGCGTCGTCCAGCAGGACCTCGAATTCGGCGTGGTATCCCCATGCCTCGCTCCACTTGACCGCGATCTCGACACCGTCGAAGCGGAAGTTGTGCCGGAGATTGGACGCCTCGTGCATCGCTTCCTCGAACCCGAGAGCGTTGAACAGTTTCACCGCGGCGCCCACGTCGGCCGGGGCGATGGCGAACTCCGTCTCCGCGAATGCGGCGCCCTGGCCGATCCTGCTTCCCTTGAGGGTGATCTTGGCGGTGCCGGCGGCCGTGTTGTCGGTGACCTTCAGCAATTGGTCCGGCAGTACGTAGAAGTAGATGTGCTTGTCGTCGGGGCCCAGGTCCTCGCCGTCCCTTTTCAGACGGTCGACGAGCTGGTCACGGGTCTCCTTGCCGAAGCGGGCACGCATCTCGATCTCGATGGGCATGGGGGTATCGCCTCCTGAATCAGGCATGACTGAGCCAGCCGGACCGGCGCCAAGGGGGTGGGTAGCCGGTTCGGGCGGCTGCTGCTTATGCGGTTGTGGGTCAGGGCGGGGCGGTGGGGCCGTTACTCGGCCCGGCTCACCACCCCGCCGGATGGATCACTGGTCAGTCCAGGTCGCCGAAGCGTTCCCGGACTACGCCTTCGTGCAGGTAGGTGGGGAGCTGGACACCGCCCACCGAGGTTCGGCTGGTGGCCACCTGCTCTTCGGTGTCGCTGGGGAAGCCTTCCAGGAGCCGCAGGCACTGCTGTACCCACTCACGGGACTTGGGCCGGTCTCCCAGGTCGCGGTGGCGTACTGCCAGGGCGTACGCGGTCTCGGTGGCGGCCCACCGGTCTGTCGTCAGTTCGCGCTGGAAGACGGACTCCAGCTCCTCGGCGGAGGCCAGGCGGGTCTGGATGGTCATGGTTTCCCCTCTGAAGTTCGGTCGTGCACTGGTGGTGCTCAACGCATCGGCGTCCCCGTGGTGACGCTGTAACCCGCCGCTAGTAGGTGTAGATCTCCGCGAGGGTCTTGTAGTCGTGCAGCTCGTCCTTGTCGAACCACAGCTCGACCTCCTGCTGCGCTTCCTCCTTGTTGCCGGAGGCGTGCACGAGGTTGGCCACGGCCTTGCCCGAGGCGATGCTGCCCGCGGCGCTGTAGTGCGAGAAGTCGCCCCGCACCGTCCCCGCCGGCGCCTCGTTCGGGTACGTGCTGCCGACGATCTTCCGCACCGTGGCGATGGCGTCGAACCCTTCCAGCACCAGAGCGATGACCGGCCCCTGCTGCATGAACGTTGACGTGACGCGGTAGACGTCCGATCCCAGCCGCTCCTCCAGGTCGAAGTAGTGCCGCCGGGTGAATTCCTCGTCCATCCACTTCATCTTGGTGCCGACGATCTTCAGCGCGGCTTCCTCGAACCGGGTGAGGATCCTTCCCGCCAGGCCACGCACGAGGGCATCGGGCTTGAGCAGGACGAGCGTGCGCTCAACGGGGTGTGCTTGTTCCTCAGCCATGGAGTCCCTTTCGGCTTGTATGCATGGGGATTGACGGCACATCAGCCGCCAGGTAGCTGAGGTTACCGGCGCCCACTTGCTCGACCGGGCGCTCGCACCTTCCCCCGGATGGTGGACGCCGGAAGGCGGCACGATAGGGCTGAAAACAGGGGCTCGTTTCAGCCAAGTGCGTTGTCCCGACTACTCGTTGGGGTCGCTCACCTAGACTCTCCCTTTGGTCAACCGGCGCTCTGGAGCGCAGTCGGATTGGCCGCTCAGGGCGATTCCTGCGGCTCACTCGGCCCTGGCAACCATCATTCTTCCGAGTCACCTACGGGACAGCCATGAAGCGCCAGTGCAGCGGGAGTGCACCTTCAGTGCGCAAGTTCCTGCACTGAGGACGGCGGCGAAGGAGGGGTAGAGGTGGATGTGATCGAGCTCTGGAATGGCCGCCATGCTTGCCTGCTGCAGTCCGCTCTGCGCCTCACCAATGAACAGTTCGCGGCCCGGCTCGGCATCGCGGTACGGACCGTGGCGGCCTGGCACTCCGACCCAGGCGTAGTGCCGCGCAAGGAGATGCAACAGCTCCTCGACACCGTCCACGAGAAGGCCCCGCCAACAGCACGACAGCGGTTCGCGCTCCTGGTCTCCGGTGAACGGGGCCCGTCCGCACACGGCCCAGCAGGTGCGCAAGCCCTGCGCGTCGCGATCGCCGTGGTCATCCGTGACAGCGAGGTGCTACTGGTCTGCCGACGAGACGATGACGCAACGGGCCTCAGCTGGCAGTTCCCGGCAGGCGTGATCAAACCAGGTGCCAAGGCCGAGACGGCGACCTTGCGAGAAACGCTGGACGAGACCGGCGTGCACTGCGCGATCCGGCAGCATCTCGGAAACCGGCTTCACCCGATGACCGGCGTCCTGTGCGAATACTTCCTGTGCGAGTACCTCGCAGGCCAGGCCACCAACTCCGATGCCGTCGAGAACATCGACGTGATGTGGGTTCCCAGAAACGCGGTGACCCGTTTCATCCCCGTCGATACGATCTTTCCGCCCGTGCTTGCCGTCCTGGAGGAGCAGACGTGACGCAGCAGACAGCCGATGAGCGACCCGGCATTGCAGCGGCCATCATCGTGCACGAAGGACGCGTTCTGATGGTCCGGCGCCGGGTCAGTGAGGGGAAGCTCTCCTGGCAGTTCCCGGCCGGCGAAGTCGAGCCCGGCGAAACCCGCGAGGACGCAGCCGTGCGGGAGACCAAGGAGGAGACCGGGCTGAACGTCTCCGCCGTCAAGCTGCTGGGCGAGCGTGTCCATCCGGCAACGGGCAGGCTGATGTCCTATACCGCCTGCGAAGTGGTTAGCGGCACCGCGCACGTCGCGGACACCGAGGAACTGGCCGAGCTTGCCTGGGTGACCCACGGCCAGATCCCCGAGTACGTCCCGTACGGCCTGTTCGGGCCGGTGCAGGAGTACCTGGATGCAGCCCTCGCCAGCTAGCCGGCGACCCCACGCTGTCTCCTGCGTAGGGCCTGAGAGGCGACAGGGGAAAGCCGGATCCTTCTGCGCGAGCGGGAAGGACCTCAGCCGTGCCGTGGCTGAACTGCATCACTTCTGCCAACAGCTTGGACTCCCCGCGTGAGCGATCAGCCTGACCAGCAGACCAAGAAGCGGTTCCTGTACGTCGTCGTGTGCGCGGCCGGAATCGCCGGTGACGTTGGCAAGCTGATCACGGCTGCCCAGGAAGCGCACTGGGACGTCGGTGTCATTGCTACCCCGCAGGGACTCGGCTTCATCGACGCCAACGCTGTGGTGGCTCAGACCGGCTACCCCATCCGCTCGGCCTGGCGCTCACCCGGTGACCCCCGCCCCCTGCCGCCCGCCGACGCGATCGCGGTCGCGCCGGCCACGTTCAACACGATCAACAAGTGGGCGGCAGGTATATCCGACACTCTGGCCGTGGGCATCCTGTGCGAGGCGTACGGCTTCGGTATCCCCACCGCGGCTCTGCCGTACCTGAACTCGGCCCAGGCTGCCCACCCCGCGTACCGGCAGAGCTTGGACCGGCTGCGCGAGATGGGTGTCCTGATAGGTGGGGGCGAGCCTCATCGGCCGAAGGCCGGCGGCGGGGCCGACCGTTTCCGGTGGGAGGAGGCACTGGAGCTGCTCACACCGGCGGTGTCGGGGCGGTCGTGATCAACGGGTATCGCCGAGGTAAGCCTCAAGCCGCTAATAGTTGGCCTTCAGCCCCCTTGCGCCGTACAGCTGGGTCGCGCTGGGCGACGGGTGCGGCGACGACGTCCGGCCGTGCCCTTCCAGGGGATCGCCGAGAGAAGCCCAGCGTGGGGCCACGGGATGATCTTGAAGTGGACGCGCCCGCAGTCAGGCCGTGCTGCGGCGCTACGGCCTGGCGTACGAGCCGCCTGGGGTGTCACGTCTGGCGACGCGCGGCAGGGTCACGCTCTGCGACGTGCCGGGCGACGGCGTCGACGCCGGGGCGTGCGTGCCGCTCCAGGGACCGCACGGAGGCATGCCGTGAGCGGGCCAGCAGCATTGGTGTGGACGTGCCGTCCTCCGCGTCGTGGGTGAGAGCGCTGTGGCGGAGCCGGTGCAGTGTCCAGCCTTCCAGCTCGTCGAAGTCGTCGGGGCTGGCGAGGGGGTTGGCCAGCAGTCGGGTGCTCTCCTCGAAGATTTCCTCGGCGCGGCGGTAGGACAGTCTCGCGCGGCCGGTGGCCGGACAGATGTCCAGGCTCGGCGTGCGGGCAGGGGCTCTGCGGTCGGTGAGGAAGAGCGGGCCCTGCGTACGGCTGGCGATGAGGCGGGGCAGAAGCTGGGCGGTGCCGGACTGCCAGTGGATCCACTCGATGGCGCCGCCTTTGGAGACGACGCGTCCGCGGTTGTCGGCAGGGAACAGCTCTTCAATGTTCAGGCACAGGATTTCCTCCGCCCGTGCCGCGCTCTCATAGAGGAGCTTCCAGAACGTCTTCTCCCGCACGGGCGCGTCCAGTTGCCATAGGGAGGTGATTTGGGGCCTGGACAGCGCCTTCGTGAGGTCCGGCGGCGCCGGGCGGCGCTCGATCCCGATCGTGGGGTCGGCCTCGATCCAGCCCTGGGCCTGCCACCAGCGGATCGCCTTGCGCGCGATGGACAGTTCGCGATTGACGGTGTCGGCGTCCATCTCGTCCGCCCGTGCCGCGGCGAGTTCGGCGAGCGCCGGCGGCAGCTCCGGGTTGTTGAGCGCGGCCAGTTGGAAGGGGGTGGGCTTGGCGCCGCGGCGGGCCGGTCCGGTCGGTGCCGGTTCGCCGCGCAGCATCCACCCCCAGGTGGTGAGCGAGATCCGGTAGATCCGTGCGGAGGACTTCGCGATGCCCGCACCGGTGAGGTACCGCTCGACCGCAACTTCGTACGACGGGGTCGGGGCGGACAGTGGCACGACTCGGCCACGCGGCAATCGTAATGCGCCCTCGTTCCCCGGCACGGCTGCCTGTTCGATCGCCACCCGTCCGCCCTTCAGCTCTGTCGCAGTAATGCGTACACCTCGCGCCATCGCGATCCTGGTGAGTGACCGAACGACAAGGTCACTGGAGGGAGTCGAGGGGAGGGTATCGGCGCTGCCGCAGTAAATCCGGCGTTTACTGCGGCAGCCACAGAATGCTCACGCCCAAGCGTCCCTCTCGGTGCACGCAACTAAGGAAAGGATCTTAAAGGTGCGCTACTTTTTAAAGCCCATTTAGTTGGAATCGTTGCGCACGCGGGGAGAAGAGATGTGGAAGCGCAATCTGTGCTGGGGCCTGGTGTGCCTCGGGGCGCTCGTAGCCGTGGGCCTCATCGCTTGGGCACTCCTTGGCGATCTGGATCAGGCCGACCAGGTGGCGAGCGTTTGCGGAGCGATCGCGGGTGTCATCTCTGCTGTGGTCCCGCTGGTGATCCTTCTGCGGACCACGAACAGCTCGCCCTCGGTCATCACAATGCGCGCCGGTCGTGGCTCACTCCTCGCTCAAGGAAGCATCGAGCGGTCACATGCCCAAGCGCCTCGTGATGGCTCCTCGCACGTCGACGCCGGTGAGGGTGTGCACATGGCTGCGGGTGACGGCTCCGTTCTCTCCGGCGCTGACCTTCGCGACGTATCCGCTGGAGAGGAGAGCCCCAACTCATGACACAGAAACCAAACTTCGAAGCGCAGCCCGATCAGGCGCGGCCCGTGCCGTCGCCTCCTGCGCATCCTCCCTCCATCATGTTCACCGCAGGCGACGGGGCGATGATGGCCGGCCGGGACATCACGAATCCGGTAAGCGGCCCATCGATCGGCGGGGACAACTCGGGCACGGTCGCGGGCCGGGACATCAACACCACTACTCATCACACGACAAAGAAGGGGGGCCGCGGCCACTGGTGGATCGCGATCGTGATCCTTCTGGCGGCTGGAACAGGCGGCGGTGTCTACTGGGCCACGCAGGGAGACGGAGACTCCGTCTCCGAGATCGGGGCTCAGCCAGGCGAAGCGGGCGTACGCGATGCGTGGGCTGCGACGTCCGAGGCGCTGCGGAAGGGCGATGGGGAGACGCTGTGCGCCCTCATGACTGTGGACTCCCGCGCAAAGCTGGAGCAATCAACCCCGGGCACGTGTGCCGAGGCCGTCGATGAACTGTTCGCCAGCTCGGAGTCATCAACGCTGAACGATGCTGGTTCCGGCCGCCTGCAGAAGGTGACGGTACGAGGGAGATGGGCAGAGCTTGCGGAGGCAGGGCAGAGCGCCGGGGAGCCGTCGTACAGCTACATGGAACGGTTTGGTGACAGATGGCGCTGGACTCATCGGGTCCTTTTCTCCGAATTCCATCCAGACGAGTGCCCTGGGGTCAACTCGTACAATTTCGCGTCGCAGGACCCCAGGTGCAGCCAGACCTCGATCCTCCCATCCAGTACTTCCGGGCAATAGCAGCGTCCCGTACAGGGAGTGCAACGGCCGTTGAGGAGCCGGCTGGCCTCGGCGCCGTCAGCTCCTGTACAGCCGGCCCAGCCGAAGCTCAGGGCACTTCGTGGTCCGCGGACGGATTTCCGTGTTCGGCAACCACATCGACTTCTCGTACACGCGATGACGTAGCGTCCTCCCTGAGCGCAAGGTGTAAGGAGGGCCGAGCGAATGGGGACACCGAAGCGCCGGGAACGGATGCGAGCTCAGATGTCCGCGGAGGTGCGAGCCGCTGCTCGCCACATCATCACTCACCAGGGCATCAATGCCCTCACCCTTGCCGAGATCGCTCGACGCGTCGGTGTAACCCCTGCTGCGCTCTACCACCACTTCGAGGGCGGATTGCCAGAGATCGTGTACCAGGTCTCGGAGGACATCGTCGATGACCTGGTACAAGCCCTTCGGGCCGCAGCAGATTCCCATCCCGAAGACAACTTCGCGATGCGGATGATCGAACCGGTGCGGAGGCTCCGAAACTGGGCACTCACGCACCAGCCCGAATTCAACCTGCTGTTCGGTACACCGTCCACAGCCGCCGGCGATGCCCATGCTCAGCTGACCAGCGCCTGGGTACGGCGCCTTGCCGCCGTCTGGGGCTCGATTTTCGTGCAGCTCTGGGCGAAGCGCCCATATCCGGTTCTCGCCGAGAATGAGATGGATCCGCGGCTGCGGCAGCAGATGCTGGACTACAGCGCAGACACAGGCGTGGACCTTCCCCCTGGCGCGATGGTGGTGATGCTGAGCTGCTGGCGGTCGCTCTACGGCCAGATCGCGCTAGAGGTCTTCGGGCACTTTGCCCCTCTCTTCTCCGACCAGGAGCCCATGTTCGAGCTGCTGATGCAGGAACTGGTGGGGGGCATGGGCCTCGGAGACATGTACCAGCCGCCGACCCGTCAAGCCGGCAGCCTGGAATCCCTACCGTCACAGGGGTGCGGCCGAAACGGCGGTCCAGGCCGAATGCCGATGTAGTTCGCCACTGCTCGTCGTGAGCGCGGGTCAATCAAGGCCAGTCAACGGCGTCGCGGCCGGGGCGTCTCCAGGCGGACGGCTGCCGCTGGGGCAGGAACGGTAGCGGGACTGCTACGCGGACGCTGTGGCCCGGGCGCGGGCGGGGTGATGTAGCCGAGGTGGTGCAGCCGCCAGACCAGGACCTCGCTGATCGACTCAGCACTGTCGAGTTCGCGGGACGAGGCGGCTTGGGTCAGCAGGGCGGCGGTGTCATGACCGGCGCGCTCGGCTTGGTCGAGGACAGCAGTCAGCGCGTCCCTGCCAGGCTCGACGTCGAGACGGTCGGCGAGGTGGGGGAGCACAGCGCGGATCGTGGCGGCGTGGCGGCTCCGGGCCGAGGCGGGCAGACGTTGTCCATAGGCGCGCATGGCGGCCAGTGGACCGGCGGCGGTTGCCTGGTAGGCCGTGCGTAGGCGGTCTGCGGCCCGCTGAGCGGCCTCGGCCTGTTGGGCATGGCCTCGGGCGGCGTGCCAGCGGGCAGCGGTGATGACGGCCAGGAACATGACGTCGAGGACCAGGGCGGTGGCGGCACCGTCCTGACCGCGGCCGAGGGCGAGCCCAGAGTGGACGATCTGGTTCGCCGCGCGGCGCAGGGCGTACATCTCCTCATTCTTGGCGCGGATGTGGGAGCGAGTGGCGCGCTCGAAGTGTCGAGCGGCTTCCCGCAGTTCGGCCTGCGTGGGGCCGAGCGAGGTCTGGGCGAGGGCGTCGAGGACCTCGCCGACCCCGATCAGCTGGGCGGCTGCCGCGCTGTCGTCGTCTGATGCCATCGATGCCAGGACCCAGTCGGTGGCCTTGGCGGCGAAGTGGCGGGCGCGGACCGGTGCGGAGGCTCCGCTGCGTTCCAAGGCTGCCGGAGGCTCGGGCATGTCAGATGCGCCGGCGAACCGATTCCGGATCCTGGGCAGGGACAGGTCCGGGGCGAGCTTGGAGCCGGAGAACCAGATGGGCTCCTGGTCGGCATTGCGGTCGCCGACCATGGCGACCGAATAGCCCAGGACGTCGCCGGAGGGCGCGATCCGCTTCTTGATCCGCACGCCTTCGGCAGCGAGCCGGTCGAAGAACTCGACCTCACTCATCGCCCCGGACAGCGCCCGATGGACACGCTCACGAAGGAGTTCGCGTGAGGTCCTGTCCTGGCCGCGGCGTTCGGCCTTGTGGCGTTCGACGCTGGTGGGGCGCTTGGCGGCGGTGCCATCGCCCGGAGCGATGCGGCGGAGGCCGTAGTCAGCCTCGATACGGCGAGCCTCGGTCTGGGCGCGGCGAGCTTCGTTGTGGAGGCGCGGGCGGCGGCCGTCGTCGCGCACCAGGGTGGCGATGATGTGGATGTGGTCGTCGGCGTGACGGACGGCCGCCCACCGGCAGGCTTGCTCGTCGCCCTCGGGGGCGATTCCGGTGGCGGCGACCGTGCGGCGGGCGATGGCGGCCCAGTCCTCGTCGGACAGCACCGGGTCCTCGGGGCTGGCCCGCACGGAGATGTGCCACACGTGCTTGTCGGGGCGACGGTTCTTGGGCAGGGCGTTGACGGGCTGGTCGAGCAGGCGCTGTAGCTGCTCATAGGTGGCACTGAGGTCGCGGCCGGGATCCGGGGTGAGCGGGTCGAAGGCGGCAACCAGATGCGGGTCGATGTGCTCCTCGTGGGTGCCGGGGCCGAAGAGGTAGCGGATCAGACCGATCGTTTTGCTGCCGCGCTTGTGGATGCTGGGGATCACGCCGGGGCCCCACCGTCACGGTGGGCGAGCAGGGCATCGGTGGCGTCCTCCATGCGGCGGGCCGCGTTGTGGACCGCGTGTGCGGTGGCGTCAAGGTGGGGTGCGTCGGCGCCGGAGTTGAGGGCCTTGGCGACCTGGTTGAAGAGGCCGTGTATGCGGCCCAGGTGCCGGCGGGCGGCGAAGATCTCGTCGAGGACTTCCCGTTCGGTGGCGATCTCGGAGGCGGTGCGGGTCAGGTCGCGGGCGGCCTTGTCGACGGCGTAGGCGAGGAAGGCGGCGTTGGTCATCTTGCAGTGGGCGGCTGCGGCGGTGAAGCGCGCGTACTCGGGCTCGTTCATGCGGCAGCTGGGCTGGTGCAGGCGCTTGAGCGGCTTCGGCTGACGGGCGCGCTGACGCTTCGGCGAGAGCGCCTCGGGCCGCCGTTCCCCTCCAGGCTGCGGTCCGTCCTCGGCCGCAGCTTGCCGGTTCGGCGCCTCCTGGCGTCGGTCCGCTCCCGCCACCTGCGGGGCGGGAACTCCGGGAGCATTGCTCCCGGGACAACTTGCTCCGTCTGTGACCGTAGTGGTCAGGTCCTGCTGGTCGGTGGGGGGCTCGGGGTGCTGGTCGTGCACGGAATGGTTCTCCTTGGGGTCGGCGGCCTGGGGTGCCTCGTCCCCCTCGCGTCACATGCCGGGTCAGGGCGAGGACGAGGGGCTGAACGTAGGCACGGTGCGGCTCGGAAATTCAGGCGGCCTCGGCGAGAGCGCGGTCGAGGTCGGCCTGTAGGCGGTCCTTGACCTCGTTCAAACGGTCCTTACCGATGGGGTAGCCCTTGGCCCGGATGGCGGCCTCGATGTGGCGGCGGGAGACGCGGCCGTTGCGTCCCAGCGGCGCGGTGCGGCCGATATCCATGAGCGCTTCGGTCGTGGCGCTGGGCTGTCGGCCTTTGGGCTTGGAGGGCCGAACCGGGGATTCCGGCACAAGGGCCTCGTCGTCCGCCACATGATGGGTGCTGGCTTCCGCCACATCGTCAGCTGGGGCTTCCGATGTGGCCGTTGGCTGCTCGGGCTTGCCGATTGAGTGAGGGAATTGCTGGTGGCCGTCAGCGCCGCTGCGGTGGTCGGCGGGGGTGACGTGGCTGTGTGTGGCTGCTTCTGGCTGCTGGCGCTGGGTGGCGAGGTGGCGGCGTATGACTAGGTAGAGGTGGACGGCTCCGGCGAGGGCGAGGGGAGCGATGGCGGAGAGCGCGCCTACGGTGACGTCGTCCAGGTGAAGACGGGTGCGGTGGTTGAGGTGGATGGCGTGTAGTGCGTTGGCCCAGATGCTCGTGATGGTGGCGGTCCCGACGAGCGTCCACACGTACAAGCGGGAGCGCAGCGGTGCGGTGCGCAGGATGATCAGGGCGCAGATGCCGATGGCGATGAACCCGTCGATCACAAGAGGGAAGGCATAGGTGAGCGGCCCGCGGATGTGGATGGCGAGGGCCATCTGACGCAGTGCGTCGTAGGAGAGCGCGAAGCCGATCGCGCCGAGCAGCGCGATGCCGAAGCGGATGGTGGCGGTACCCGGCAGGGAGGCCGGAGTGGAAGGCATGTGGGTGGTGCTCCAGGGTGGTGCGGGCTGGAGAGGTAGGGCGTTCACGGCGTTCACGAGGGGGGCGTACACGCGAGCCCCCTTCTAAAGGGGGGCTCGCGCGTGAACGCTCTGTCGCGTGTACGGCGTGTACGGTCGCGTGATCGCCTGACCTGGGGTTTTGTCGCGAGCGTGAACGGTGCGAGGGCCTCGTGAGGGCACGTTCGCGCAGGGGGCGCGTGTACGGTCGCGTGAACGGTCCGAGCGTCGGTGCGGTGGCCTCAGGAGACAGCGGTGATGTGGCGGACCGCGGTGTAGTAGCGGGCCTGCTGCCCGCCTCCGCTGCCTCCGGCGACGCCTTCGGCCTTGGTGGCCTGTCCGGTCTTGACCAGCCGCTCCAGGTCGCGTCGGGCCTTCTCGACGGCGCCACGGCTGGGCGTTGGCTCGCCGCTGAGGATGGTGGCGAGGTCGCGCGTGGTCAGGCCGCCGGGGTGGGCCCGGAGGAGCCCGGAGGGGTCCAGAGCGGGGTCGACGGTCGTGGTGCCGCGCACGTGGTCGTGGATGACCTGAAGCGGGCCGATCTCGCCGGTGACCGTCTTGAGGTGGTGGACGGTCACGGCTGGGTCTCCCGCCTCCCCGGCGATGAACAGGACGCTGCCGGCACCTGAGGTGAGCCAGGTGGAGCCGTACACCCGGTCGAGGCTGGGCCGTTGGCCCCGTGGGGCGTCGGCTGCCGCCTTGCGCTGGTGGTGCAGCTCCATGATTTGGACGTCGTTGCGCAGAGCGCGGCTGCGGGCGTTGTGGAAGGCGACCGCGAGGGCGTCGTCGACCAGGGTGCTGACCGCGTCCTTCAGGCTGTCGATCACGATGGTGTCGGCCTGGTGCGCGGCGGCCAAGTCGGCGAGGAGGTCGGGCTCCTTGTCGAGGGTGGCGGGCAGCGGGCCCTGCCAGACGGCGAGCCGGTCCCGCAGGATCGTTTCGTCGACGATGGGGTCGATGCGGCGGGCCATAGCGCGGGCGATCTGCTGGGGGCGGTCCATGGCCAGGTACAACACCCGTTTGCTGGGGGTGACCGGCATGTCCAGGACGGTGTTCTGGAGGCCGAGGCGGGCAAGGATCACCTGGTGCGCAAGGGTGGTCTTGCCGACGCCTGGCGGTCCGACGATCATCAGGCTCTCCCCAGAAGCCCACGCGGTCTTCTCGGGGGTTCCCCACAGCGGCTTCGTCTCTGCACCGGTCTCGCTGACGAACCGATAGCCGTCTACGAGATAGCGGGACAGGCGTCCTTGGCCGGAGGCGAGCGCACGCTCGCGCTCGGCGCGGACGTCCGCCTCGATCTCGCTGCGTATCGCATCGGGATCGGCGCCCGGTTCCTGGGCGCGCTGGACGATGCGCAGTCCGGAGGCGAGCTGATGGCGCAGGTCTGCCTTTTTGCGCACGATCGACGCGTGGTACGTGGCGCCGCTGATGCCGGGGGAGGCTCCGGCGAGCTGGTGGGTGTAGGCCGGGCCGCCGACGCGCTGGAGGTCACCCTGCTCGCTGAGGCGGTCGTTCACGGCGATCGGGTCGGTCGGGTTGTCCTCGCTGTGCAGGGCGAGCAGGACGCGCCAGATCGTCTCGTGGGCGGGCCGGTAGAAGGCGCCGTCGCCGAGCACGGGCCGCACCTCATTGATGGCCTCGCGGCTGTGCATGCAGGCGCCGAGAACGGCCAGTTCGGCGTCGATGTTGTGCGGCGGCTGCATGGAGGCGTCGACCGGCGAAGGGGGTGCCGCTCCCGTGGCGGGTGACAGGTGCGGCGGCGGGGTCGTACTGTGGGGCACAGAGCTCCTCAACTGCGGGCCATCGGGGCGGCAACCCCGGCCATGCAGGTAGATCGTTCAGGGATGGGCGGTTGGTGAGGTTTGCGCTTGAGCCCTCGGTGCTGGCAGGCACCGGGGGCTTTTTTCGTGGATCCGAGCGGTCTCCTGCGGTCATGTGGGGGTGGCGGGGGTACCAGCATGCCACATGAATGCAGATTGCAGAAGCTCTCTGCGCATTGCAGAATCCGTGTTACAGTTAAGGGGCGATGCAGCCCGCAGCGCAGCCAAGGCAGAAAGGAGGTGTGTGGTGGCAGAGGACGAGCTGGACGAGGGGGTCCTGCTCCGCGGCGAGGAGAACGTTGCCCTGCGGCTCAGGATCGAACGCGAGGCGCGTGGGTGGAGCACCAACGCCCTGTCGGACCGCCTGGTTGAGGCCGGGTACGAGATGAACCCGTCCGCCGTGTGGCGGATCGAGAACGGCAAGCGCCGGATCAACCTCGACGAGGCGATCGGGTTCGCCGAGGTGCTCGGCGTCTCCCTGCAGAACCTCGTCGGTCCACCGCAGCTCGCTGCGAAGGCACGGGCCATGGAGCTGATCGACGACGTCGTCCGCGCCTTCCGGGAGACCCAGCGGGCCGGCGTCAGCCTTACGCGGGCCCGTGATGCCCTGGACGCCTACCTCGCCGAACACCCCGACATCCGCGAGGAAGCTGACGTCATGGTCTCCAACGCCATGGCCGAGGAAGCCATCGCCAACTTCGCGATAGGGCCCTACGACGCCCCGCCGCCCGGCGAATACCCCGACGACGAGCAGCGCGACTGAGCCGTCCAGGATCGGTCCCTGTTCGCCTCCTGCCCTGAGCCCGCAAACCCTCAGTGGCTGGGAGATCTCACCGCCCATCCCTCCAGAACGACCCGGCAGTTCGGTGTTGCCGCACCACACCTGCCAGACGAGGACTCAACCCTTGCGCCAACCGGCAATAGCCCATGCCTCCGCCCACTCCCTGCGTGCTGGGAAGGAGGTGATCACACCCGATGCCGGTGCCCTCCTGACCGTTGACGAGGCCGCCGAGCGCCTCCGGACCGGCGTCCGCTTCATCCGGCGCCTCATCCAGGAGCGTCGCATCCAGTACGTCAAGGTCGGCCGACACGTCCGTATCCCCGATGCGGCGCTGAACGCCTACATCGCGGAGAGGACCGTTCCGTCCCTCCGCGAGGCGCGGTCCTCCTACCGGAAGGCGGCCTGATGGCGGGCCGCAAGCCGCAGCGGCGGCGCGAGTTCGGCACCGTCCGCCAACTGCCCTCTGGTCGGTGGCAGGCGCGGTACTGGGCACCGGACGGCAGCCGCCGCACCGCCCCGGAGACCTTCTCCACGAAGACCGATGCGCAGACCTGGCTGACCCTCACTCAGGCCGACATCGAGCGCAATCACTGGATCGACCCCGACGCCGGCGCCGTCAACTTCGAGGTATACGCGCTGAAATGGGTCGACGAGCGCGGCCTTTCGGCGACGACGGAGGAGCTCTACCGCAGGCTCCTGCGGCTGCACATCCTGCCCGTCTTCGGAGCAATGGACCTGGACGAGATCACGCCGCCTGGTGTGCGCACCTGGCGTGCCGAGCGACTCCAGGCAACGGGCGCGACGACGGTCGCCAAGTCCTACCGGCTCCTCAAGGCGATCATGGAGACGGCGGCCGACGACGAGCTGATCCGCCGCAACCCCTGCCGCATAAAGGGTGCCGGCACGGAGAAGGCGAAGGAGCGACCGACGGCCACCGTCGAGCAGGTAGATGCGGTCGCGGACGCCATGGGGCCGCGGTGGCGTCTGATGGTCTACCTCGGGGCGTACGGTCCAATGCGGCCGGAGGAGCAGGCGGCGCTGCGACGGCCCAGCGTCACATTGGAACCCCTCGCTGTGAAGGTCAGCGAGGCGGCACCAGAGCTGACCACCGGCCGACGCGTCGAGGGCGACACCAAATCGGATGCGGGCGTGCGCACCATCTATCTGCCCGCGTTCCTCTATATCGAGGTGAAGCGGCACCTCGACTGGTTCGCCGAGAAGGACTTCAACGGTCTGCTGTTCGTCGGCGAGAAGGGAGCCCCCTTCCGGCGCTCCACCTTCGGCCGCAAATGGCGCCGAGCCCGCGCCAAGGCCGGCCTGCCGGAGGACTTCCGTTTCTACGACCTCCGCCACACCGGGCATACGTTGTCCACCCAGGCCGGAGCCACGCTCAAGGACACGATGGTCCGGGCCGGCCAGTCCTCGGAGAAGGCGGCGATGATCTACCAGCATTCTCCTGACGAGCGGCAGCAGGAGGTTGCTGGGGGCATCGACGCTAGGGTGCGAGCTGCGCGCGATAAGGCGGCGTCTCAGCGACAGATCGCCAAGGAAGCCTGAACTTCCCCGGGGGGGCGACAACGCGTCGTCCCCCGGGGAAGTAGATGGGCTACTCGTCTGGGTCTTCCGGCCCGCTGCGGTAGCGATCGTCCTGCAGACGGAGGAAATCACCGAGCGACATGTAGCTGCCACCCTGGCCGACCCGGCCCGTAGGCGGGGAGGGGCGGGGTCTCGATTCTGATGCTCGGACGCTCCTCGCAATGGCGACCACGCGGTCTACTGCTTCGCTGAGTGCGCGTGTGTGCCTGTCGTCGAAGGGGACGCCAGCAATGGCGTGGCAGGCATTGGCGATGCCGATGACCACTGGCTTGTCAGCAAGGCACTCCACTTTGCCCCCGAAGGTGTCCTCTACAACGGTTGCGTCGACACGCGCGCCGATGATCCAACTGAGCTGCGCGATCATGTCGGCGATGCGCTCGGAGGAACCAGACGAGTCGTCCTGGGAACTCAGGCCGTACCGGATGGCGCGGGACCGACCGTCTTGCAGCAGAGAGAGGACCTGCTGGGCCTCGGCATGGACGTCTGCCCAGTCTGGGGGCCCGGTGAGGGGCGCTGGCTCGGCTGCAGCAGCTGATCTGGTGCGAAGCCTGTTCAACGCGTGCTGGGTCATGCTGACCGCCCACTTGGAGAGGGCTGGGTCTGTGGCGGCTTGCTGCGCCCGGTGCTCTACCGCTGTCTTGATCTCAGTGATCCACTGCAGCGCAGAACTCTTGCCCAGTTGATCGGCGACTTCGTGAGTCGCCAGCGAGAGGAGTACATCAGGTGCCTCCGCGACGGCCTTCGCGGCACTCACTGCGAGTATGGGTTGAGCGTCAGCAGCTCGAGAGATAACTGTCAGTCCCTGCTGCCGCTGTTCCTGCGCCAGCGACGGATGCTGGAGGAGGCTGGCGATGAATTGGTGGTCGCTTTCCTCCTCGACCTCGCTGATGACCTCTCCGGCGAGCAGATCCGGGCCGATGGACCCCCACCGCGCGCCGCTGCCGGACGGATAGAGCACAGCGAGCATGTCCTCAACGGCGTCGACGAGATGGGCATCTGGACCGGCGCCTGTGGAAAGTCCATGGTGATGGGCTTCCAATCCCGCGGCGATGGCTGCTCGTGCTTGTGCTCGATCGCCGGCACCGGCCAGACTCTGCGTCGCGACCATGGTGCGCAGGAGACCAGGCTGACGCTGGAAGGTCCCGTCCAGGCCGCGAGCACGGGCAATCCGCTGCCAGTAGCGCTCCTCGTGGGCCAAGAGCACGTCGACTGGGTGCCCGTACGTGGCGAATGCTGGATTGATCTCGGCGAGTAGATCCGCAAGAGCTTTCATGTGCAAGGTCAGGACGCTGGAGTGTCTTTCGGGCGGCGCAATGCGCCTTGGCGTTGCCGGTGTGGCTGCCGCGGAATCCCAGTCGTCCTCAATCCCTGCCCCCTTCAAGACGCGGATGCGCTCCGCGAAGGCATTCCTTGCGGCTTCGTATGCAGATCCAGGGGCGGCAGCGTCGATGCAGTCGTTCACCTCTACACTGAGACCCGCCCCCATCGACGCAGTGCCCCGGCGCGAACGGCGAAACGGCTGCCACCAGCTACCTTGATCGCGGGCCAGCAGCAGGAGCCGAATGGGCTGAGCGGTGCCGCCGCTGCTGCTCACGATGTTCAGCAGCTCGTCGACCTGAGCGAGGCGCGTTTCGGCGTAATCGACGATCAAAAGCAACGGTCGGTTCGCCGTGGTGAGGGCCTCGTATTGCGCCGTCCGCAGCGGCGTTTCGGAGAGAAACCCGCCTGCCCAGGGCCGTGGTGAGTCGATGCTGGTCTGGGGCTCGCCCACATGGCGTAGCAATTCGCTGGCGAGCCGAGTCTTGCCGACGCCACCGGTGCCGGTGACCGCGGCAACGTCGATCCGGCGTCCGCTGTGACACCACTGCGCCAAGCGTTCGGACTGCTCTTCTAGCCCTGACATGGGCACGACCTGGGCCTGGGCCGAGAGCAGGTAGGAAGCAGAGAGTCGTGGGTCAGGGGTGTCGTCGAGAAGTGCTTGTAGATCGGCAGGCTGAAGCTGGGCTGGCAGTCCAGTGGCAGCGCTGACCGATTTGGCGAAGCCTTCGGCTGCGAGGAGCCACGAGATGGGAGTTGCCAGGAGGAGCGATGCGTCCCAATTCTCGGGTGCCTGCGTTGCCAGACCTACCAAAAGTCCCTCACAGAAGATGCCGGCACCGGACATCCCCTGCCACAGGGTGGGCTCGGATGGACGTGCGTCACTCACTTCGAGTGCGTAACGCTGGGACCGGGCCGCCGTCGTCGGGTAGATGTACCCGTTGACGACCTTGGGATCGCTGACCACGACCTCCGGTGACCTGCGGAGGAAACGTCGCCGCATCGCCCTGGGGAAACCGATTGCTGTGCAGACAGGCCGTTCGGCTGGATGCTCGCAGGTGAGTTCACCCCACCTCACGATCGGTACGTCCACACCGAGTTGTTGCCGATCGGTTTGCAGGATGGCGCTGTCGAGGCCCTGGTCATGCCAAGTCACCTGCGCATTGACTGCCGGTCCTCCGTCGAGGGCACGGACCAGCACAGGCTGACCATCTGGACCCTGGCGACATGCGACATGGGCTGCGGTGAGCACGAGGCCAGGCGCGATGATGGTTCCTGAACCGAATGTCTTGTCACGGGGATTGCTGACTTCTACGGCCCGCTGGCGGAGGTGTGCGCTCACTCGGGCCCTCAGCCCAGCGGCACTTCGCCAGGCAGGGGATCGAAGCCGCGTCCCTCATCCCCGATGAGGTTCTCGTCTGGCCGATCCACCTGCAGATTCACGGTCAGCTTTTGTGTCTCCGCCTTTGTCCGTTCACCACGTGTGTCAGCAGAGACGACGAAAGCCTTGACCCCGCCGCTCGCAGACGCCGAGTGTCGCAACTCGATGCTGAGTTCGAGCGTGACATCACTGACTTTGAAGCGGAGAGATGACCCCTCGCCATCGCGTTGTGCTGCTGCGAGGCCCTCCCGAACGGCCCTTAACGCCTCGGCCAGTTCCGTTCCGCTCGACTCCATACGTTCCCCCTCGTAGACCTGAACTCCAGTAGGCCAGTCAGCTACTGATGGGCGCTACCTAAAGCCCGGAAACCGCCCTCTTTGCAGACGTGAGTTCACACCCACTTGACGCGTTAGTGGTGCAGGTCACAGGAATCCCGTCTCGGGATTCGAGACGCTGCTCGACGCGTGGCTTCAGCGGTGTCGTGCGGCCCCTCTCTGTGCGACCCGTAGAGGGGAGTTGGGGCACGCGGAGGGCACGCCCACCCAGGAGAGGCCTAGACAACAAACAAGCCCCAGGTCCCTGACCTGGGGCTTCCATATGGAGCGGGTGACGGGAATCGAACCCGCGCTCTGAGCTTGGGAAGCTCATGTTCTACCATTAAACTACACCCGCGTAATCCCGCCTCGATCGAGAGCGGAACATCGTCGCACACTCTACCCCATTGCCGGCCTGTGGTGCATGGAGCATGCCCGGCCGGTTCTGTGAGCGGGTTCACGGTGGTGAGTGGGGTTCCTCCGGAGGGGCTCAGGGGTGCATCCGAGGCGCCGTTCCGGGGGCTGGTCGTGGCGTTTTCTGGGTGTATCCGGGGTGTGCCCGGGGCGTGGTCCGGGGTGGGATGCGGGTGTGCGGGGCGGGAGTTGGGGCGTACCGTTGGGCATCGGAGTGCCGCGTGTGAGCGCGCCCAGTTCATCCCCTAATGTGGCTTTCGTTGTCCGCGTAGTTGGGAGAGGGACTTGATGGAGCGCACCGTCGTACGTTGTGCCGAGGGCCACGTGTTCAGCACCGCTTCGTTCCCGATGCAGACCACCGACCGGCTCGGTCCTGGACGGCTGCTGCGCTGCCCGCGCTGCGCCCGGCTGCGGCATTCGGTGCCCGTGGCGCACGCGAAGCGTTAGTCGCCGGCCAGGACGCCGGTGGCCTGGTGCCGGTGGCGTCGTAGCGTCGTGAAGGGGCCCGGTCTCGCTGAGGCCGGGCCCCGCGTCGTACCGGCCACTCGTCGTGCGGCGGGCCTGGTGCGGGCGCGTATCCTCTTGTGCGTGCTTCTCTCAGACAAGGACATCCGGGCCGAGATCGATGCTGGTCGGGTGCGTATCGACCCCTTTGACGAGTCGATGGTGCAGCCGTCCAGTATCGACGTGCGCCTCGACCGGTTCTTCCGGGTGTTCGAGAATCACCGTTACCCGCACATCGACCCCGCTGTCGAGCAGCCCGATCTGACCCGTGAGGTCGTTCCGGAGGGGGACGAGGCGTTCATCCTGCACCCGGGCGAGTTCGTGCTGGCCTCGACGTACGAGGTCATCTCGCTGCCCGACGACATCGCCTCCCGGCTCGAGGGCAAGAGCTCGCTGGGGCGGCTGGGGCTGCTGACGCATTCGACCGCTGGGTTCATCGACCCGGGGTTCAGCGGGCATGTGACGCTCGAGCTGAGCAATGTCGCCACGCTGCCGATCAAGCTGTGGCCGGGCATGAAGATCGGGCAGCTGTGCATGTTCCGGCTGACCTCGCCGGCCGAGCACCCGTACGGCAGTGAGCGGTACGGCTCCCGTTACCAGGGGCAGCGGGGTCCGACTCCGTCCCGGTCGTTCAAGAACTTTCACCGTACGCAGGTGTGAGCAGGCAGAGCGGGGCGGGGAGGGCGAGCGCCTCGCGGTGGACACAGAAGGTCTGAGAGAGATACGTGAGTGACGTGCGGGAGAACCTGACGTACGAGCGGTTCGGCGGGGCGATCCGCGAACTGGCGCAGACGATCGCGGACGACGGGTACGAGCCCGACATCGTGCTGTCGATCGCGCGCGGCGGTGTTTTCGTCGCGGGCGGGCTGGCGTACGCGCTGGACTGCAAGAACATCCACCTGGTGAATGTGGAGTTCTACACCGGGGTGGGGACCACCCTGGAGATGCCGGTCATGCTGGCGCCGGTGCCCAACGCGATCGACTTCTCACAGAAGAAGGTGCTGATCGCCGACGACGTCGCCGACACCGGCAAGACGCTCAAGCTGGTGCACGACTTCTGCGTGGGGACCGTGGCGGAGGTCCGCAGCGCGGTGATCTACGAGAAGTCGCACTCGCTGGTGAAGTGCGAGTACGTGTGGAAGCGCACGGACGAGTGGATCAACTTCCCGTGGAGCGTCGAGCCGCCGGTCGTACGGCGGGACGGCCAGGTTCTCGACGCCTGAGCCGGTGCCCGGACGGTGACGGTCCGGGTGCGGTGGTCCAGCGGCGGTGGCCCGGGTGGTGACGGTCCGGGTCGGCGAGGCGTTGGGGCGACGGGGTTGAGGCGCGCCGTGCCCGAGTGGGCCGGGGGATGAGGGAGTTGGCCGAGGGGCCGGCTCCCTCGTGCGTTTTCCGGGTGGTGGCTCGGTCTTGCGTCTTCCGGTGTCTTGGTGCGTCTTGAGGCGTCGTGAAGCGTCTTGAAGCGTCTTTCCGGGGCTCTCGGGGGCTCTCGGGGGCTCTCGGGGGCTCACGGCTCCGGTGGGGCCGCGGGGCCTCTTCGCGTGGGACGAGAGGTGCGTGAAACGAGAGGCGCGTGGGACGAGAGGTGCGTAAGACGCGAGGCGCGTAGGACGAGAAGGGCCCGTCCAGGAGCGGGGTGCTCCGGGACGGGCCCTTGGGGTGGCCGGGGTGGTGTTACAGCGTGCTGTTACAGCGTGCCGAGCTTCAGCAGGCCCAGCAGGGCCACCAGCTGGATCGCCGAGGCGCCCAGGGCCTTGGGCCACGGCAGGTCGTGCGACTTGCTGACCATGGAGGTCAGCAGGTAGCCGCAGGCCAGCCAGGTCAGCCAGCCCAGGACCTGGACCAGGGTGGAGTCGCCGCCGAGGAACATCGCGAACAGCAGCCGGGGCACGTCCGAGATGTTCATGATCAGCATGGAGAGGCCGATGGTCGGCTGCCAGGCGCCGTCGCCGCCGAGCTGGCGGGCCAGGGTGTGGGTGACCGTGCCCAGGATCAGGCTGCCGATGATGAACATCACGGCGGTGATCCCCACCCAGGGGATGCTGTTGGAGAGCGTGGCGTTCAGCACGTCCGCGCGGGCCTTGTCGAAGCCGAAGACCGCGAGCAGGCCGTAGACGAACGTGACGATCAGCGCCGGGCCCCAGACCTGGTGGTCGCGCATCTGCCAGAACGTGGCGTCGGGGCGCAGCACGATGCCGGACAGCAGCTGCTGCCACTGCAGCCGGGGGCCGGCCGGAGGCGCGGAGCCCTGGCCGGCGTGGTAGCCACCGTTGTCCGGGGTGCCGTACTGGTCGGGGTGGTCACCGTAGGCGTCCGGAGCCTCGCCGATGCTGAACTGCCGGGTGCTGCCGGGGTTGTTGTCGCCGCCGTACGGGGCGTAGGACTGCTGCGGCGGTTCGTAGCCGCCGTCGCCGAAGTACTCCGGCTCGCCGTACTGCCCGGGCGCCGGTCCCTGCGGCCCGCCGCCGTACTGCTGCGGGGCCTGCTGCCACTGCCCGTGCTGCGGCGGGGGCTGCTGTCCGTACGGCCCCTGCTGCCCGTACGGCGCCTGCTGCCCCTGTTGCCCCTGCTGTCCGTTCTGCGCGGGGCGGGCATCCCGTCCGCGACCCATCCTGAATCCAGCCACGCCTTCGAAAGTACCTGGTCCGTGGGGAAACGGGTGGCCGGGCTGGGGGACTGGGCGTCGTTTGCTGCTGACCTGTGACATCCCTTAGGGGGACCCCGGCGGGGATGCCGGGGCCGGGGCCGGGGTCCAGCGGAGGGTGAGCTGCGGCAGGTTCTCCATGTTCGCGCTGCCGTCGTCCTCGGCCGTCACCCGGAATCCGTGGTGGGCGTAGAACGCCCGCGCCTCGGCGTTGAGTTGGAAGACGTGGAGGGTGAGCCCCTGGGGGCTCAGGCGTCGGACCTCGGCGAGCAGACGGGTACCGATGCCGGTGCGGCGGACGTCGGGGCGGAGGTAGAGCTGGTCGAGGAGTTCGCCGCGGAGCGTGGCGTAGCCGAGGACCTCGGGGCCCCGGGTGGCAACGACGGTGCGGCTCTCCGGCAGCACGCACGCACGGATCCAGTGGGTGACCTCGTCGTGGGTGTGGCGCTGGGGTGGCAGATACGGCATGGCGACGCGCCGTGACTCCTGGTGCACGGTCGCGATCGCGGGCGCGTCGGAGGCGACGGCCGGGCGGAGGGTGAGCGGAGGCGTGTCCATGCCGTCGTGTTCGGCGTCCATGCCGTCATGGTCGGCGGCGTTCCGGTGCCGGGCAAGCGGATTACGGCCCCGGGGCGCGGGGCGTCCGGGTGGTCCCCGGCCCTGCCGTGGAGCGTCCAAGGCGGTCCCAGGTGCCGTGTTGCGCCGTGTCACACCACACCGCGCCGCGCCACACCGCGCCACACCGCGCCGCGCCGCGCAGACGCCGACGGCCGGCCCCCGTGGAGGGGACCGGCCGTCGTCAACGTCCGGGAAAGAGCGGCTACTTCGCCGGCTCCGGCTCGGGAGCGTCCTCGGACTCCGGTTCGTCCGACGGGTCGACCGGCGTCTTGACCGAGTCCAGCAGCAGCTGGGCCACGTCGACGACCTGGACCGACTCCTTCGCCTTGCCGTCGTTCTTCTTGCCGTTGACCGAGTCGGTCAGCATGACGAGGCAGAACGGGCAGGCCGTCGAGACGATGTCGGGGTTGAGGGAGAGCGCCTCGTCGACCCGCTCGTTGTTGATGCGCTTGCCGATGCGCTCTTCCATCCACATCCGGGCGCCGCCGGCGCCACAGCAGAAGCCGCGCTCCTTGTGGCGGTGCATCTCCTCGTTCCGCAGGCCCGGCACCTTGGCGATGATCTCGCGCGGCGGGGTGTAGACCTTGTTGTGGCGGCCCAGGTAGCAGGGGTCGTGGTAGGTGATCAGACCCTCGACCGGGGTGACGGGGGTGAGCTTGCCCTCGTCGATGAGGTGCTGCAGCAGCTGGGTGTGGTGGATGACCTCGTACTCGCCGCCCAGCTGGGGGTACTCGTTCGCGATGGTGTTGAAGCAGTGCGGGCAGGTCGCGACGATCTTCTTCGACGCCTTCGGCTTCTTGGTCGACTCGTCTTCGTCGTCCTCGCCGAAGGCCGCGTTCAGCGTGGCGACGTTCTCCGCGCCGAGCTGCTGGAAGAGGAACTCGTTGCCCAGGCGGCGCGGCGAGTCACCGGTGCACTTCTCGTCGCCGCCCATGATCGCGAACTTCACGCCGGCGATGTGCAGCAGCTCCGCGAAGGCCTTGGTGGTCTTCTTGGCGCGGTCCTCCAGGGCGCCGGCACAGCCGACCCAGTAGAGGTACTCGACCTCGGTGAGGTCCTCGACGTCCTGGCCGACGACCGGGACCTCGAAGTCGACCTCCTTGGTCCAGGCCAGGCGCTGCTTCTTGGCCAGGCCCCAGGGGTTGCCCTTCTTCTCCAGGTTCTTGAGCATCGTGCCCGCCTCGGACGGGAACGAGGACTCGATCATGACCTGGTAGCGGCGCATGTCGACGATGTGGTCGATGTGCTCGATGTCGACCGGGCACTGCTCGACACAGGCGCCGCAGGTGGTGCAGGACCACAGGACGTCCGGGTCGATGACGCCGTTCTCCTCCAGGGTGCCGATCAGCGGGCGCTCGGCCTCGGCCAGCGCGGACGCGGGCACGCCGGCCAGCTGCTCGGCGGTCGCCTTCTCGTTGCCCTCGTCGTCCTTGCCGCCGCCCGCGAGCAGGTACGGCGCCTTGGCGTGCGCGTGGTCGCGCAGCGACATGATCAGCAGCTTCGGGGAGAGCGGCTTGCCGGTGTTCCACGCGGGGCACTGCGACTGGCAGCGGCCGCACTCGGTGCAGGTGGAGAAGTCGAGCAGGCCCTTCCAGGAGAAGTGCTCGACCTGGGAGACGCCGAACTGGTCGTCCTCGCCCGGGTCCTCGAAGTCGATCGGCTTGCCCGCGGAGGTCATCGGCTGCAGCGCGCCCAGCGCCACGCCGCCGTCCGCCTCCCGCTTGAACCAGATGTTGGGGAAGGCCAGGAAGCGGTGCCAGGCCACACCCATGTCGGTCTTGAGGGAGACCGTGATCATCCAGATGAAGGACGTCGCGATCTTGATGCCGGCGAAGAGGTAGGTGAGGTTCTGCAGGGTGGCGAGGCTCAGCCCCTTGAAGAACGCGACCAGCGGGTACGAGATGAAGTACGCGGCCTCGTAGTGGTCGACGCCGTGCTGGGCGCCTTCCAGGGCGTGCAGCGTCACGATGCAGATGCCGACGATGAGGATGACGGTCTCGACGAAGTACGCCTGGCCGGTGTTGGAGCCGGCGAAGCGGGACTTGCGGCCCGCGCCGCCGGGTCGGCTCAGCTGCCGGATGACGATCAGGACGACGATGCCCAGGGTCGTCAGGGTGCCCATCGCCTCGACGTACATCTCCCACGGCAGCCAGTCGCCGATGAACGGGATCAGCCAGTCGGCCTGGAAGAGCTGGCCGATGGCGTTGACGATGGTCAGCAGCAGGGTGAGGAAGCCCACCGCAACGAACCAGTGCGCCACGCCGACGACGCCCCAGCGGTTCATCCGGGTATGGCCGACGAACTCCTTGGCCACCGTGACGGTCCGCTGTGCGGGGTCGTTGGTACGGGACCCGGCGGGTACCGACTGGCCCAGTCGGAAGTGGCGGTAGATCTGCAGGAGGGCGCGGCCGAACAGCGCCGCGGCGACCGCGATGAGCACCAGCGACACGATGATCGCGGCGAGTTGCATGGGAGGCTCCTCGTGCCTGCGAGAGCGGAAAACGGAGAGAACTACTAAGCAGTAACTTTTTGGGTCTGCCGCTGAGGTTACCCATTCTCCTCTGTGCCATGAAGCCGCCCGGCCGGTGATCTGTGTCGCGAAGGCAACCCTCTCCGGGGCCTCCGGCGTCTTGGGTGGCGGCCGGGTGACGATAAGGCTGACATAAAAGTTGAGTGCGCCCGGCTCAGCTCTGTTGACAGGTTTTCCTAGGTGCTGCACTCTTGAGCCTGTTCCACTCAAGTCAGCTGGAGGAATTGACATGGCACGTGCGGTCGGCATCGACCTGGGCACGACGAACTCCGTCGTCAGCGTTCTGGAGGGCGGTGAGTCCGCCGTTATCACCAACGCCGAGGGCGCCAGGACCACGCCGTCCGTTGTCGCCTTCGCCAAGAACGGCGAGGTGCTGGTGGGCGAGGTCGCCAAGCGCCAGGCTGTCACCAACGTCGACAGGACCATCCGGTCGGTCAAGCGCCACATGGGCACCGACTGGAAGATCGGCATCGATGACAAGGACTTCAACCCGCAGCAGATCAGCGCCTTCGTGCTGCAGAAGCTGAAGCGGGACGCCGAGGCGTACCTGGGCGAGAAGGTCACGGACGCGGTCATCACCGTGCCGGCCTACTTCAACGACGCGGAGCGCCAGGCCACCAAGGAGGCCGGTGAGATCGCGGGCCTCAACGTCCTGCGCATCGTCAACGAGCCCACCGCGGCCGCCCTGGCCTACGGCCTGGAGAAGGACGACCAGACCATCCTGGTCTTCGACCTCGGCGGCGGCACCTTCGACGTCTCGCTGCTGGAGATCGGTGACGGCGTCGTCGAGGTGAAGGCCACCAACGGTGACAACCACCTCGGTGGTGACGACTGGGACCAGCGCGTCGTCGACTACCTGGTCAAGCAGTTCCAGAACGGCCACGGCGTCGACCTGTCCAAGGACAAGATGGCGCTGCAGCGTCTGCGTGAGGCTGCGGAGAAGGCGAAGATCGAGCTGTCGTCCTCCACCGAGACGACGATCAACCTTCCCTACATCACCGCCTCCGCCGAGGGCCCGCTGCACCTGGACGAGAAGCTCACCCGCTCGCAGTTCCAGCAGCTGACCGCGGACCTCCTGGAGCGCTGCAAGACCCCGTTCCACAACGTCATCAAGGACGCCGGCATCCAGCTGTCCGAGATCGACCACGTGGTGCTGGTCGGTGGCTCGACCCGTATGCCGGCCGTCGCCGAGCTCGTCAAGGAGCTGACCGGCGGCAAGGACGCCAACAAGGGCGTCAACCCGGACGAGGTCGTCGCCATCGGCGCCACCCTGCAGGCCGGTGTCCTCAAGGGCGAGGTCAAGGACGTCCTGCTGCTGGACGTCACCCCGCTGTCCCTCGGTATCGAGACCAAGGGCGGCATTATGACCAAGCTGATCGAGCGGAACACCACGATCCCGACCAAGCGGTCCGAGATCTTCACCACCGCCGAGGACAACCAGCCGTCCGTGCAGATCCAGGTCTACCAGGGCGAGCGCGAGATCGCGGCGTACAACAAGAAGCTCGGGATGTTCGAGCTGACCGGTCTGCCGCCGGCCCCGCGCGGCGTCCCGCAGATCGAGGTCTCCTTCGACATCGACGCCAACGGCATCATGCACGTGACCGCGAAGGACCTGGGCACGGGCAAGGAGCAGAAGATGACCGTCACCGGCGGCTCCTCGCTGCCGAAGGACGAGGTCGACCGCATGCGCGAGGAGGCCGAGCGCTACGCGGACGAGGACCACAAGCGCCGCGAGGCCGCCGAGACCCGCAACCAGGGCGAGCAGCTCGTCTACCAGACCGAGAAGTTCCTCAAGGACAACGAGGACAAGGTCCCCGGTGAGGTCAAGACCGAGGTCGAGACCGCCATCGGCGAGCTGAAGGAGAAGCTCAAGGGCGAGGACACCGCCGAGATCCGTACCGCCACGGAGAAGGTCGCGGCCGTCTCGCAGAAGCTGGGCCAGGCCATGTACGCCGACGCCCAGGGCGCGCAGGGCGCCGCGGGTGGTGCCGAGGGTGCCGCCGGTGCGCAGGCCCCGTCCGACGCCGCCGACGACGTGGTGGACGCCGAGATCGTCGACGACGAGAAGCCCAAGAAGGACGGTGCCGCGTGACGGAGGAGACCCCGGGCTTCGACGAGAAGCCTGACGTCCCCTCTGACGCCGCCCCCGAAGACGCGGCGCAGGCCGAGTCCGCCGAGAAGGCGGGCTCGGCCCCGGCCGGGGACGTACCGGACGTGGCACTCCAGGCGCAGCTGGACCAGGCGCGCACCGCGCTCAATGAGCGCACCGCCGACCTCCAGCGGCTCCATGCGGAGTACCAGAACTACCGCCGTCGGGTGGAACGGGACCGGGTCACGGTCAAGGAGATCGCCGCGGCGAACCTCCTGTCCGAGCTCCTTCCCACCCTCGACGACGTCGGCCGCGCCCGCGAGCACGGCGAGTTGGTCGGCGGCTTCAAGTCGGTGGCCGAGTCGCTGGAGACCGTGGTCGCCAAGCTGGGTCTGCAGCAGTTCGGCAAGGAGGGCGAGCCCTTCGACCCGACGATCCACGAGGCGCTGATGCACTCGTACGCGCCGGACGTCACCGAGACGACGTGCGTTGCCATCCTGCAGCCGGGGTATCGCATCGGTGAGCGAACGATCCGCCCCGCGCGGGTCGCCGTCGCCGAGCCGCAGCCGGGCGCGCAGGGCGCCAAGTCCGCCTCGGACGAGGAGACCAAGGCTTCGGACGAGGAGAGCGGTGGCCCGGACGAGGGCTGACGCGCGGGCGCTGAAGGAATCGGTACGGAAGGAGGGACGTCGGGGATGAGCACCAAGGACTTCGTCGAGAAGGACTACTACAAGGTCCTCGGCGTCCCCAAGGACGCCACCGAAGCGGAGATCAAGAAGGCGTATCGGAAGCTCGCCCGCGAGAACCACCCGGACGCCAACAAGGGCGACGCCAAGGCCGAGGAGCGCTTCAAGGAGATCTCCGAGGCCAACGACGTACTCGGCGACGCCAAGCGCCGCAAGGAGTACGACGAGGCGCGGGCGCTGTTCGGCAACGGCGGCTTCCGGCCCGGCCCCGGTGGGGGCGGCTCCTTCAACTTCGACCTGGGCGACCTCTTCGGGGGCTCGGGCGGGTCCGCCGGTTCTGCCGGCGGCTTCGGCGGCGGTCTGGGGGACGTCTTCGGCGGCCTGTTCAACCGCGGCGGTGGTGCGCGTACCCAGCCGCGCCGCGGTCAGGACATCGAGTCCGAGGTGACGCTCAGCTTCACCGAGGCGGTGGACGGGGCCACGGTCCCGCTGCGGATGTCCAGTCAGGCGCCGTGCAAGGCATGTTCGGGGACCGGCGACAAGAACGGTACGCCGCGGGTCTGCCCGACCTGCGTCGGCACCGGACAGGTCAGCCGGGGCGCGGGCGGCGGCTTCTCGCTGACCGACCCGTGTGCGGACTGCAAGGGCCGGGGCCTGATCGCCCAGGACCCCTGTGCGGTCTGCAAGGGCAGCGGGCGCGCGACCAGCGCCCGCACGATGCAGGTGCGCATCCCCGCGGGCGTCTCCGACGGGCAGCGCATCCGGCTGCGCGGCAAGGGCGCCCCGGGCGAGCAGGGCGGCCCGGCCGGCGACCTGTACGTGGTGGTGCACGTCGGTGCCCACCCGGTCTTCGGCCGCAAGGGTGACAACCTCACTGTCACCGTGCCGGTCACCTTCCCGGAGGCCGCGCTCGGCGGCGAGGTGAAGGTGCCGACGCTGGGCGGCCCGCCGGTGACGCTGAAGCTGCCGGCCGGCACGCCCAATGGGCGCACGATGCGGGCCCGCGGCAAGGGCGCCACACGGAAGGACGGCACCCGTGGTGATCTGCTGGTCACCATAGAGGTGGTCGTTCCCAAGGACCTCGGCGACAAGGCGAAGGAAGCGCTGGAGTCCTATCGCGAGGCGACTGCGGGCCCGGACCCGCGGGCGGAGCTGTTCCAGGCCGCGAAGGGAGCTTGAGATGGACAGCCGGGGCGGGCAGCGTCGTAACCCCTATGAACTGACCGATGAGTCGCCGGTGTACGTCATCTCCGTCGCGGCTCAGCTCTCCGGCCTGCATCCGCAGACCCTGCGGCAGTACGACCGGCTGGGGCTGGTCTCGCCCGACCGCACAGCCGGGCGGGGCCGCCGCTATTCGGCCCGGGACATCGAACTGCTCCGCACGGTGCAGCAGTTGTCCCAGGACGAGGGCATCAACCTCGCCGGCATCAAGCGCATCATCGAACTGGAGAACCAGGTCGCGGCGCTGCAGCAGCGGGTCGCCGAACTCCAGGGCGCCCTGGAGGGCGCGGCCAGCGCCATGCAGCAGCGGGAGGCGGCGGTGCACGCCTCCTACCGGAGGGATCTGGTGCCGTATCAGGACGTCCAGCAGACCAGCGCGCTGGTGGTCTGGCGGCCCAAGCGGTCTGAGTAGCGGGCGCGCCGGGCGTACCGCAGCACAGTGAAGGGCCGGGGTGGCACACCCCGGCCCTTCGCCGTGCTGAGGGGGCTTCAGCAGCCGTTGTACCCGGCCGTGGGCATCGACAGCCGGCGGTGCACCTGGGACTTCATCGCCAGGGTGTAGACCGGTTCGTCGAGGTCCGCGGTCTCCAGACGGACGCCGGCCGCGGCGCAGCGCTCGGTGAACTCGTCGGCCCCGTCGATGGCGGTCTCCAGCGCCCGGCGGTTGGGCGTCACGAACACGTCGACCAGGCCGTTCTCCACATCCCGCCACAGCGCGCTGTGGTCGGCGCGCAGGTGGTGCAGGCTGAGCCGGCAGGTGAGGTGGTAGTCACGCGCGGCCGCCCACTGGGTGCACATGTCGTGCTGGCTGCGGTCGTCGACCAGGAACGGATCCTCGTCCAGCTCGGACAGCGGCATCAGACAGGCGATCGCCGTGACTCGGACCGAGTTCATCGTGCCCTCCGGGGCGTGGCGAGTGTGGGGGCGACGATACCCCCGAAAATGGCCCGTGGTGGAGGGGCTGTACCGGGCGGTGAGGCGTATCCGCAGGCGTGGCAGATCTTCCAGCCGTCCTGGTTGACGGCGAGTTGGCCGCCGCAGCGGGGGCACTGCTCGGCGTGCGGGCACGGCCGGGTGGGGTGGGGACGGCGCGGATGCGTCGTCGTGGTGCGTGATGCCGACGCCATACGGCCTCCAGCTGCCGTCTTCTGCACGGGGCAGGTCCGATCCCGTCCGTCGAAGCGCGGAGCTGATCGGTTCCCGTTGGTACTTGGGTACCAGGTGGGACGGTCGGGCCGGAGGCGGAGGGGCCGGTTTCGGCCAGGGCCGGACCACGGGGCCACGGGACCACGACGGGGATACGGGGAGGGGCGGCAGCCCGTGCGGGCCACGGGCCGCCGGCTACGAGCGCTGCGCGGCCGGTCCGCCGCCGGCCACGGTCCTCAGGCCCGGCCCATCGCCCGGGTCACCGCGATCTCGATCATGACCCGGTCGGGGTTGGGGGCCGGCGTCCGGTTGTACCGCTCGGCGTAGCGGGCCACCGCGTCGGCCACCGATTCGGCGTCCGTCCGCACCCGGGCGATGCCCTCCAGCGTGGCCCAGCGCCCCCGGTCGACCTGGCACACCGCCACCCGGGCGCCGTCCGCGCCGGCCGCGAGCACGTTCTTGACCTTGGTGCTGTCCTTGCGGGTGATGATCCGCGCGATCCGCTGCTCCGCGTCGTAGGTGACGCCCACGGGGACGACGTGCGGCGTGCCGTCCGGACGCGGTGTGGTGAGCGTCGGCATCAGGTACTCCCGCCAGAAGGCGAGGTACTCCGGGCTGAGGGCGCTGAGGTCGTGGGCCATGGGGGCAAGGGTAGGCCGGGGCCCCGGGGTCAGAGGAAGTCGGTGGTTTCCAGCTCGAAGGAGAAGGGGGCGGGGAGGGGGAGGGGCTTGCCCAGGGGGGCGGTGTTGTTGCCTACGTAGTCGTCCCCGGAGGGATCACTGAAGAGCGTGATGGCAGCCTTGCTGCGGTCCACCAGCAGGTAGAGCGGGATACCGGCACGGGCGTAGCAGTGCCGCTTGGCCTTCCAGTCGCGCTCCGGATTGCTCGACGTGACTTCCATGACCAGGGCGACGCCATCGCTGGGCATCCAGGGCTCGGCGTCCAGGAACAGATCCAGTTCCGTGGGTGCGAAGGTGGCATCGGGGATCACGTAATTCTTCCGGTCGCCGGGGCGCAGCAGAGTCCCTTGCCCCCCGGAGACGTCAGGGCGAGGAAGTAATCCAGGAGGGTCTCGTGGTCCGTCGCCATCGGCTCGTGTGCCATAGCCGTCATGCTGCACCTCCTTGTGGTCGAAGGCCAGCGTCGCCATCCGACGACACACGAGGCGCGCCGTTGTGGCTCGTTCACCCGTACGAGGAGCCTTGAGTGGAATAGACTCAACTTATCGCACGTTGGTGTGAGCAGAGTTTGTCCGGCTGGGCGGAAAAGCGGCAGCTCAGCCGTGCAGGGCCGTACGGTGCAGGTACGAGTACGAGGAGGATCGCGAGGACTGTGGACGCCGAGCTGACCAACAAGAGCCGGGAGGCGCTCAGCGCCGCCAACGACCGGGCGATCACCGCCGGGCACGCGGACATGACGTCCGCACATCTCCTGCTGGCGCTGCTGGCCGGGCAGGACAACGAGAACATCATGGATCTGCTGGCCGCGGTCGAGGCGGACGCCGCGGCGCTGCGCAACGGCGCCGAGCGCCAGCTGGCCGCGCTGCCGAGCGTGCAGGGCTCGACGGTCGCCCCGCCGCAGCCCGACCGCGATCTGCTCGCCGCCATCGCGGACGCCACCGCACGCGCCAAGGAGCTGGGCGACGCCTATGTCTCCACCGAGCACCTGCTGATCGGGATCGCCGCCAAGGGCGGGCGCACCGGCGAGCTGCTGGGCCAGCAGGGCGCCTCCGCCAAGAAGCTGCTGGCCGCCTTCGAGGCCAGCCGCGGCGGCCAGCGGGTGACCAACCCCGACCCGGAGGGCACGTACAAGGCGCTGGAGAAGTTCGGCACGGACTTCACCGCCGCCGCCCGCGAGGGCAAGCTCGACCCGGTCATCGGCCGGGACCACGAGATCCGCCGGGTGGTGCAGGTGCTCTCCCGCCGGACCAAGAACAACCCGGTGCTGATCGGCGAGCCCGGCGTCGGCAAGACCGCCGTCGTCGAGGGGCTGGCCCAGCGGATCGTCAAGGGCGACGTCCCCGAGTCGCTGCGCAACAAGCGGCTGGTCGCGCTGGACCTCGGCGCGATGGTCGCGGGCGCCAAGTACCGCGGTGAGTTCGAGGAACGGCTGAAGACCGTCCTGGCGGAGATCAAGTCCAGCGAGGGCCAGATCATCACCTTCATCGACGAGCTGCACACGGTCGTCGGCGCGGGCGCCGGCGGCGACTCGTCGATGGACGCGGGCAACATGCTCAAGCCGATGCTGGCCCGCGGTGAGCTGCGGATGGTCGGCGCCACCACGCTCGACGAGTACCGGGAGCGGATCGAGAAGGACCCTGCCCTGGAGCGGCGTTTCCAGCAGGTGCTGGTCGCCGAACCGACCGTCGAGGACACCGTCGCGATCCTGCGCGGACTCAAGGGCCGCTACGAGGCCCACCACAAGGTGCAGATCGCCGACTCCGCGCTGGTCGCCGCGGCTACCCTCTCCGACCGCTACATCACCTCCCGCTTCCTGCCCGACAAGGCCATCGACCTGGTCGACGAGGCCGCGTCCCGGCTGCGGATGGAGATCGACTCCTCGCCGGTCGAGATCGACGAGCTCCAGCGCGCCGTGGACCGCCTCAAGATGGAGGAGCTGGCGCTGAAGAATGAGACCGACGCCGGTTCGGTGCAGCGCCTGGAGAAGCTCCGCAAGGACCTCGCCGACAAGGAGGAGGACCTGCGCGGACTGACCGCCCGCTGGGAGAAGGAGAAGCAGGGCCTCAACCGCGTCGGTGAGCTCAAGGAGAAGCTCGACGACCTGCGCGGCCAGGCCGAGCGCGCCCAGCGCGACGGCGACTTCGACACCGCCTCCAAGCTGCTCTACGGCGAGATCCCGGCCGTCGAGCAGGAGCTGGAGGAGGCCGCCGAGGCCGAGGCCGAGCAGGAGGCGTCCAAGGAGTCCATGGTCAAGGAGGAGGTCGGCCCGGACGACATCGCGGACGTGGTCGGCGCCTGGACCGGCATCCCGGCCGGCCGCCTGATGGAGGGCGAGACCCAGAAGCTGCTGCGCATGGAGGAGGAGCTCGGCCGGCGGCTGATCGGCCAGAGCGAGGCCGTGCGGTCGGTGTCGGACGCGGTGCGCCGCAGCCGCGCCGGCATCGCCGACCCCGACCGGCCCACCGGCTCGTTCCTCTTCCTCGGGCCGACCGGTGTCGGCAAGACCGAGCTGGCCAAGGCGCTCGCGGACTTCCTCTTCGACGACGAGCGGGCGATGGTCCGGATCGACATGTCGGAGTACGGCGAGAAGCACTCGGTCGCCCGGCTGGTCGGCGCCCCGCCCGGCTATGTCGGCTACGAGGAGGGCGGCCAGCTGACCGAGGCGGTCCGGCGCCGCCCGTACAGCGTGATCCTCCTCGACGAGGTGGAGAAGGCGCACACCGAGGTCTTCGACATCCTGCTCCAGGTCCTCGACGACGGCCGGCTCACCGACGGCCAGGGCCGCACCGTCGACTTCCGCAACACCCTGCTGATCCTGACCTCCAACCTCGGCTCCGCCTTCCTGATGGACCCAGCTCTGAAGGAGGACCAGAAGAAGGAGAGGGTGCTGGAGACGGTCCGCTCCTCCTTCCGCCCCGAGTTCCTCAACCGCCTGGACGACGTGGTGGTCTTCCACCCGCTGGGCACCGCGGAGCTGCAGCGGATCGCCCGGATCCAGCTCGCCCACCTCCAGCGCCGGCTCGGCGACCGCCGGCTGACGCTGGACGTCACCGACCGTGCGCTGGCCTGGCTCGCCGGGCTCGGCCAGGAGCCGGTGCTGGACGCCCCCGCCCCCGACCTGTCCTACGGCGCCCGTCCGCTGCGCCGCCTGGTCCAGACGGCCATCGGCGACCAGCTGGCCCGGGCGATCCTGGCCGGCGAGGTGCTGGACGGGGACACCGTACGGGTGGACGTGGACGGCGAGAACGGGCAGGGGCTGGCCGTGGCCGCGGAGCGGCGGGCCAGGGCCTGAACCGGCGGCTCCCCGGCGGTCCGCCGTACCCCGCGGCCGGCGCCTTGACCGACACCTTGCCCGCACCGCCCCGTCCGGGGTTGCCAGGACGGGGCGGATGTGGGGGAGGATGGCAGGGACCATACGAAGGGAATTCCACGGTGAGCATCGACCCGTCCTCGATTCCGAATTTCGGGGGCCAGCCCGAACCGCAGCCGTCGGGGCCTGATGGTCCCGTCGTGCCCGACCAGGACCTGGTCAAGCAGCTCCTCGAACAGATGGAGCTGAAGTACGTCGTCGACGAGGAGGGTGACCTCGCCGCCCCGTGGGAGCAGTTCCGCACGTACTTCATGTTCCGGGGCGAGGAGGAGCAGCAGATCTTCTCCGTCCGCACGTTCTACGACCGCGCCCACGGCATCGACGAGAAGTCGAAGCTGCTGGAGGCGATCGACGACTGGAACCGCCGGACGCTGTGGCCCAAGGCCTACACCCACACCCATGACGACGGCACGGTCCGTCTGATCGGTGAGGCATCGATGCTGATCGGCACCGGTGTCTCGCTCGAACACTTTGTGTCGAGCACGGTCAGCTGGGTACGTGCCTCGATCGAATTCGACAGGTGGATCGTCGAGCAGCTCGGCCTGGAGGCCGAGATCGAAGGCGACCAGAAGCCGGGCGACGACGAGGACTGAGCGAGTCCTTTCGCCCCAGCCGCCTGGCTGCGCGGGCCCCGGAGCTGTCGGCTCCGGGGCCCGCGTCCGTGTCGGGGACCGCCCCTGGCCCCGTCCTATGCGCCCGCCAGGGCCTTGAGCCGCCCCGCCGCCTCCTCCAGGACCCCGAGGCCCTTGCAGAAGGCGAAGCGGACGAACGGGGCGCCCTGGTCCTTGTGGTCGTAGAAGACGGCGTTGGGGATGGCGACGACGCCGGCGCGCTCGGGCAGGGCCCGGCAGAAGGTGAAGCCGTCGGTCTCGCCGAGCGGACGGATGTCGGTGGTGATGAAGTACGTACCGGCCGGGCGGAAGACCCCGAAGCCCGCGTCGGCCAGGCCGGCGCTCAGGACGTCGCGCTTGGCGCGCAGGTCCTCCCGCAGGCCGGTGTAGTAGCTGTCGGGCAGGGCCAGGGCCTCGGCGACGGCGTACTGGAAGGGGCCGGCCGAGACATAGGTGAGGAACTGCTTGGCCGAGCGGACCGCGCCGATCAGCTCCGTGGGCGCGGTGACCCAGCCGACCTTCCAGCCGGTGAAGGAGAAGCTCTTGCCGGCGGAGCTGATGGTGACGGTGCGCTCCCGCATCCCCGGGAACGACGCCAGCGGGAGGTGCTCGCCCTCGAAGACGAGGTGCTCGTAGACCTCGTCGGTGACCACCAGCAGGTCGCGCTCGACGGCCAGCTCGGCGACGGCGGCCAGCTCCTCGCGGGTGAGGACGGTGCCGGTGGGGTTGTGCGGGGTGTTCAGGAGGATCAGCCGGGTGTGGTCGGTGACCGCGTCGCGCAGTTCGTCGAGGTCGAGGCGGTAGGTGCCGGACTCGGCGTGCGCGCGCAGCGTCACCGGAACGCGCCGGCCGCCGGCCATCGCGATGCAGGCGGCGTAGGAGTCGTAGTACGGCTCCAGGGCGATGACCTCGTCGCCCGGTTCGACCAGGGCGAGCAGGGAGGCGGCGATCGCCTCGGTGGCGCCGGCGGTGACCAGGACCTCGGTGTCGGGGTCGTAGGAGAGGCCGAGGTGGCCGTAGAACCGTTCCTGGTGGGCGGCGACGGCGGTGCGCAGCTCGGGGACGCCGGGGCCGGGCGGGTACTGGTTGCCGCGGCCGTCGCGCAGGGCGCGCACCGCCGCCTCTCTGACCTCCTCCGGCCCGTCGGTGTCGGGAAAGCCCTGCCCGAGGTTGATGGAGCCGGTGCGGACGGCGAGCGCCGACATCTCGGCGAAGATCGTGGTGCCGAATTCGGCGAGGCGGCGATTGAGCAGCGGTCGGTCCATGGGCGCCATCCTGCGCCGAACCTCTGGACTTCCTCAACTGTGCTTTGAGACGCGGGGGACGGGGCATCAGCCCCGGATCAAGGACAGTGACGGTCGCCGACGGAGGTGGCCGGCGGCGCGGGACGGCGCCGCAGCGGCGCACGGGGCGCCGGACGGAGCGATGCGCCCCCACTGCCCAATGGGCGTGGGAGGTGCCTCCTCGCTTCGGGGGAAGGAAAGGAGTGTGAGGCAGAGTGGGAGTTGTGATCTTCCTGCTGATCTGCGCAGCGGTGATCGGGCTGGTGGCCCTGGCCTCGCGGGGTGGTAGCGGCGGTGGGCGCGGCGGCGGCTACCGCGGTTCCAGCGGCGGGAGTTGGTGGGCCGGCGGCATGGGGGGCTCCGGATTGGGCGGTGGCCACCACGGCGGACACCACGGCGGACACCACGGCGGTCACTCGTGCGGTGGCGGCTCCTCCTGTGGCGGGGGTGGTGGCTGCGGGGGTGGTGGCGGTGGCTGCGGCGGCGGTGGTGGTGGCGGCGGCTGAACCGCCCGCGCCACCTCTGTGACGAGGCCTCCCGGACCATTCGGGGGGCCTCTTCCCATGGGCACATGCAAGGGGCTCGTGCGCCGGCGCATATGAGTCCTGCGGAAGCTGATGTGCAGGCCAACACCCGCCGGGCGCACTGCCGTTGAACATATGAACTGCATGGCCCTCTAGGGGATGGAAACCCGGAGGGGATGGGTAAAAATGCTGTGGGCAAGTGGGCTTTCATGATTCCCTCTTCATTAGAGAATTCCCCCACGTTCTCCGATCCCGCGTGGGCACGAGCCGGCAGGCAGATGCACCTTTCTGATCCTTCACGGGCGGGCCGGCCCACCATTCCACTGCGTGCTTGCGGAGCCGACCCATGCTCACCACTCTGAAGACGGCGTACACCGATACCCGTGCATCCGACCTGGCCTGGGCGCTGGGCAGGGAACCCCTGCCGGCCCTTGCCGTACTCGACCTCGAACTCCACGGCGTACAGCTCCAGTTGAGGCTGCTTGGCGCCTCCCACCAGGTGCTCCTCGAAGAGGAGCGCGGCATGTGCTCCGAGACGGTCGCCTGCATGCCGGGCAGCAGCACCCCGCTGCCGCTCGGTGTGGCCAAGCGGCTGGGCGACTGGGAGTACGAGTTCGCCGCCCATGTCGAGACGCTCTCCCGCGGATCCTTCGCAGGCCGGGCGCAGGAGTTGCTCGCGCTGGTCGCCGAGCACCCTTACGGGCTGGCGGGCACCTTCCCCGGCTCACCGCACGCCTTCACCGCGATGCTGGCGCAGTGCGAGCAGGGTCAGGTGCGCTGGCGGACCTGGCATGCGTACCCACAGGAGGGCCGGCTGGTGGCCACCCGCACCCGGGTGGGCGTACGGGCGGCGGTCGCCGCGGTCTAGGGGGAGGTCGTCGGCGGTGCGGAGGCGGGCCGGCGGGGCCGTGGTGCGATCCGGGGGTGCGGGCGCGGGTGGGGTGCGAGGCGTGGCGGGGCGAGGGAGTGTGCGCCGGGGTATCGAAGGGGCGATGGGCGCGCGCCGTGTTGTGCGCGCCGGTTGCAGGGGGTGGTTCCGGGCCTCGGCCCGTGTGCAGGGACATCGCCTGTCCGGCGCGTGTAGCCCGCATACTGCACCCGTGTGGGTGACCAGGAGCGAGCGTATCGTCACGTAGCGTTTCCCGGCATGATCGAGCCGCCAGAGTCCGTTCTCACCGGCGTCGTCGGGCCGCCGGAGGCCATGACACCGGCGCGGCTGCCCGTGCCGGCCGGACTCGGCCGGCTGTTGGTCCTCGCCGTGGTCTTCGTCTGCGCCGCCTGCGGCCTGGTGTACGAGCTCGAACTGGTGGCGCTGGCAACGTACTTGGTGGGCGACTCGGTCACCCAGGCCTCGGTCGTGCTGTCCGTCATGGTCTTCGCCATGGGCGTCGGGGCGCTGCTCGCCAAGCGGCTGCGCTGCCGGGCGGCGGTCGGCTTCGGCGTGGTGGAGGCTGGGCTCGCGCTGGTCGGCGGGTGCTCGGCGATGGCGCTCTACGCCTGCTTCGCCTGGTTCGGTCAGTCCCGCTCCGCGCTGGTCGGCTTCTCGCTGCTGATCGGGGTGCTGATCGGCGCCGAGGTGCCGCTGCTGATGACGCTGATCCAACGGGTCCGCCGGCAGGACGCGGGCGGCGCGGTCGCCGATCTGTTCGCCGCGGACTACGTCGGTGCGCTGGTGGGCGGCCTGGCCTTCCCCTTCCTGCTGCTGCCCTGCCTGGGGCAGTTGACCGGTGCGCTGGTGACCGGCGTGGTCAATGCGGCGGCCGGCGGCGCGCTGGTGCTGTGGCTGTTCCGCCGTGACCTGACCGCCCGCGCCCGCTGGACGCTGCTTGGCGTCAACGCGCTGGTGCTCGCGCTGCTGGCCACGGGCATGCTGCTGGCGGTGCCGTTCGAACGGGCCGCCCGGCGCGCGGTATACGGCTCGCTGGCCCGGGTCGCGGTGCAGACCGGTGTCCAGGAGGTGGTGCTGACCGGCGGCACGGGGCCCGGAACCGGTGCGGCACATGGGAGGAAAGGTTCCGGCCGGCCGCTCGCGCTCTACCTGGACGGCCGGCTACGGGTCAGCGCGGACACCGAATTCCGCTACCACGAGGCGCTGGTGCACCCGGCGATGGCGGGCGGGCGGCGCGCCCGGGTCCTGGTCCTGGGCGGCGGCGACGGCCTGGCGGTGCGCGAGATCCTTCGCTACCGCGCGGTCCGCTCGGTGACCGTCGTCGAACTCGACCCCGGCGTCCTGCAGTTGGCGCGCACCGACGCCGGCCTCTCCCGCCTCAACCGCCACTCGCTGCGCGACCCCCGGGTGCATGTGGTGACCGCGGATGCCTTCGACTGGCTGCGGGAGCGGGGCCGGGAGCGCCCCGACCGGCGCCCGGCCCCGTACGACGTTATCGTCTCCGACCTGCCCGACCCCGGGATCGCCGCCAGCACCAAGCTCTACTCACAGGAGTTCTACGGCCTGGCCGAGCGGATGCTGGCCGACGGCGGGCGGCTGGTGGTGCACGCCGGGCCGCCGGCCGTCCGGCCGCGGATGTACTGGACGGTGGAGGCGACGATCCGGTCGGTGGGCCTGGCGACCGTGCCGTACCGGGTGCCGGGCCGGCCCGACGGCTTCTACGGCGGCCCGGACCGTCCGGCGCGCTCCGCGGAGGCGGCCGGGGACACCCCCGCGGCCGCGGCGACGGGGCCGCTCCGGTACTGGGGCTTCGTGCTGGCCTCTCGGCAGCGGCCGGTCTTCGGCCTGGCGCCCGACGCACCACTGCTGGCCGGTCTGACGCCCCAGGAGTTGCAGACCGGGCGGCGCCGGGAGGCCCGGTGCCGGATGCACGGCCTCCCGGCGTCGACGCTGCTGCATCCGCGGTACCTGGACTGAGCGGCCGTGGCGCCCCGGCGCGTGGCCGAGTGCAGAAAACCACGGTCGTCGGGCACGGGAATCCGGGGCGCTGGGTAGGCTCCCATGTCATGGAGCATGAGGTGTACGTTCCGTTCCCCGTCCGGACCGTGCTGCAGGCGCTCAGCGAACCGGAGCGGGTGGCGCGCTGTGTCCCAGGAGTCCAACTCGACGCCGACGCGGCCCCGCACCGCCCCGAGGGACGGCTCCGGCTGCGCATCGGAAGCTCCACCATCACCTACCGCGGGGCCCTGACGGTCGGCGTCGCCGACGACGGCAGACCTGGCGGGGACGGTGCGGAGGCCGCGGTCACCGTCGAGGCGGAGGGCACCGAGGCGCGGGGCGACGGAAGGGTCGCGCTGACCCTGACCGTACGGCTCGCCGCGGCCACCGAGCCGGGCCCGGGGGCCACGCTGACCTGTTCCGGCGCCGTCCGCACCGAGGGCCGGCTGGCCGAGGTCTCCGACCAGTCCGCCGAGGCCGTGGGCCGCCGGCTGCTGGACCGTTTCGCGGAGCACCTGGCAGAGGACCTAAGGCAGCGGCCGGTGGCGGACACCGGGCCGGCCGCCGGTGCGACCGGCACCGAGGTGCCGCCGCCGGCCCTGGACCCGCTCAGCGACGAGGACGCCATCGAGGCGGCGGAGCTGGACGCCGGTGGCGGCCTCGACGCCGCCGACGCCGTGCCCGAGGCGCCGGCCGGGCGTCCCTACGACGGGGGCGCGGACGAGGCGGCTCCCGCCGAGGCCGCCCATGCCCGCCGGACCATGATCGGGCGCAGCGCGGAGGAGGTCGACCACGCCCCGCCGCGCGGGCGGTACGCCCCGGTCCCCGCGGCGGAGACCGGCTCGACCTCGGCCGCCCTGCGGTGGGCTGCGCCGGCTGCGGCGGTCGTGCTGGCCTCCGCGGTGGTCGTCGGCCGGGTGCTGCGCCGGCGGCGCTGACGGGAGCCGCGGCGGGCCGTCCGCCGCGGATCACCGCACCCACCCTCACGGGCCCTTAGGGTCGGACCGTGAGCACCGACAGAGACACCCCGCCCGCGCCGCCCGCGGCAGGCGTGCGGCTGGCCGCCGGAGCGGCCGAAGTGACCGTCCGGCCGGACAACGGCTGCCGGATCAGCAGCCTCCGCATCGGCGGTACGGAGCTGCTGCGGCAGGGCGACCGGTACGGCTGTTTCCCGATGGTTCCGTGGTGCGGGCGGATGGACCACGGGCAGTTCCGCAACGGTGGTGAACTGCACCGGATGCCGGTGAACGCGGCCCCGCACGCCATCCACGGCACCGGCCGCAACCTCCGCTGGCGCACCGCCCGTTCCCGCGCCACGGAGGCGGCCTTCACCTACGACCTGAGCGATCCGGCCGCCCCCTGGCCGTACCCGGGGCGGGTCACCCAGCTCGTCGAGCTGGCCCAGGACGGCGGCTCGCTCACCCTCACCATGGGCGTCGAGGCGACCGCCGACTCCTTCCCCGCGCAGGCCGGCTGGCACCCCTGGTTCCTGCGCAACCTGGGCGAGGGCGGCGCCGACGTCACGCTGGACTTCGCGCCGGAGTGGCAGGAGGAGCGGGGCGCCGACCACCTCCCGACCGGGCGGCGGACCGTGCCGGCGCCGGGCCCGTGGGACGACTGCTTCGGCATGCCGGGCGGGGTGCGGGCCACCCTCACCTGGCCGGGCCGTCTGGAGCTGACGGTCACCAGCCGCGCCGAGTGGGTGGTGGTCTACGACGAGCAGGAAGCGGCGGTCTGCGTCGAGCCGCAGTCGGGGCCGCCGAACGGACTCAACACGCTGCCGCGCCTGGTCACGCCCATCGACCCGCTGGAGATCTCGACGACCTGGAGCTGGCGGACGCTGTCCTGAGTGCCCGGTGCCGCTCGGGCGCGGGGCCGGGCGGCGGGGTGGCGCCGCACCGTTCCGGCCGGCCCGCGGGCGGACGACGGGACGGTGCGGACACGGCCTAAGCTCATGGCCATGAGTGACGACGTGCGCGGCGCGCTGCTGCAGCAGATCAAGGACAAGGCCGTGGTGCACGGCAAGGTGACGCTTTCCTCCGGCAAGGAGGCCGACTACTACATCGACCTGCGCCGGATCACCCTGGACGGCGAGGCCGCCCCGCTGGTCGGGCAGCTGATGCTGGACATCACCGCCGACCTGGACTACGACGCGGTCGGTGGGCTGACGCTCGGCGCCGACCCGGTCGCCACCTCGATGCTGCACGCCTCGGCCGCGCGTGGCCGCCGGCTGGACTCCTTCGTCGTCCGGAAGGCGCAGAAGGCGCACGGGATGCAGCGCCGCATCGAGGGCCCGGACATCACCGGCCGCCGGGTGCTGGTCGTCGAGGACACCTCCACCACCGGCGGCTCGCCGCTGACCGCCGTCGAGGCGGCGCGGGAGGCGGGTGCCGAGGTGGTCGCCGTGGCGACGATCGTCGACCGGGGTGCCGAGGCGGCGATCGCCGAGGCCGGTCTGCCCTATATCACGGGCTACCAGCTCGGGGATCTCGGTCTCGCCTGACGGACGCCACGGGGCTTAGGTAGATCGGCTCATGCGGCTCTGACCAGTGCTTTCATCGAGGGGCACGCTGTTTCACGTGAAACGGCGTGTCCTCTTCGTGAGACGCCCGGGCGGGTGATGTGGAGCTGTTGGGGGAGTCTGGGAAGATGTGCAGCGGCGAAGTCCTCGCCCCCTGGTCAGGGCCAAGAACGCACACCCGCACACACAAGGAGCGGACAGATGCCCATCGCAACCCCTGAGGTCTACAACGAGATGCTGGACCGGGCGAAGGCAGGCAAGTTCGCCTACCCGGCCATCAACGTCACGTCGACGCAGACGCTGCACGCTGCGCTCCGGGGCTTCGCCGAGGCCGAGAGCGACGGCATCATCCAGATCTCCACCGGTGGTGCGGAGTTCCTGGGCGGCCAGTACAACAAGGACATGGTGACCGGCGCGGTCGCGCTCGCCGAGTTCGCGCACGTCGTCGCCGCCAAGTACGACATCACCGTCGCGCTGCACACCGACCACTGCCCCAAGGACAAGCTCGACGGCTATGTCCGCCCGCTGCTCGACATCTCCGCCGAGCGCGTGGCCAAGGGCCAGAACCCGCTCTTCCAGTCCCACATGTGGGACGGTTCGGCCGAGAACCTCGCCGACAACCTGGCCATCGGCCAGGAGCTGCTCGCCAAGGCCGCCGCCGCCAAGATCATCCTTGAGGTCGAGATCACCCCGACCGGCGGCGAGGAGGACGGCGTCACCCACGAGATCAACGACGAGCTCTACACCACGGTCGACGACGCGCTGCGCACCGCCGAGGCGCTGGGCCTGGGCGAGAAGGGCCGCTACCTGCTCGCCGCCTCCTTCGGCAACGTCCACGGCGTCTACAAGCCGGGCAACGTCGTGCTCCGTCCCGAGCTGCTGAAGGACCTCCAGGAGGGCGTGGGCGCCAAGTACGGCAAGACCTCGCCGTTCGACTTCGTCTTCCACGGCGGCTCCGGCTCCACCGAGCAGGAGATCGCCACCGCGCTGGAGAACGGCGTGGTCAAGATGAACCTCGACACCGACACCCAGTACGCCTTCTCCCGCCCGGTCGCGGACCACATGTTCCGCAACTACGACGGGGTGCTGAAGGTCGACGGCGAGGTCGGCAACAAGAAGACCTACGACCCGCGCAGCTGGGGCAAGCTGGCCGAGGCCGGTATGGCCCAGCGCGTCACCGAGGCCTGCGCCAACCTCCGCTCCACCGGCACCAAGATCAAGTAACCCGTCCCGTACGGGCCCCGGGCCCCGCACCCGCCGGGTGCGGGGCCCTCGCCGTGCGCGGAGCCCGGCGACCGGGCAAGCTCGCGGTATGGGTGCACCACAGCCCGCTCCCGGCGGCGTCCGGCTGGCCTCGGCGCAGGGCCGATGGGTGCTGGCGACGGCGGTGCTGGGCTCCGGCATGGCGCTGCTGGACAGCACCGTGGTCAATGTCGCGCTGCCGCGGATCGGTGCGGACCTCCATGCGGACCTGGCGGTCCTGCAGTGGACCGTGACCGCCTATCTGCTCACGCTCTCCTCCCTGATCCTGCTGGGCGGGGCGCTCGGCGACCGGTACGGCCGGCGCCGGATCTTCGTGCTCGGCGTGGTCTGGTTCGCCGCCGCCTCCCTGCTGTGCGGCCTCGCCCCGCACGCCGGGGTGCTGATCGCGGCCCGGGCACTGCAGGGCATCGGCGGCGCGCTGCTCACCCCCGGTTCGCTGGCGGTGCTGCAGGCCGTGCTGCACCCCGACGACCGGGCGCGGGCGGTCGGTGCCTGGTCGGGGCTGGGCGGGGTGGCCGCGGCGATCGGCCCGTTCCTCGGCGGCTGGCTGGTGGACGGCCCGGGGTGGCGCTGGGTGTTCTTCCTGAACGTGCCGCTGGCGGCGGTGTGCGTGCCGGTGGCGCTGCGGCATGTACCGGAGACCCGGGAGCGGGACGCCGAGCAGCGGGGCGGCTTCGACGTACGGGGCGCGGTGCTGGGGGCGCTGGCGCTGGCCGGGGTGAGCTATGCGCTGATCACCGCGCCGGCGAGCGGCGCCACTGCGCGCGTGATCGCCCCGGCGCTGGTGGGGCTGCTGCTGGGGGCGTTCTTCCTCCGCGTCGAACGGCGCAGCCCGGACCCGATGCTGCCACCGGCAATCTTCGGTATCCGGCTGTTCTCCGCGATCAACGCGGTGACGGTGTGCGTCTACGCCGCGTTCAGCGGCTTCTTCTTCCTGTCCGTGCTCCAGCTCCAGGTCGTGGCGGGCTACTCGGCGCTACAGGCCGGCACCGCGCTGCTGCCCACGACCGTGCTGATGCTGCTGCTCTCCGCCCGCTCCGGCGAGCTGGGACAGCGCATCGGGCCGCGGATCCCGCTCACCGTCGGCCCGGTGCTGTGCGCCGCCGGGATGCTGTTGATGCTGCGGGTCAGCCGGGACGCGGTGTACCTCACCGAGGTGCTGCCCGCGATGGTGGTGCTGGGCGCCGGGATGGTGACCCTGGTCGCGCCGCTGACCTCGACGGTGCTGGCGTCGGTGGACGTGGACCGGGCGGGCCTGGCCAGCGGCATCAACAACGCGGCGGCACGGGCCGCCGGGCTGGTCGCGGTGGCCGCACTGCCGCTGCTGGTGGGCATGGGCCCGGAGGCGTACCGCTCGGCGGAGGCCTTCGAGGCGGCCTTCCGCCGCGCCATGCCGCTGCTGGCCGGAGTCCTGCTGGCCGGTGCCCTGATCGCCTGGCTGACGGTACGCCCCGAGCCCGTACGCGACACCGAACCGGCCCCGCAGCCGCGCTGCCACCCGGAGTGCACCTACCACTGCGGGGTGAGCGCACCGCCGCTGGACCCTGGGGGGGCCTAGTCCCCCACGTGTTTATCTTTCTCGCCGTGCGTCGTCTCGCCGTTGCGCCTGCGGCGGGCGGTGCCGCTGCGCGGGGCTGTTGGGTGCGGTGACGGGCCTGCGGGGTCTGGTGTGTGGACTGCTTCGCTTTA
>NZ_JBFAEA010000024.1:0-106366 GCF_040641675.1 Streptomyces sp. NPDC020742
GGTGGGTGTCCAGACGTAAAGCGAAGCAGTCTGGACACCCACCCCCGCAGGCCCACCACCGCACCCGACAGCCCCGCGCAGCGGCCCCGCCCGCCGCAGGCGCCACGGCGAGAGGGCCGACGACGCACGGGCCGCCGGCCCCCGGCGAACAACCACCACGGCGGGTGAGGCGACAACGTGGGAAGTCAAGCCTTCGGCTTGAGGCGCACCGCAGTCCCCGCCCCCGCCGCCGCGACCGCGGCCATCGTGGCGAAGACCACGGTGAACGCCGCCGGATGGCTGGCGGAGTGGGTGGTGATCGCGCCGGGCGCGATGTCCGCGCCGCCGAAGGCCACGAACAGCACACCGCTCACGCCGACGAAGGTGACGTTGCCCAGCGCGTCCGCCATCTGCAGGGACGCGGCGTTGCGGCCGGCCTCCTCCGGGCGGGACAGCTTCAGCAGGAGGACGCCGCCGCTGGAGATGTTCAGGCCCATGCCGAAGCCGCCGACCGTCCAGGCCGCCGCGACGATCCAGGCCGGAACCCCGTCGATCAGCGCCAGCGGCACCATCACGATCGCGACGGCGAGCAGGGCCATGCCCAGGCCCATCAGCCGCTCCCGGTACGGCTCCAGCCGGGGCCTGCTCTGGAGGTACGAGCCGAGCGCCCAGGTCAGCCCGCCGCCGGTGAGGGAGAGGCCGGCGAGGGTGGCGGACAGGCCGCGCTGGGTGACCAGCATCAACGGGATGAAGCTCTCGGCGGCGACCAGCGCGCCTGCGGCCAGCCCCCGCATCAGCACCACCGTCGGCAGGCCCCGCGCCACCCGGAACGTGCCGGGCGGCAGCAGCCGGACGATGCCCGGCACCAGCAGGGCCAGCCCGGCGGCCGCGGGCAGCAGCGCGTACCACGTCGGGTGCTCGCCGGCGTACTGCAGCAGACCGGCGCCCGCCGCGACGGCCAGCGCGAGCAGGCAGCGGCGGTCGCCCAGTACGCCCCGTACCCCGCTGCCCGGCCCCGGCGCGGTCCGCGGCAGCTTGCGCAGCGCCGGCAGCATCACCGCGAGCGGCAGGAGTATCAGGGCGGGGATGGCGACGAACACCCAGCGCCAGCCCAGCTGTTCGGTGATCGTCCCGGCGAGCAGCGGCCCCACGATCACCGGCAGCACCCAGGCCGCCGAGAACGCCGCCATGACCGAGGGGCGGAGCCGCTCGGGATAGGCGCGGCCGACCACGACGTACAGCGAGACCACCACCAGTCCGCCGCCGATGCCCTGTACCCCGCGGCCGGCGATGAACATCCCCATGCCCTGTGCGCCGCCCGCGACCAACAGGCCCGTTCCGAACGCCGCGATCCCGGTGAACAGCGGTGCCAGCGGGCCGCGTCGGTCGCTCCACACCCCCGCCAGCGCCATCGCGAATAGGCTCGCGGTGAAGTACGCGGAGAAGGCGAAGGCGTACCGGCCGATGCCGTCCAGGGCGCGGGCGGCCACCGGCATCGCGGTGTTGACCGCGATGGCCTCGAAGGCGACGAGGGAGACGACCGAGATGATGCCGAGGGTCAGGGCGCGGTAGGACGGGGACAGCACGCCACCGGTGGCGGATGCGTCGGGTACCGGGTGCTCCCGGGGCGGATCGGAGAGGGCGGGCCGGTCTGCGGTCATCGGCCCAGCGTAAGAGCCACCGCGCGGCTTCGCCCCTGTCGGAGGACGGGAACGGGCTCGTTCGTCGGTCCTAGGCCCGGCGTCGAACTGCCGTCGCCCGTCCGAAGGCAGGCCCCGCGGGGCGCGGCCCACGTGGGGGCCTGGGTTCTCGCATGTCGGGCAAGCTGTCCGTATGCCGCACTTCCGTACGTACGACGACGCCGAGCTCCACTACCGCCTGCTCGGCCCGGACGACGCGCCGCTGCCGCCGCTGGTCTGCCTGGCCGGCGGGCCGGGGAGGGACGCGGCGTACCTGGGCGATCTCGGCGGGCTGGCCGCGGACCGGCAGCTGATCGTGCCCGACAGCCGGGGCACCGGCGCCTCCCCCGTCGCCGAGGACCCCGCCCGCTACGCCTTCCCGCAGCTCGCCGAGGACCTGGAGGCGCTCCGCGCACACCTGGGCCTGGAGCGGTTCGCCCTGCTCGCCCACGGTGCGGGCGCCGCGGTGGCGCAGGCGTACGCGGCGGGCCATCCGCAGCGGCTGACCCGCCTGGTGCTGGTCTGCCCCGGCTCCCGGCTACAGGGGGAGCAGCCCGACGACGCCCGGCAGATCTTCGCGTCGCGGGCGGACGAGGAGTGGTGGCCCCAGGCTTCGGCGGCGGTCGAGCGGCTGGCCGAGGCGTCCGATCTGAGCGAGGTACGGGAGCTGCTGCTGGCCGCGGCGCCGCTCGCCTACGGGCGGTGGGACGCGCCCCAACGGGAGCACGCCGCCACGGAGGGGCCGCAGTTGGGGCCGGTGCCGCGGGCCGGGTTCTGGCAGGGCGTGGACGAGCAGGTGCGGCTGGCACTGCTGGACGGGCTGCGGGAGCTGACCTGCCCGGTGCTGGTGGTCACCGGTGACCGGGACGCACTGTCGGGTATGCGGGCGGGGGAGTTGGTCGCCGCGTCGTTCCCCGACGCCCGGGTGCGGCCGCTGCATGGGGTGGGCCACTACCCGTGGGTGGACGAGCCCGCGCTGTTCGCGCCGGTGGTGGCGGAGTTCCTGCACACGGGCGCGGCCTGAGCGGAGCGGGCGGCGCCGGGCCGCGACGCCCTGTGTGACACGGGTGTTGCGCCCTATGACGGCCTCATGGCGACCCTCTCCCCACCCTTGCCGGGCCCCCCGCCCCGCGGCCTAGAGTCATCAACAGCACCGCACCCCGGCCGTGTGCCCGAGTGGTTCAGGGGCTCGCCTGCAAAGCGAGTTACGTGGGTTCGAATCCCGCCACGGCCTCCAGTGCCTTGACCAGGCAAAGGAAAAGGGCGGCACCCCAGAAGGGGTGCCGCCCTTTTGGCCGTCCGTCTCAGTTCCCGTCTCAGTTGGCCGGTACGAGGGCGCCGGCCGCGCCATCGCCGTCATCGTCCGGCTGGTCCGCTCGGGGCTTCCAGCCGAGATGGCCGCGCCGTGATTCACCGACCGCCGCTCGTTCCGACATGGAACCTCGCCAGCGCAAACACGATGAGGAGATCGATCGTCATCACAAGGATGGACCACGCCGGATAGTACGGAACGAACATGAACTGGGTGATCAGGCTGATTCCTGCCACTGCCATGCCGGCCCCACGACCCCAGCTCTTGTTTGCCGAAACCCCCAGACCAGCAATGACGAGTGCCACCCCGACCCAAACATGGATCCAGCCCCAAGTGGTGAGGTCGAACTGGTAGAGGTACCGGGACGCGCCGAATATGCGGTCCTGCGCGATGCCGGCTGCGCCCGTAAGAATGCTGAAAGGCCCACTAATCATCAGCATGATCCCAGCGAACAACGACGCGCCATTGATCATTTCGCTGCCGCCGGGCTCCCCGTGCCCTCGCTGTGTCGCGTTCGGTATCGCCGTCATGGTCGCCACCTTCCTGTACAGCGCGGTGACCGACGCACGCTGCCGGCACGAGGCCGGTCACGCTCCCTTGACAGCATCACCGCAATCCCTCGGCACCGCGACTGGAATCCGGCACGGGGAGACCGCGGACGCCTACCGCAATCCGAGCAAGCCTTATCGAACTTACGTCCGATCGCGCCGTGGTCTCCGCCCCCATACGCGCCCCACGTACCGCAGCCAGTCCGCCCATGGCTGCGCCGCCAAGCGTCCCGACCAGTCCGACACCCGCCGTCACTAATGCCACAAGCCCTTCGGCAGGATGTCGCGGCAGGACACCGGAGGCGCACGAATATCGGCAGGTTGGGCCGCACCTCTCACACCGAGGAACTGCGGCCCGCAGCCGCCCCTAACCAGCCCGCACGAGCTTCCCAGCGGCTCCACCGTCATCATCGTCCGGTCGGCCCATCTCGGGCTTCCAGATCAGGCCGTCCACCTGCTTCGCGATGTCCGTCCGCACGGCGTCCACCATGTGCTGATAGCGGGCGGCCATGGCTGTGGTCGACCACCCCGTGAGGCCCATGACGGCCCGCTCGGGGACACCGAGGATGAGCAGGACCGTGGCGGCCGTGTGCCGGGCGTCGTGAAGGCGTCCATCCCGAACGTTCGCCTCCACGAGGAGAGCCTTCCACTCTGCGCGGTCCCGGCGGTGGGAGGGGCTACGGCCGTGTTCGTCCGGGAAGACCAGCCTGTTCTCCTCCCAACGTTTCCCGGCTGCCACCCTCTCCTCTCCCTGCGCCTTGAGATGGTCACGGAGTAGATCAACGAGCTGTTCGGGGAGACCGACCGCGCATCGGCCGGCACGGGACTTGGTGGTGGACAACTCCGGGTTCGTACGTCGCCTCTGCGGGCAGTACCCGGCCGTCTTGCGCCCGCACGGGTCCGGGCACCCGTGGGCGTACTGCGGTCTATGGCGACTACGACGGACCACGAGGAACCCGCCCTCAAGGTCCACGTCGTCCCACGTCAGCCCCAGCACTTCCCCTTGGCTCAGCCCGAGCGCGAGGGCGACAGCCCACCGTGCGGAACTGCGATGCTGCTCAGCGGCCTTCAGCAGCCGCTGCACCTCTTGCACGCTGTAGGGCTCCACCTCGTACTCCCCCGTCTTGGGCGCTTTGGCCAACTGCACGGGGTTCTTGCCGAGATGCCCGCGCCGTACGGCTTCGTTGAGGGCGGTACGGAGGGTTCGGTGCGCCTGGTGAGCGGTCGCGGGCTTGCTGCCGTTGGCCTGCATCTTGGCGTAGAACGCCTCGATGTGCTCGGGCTTGAGCCTGTCGAGGCGGTGAGCCCTCAAGCCGGGGATGAGGTGCTTCCGAACGGCGACGCCGTAACCGACCATCGTGTTGTCGTTGACCGCCAGGGGCGCGACGTTCTCGATCCAGTGCGTCAGCCACGCCTTGACCGTCCATGCCTTGCCGGGCTTCTTCACCGTCTTGGCGTCGCGCTGCTTCTCCAACTCGCGTACAGCGGCAGTCGCTTCGGCGCGGGTCTTCCGTTCGACGTGGCGGCGGTCTGGCGTTCCGTCGTCACGGATGCCGACCGTGACGCGGCTGTGCCACTTGCCGCCCTTACCGAGGTAGATCGAGCTGCGGCCGTTGGGCTGTCGGGTGCGCTTCTTTTCCTCTGCCACAGGCAGGCTCCTGCTTCTTGTGTGTCGGGATGGAGACCGGGGCGGCGGGCTGTCCTGTCCGGGAGTGCCGCCGCCCCGGGCGTCGTCAAGCGGCTCGTTGGGCGGTGCGGAGACGGGTGACGTAGGCGGCCGGGACGCGGCGCAGTCGGCCCACGGGTACGGACTCCAGCTCTCCGGAGCGGATGAGCCCGTAGCAGGTGGTCCGGCCGATGCGGAGTCGGCGGGCGGCTTCTTCGACAGTGAGTAGGACGAGGGTGGAATCAACAGCGGCGATGTCGACCGTGTCCATGTAGAGATCCCCTTCGATCAGGGCGGGCTGTCCGAGGTACGGATTTCTGCGTCATTGCGTCATCAGCGTCATTCGTACGTCTGACCTGCGATTTTGAGTGACGCAGCGGTTTGGGGGTGCGTCATCGCAGCGTCATGGGCTGCGTCATTAGATGACGCAGATGACGCAGGATGACGCAGTGTCCGCCGTCTGCGTCATGGCTTTTGCCGCAGGTCCGTTTTTTTGGCTCGCATGACGCAGATGACGCAGCGTCTTCCCTCTTAGGACAAAAGATAGGGGTGTCTATTGTGAGGCGCTGCGCCTCACAGCGTGATGAAGGAGCCGCTTCCGCGGCGCGACCCTCGGGCGGCGTTCGCCGAACAGCAAGAGGAGCACGCCCGGGCCATGGTGCTCCTCTTGCTTGTCCGGGCGCGGTGGTCGCGGGTCAGACCATCCGCTTCTGCTCGTGTGGGGGCGCGGTGGCCAGGCGGGTCATTTCGAGGTAGCCGCCCTCGCTGGTGCGGCCCGAGTCGATGAGGACACCGCGAGCGGCAAGCGTCGGCTGAAGACGCTTGAGCCGGTCGGAGAGGACTTTGCCCGTACGGGTTCGCCCGCGCCACGATCCAGCGGGCGCTCCGGGACCTTGAAGACGAGGGCCTAGTGGTATCTCGCAAGGGCAGCGGCGTGTACGTCCGCAACCGCACCGAACGCCCGGCCGGTCTCCGCCCCTACGTGGAGCAGGCGTTTGCCAGCTCGGATGTCTCGATCGACTTCGCTGGGTTCTCCAGCGAGACGCTGCACAGCGCGCTTCAAGAACCTGTCCACAAAATCCGCGTTGGCCGGCTGACCCCGTCGAGCATCAAGATCCGCATCCTGGTGCCAGACATGGCGGTGCCCCACGCCGCGCCCGTGCGTCGTGAAGACGGGTCGGACGACCCGCGCCTACGCCGTCGCATGCACGACATGATGGTGGGCTTCACCCGCAGCATCACCAACTCCATCCACGAACTAAGCGTTCTAGGGCTGGTGGCGGAGACCAACGTGAGCGTGTGGGTCCACGGCGGCACGCAGTTCTTCAAGCTGTACGTGATCAACCAGGAAGACGCATTCTTCGAGTACTACCCCATCCGACCCAACAAGGTGGTTACGGAGGGGGAGGTCATCGAGATCTACGACCTCGTGGGGGCAGACGCCACGCTGTTCCACTACTCCGTGAACGAGGGCGAGTCGTCGAGCGGCGCGCAGCAGGTCGAGCAGGCCCGTATGTGGTTCGACAGCGTTTGGAACACCATCGGAAGGGACCTCGACCCTGATGGGAAATAGCAAGCTCTCCGAGGTCGCCAGAGCCACCGGCGGAGTCCTGTTCGACTTCGATGGGCCGATCTGCGACGTTGTTCGCGGGTCGGCCCGCCCCCGGCGTCGCGCGGGAACTCTCGGAGGTGGTGGCCCGGCACGACGCGACGCTTGGCGGCAAGGCGGACGGCGTCGATGACCCGATGGAGATCTTGCGCCTTGCCACGCAGGGCGGCGAACCGGCAATCCGGGCAATCGAAGAATCACCCACCAAAGCCGAAGTGTCGGCCATTAAGGTCGCAGGCCCACCTGTGCCCGGCGCGGTCGCCGCCCTGGAAGCGGCACACTCGTCCGGGCGAAAGGTCGCCGTAGTCAGTAACAATTCCACGGCCTGTGTACGGGCTTTCCTGAAGCTGCACGGCCTGCGTCACCTGGTGCACGAGGTCATTGGACGCACCGCCTACCGCCCCGACCTGATGAAGCCCGACCCCCACTCGCTGCTGCTCGCCGCCGCACGACTTCGCGTGCACCCCCATCACTGCACCCTCATCGGGGACTCGGTGACGGACGTCGAAGCTGCTTGTGCGGCTGGAGCGATGTCCATCGGCTTCGCCAACAAGTCGCACAAGGGCCTCGCCCTGGCTGCGGCAGGGGCTGATGCAGTAGTCACCGACATGACCACTGTGGCCGATGCTCTGGCATCGAGCCCCTGGTAGCGGGCCCACCCAACCGCCCCGAGGACCTTTGGGAGTCAGTCGGACAGCGTTTGACGGCGGGCAAATGACACACTTCCTGCCAGGCCAGCAGTGCGGCACCCCTGCTCGCCGCCTTCTACCGGATCCGGCCAGTGAGTTACAAACTTCTCAGGGCACAAGGCGGTTCCCCCGCTTCCCGCCGCCCCAACCCCGCCCGGGCCTGTGCTCCCGTCGCCGCCCGGCTCCAGCCGGCCAGCGCCCACGCCGCGCGATGAGCAACCAGCCCCGGATGCCAGAGAAGGTGGACGTAGTGTCTGCGGCTGTCGCTCCACGGCTTTAGCAGCCACAAGCTTCGCCGACCTAGGAAATTCTCCTTCAAACACGGAATAAATGATCTATGCTGCCGAACACGGCGGTCGCAGACTTCCCAGCATCTGCCCCACGATCGACATAAAAAGGAGATCTTCGTGTCGGAAAAGGCAAGGGAGAACGACCTGGAATTGCTCGACACAGATAAAATCTCTCAGATCGAGAAGGCGCTCGACCTGAAGTACATAAAAACAGTTAACGAATGCCTGATCTTTGATTCTCCCGCAAGGGGAACGTGGCCCCAACGCGAGGTTGCCGTACCCATCGATGGGGCGATTGAAATCTTGCAAGCGATTGACCGAGGCGCCGAGAGGATGGCGGAACATGAAGGATGGATCGACCCCGAGAAGGGATTTGCTGAATTCGAAGTAAATCAGCATGGAATTAACGCATTCAGGCCCCAAAGTATTAGTAAATTCAAATTTGAAATCCATCCCTGCTCTCACGCTCATGCGTTTGATCCGCCATTCGCGCGTGACGAAAGCCGCGACCACATCTCCACAGTAATTCGCGTCACTTCAAGAGATGGCTCTACGTGCATCGAGATCTCGCCGAACTCGGCCCTTTGCATCCCGCTGACATCGCACGAAAGAGAGCAGGTTCGCACTCAGAGAACCTTGAAGGTCTACTTCGGAGGAGCAACCGAAAGGTCGGAGCTGCTGAGCCGATCTCGCGACTTGGCGAATTCATTTCTGTTTGAACTGAATGCCCGGCACAGGTGCCCCTATTCTCTGCGACCGAAGAGGGAGAGCCTGTCACCTCGGCCGCGCAGAGGAGCCATCGCCTACACCGTTAGATTCCCAAAAACGCCAGTTCCCAACAATATCGCGACACTCTTTTCCATCCCCAGCGATTTCACCATTCGAGGTAACCACACACTCTTCTACCTGTCCTACTACCAGGTTCTTGAGCACTACCTTCCTGCAATTCACAGGCGAGAGACTGTCAGGAAGGTGCGCAGGATCTTGCGTTCGCTCGACTTCGATGAGGAGAAAGATTCGTCAGTACTCCAAATCCTTAATTCTGTGGAGCGGTCACGCGGAGCCAGCGAAGGGGATCAGCTACGGATCCTCGTCGAAGAATGCGTCCAAGAGGGCAAGCTGCAAGAATTCTTTGCGCTCGACCATGGCAGCCACTTCGGAAATAAGGGCCCGATTTCCGGAATCCCTGCGATTAATTTGAAGAGTGGCGAGTCCTTGGCGTCCCAGGTCGCGAAGAGAATCTACATGCTTCGAAATAGGATTGTGCATGCGAAAGATGATGCTCGCTACGCTGAATCCAAAGTCCTGCTGCCGCTGAGCCGCGAGGCGATGAGGCTCTACCCAGACATTGAGTTGATCCGGGTTTTGGCCATCGAGGTTATCGCCGATAACCGTTAGCTGAGCCAACGAGAAGCGCACGGCTGTCGCCAGCTGATGCTGTAACGGGCTCCGTTCCGAAAAGCCCCTGCCGTCGCTTGGCTGCGGCTCGCACCTGAACAGGTCAGAACGCAGCAGGTACACGACGGTCCGCTAAAGCTGACAGGCACTATCAGCACGGATGCGGTTGGACCCCCCAAGCCTACAAAGCAGCGGTCTGAAGGGCGGACCCGGACCGGAGCGGCCGTTGGTGGCTGACCTCATCGGGCCGTTGCAGGCGCCAGCCAAGCCCAACCTCGTGCGCGTTGGACGGCCGTGGCGGGGACCCAGCGCCGTCTCAGTTTCCGTCTCGTTCATTGTCGTTCGGCGACGTTCATGGCGGTGTCCCAGCCCATCCCTTCACGGCACCCAGTGCTGCCGTGAACAGCTACGGACGTCGACGTATAGCCCCCTGACCAGCCCGGACAAACCTGCAAAGCGAGTAACGCGGGTTCGCATCCCGCCACGGCCTCGATGTGCGCCTCGTATGACGACGTGAGGTGCGCGGTGGTCCGGTCCGGAGGCGGTTCCCGTGTGGGGGCCGCCTCCGGGCGTTGTGGGCGGGGGTGACGGGGGGCGGTGGGCAGTGGGCGTTGGCCGTCGCGTCCGCGGCGGGCCCAACTCCCCGCCGCTACTGCTGGATCACCTGGGCCACCGCCGCCTGGGGACGGATCGGCAGGCGGCCGATGGGGCGGCCGGTGGCGGCGCGGACCGCTGCGGCCACGGCGGCGGGTGCGGTGACGACCGGGACGGCGCTGGCGGGCTTGGCGCCGAAGGGGGCCACCACATCGCGCTCCTCGACGAGCTTGACGATGCGGATGTCGGGGACGTCGAGGGCGGTCGGCAAGGAGTAGCCGGTCAGGTCGGGGTGGCGGACCTGGCCGCGGGTGGTCCGCAGGTTCTCCATCAGGGCGGCGCCCAGGCCCTGGGTGACGCCGGCCTCGATGCGGGCGCGCAGCTGGCGCGGGTTGAGGACCCGGCCCACGTCCTGGGCGACGGACATCTCGACGACCCTGATGGTGCCCAGCTCGATGTCGACGTCGGCGACGCAGCGGATCGCGCAGAACGCGAGGCCGACGAAGGCGTCGCCCTGGCCATTGTCGTCCAGCGGCTCGGTCGGGTGCGGCCGGCACTGCGCGGTCGCCCACAGCTCCTTGCCGTCCAGCGCCTCGGCGACCGTCGTGCTGAGCACGCCGTCGTACGAGGTGATCTTGCCGTCACTGATCTGCAGCAGCTCGGTGGACATCCCGAACTTGTGGGCCAGCGGCTGCAGCAGCTGGGTCTTGACCATCTTGGCGGCGCGTTCGACGGCGCCGCCCGAGACCCAGGTGTGCCGGCCGTGGCAGGCGGGGCCGGCCGGCGGCTGGTCGGTGTCGACGGCCGCGACGTGCACCTCCTCCACGCCGAGGGTGTCCTGCACGATCTGCCGCGCCAGGGTGGAGAACCCCGAACCGGTCTCCACGGCGGCGCAGATGACGGTGGCGACCGAGCCGCTGACCTTGACGGTGGCGGTGGAGACCTCGTCGGCGCCCTCCGCGCCGAGCATGTGCACCATGCCCAGCGCATAGCCGACGCCCCGGCGGACCGCACCCGGCTCCCCCGCCCCCTCCGGACCGCCCGGAAGCAGCCAGTCGGCCTCGGGGGCGTCCTTGGGCAGCTCGGGCAGCGGTGCGTCCTTCACGGCGTGCAGGAGCTCGGCGACGGGCGCCGGGCAGGTCACCGGCTGCCCGGTGGGGAGCAGATCGCCGGTGGCCATGATGTTGCGCAGCCGGATCTCGTCGGGCTCCAGGCCCAGGCGCGCGGCCAGTTTGTCCATCTGGCCCTCGTAGGCGGCGCAGACCTGTAGGGCGCCCTCGCCGCGTACGTGGCCGGAGGGCGGGTTGTTGGTGCGCACCGCCCAGCCGTCGACCACCGCGTGCGGGACGACGTACGGGCCGCAGGAGAAGGAGACCGCGGCGGCCAGGGCGTCGGCGGAGGTGTCCGCGTAGGCGCCGGCGTCCATCAGGATCTGCGCCTCCACCTTGACCAACGTGCCGTCGGCGTCGGCGTGGTGGCGGTAGCGCAGCAGCGTGGGGTGGCGGTGGGCGTGCGAGAGGAAGGACTCCTCGCGGGTGGCGGCCAGTTTGACGGGGCAGCCGGTGCGCAGCGCCAGCAGGCCGAGCGGGAGCTGGATCCCGGGGTCCTCGCGGTCGGCGGTGGCCCCGGGGACGCCGGTCACCACGACCTTGACCTGTTCCGGCTGCAGGCCGAAGCAGGCGGCGGCCAGGTCGCGGTCGGTGTGCGGGTCGGTGGAGGCGGTGTAGATCTCCACGCCGCCGTCGGGGCGGGGCACCGCGAGTCCGGCCTCGGCACCGATCGGCGCCGGGTCCTGACGGCCGATCCGGTAGAGGCCCTCGACCATCACCTCGCCGACGGCATCGGGGTCGCCGAAGCGGAGCGGGATGTGCCGGATGAGGTTGCCGTCCGGGTGCAGCGGCTCGGCCTCGAAGGCGAGTTGGGGGTCGGTGACGGGCTCCAGGACCTCGTACTCGACGGCGATGGCGGCGGCGGCCAGCCGGGCGGTGTCGGGGTGGTCGGCGGCCACCGCGGCGATCGGCTCGCCGTGGTGGCGGACCTCGTCCCTGGCGAAGACCGGACGGTCGGCGGTGCCCCGGCCGTGCCCGGCGTCCCCGGGGACGTCCTCGTGCGTGACGATGGCCCGGACGCCCGGCATCTCCTGCGCGGGCCGGGTGTCGAGGGACCGGATCCGCGCGCGCGGGTGCGGCGAGCGCAGCACGGCCGCCCACAGCAGCCCCTCGGCCCACAGGTCGGCGGCGTACGGGAAGGTGCCCTGGGTCTTCGCCTCGGCGTCGGCGGACGGCAGAGACACGCCCAGGCCGTGCGGCGGTTCGACGGGGATCGGAACGCCGTCCGCGGGGGTCGCGGCGACGGCGCCGGCGACATCGGACGTGCCGCTCATGCGGAGCCTCCCGTTTGCGGATCCTGGTCGTGCGGGGCGTGGCCCATGGGGTCGGCGGGGCCCGCCTGGTGGGGGATGCGGGCGGTGTCCGCGGGAGCCGCTGCGTCCGGGGCGTCCTCGGTGGCGTAGGCGGCCTCCGCGGCCTGCTCACGGGCCTTGACGACCTCCTCGACGGCCTCCACCACACCCTGGTAGCCGGAGCAGCGGCAGAGGTTGCCGCACAGCGCCTTGCGGACCTCCAGCTCGCTGGGGGCGTGGTTGCCCTCCAGCAGGTCGTGCACGGTCATCGCCATGCCCGGTACGCAGAAGCCGCACTGCACCGCACCGGAGGCGGCGAGCGCACGCTGCACGTCGGAGGGCACGCCGTGCTGCGCGAGTCCCTCGACCGTGCGGACCTCGCAGCCGGCCGTGGTGGCCGCGGGCACCAGGCAGGACGCCACCAGCCGCCCGTCCACCTGGACCGAGCAGGCCCCGCACTCGCCCTGGGAGCAGCCGTCCTTGGCGCCGGCCAGGCCGAGCCGCTCCCGCAGCACATAGAGCAGCGACTCGCCGATCCAGGCGTCGGTGACCGGCCGGTCGATGCCGTTCACGCGCAGGACGTAGGAGGTGGCGGGGTGTTCGTCGTGGCCTTCCAGGCCGGTGGGCGCGGGCGCCTCGGCGGCCTCCGGGCCGGCGTCGGCGGGGGCCTCGGCGGGCGCCTCGGATCCGCCGGCGGGGTCCGTGCCCGCGTCGGCGGCGACCGCTTCGGCCGGGTCGTCCGGCTCGGCGGGCCCGGCCTGCTCCGCCGGATCGACGGGCGCGGCCGACTCCTCGGGCGCACCGGGGTCCGCGGCCCCGTCGGACCCGTCGGGCCCGGTGGGTTCGGCGGCTTCGGCGGGTGCGCTCTCGGCGGCGGGGTAGCCGGCGGGCTCGGCGGACGGGCCGCCGGGCGCGGGGGCGTTCGGGGCGGCGTCGGCGTCCGCGGCGTGCGGCTCGGCCGGGTGGCCCTCGTCGGCGGACGCGAACGCGCCGGGCTCCTCGGGCCGTTCGTCCCCGGCGGGGGTCGACCAGCTGCCGGCACCGGCCGGGGCCGGCACCTCCGTCGCCGCGTCGTGCCGGTCGGCGGCCGTGGCCCCGTCGTGCTGCGGCTGCTCCGTGGTGGGCGCCGGGGGCCACTGGGCGAGCGCGTCGGCGGGCAGCGACCAGTGTCCGGTCGCACCGGCGGCGGCGTCCACGGCGCCGGTGTCCGTCCCGTAGCCGCCGGTCGCGCCGTGCGGGTCGCCATGATGGTCGCCATGGCGGTCGCCGTGGTGGTCGCCATGGCGCTCGTGGTGGTGGTCGCCGTGGGCCGGGCCGGCGCCGTGGCCGGCCGCGCCGACCTCGCCGAGGCCGTGGTCGTGCGGGTAGGAGGGCTCCGCGGGGGCGCCGTACGGGTCCTGGGCCGGTCCGCCCGGTGCGGTCTGCGGGGTCGGCCCGGAGGGCTGCTGGGTGCCGGCGGTGGCGCTCAGCCCGGCGGTGAAGTTCCAGTGCCCGGTCGCGCCGGCCCCGCCGGTGCCGTCCGCGTCCGCGCCGTCGTACCCGCCGGAGTCCTGGTACGGGCCGCCCTGGTAGGCGGCGGCATCCGGCCCGGTGTATCCGTGCTGGCCCCCGTATCCGCCGGTTCCTCCCGGATGCCCCGTCAGGCGCTCGTCGCCGAGCAGGTACTCGCCGGACTCCTCCAGGCCGTCGTCAGCCGCCGGGATCGACCACGACCCGGTGGCGCCGGCCTCCGGGCTGCCCGCCACGGGCCACTGGACGGGTTCGCCGCCCCACGGGCGGGCCGCCTCCGGCGCACCGCCCTGGTAGGGCTCCGACGGGGCGTGCGGGGCGTGGTGGGGGTGGGCCTCCCCATGGGTGGGGTAGCCGGCAGACGGGTCGGCGTATCCGGCCGACGGGTCGGCGAACGGCATCGTCCACTGGCCGGTGGCCGCCGGGTCGCCGCCCGCACCGGCCGGCGGCGCGGCATGCGGGGCCTGCGGGGGGTGCGGGGCGTGGGCAGTGTGGGGGGTGAACGAGGCCGGCGGGGTGTAGCCGTGGCCGGGCGCGGCCAGCGGATCGGCACCGGGGGTCCAGCCGGGCGTCCGCCCGCCGTAGACCTCGGCGGTGAACCCCTCCGGGAGCTGGACGAAGGCCGTCGCCTCCGACTCGTACTCGCCGCCCTGCGGCAGCGGTTGCCAGCCCTGGTCGGGGTGCGGGTGCTGCGGATGGCGGTTGTCGGCGTCGCTCACGAGAGCGCCCTCCCAAGTGCGCGGCGGGCCAGGGCTGCCACCGTACGGCGCAGGTGCAGTGCGGCCGGCGGCAGGGTCGCCGGTTCCGAGCCGTCCTCCGGCGGGGCCGGGTCCGGGATGCAGGCGGCCGCGACGTAGTCGCCGAAGGCCGTCAGCGCCTCGGGCACCAGGCCGCGTTCGCCGTCCCAGTCGATGAGCGAGGCCACCCACTGCTCGGCCTCCAGGGGCCGCAGCGGCATCGCGGCGACCGCACCGACCGCACAGCGCACTCCGCGCCGTACGGGGTCCAGGACCAGCGCCACCGAGGCGGTGGCGCGGCCGGGGCCGGTGCGGCCGGTCGCCTTGAGGAAGGCCTGCGGGGCGTGCAGCAGCGGCACCCGTACGAAGCCGACGAGTTCGCCGGGGTGCAGCAGGTCGTGGCCGGCCAGCAGGTGGCTGACCGGGATCTCGCGGCGGGCCCCCTCCGGGCCGGCGATGATCACGGTGGCTTCCAGGGCGGCGAGCACCGGGAGGGTGTCGCCCGTGGGGGCGGAGGTGACGATGTTGCCGCCCAGGGTGCCGGCGTTGCGGATCTGCGGCGGTCCGGCCGCGCGGGCGGCAGCGGCCAGGCCGGGGATCAGGGCGGCGAAGTCGGGGCGTCCCATACGGGCGAGGGTGAGGCCGGCGCCGAGCAGCGCATGGCCGTCCAGGTACTGCCAGCCGCGGATCTCGCTGATCCGGCCGAGGCCCACCAGGGCCGCGGGTCTGAGGAGTCCGGCGTTGACCGCCGCCATGAGATCCGTGCCGCCCGCGACGGGTACGGCGGCGGGCATGGCCGTCAGCGCCGCCACCGCCTCGTCGAGCGAGGCCGGCAACGTCACCGTGTGCGACGCGTGCGGTGCGTGCGTGGTCAAGCCAGCTGCCCCTTCCCCGGTGTCCCGGCAGTTCCGCTCCGCCGTACGGTACGTGCTCACAGCCCGGACGTGGCAACTCTGGCACATCTTCCCGGCCCCCCGGCGCGAGGGGCCGCCGCCGAGCGACGGTCCGTCCCCGAACAGGGCGCTGGTCCGGTTTCGTCCACCGCCGCCGCTACGCGGAGTGCGGTGCCGACCGGTCGGCGGGGCGCAACCCGTCGGCAGGGCGGTGCCCGCCACGGCGGTACCGCGGAGGGGGGCCGCCGCACCGCACCACCGTGGCACCGTCCGGCCGGACGGGCGCCCTCCTTGCACGGGTCCTCACACGTTTGGGGGCGCCCCCTCGATCGGGCGTCCGAGCACCCCCGGGGCACCGCTGCCGTCAACTCCGGCGGCACCGGCCCGAACCGGTGGACGCCCTCCAGGGGCCGTACGTGCCCCAGGGGCCGTACCTGGCCCAGGGACACCAACTCGCCCGGGGAGGCGTCCTGACGGTGGTCCAGATCCACCTGCTGCTCGCGCTGGTGGGCGGCCGGCATCGTCGAGGGAGCGAGCACGCCGTCCCCCTTGGACGGGAAGTGCCGTAGGGAGCGAGCACGCCGTCCCCTTGGACGGGAAGTGCCGTGTGGGACGGGCAGTGCCGTGTGGGACAGGCAGTGCCGTGCGACGCCGAGCAGCATGCCCGCGCCAGCCGAAGCGCCGGGGCAGCACGAAGGACGAAGCGGCGGCGCAGGGCGAAGGAGAGGGAACGGGAGGGAGGGAGAGGGGAGGGAGCGTGAGCGGGAGAGAGGGAGACCGGGGGTGGTGCGGGCCGGCACAGGACCGCCGCGGCAGAGCACACTCGGTCCCTCCGGCCCGTGACACCAGCCGCGGGCCGCGCCGCGCAACTGCCGTGGCCCTACGGACGGTTATCGGGGCCGCGGGACACAGAAACGGGCCGCGGGACACAGAGTCGGGGCGCGGGACGCTTGGTGCGGGAGGCAGGGCCGGGCTGCGATACCGCGAGCCGGGAACCCAGGGCCGGGCTGCAACTCCGGAAGTCGGGATCCCGGGGCCAGGGGGCAGGAGCCAGCAGCCCGGAGCCAGCAGTCAGCAGTCAGCAGTCAGCAGTCAGCAGTCAGCAGTCAGGAACGACGGGGACCCGGGGCCGACGGCCCGGAGTCGCGAACGACGAAGGGCCGGGGGCACGGTGGCCCGTAGCCGGGAACGACGAGGGGCCCGGGCGTCCACGGGGGACCCGGGCCCGCGCCCGCGGCGGGAACGCCGCCGCACGGCCGACGGCGGTGCCGCAAGGCAGCGGCTGTGCCGCGATGGGCGCCTTGGCGGACGGCGGTTACTTCTTGCCGCCGTCCTTGCCGCCCTTGCCGTTGTCGCCGCCGGCGCCCATGGATTCGAAGATCTCCTTGCACATGGGACAGACCGGGTACTTCTTCGGGTCGCGGCCCGGGACCCAGACCTTGCCGCACAGCGCGACGACGGGGGTACCGTCGAGCGCGCTCGCCATGATCTTGTCCTTCTGGACGTAGTGGGCGAAGCGCTCGTGGTCACCGTCGCCGTGCGACACCTGCGGTGTCGGCTCTACGAGGGTCCCCGTACCTGCCCCGCGCTCGGGCTCAAGAGTGCTCATAACTGCCAAGGGTACTCACGCGCGCGACAACCCGGGAGCGTCGGCCCGCCGCCAGGTGGAGGGCGAGACCGACCGCCGCCACCCCGGCGGCGGCCCACGGCAGTGCGTACGGCGCGAGCCCGGTGGCGAGCGCCAGCCCGCCGAGCGCCGAGCCGGCTGCGCTGCCCAGGTAGAGCGCCGAATTGTTCAGGGCCAGGGCGACCGTGCCGCGCCCCGCAGCCGCCGCCAGCAGCCGGTGCTGCTGGGGCACCTGCAGCGCCCAGCCCGCCGCACCCCACGCCACCAGCGCGGCCACCGCGGCGGGCAGCACCCCGGCGGTCAGCGGCGGCAGCGCCGCCTGCGCCACCACGATGACCGCCAGCACCCCGCCGGTCAGCCGCCGGGCCCGGCCCGTACGGTCCACCAGCGGCCCGGCCAGTGCGCTGCCCAGCACCCCGCCGGCGCCCCAGGCCCACAGGTAGGGCGCCACCTCCTTGACCCCGCCCGCCGCCGCCAGCACCGGCGCGAGGTAGGTGTACAGGCCGAGGCTGGCCATCGCGGCGAGGAACGACACCCCGACGACGGGGGCCACCGCGCGGTCCGCAACGGCCGCCAGCCGGGCCCGTAGCGGCACCGCGGGCCCCGCCGGCACCGACGGCAGCAGCCCGGCCAGGCAGCCGAGCGCCACCGCGCCCAGGCCCGTGAGGAGCCACATCGTGGCCCGCCAGCCGGTGTGTTCGGCCAGCAGGACCCCGACCGGCACCCCCAGCACGGTGCCGGCGCTCATCCCGCCCATCACCAGGGCCAGCGCCCGGCCGCGCCGCTCCCCCGGCACCAGGGCGGCGGCCGCCGCCGTGGAGAGCGCCGAGTAGACCCCGGCCCCGGCGCCCGCCACCGCCCGGGCGGCCAGCAGGGTTCCCAGGGAGGGTGCCAGGGCGGTGGCCCCGTTGCCGAGCGTGAAGACCGCCAGCCCGGCCAGGAGCAGCGCCCGGGGCGGCAGTCCGGAGAGCAGCCCGGCGACCAGCGGCGCGGCGACCGCATAGGCCAGCGTGAAGGCCGTCACCAGCTGGCCGGCGAGCGACACCCGGGTGTCGAGGTCGTCCGCCAGCACGGGCAGCAGCCCGGCCATCACATAGGCGTCCAGCCCGAGGGCGAACGCCCCCAGTGTCAGCAGCCAGACCTTTCCCACCGTGCTCAACTCCCCTGATCGTCCGGGGTGCTGGGCGATCCGGCGCCCCGGGTGAACCGACCGGGGAACCGTAGGAAGTCTCCCGATGTCCGGGGAAATGCCCGCCGGGGTGCACTTATGCTGGGCCGGCATGAGTGAGGACAGCACCCCGGACGCCCTGGACCGCCTGGGCTCCCTTGACTCCCTGGGCTCCCTTGGCTCCCTGGATTCCCTGGACTCCCTGGCGGGCATCGAACTACGGCATCTGCGCGGCTTCCTCGCCGTCGCCGAGGAGCTCAGCTTCACCCACGCCGCCGACCGGCTGCGGATCGGCCAGCCGGCGCTGACCCGCACCGTCCGTGCACTGGAGGCCGCCCTGGGCGCCCGGTTGCTGGACCGGACCACCCGCCGGGTCGAACCGACCGAGGCGGGCCGCAGGCTGCACGCCGAGCTCGCCCTGCTCCTGCCCCGGCTGGCCGCCGCGCTGCGCTCGCCCACCGGCCCCGCGCCCCTACGGCTGGGCTTCACCTCGCCGCTGCCCGCCGCCTGCACCGCGCTCACCGCGGCGTTCGAGGCCGCGACCGGCGCCGGCGTGCGGCTGGTGCGCCGGGACTCCCCGCTGGCCGGGCTGGAGAGCGGGGAGTCGGACGTCGTGGTGCTGCGCGGCGAGGTCCCCCGCGACGCCGGGCTGCGCACCACGGTCCTGCTGTACGAGCCCCGGGTCGCCGCGCTGCCCCGTATACCGTCCGCGGCGGGCCGCCCCGGACGGGAGGCCCCCGGACGGGAGGGCCCCGACCGGGTGGCGGCGGCCGGCCTGCGGGCGCTTGCCCACCGCCGGGTGCTGGACTGGGCCGAGCTGGCCGGGCTGCCGCTGGTGGTCAACACCGTCACCGGCACCACCCGGCCCGACCTCTGGCCCGCCGAGCAGCGCCCCCGACTCGCCTGTACGGCGGGGAACTTCGACGAGTGGCTGGAGGCGGTGGCCGCCGGGCACGGCGTCGGGGTGACCACGGAACCGGTGGCCGGGCGCCACCCGCACCCCCAGATCCGTTATGTGCGCCTGAAGAACGCGCCGGCGGTGCCCGTCCGTCTGGCGCTGCCGGCCCAGGACGCCCATCCGCTCGCCAAGCGGTTCTTCGCCCTGGGCGCGCGGCAGGCGGCGGAGGCCGACGGGGGCCCCGCGCCGGACCGCCACACCGGCCCGACGGGGACCGGGAACGCCACGACAGCCGGGACCGCCAGGGAGACCGGGGACGACGCCACCGGGGACGCCACCGGGGCCGCGGACGCCGTACGGGGCCGGCGGGGCGCCTGAGTCCGTCACCGCCGACCACTGCCCGGGACCATCTGGAACCGCCTGGAACCGCCCGGAACCGCCCACGGCGTCACCGTGCCGGCCACCGTCACGTCACCCGCCGCCCCTACGGCGCGACCGCCATCCCGTCCCGCGCACCGGCCGTCAGCCCCAGCTTCTCGGCGAAGGCCAGCGCCTCCTCCGGCCGGACGTCGTACCAGGCGTCCTTGTCGCAGACCGCGTCCAGCAGCCCGGCGATGTCCGAGGCGCCCACCGCGCGGGCCTCGGCCGCGGCGAGGAAGGAGCGGACCTCCGCCCCGGCGTCCACCTCGGTCTCGGTGCGCGCCACGAGGTCCTCGACCAGCCGCCCGACCGCGCCGTCACCGGGTGCGGCCCAACTCATCGCCATCTCCAGGCCGTCGTCCGGCAGCTTCTCGGGGTACGGCGCGCGGGCCCAGGCGCCGTCCTGCCACCAGTAGAGGAAGCCGAAAAGGTTGCCGTCGGCGTCGTGCCGCAGCCGCTGCCAGGGCAGCCACTCGGGACCGCCGGCCAGGAAGTCGATCTGCCGGCCACCGTCATGGGTGTAACTGCCGTCCGAGTCCTGGCCGCACAGCAGCGCCCGGTCCCCGTCGAACAGCTTCAGCCGCCACCAGTAGCTGCCGCCGCCGTTCCAGCACTCCAACCCCTGCTCGCCCCAGGAGAATTCGTCCCAGTCGTCCATCGCGGCCGCGACCACCGCGAGCGTCGCGGCGCGCGCCCACACGCGCTCAGGATGGTCCAGATCACCCGGCACACTCGGCCTGTGCATGGCGTTCTCCCCCGCTGTACAGCGCGGCCCGCGCCGGCGGCCGCGCACCGTCCCCTGACGCCTCGAACGATAGCGACAGGGACTGACACTTCCCCATGACGAAGCCGCAACAATAATCCAGCGCTCAACGAAATTCAGCGGGACGCGCCGATCCCGCACACCGGCTCCGGACCCCGAAGCCGCCGGCCCCCGGGCTCAGTTCAGCGACGGGTCGTCCGGATACGTCGCCACCATCGCCAGCTCGTTGCGCTGCCGCCGCAGCACCGCGCGCCACAGCCGCTCGGGATCGGGCGAGGAGACGTCCCCGGGCTCGGACTCCACCACGTACCAGGCGCCCTCGACCAGCTCGTCCTCCAGCTGGCCCGGACCCCAGCCCGCATAACCGGCGAAGATCCGCAGGCTGCCGAGCACCGCGGCCAGCAGCTCCGGCGGCGCCTCCAGATCGACCAGGCCGATCGCCCCGTGCACCCGGCGCCAGCCCAGCGGCTCCTCCCCGGACCGGGGATCGGTCCGGTCCGCGGCCGGCAGCCCGGCCGCCTGTGCGCCCTCGGCGCTCCGCGCGCCGCCGTCCACGGACGGGATGCCGCCCTCACCGGACAGCCCGCCGGGCACCACGGCCACGCCCAGCGCCGAGTCCAGCGAGACCGGACCGCCCTGGAAGACCACCCCCGGCTCGCCCGCCAGCGCGGCCCACGGCGCGAGGATGTCCGCGACACCGACCGGTGTGGGGCGATTGAGGACCACGCCGAGCGAGCCCTCCTCGTCGTGGTCGAGGAGGAGCACCACCGCGCGGTCGAAGTTCGGATCGGCGAGCGCGGGGGTCGCGACGAGCAGCCGGCCTGTGAGCGAGGACACCTCGGTCATGGCCACATGATCCCGCACTTCTGCCCGAAGCGGGGAGTCAACGCCCAGGACCGTGCAAGAGCAGGGCAGGGCGTACGGCGGCAGCCCCCGGCGCACGCCGTGGGAGCCTCTCGGCCACCCAGGACACCGAACCTCACATTCAAGACTTTCCTCGGCATTTCAGCCATAAGGCGATTACAGATCAAAGGCGGATCGTAGCCGAGCGTGTTGTGACAAAGCCATTACATGCTCAGAGACTGCACGGGCCTACGGGCATCCCCTCGGACGCCCTTACCATTTCCCCTTGGCCCTGCCCGTCTCCAGGAACGCGAGATCCATGACCGTCTCTACTGACGACGTACTGCTTGTCCACGGCGGCACCCCGCTGGAGGGCGAGATCCGGGTTCGCGGCGCGAAGAACCTCGTGCCCAAGGCCATGGTCGCCGCCCTCCTCGGCAGCGGCCCGAGCCGCCTGCGCAACGTGCCCGACATCCGCGACGTGCGGGTGGTGCGCGGGCTGCTGCAGCTGCACGGCGTCACGGTCCGCCCCGGCGACGAGCCCGGCGAGCTGGTCCTGGACCCCTCGCACGTGGAGAGCGCCAACGTCGCGGACATCGACGCACACGCCGGCTCCTCGCGGATCCCGATCCTCTTCTGCGGCCCGCTGCTGCACCGCCTCGGCCACGCCTTCATCCCCGGCCTGGGCGGCTGCGACATCGGCGGCCGGCCGGTGGACTTCCACTTCGACGTGCTGCGCCAGTTCGGCGCGAAGATCGAGAAGCGCGCCGACGGGCAGTACCTGGAGGCCCCGCAGCGGCTGCGCGGCACCAAGATCCGGCTGCCCTACCCGTCGGTCGGCTCGACCGAGCAGGTGCTGCTGACGGCCGTACTGGCCGAGGGCGTCACCGAGCTGTCGAACGCCGCGGTGGAGCCGGAGATCGAGGACCTGATCTGCGTGCTGCAGAAGATGGGCGCGATCATCTCCATGGACACCGACCGGACGATCCGGATCACCGGTGTCGACAAGCTCGACGGCTACACCCACCGCGCCCTCCCGGACCGCCTGGAGGCCGCCTCCTGGGCGTCCGCGGCGCTGGCCACCGAGGGCAACATCTTCGTCCGCGGGGCGCACCAGCGGTCGATGATGACCTTCCTGAACACCTTCCGGAGGGTCGGCGGCGCCTTCGAGATCGGCGACGAGGGCATCCGCTTCTGGCACCCGGGCGGCTCGCTCAACGCCATCGCCCTGGAGACCGACGTCCACCCCGGTTTCCAGACCGACTGGCAGCAGCCCCTGGTGGTCGCGCTGACCCAGGCCTCGGGCCTGTCCATCGTCCACGAGACGGTCTACGAGTCCCGGCTGGGCTTCACCTCCGCGCTCAACCAGATGGGCGCACACATCCAGCTCTACCGCGAGTGCCTGGGCGGCTCCGCCTGCCGCTTCGGCCAGCGCAACTTCCTGCACTCCGCGGTGGTCTCCGGACCCACCAAGCTGCAGGGCGCCGACCTGGTCATCCCCGACCTGCGCGGTGGCTTCTCGTACCTGATCGCGGCGCTCGCCGCCCAGGGCACCTCCCGGGTGCACGGCATCGACCTGATCAACCGCGGCTACGAGAACTTCATGGAGAAGCTCGTCGAGCTGGGCGCCCAGGTGGAGCTGCCCAACGGCGCACTGCGCGACTGACCCCACGGCGCACGGCGCGACTGACCGCCGAAGCCAAAGCCCCCTGCCGCCCTCTCCGGTTCCCGGACGGGCGGCAGGGGGCTTTGCCGTGCCCGACCCCGACCCGGCCCGTCCACCGCCGCGCACGGCCCTGCGCAGGGCCGCCCGGCCCGCCGCCCGGCTCCGCGCCGCCCACCGAGGGCCCCACCGGCGCCGCTGCGCCCCTGTCGGCGGCCGTACGGGGCCCGGACGCCCCGGACGCCGCCCCGGCCCCGTACGGCCGCGGTGACGCCCCGCGCGGGGGCCGTGGACCCGCCGCGCCGCGGGAGGGGGACCTCCGGTCGGGCGCCCGGGGGCGTGCGGGCATGCGAAAGGCGGCCACCCCTGGAGGGGATGGCCGCCCCGTCATGCCGTGCTGAGGGTCTTACTTGCCCTTGGCGGCTTCCTTGAGCTTGGAGCCCGCGGAGACCTTCACGCTGTAGCCGGCCGGGATCTGGATCGGGTCACCGGTCTGCGGGTTGCGCGCGGTACGAGCGGCACGGTGGGTGCGCTCGAAGGTGAGGAAGCCGGGGATGGTGACCTTCTCGTCGCCCTTGGCGACGACCTCGCCGGTCACCTCGGCGAGGGCAGCCAGAACGGCGTCGGCGTCCTTGCGGGTCACCTCGGCGCGATCGGCCAGAGCGGCCACCAGCTCACTGCGGTTCATGTTTGTACTCCCGTGTTCTTCTTGCCAATGAGGCGTGAGATCGAAGCCGATGCTGCCAGGGTCCTCGGACAGTCTCCGGACCCGGGTCTGGTGCCAGACCCTCTCGCCCGATTACGCATCCTGCCCCTACCTGCGGCGGTAAAGCCAATCCGGCACCCAGGAGGGTCACACGAAAAGCGCCACTGCCTCGTCAGTGGTGACGCTCCGTACCATTCCCGCTCCGGGCCGGCGCCGCAGGGCGGCGGTCGCCCACTGTCCGCCACCCTATGGGCGCCTTACGGACGGCGTGTCCCGCGACGCGCCGTACTCAGACCGCCGTGGCAGCAGTCACAGCCGGTCCGCTGCCCTTGGCCGCCTCACGGACCGCACCGGCCACCGCGCCCGCGACCTTCTCGTTGAAGACGCTGGGGATGATGTAGTTCGGGTTGACCTCGTCCTCCAGGACGACGTCGGCGAGGGCGCGGGCCGCAGCCAGCATCATCTCGGTGTTCACCGTACGGGAGTGGGCGTCCAGGAGGCCGCGGAAGACGCCGGGGAACACCAGGACGTTGTTGATCTGGTTCGGGAAGTCCGAGCGGCCGGTGGCCACGACGGCCGCGGTCTGCCGGGCGATGGCCGGGTCGACCTCGGGGTCGGGATTGGCGAGTGCGAACACGATCGCACCGTCGGCCATCTTCGCGACGTCCTCGCCGTCCAGCACGTTCGGGGCGGAGACGCCGATGAAGACGTCCGCGCCGACCACGGCCTCCTTGAGGGTGCCGGTGACGCCCTCGGGGTTGGTGTTGTCGGCGATCCAGCGCAGCGCCGAGTCGGGGTCGGCGTCGACCAGGTCCGTACGGCCGGCGTGCACCACACCGTGGATGTCGGCGACCACGGCGTGCCCGAGACCGGCCGCGATCAGCAGCTTGAGGATGGCGGTGCCGGCCGCACCGGCGCCGGACATCACGACCCGGACGTCCTCGATCTTCTTGCCGACGACCCGCAGCGCGTTGGTGAGGGCGGCGAGCACCACGATGGCGGTGCCGTGCTGGTCGTCGTGGAAGACCGGGATGTCCAGGGCCTCGCGCAGCCGCGCCTCGATCTCGAAGCAGCGGGGGGCGGAGATGTCCTCCAGGTTGATGCCTGCGAAGCCGGGCGCGATGGCCTTGACGATCTCCACGATGGCGTCGGTGTCCTGGGTGTCCAGGCACAGCGGCCAGGCGTCGATGCCGGCGAAGCGCTTGAAGAGGGCCGCCTTGCCCTCCATGACGGGCAGCGCGGCCTTGGGGCCGATGTTGCCCAGGCCCAGGACGGCGGAGCCGTCGGTGACCACCGCGACGCTGTTGCGCTTGATGGTCAGCCGGCGGGCGTCCTCGGGGTTGTCGGCGATGGCCTGGCAGACCCGGGCGACGCCGGGGGTGTAGATCATGGACAGGTCGTCGCGGTTGCGGATGGGGTGCTTCGACGACATCTCGATCTTGCCGCCGAGGTGCATCAGGAACGTACGGTCCGAGACCTTGCCGAGCGAGATGCCCTCGATGCCACGGAGCTGCTCGACGATCTCGTTGGCGTGTGCGGTCGAGGTCGCCGCGATGGTGACGTCGATCCGGAGCTTCTCGTGTCCGGACGCCGTGACGTCGAGGCCGGTGACCGAGCCTCCGTGGGACTCGACGGCCGTGGTGAGCTGGGAGACCGCGGTTCCGCTCGCGGGCACCTCCAGCCGGACCGTCATCGAGTAGGAGACGCTGGGCGCCGTTGCCATGGCCGACTTCCTCTGCTTTCACCGTGTCGCTGTGTGTCGCTGCGTGTCACAGCGTTGTGCCGTCCGATCGTCGCACCTACCCCTCGGTACGCGGTAGCCGCGGTGGATTGCGAACCTTGTGTTCACCAGGAGGCGTCGACTTCGGAAAACGCATTCCACCATACGAGAATTGACGGGGTGCGCAAAGAGGCCCACGTCATGTGCTGACGTGGGCCTCTTGACACGCTATGACACCGACCCGCCATGCTCGCCTCGCGGCAAGTGGTCGCTCGTAGCGACGATGGTTGGGCCCGGGGGCTTGGATCGAGCCGGTGCCGTCACCCAGGCTAACAAACCCTCCCCGGAAGGGAATCCCGTCCCGCGGATGGATTTCACCTTCCCCCGTACGGCCCCCGACGCGCACCGGGGCACGGCCCCGGCGCTCAGTCCCGCAGCAGGTCGGGCACCCCGGCCGCGTCCGGCTCGTCGGGCGCGGCGGAGAGCACCGTCAGCTGCTGGGTGGCGCGGGTCAGCGCCACATAGAGCACCCGCAGGCCGGCCGGGGACTCGTCGGCGATCTCGGCCGGCGAGACCACCAGCGTGGCGTCGTACTCCAGGCCCTTGGCCTCCAGAGAGCCCAGCGCCACCACCCGGTCGCCGAGCGGGGCGAGCCAACGGCGGGCCTGCTCCCGGCGGTTCATGGCCACCACCACGCCGACCGTGCCGTCCACCGCGTCCAGCAGCCGCTTCGCCTCGGCGGTGGTGGCCTCGGCCAGCTCCGCGTCACCGGCGGCCGCCGAGCCGTCCCCGGCGAGCGCGAAGCGCGGCCTGAGGCCCGTCGAGCGGACTGCCCGCGGCGACGGCATCCCGGGCATCGCCAGCGCCAGCACCCTGGAGGCGAGTTCGGCGATCTCCGCGGGGTTGCGGTAGTTGACGGTCAGGGTGAAGCGGCGGCGCGGGCGGGTGCCGAGCGCCTCGTCCCGGGCGAGCCCGGCCTCGTCCGGGTCGGACCACGAGGACTGCGCGGGGTCGCCCACGACGGTCCAGGTGGCGTGCCGGCCGCGGCGGCCGACCATCCGCCACTGCATCGGCGTCAGGTCCTGTGCCTCGTCGACGATGACATGGGCGTAGTCGGTGCGCTCCTCCTCCAGCCGGTCGCGCCGGCCGCGCCCACCGCCGGCGCGGTCCACGTAGGTCGTCAGCTCCTCCAGGCCGGTGAGCTGGTCGAGCGGGTCGGCCTCGCGCGGGCGGGCCGGACGCATCGGGGCGCCGAGGATCAGCTGGAGCTCGTCCAGCAGCGCGACGTCGTGCACCGACAGCGGGCCGTGCCCGTCGGCGTCCAACCGGCCCAGGGAGCGGGCCAGTTGGCGCACCTCCCGGGGGTTGAGGACGCGGCGCGCCCAGCGCCCCAGGAGCTTGTCGTCGGCCATCGTGGCGAGCACCCCGCGCGGGGTCAGCTCGGGCCACCAGGCGTCCAGGAAGGCCTGGAAGTCCGGCTCGGTGATGAGGTCCTCGTCGAAGCCCGCACGGGCCTCGGCGGCGAGTTCCGGGTCGGTGTAGCGGCGGCCGGCGCCCGACTTGGCCCACAGGGCGTCCAGGATCAGCCGCCGGGCGCGCGGGCGCAGCAGGTTGACCGGGGCGGTGCCGCCCAGGGCCGACTGGCGGATGGCGTGCAGCTCGTCGGCGTCCAGTTCGAGCCGGGTGCCGAAGGCGACGACCCGCAGCCGGGCGGGTGCGGTGGCGGGCCGGCGGCCCCGGGAGCGGGTACGGCGGCCGGCGGCTGCGGGGGGTGCGGCGGGCGCCTCGAAGAGGTCCTCCAGGGACAGCTGGGCGTCCGCCCCGGTGGCCGGGCCGGACCCGTCCTCCGGTTCCGCCGGCGGTGCCGCCGGTGCCGCCAGTTCCAGCGCCCCGCGGGCCGCCTTGCGCAGCAGCTTCTGCATCCGCGCGGAGCCCTTGATGCGGGCGACGGCCGGCGGGTCGTACGCGGTGGCCTCGGCGCCGTCGACGAGCGAGCCGAGCGACCGGATGGCGACCTGGCCCTCCTCGCCGAGGGACGGCAGCACGCCCTCGGTGTAGGCGACCAGCAGCGGGGTCGGGGAGACGATCAGGATGCCCCCGGCGTAGCGGCGGCGGTCCTGGTAGAGGAGGTAGGCGGCGCGGTGCAGGGCGACCGCGGTCTTGCCGGTGCCGGGGCCGCCCTCGACCTCGGTGACCGAGGCGGCCGGGGCGCGGATGACCAGGTCCTGTTCGGCCTGGATGGAGGAGACGATGTCCCGCATGGTGTGGCTGCGGGCCCGGCCCAGCGCCGCCATCAGGGCGCCGTCGCCGATCGCCGGCAGCTCCTGGCCGTCCAGGGTCGCGGTGACCTCCGGGCGCATCAGGTCGTCCTCGACGCCCAGGACCCGGCGGCCCTTGGAGCGGATCACCCGCCGGCGGACGACCCGGCCGGGCGCCACCGGGGTGGCGCGGTAGAAGGGGGCGGCGGCCGGCGCCCGCCAGTCGATGACCAGCGGGGAGTAGTCCGCGTCGAGGACGCCGAGACGGCCGATGTGCAGCGTCTCGGCGATCTCGGCGCGGTTGTTCTCGACGACGCCCTCGGCGGGCTCGACGGAGGTGTACGCGCCGTCCGGGCCCTTCTTGCCGTCCTTGCCGAGGAGCAGGTCGATCCGTCCGAAGAGGAAGTCCTCGTACTCGGAGTTCAGCCGGTGGAGGTGGACGCCGGCCTGGAACACCTGGGCGTCCCGCTCGGCCAGCGCGCCGGGCGTGCCGACCTGGCCGCGCTTGGCGGCGTCGTCCATCAGGAACTCCGCCTCGTGGATCTTCTCCTCGAGGCGCCGGTAGACGCGGTCCAGATGCGTCTGCTCGGCCTCGATCTCACGGTCGCGAACGGAATCCGGCGCGTGGTCCGGTGCGTGCGTGGCGTTGTGCGCGGCCACCCAGGCCCCCTTCTGCTGTGCGTAGGGCAGCCGTCAACCGTACGCGAACCGGGCACCGTGCGCACCTGGCCAGCGGGGAAAAATCGGGCAGATTCCACCAGAATCTGCCGGATGTTGATTCAGACCTCCACTTCGGGCGTCTCAGGCCTTGACCGTGGCCAGCCTCTTGCCCTCCAGGGTGCTGATCTCGAAGTGGTCGATGTCGCCGCGGTCCAGGGCCGCGCCGCCCGCCGCGTACAGGGGCTCGCGGTTCCACTTGGCGGGGCTGCCGGGGATGCCGTAGCCGCCCTTGGGCACGGCCCAGGTGGTGACGGTCTGCCGGTGGCCGTCCTTGCCGACCGCGATCAGGCTGCAGCTGAGGGGGCCCTTGACGTTGGCGAGTTCGAGGACGACCTGGGTGCCCCAGGGGCGGGACGCCATGGAGACGCCGGCCGACACCTTGGTGTCCGGGTCGACGGACGTGACCTTCTCGCCCTCGGCGTACTGGGCGCGGACAGCGCTGGCCAGCGGCGGGGCCGCGGGTGCCGGCGGGTCGGCGGCGCCGCCCTTGAGGGAGAGGGCGACCAGCGGGCCGCCGACGATCAGCACCACGGCCGCGGCGACCAGGAACAGCCGGCGGCGGGCGCGCCCGCGGCGGGTGGCGGTGACCTCGCCGAGCAGTCCGTGGAGCAGTCCGGGCCCGGGCACCGCGGTGATCGTCTCCGGGGTGGGTGCGGACGCCTTGAAGTCGGCCAGCACCCGCGGCAGGCCCATCAGCTGTTCCAGCTCGGCCGCACACCAGTCACAGGCGGCCAGATGCACCTCGAACTGCTCCGCGTCGGCGGCGTCCAGGACGCCCAGCGCGTACGCGCCGACGTCGGCGTGCCGGTCCGGCGGCGTGGGCGGGATCACTCCGTTACTCCTCGTTCTTCCAGCGAGAGCTTCAGGGAGCGCAGCGCGTAGAAGACCCGGGACCGTACGGTTCCGGCCGGCACGCGCAGCACCTCCGCTGCCTCGTTGACCGTACGCTCCCTGAAGTACGTCTCCACGAGGGCCTCGCGGTGGGCCTGGCTGAGGTCGCTCAGCGCCTCCGAGATCGTCATCATGCGCAGCGCCCGGTCGATGACGTCGGCCGCCGGCATGGTCTCCAGAGGGGTCGCGTCGACCTCCTGGGGTCTGGCCTTCCGGCTCCGGTGCCCGTCGATCACGATCCGCCGGGCGACCGTCACCAGCCAGGGACGGATCGATCCGGTGGCCCGCTGCAACTGGTCGGCGTTGCGCCAGGCGCGCACCAACGTCTCCTGCACCACGTCCTCCGCGCGGTGCCGGTCTCCCGCCACCAGTCGCAGGACGAAAGCGAGGAGCGGGCCCGCATGCTCGTCATAGAGGGCTCGCATGAGCTCCTCGTCAGGTGTCGTCCTGTCTGCCACGACGGCATCCTTACGCACTCCAACTCCCGGGTCGATAGCCCGGATCACCCAAGATCGCCGGGGGCCTGGCCATGAATCGGACTTGCGGTGAGGAGTACGGACGGGACGGGCGGGATACTCAGCTGCCGGCAGAAATATTTTTCCCCGGCGCCGAGTTGGCCGGCGCGGAGGTGGGGCCGGCGGGTGCGGGAGCGGGCGCGGCCTGCGCGGATGCCGGGGTGGAGGCGGATGCGGTGGGCGCGGAGGTGGGGCCGGCGGGTGCGGAAGCCCGTACGGCCGGTGCCGGTGGGACGGGCGCCGGTGCGGACGGCACGGCAACGGGTGGGGAAGACGGCGCGGAGGCGGGCGCGTCCGGTGCGGGCGCCGGATGGCCCCCGTCGGCCCGCTCGTCGGCCCCCTCGTCGGCCCCCTCGCGCACGATCCGCCGGCGGTGCCGCGCCACCCGCTCGCGGTTGCCGCACACCTCGCTGGAGCACCAGCGGCGGCGCCGGCCGCGCGAGGTGTCCAGATAGACCAGCGAGCAGTTCCCGGCCGCACACTGCCGCAGCAGGCCACGGGCCACCGGATCGGTCAGCAGCGCCACCGCGTCCCGGGCCACCGCGGCCAGCAGCCCGGCACAGTCGGGCGGTTCGGACAGCACCCGGGCCAGGGCGCCGTCGGCACCGCGTACCGCACCCGGGGCGGGCGGCCGGCCGGAGCGGGCGGCGGAGTTGAGCCGCGCCAGGTCCTCGTCGGCCGCCCGGCCGTCCAGTTCGTCGTGCACCACCCGGTGCAGCAGGTCGCGCAGTGCCCGGAAACGGGGCACCCACCGGCCGTCGAGGCCGTCCAGCGGTGTGCCGTGCGGCACCAGCCCGGCGCCCGCCAGCCAGGCCGCCAACTGCTCGGGGCCGGTGAGCCGTTCGGCGGGCACCCCGCCGGCCGTGGCCACCAGGTCCAGGCAGATCCGGCCGCAGTCGAACCGCAGGTCGCAAGGCGCCGTCATGTGCCTGTCACTCCTTAGGAACCCGACACGTGTGCTCCCAGGGTGCCCGGCGCACCGTCCGGCCGGAACCCTCCGGAGGCGGCCACTCCCGCCCCCGGGGCCGCGCACCCGACCCTGCCCCGGCACGTGGAGACGCGCAGCGGGCCCTGCGCGTGGACAGCTGAGGCACCTCCCGGTGCGCCTGCCGCGGCGCGCGTCAGCCACCACACCTGCGGCGCAGGGCGCACCGGGTCGCGCCGGACCGCGTCAGATCGGGCCGGCCGCACCCAGCCGCACCGGCCCCTACCAGGCCTCAGGCGCCCCCGTACTTGTCGGTGTCCGCATGTGGGTCCAGTGCCAGCCGGTACCCCCGTTTGACGACCGTCTGGATCAGCTTGGGGGTGCCCAGCGCCACCCGCAGCCGGGCCATCGCGGTCTCCACCGCGTGCTCGTCCCGGCCCGCGCCCGGCAGGACCCGCAGCAGCTCGGCGCGGGAGACCACCCAGCCGGGGCGGCGGGCCAGCGCCCGCAGCAGCGCCATCCCGGCCGGCGGCACCGGCCGCAGCTCCCCGTCCACCACGACGGCGTGCCCGCGGATCTCCAGCCACCGCCCGGCCACCGGCAACGGCCGTACTCGGCCCGGCAGTTCCCGGCACAGCAGCTGCACCAGCGGTCCGAGCCGGAACCGCTCCGGTTGCAGGGTCGGCACGTCCTCCGCCTCCAGCGGCAGCGCGGTGACCGGTCCCACACACACCGGCAGCACCTCCGTACGCAGCGCGGCCAGCAGCGCCTCGCGGATCCCGCGCTCCCCGGCACGGCGCAGCAGCGAGGCGGCGGCCGGTGCGCTGGTGAAGGTCACCGCGTCCAGGCCGCCCGCGACGGTCGCGTCCAGCAGCCGGTCGACCGGCCCCAGGTCCTCCGGCGGCATCCAGCGGTAGACCGGGACCCCGACGACCTCGGCGCCGCCGGCCCGCAGCGCCTCCACGAACCCCGGCAGCGGCTCCCCGTGCAGTTGCAGGGCGATCCGGCGCCCGGCGACGCCCTCCGCCAGCAGCCGGTCAAGCACCTCGGCCATCGATTCGGAGGCCGGTGACCACTTCTCGGTCAGCCCGGCGGCCCGGATGGCGCCCCGCACCTTCGGTCCCCGGGCCAGCAACTCCACCCCGGTCAGCCGGTCCAGCAGGTCCTCCCCCAGCCCCCAGCCCTCCGCGGCCTCGACCCAGCCGCGGAAACCGATGGCGGTGGTGGCCACCACGACGTCCGGCGGGTGCCCTATCAGGTCCCGGGTCACCGCGAGGAGTTCGGTGTCGTCCGGCAGCGGGACGATGCGCAGCGCCGGCGCGTGCAGCACCGCCGCACCGCGCCGCTCCAGCAGCGCTCCCAGCTCCTCCGCCCGCCGGGCCGCGGTCACCCCGACGGTGAACCCGTCCAACGGCCGGACCGCCCGCTCCGCCCCCGGTTCCGTCCGGTCCCGCCCCGCCCGCTCCTGCGCTTGCTCCTGCTGCCGATCGTGCATGTGGTCCCGCTCCGCCCAGGGTGGTTGTGCTGCGTGCGGCGCACCGCCGCCGCGGCTCGGACGGCACAGCGCGCCAAGTGTCCAGGGTGCCAACACCACGTGACAGGCCTGGTCCTCCAGTATTTCCCCGCTGTTACGACGGGGCACGGGGCGGCCGGTCGAGCAGCCCCGCCCCGTTCAGCGCGGCCGGGTGCGGGCGCCACCGCCCGCGCCCCGCCGCGCAGCCGGGTGCAGGGGCGCCACCCCGCGCCCCGCCGCCTCACACCTCCGCGTGGACCCGGCCCCGCGGCCCGTCGGTGGCCGGCTCGGCCACGCCTTCGCCCGCCGCACGCCGCCCCCGCGCCCCGGGCCGCAGGTATACGGCCCAGGTCACCGCGCCGCACACCGCATAGGCGGCCAGGAACGAGACGAACGCTGGGGTGCCCGAGCCGGTCGTCAGGAAGGACTGCCGGAAGGCCAGGTTGATGGCCAGCCCGCCGAGCGCGCCCACCGCCCCGATCAGCCCCATCGCCGCGCCGGACAGCCGCCGCCCGTGGGCCGCCGCGGCCTCCCCCTCCAGGCCGCGGCGCACCGCCTGGGCCTGGAAGATCCCCGGGATCATCTTGTACGTGGAGCCGTTGCCGAGCCCCGACAGCGCGAACAGCGCGATGAACCCGCACAGGAACACCGGCAGCGACCGCACCGCCGAGGCCTGGATCACCACACCGGTGGCCAGGGCCATCGCCGCGAAGTTCCCCAGGGTGATCCGGGCTCCGCCGAACCGGTCCGCCAGCCGCCCGCCGACTGGCCGCACCAGCGACCCCAGCAGCGGCCCGATGAAGGTCAGCGACGCGGCCTGGAGGGGGGTACGGGCGAACTGGCCCTGCAGCACCAGCCCGAAGGCGAAGCTGTAGCCGATGAACGAGCCGAAGGTGCCGATGTACAGCAGCGACATCACCCAGGTGTGCGGCTGCCGGGCGGCGTCCAGGGCCGCGCCGGTGTCGTTGGTGACGGGCGCGAGGTTGTCCATGAACAGGGCCGCGAGCACCGCGGCGAGCACGATCAGCGGCACATAGACGGCCAGCACGATCCGCGGGTGGCCGGCCCCGGCGGTGCCGATCACCAGCAGCCCCAGCAGCTGGATCACCGGCACCCCGATGTTGCCGCCGCCGGCGTTCAGCCCCAGCGCGTACCCCTTCTTCCGCAGCGGGAAGAAGGCGTTGATGTTCGTCATCGACGAGGCGAAGTTCCCGCCACCGACCCCGGCGACCGTCGCCACCAGCAGGAACGTGCCGTACGAGGTCCCTGGGTGCATCACGGCCGCGGCCGCCGCGACCGGCAGCAGCAGCAACAGCGCGCTGACCACCGTCCAGTTGCGGCCCCCGAACACCGCCACCGCGAAGGTGTAGGGCACCCGCAGCACCCCGCCCACCAGGGTCGGCACCGCCACCAGGAAGAACTTCCCGGCCGGGTCGATGCCGTACTCCGGCCCCATGAACAGCACCATCACCGACCACAGGCTCCACACGGAGAACCCGATGTGCTCGCAGAGCACCGAGAGCGCCAGGTTCCGCCGCGCGGTCCGCTCACCGGTCTCCCGCCAGAACCCCTCGTCCTCGGGGTCCCACCGCTCGATCCACCGCCCCCCGCGCCGGGTCCGGCCACCGGCCGGGGTGCCGCCGGGACTGTCACTACGGGTGCCTGTCGCGGCCTCGGCCGTCATCGCGCCTCCCAGGAGTCGGGTCGTCGGACGCGACGCTAGGGACGGCAGATTTCCTCCGCCGTGGCGAGAGGTGACCTCCGCGCAACCGTGCGCTCACGGGGCGGGCCGCGGGGTGGTGAGGCACGCCGCAGGGGGCGCGGACCGGCCCTCCGCCCCACCGCGGCGGATCTCCGCGCCCCTACCTCGCAGTCGCGGAGTGTCACTACGGTGTGCCCGTACGTACACCCGTCCCCGTAGCCGCACCCGTACATCTCGCGAGTACGGGCGTACTCAGGGTCATGCGCGCCGACGCAGGGGGAGTGGAGGGCCATGCCACCGCGAGCGAAACCCAAGAACAAGAACCGGCACTCCGCCGCCATGGAAGTCATCGGCACCCAGCTGGCGCTGTTCCGCATCAACGCGGGCTTAACCCAGCGCGCCCTCAGCGAACGCAGCACCGCGTCCGAGGAGACCATCGCCTCCATCGAGCAGGGCAGACGCGCCCTGCTGCCCCACCTGGCAGGCGAGTTCGACCAACTGCTGGGCACCGGAGGGGCGTTGGCGGCGGGCGTGGCAAAGCTGCCGGCGCGCGACAAGTACCCGGTCTGGGCGGAGGAGTTCATCGGCTTCGAGCAGCTGGCCGTCTCACTCTGTTCGTACGAGCACGGTGTCGTTCCCGGTCTGCTCCAGACCGAGGACTACGCGCGAGCGACCTTCCGCAGCACGGTCCCGCACCTCAGCGAGGGGGAGGTCGAGAAGCGCCTCGCGGCGAGACTGGAGCGCCAGGAGCTGCTGCACAAGCAGCCACCCGTCGCCGCCAGCTTCGTCCTCTCCGAGGCGGTGGCGCGAAGCAACCTCGGGGGCCGACACGTCATGCGCGACCAGCTCGCCCATCTGCGGAGCTGCGCGGAGCTGCCCGGAGTGGCGATCCAGATCCTGCCGCTGAACCGCGAGACGCACGCCGGACTTGCCGGGCCATTCGTCCTGCTGGAGACCGTCGAACACCACCATCTGGCCTACACCGAGGCACAGCGCAGCAGCGAGCTGACCGACGACCCCAACGAGGTCAGCGTCCTCTCCCAGAAGTAGGGAATGCTGCGGATGCAGGCCCTCAACGCCGAAGAGACCTTGGGCCTGTTGGACCGGCTGCTAGGAGAGCGATGACCGACCTGACGTGGTTCAAGTCCAGCCACAGCGGCAGCGAGGGCGGCAACTGCCTCGAAGTCGCCTACCAATGGCGTAAGTCCAGTTACAGCAGCGAAGAAGGCGGCAACTGCGTGGAGGTCGCCTACCCCTGGCACAAGTCCAGCCACAGCAGCGAGGAGGGCGGCGCCTGCGTCGAGGTCGCCGCGCACCCCTCCACCGTCCACGTCCGCGACTCCAAGGACCCCGAGGGCCCGCACCTCGACTTCTCGCCGGGCGCCTGGGCCTCGTTCACCTCGTACGCCGCCGGTACCGCGGCCGCCACGGCGGCCCCGTAACGCAGAGCCGCCCGGCCGCCTCCCGCGCCGGGCGCCTCCGTAGCGCGGCCGGGCAGGCGTCCCCTCGCCCGACCCCGCAGCCCGGCCGTCAGCCGTGCACGCTCATCGCCCGCGCATCCGCCTCCGGGAGCCACCAGGCGCACGCGGGCGGCGACAACCACCCGTCCCGGGCGCCCAGTTCGCGTGCCACCGTGCGCAGCGACGCCAGCCCCGGATGCGCCAGCCCCCGCCGCCACACCATCGACACCGGCGACAGCGGTACCGGGTCCACCAGCGGCCGCAGCACCATCCCCGGCACCTCGATGAACTCCACGCTCGCCAGCACCGACCACCCCCGCTTCCGCACCACCCGCACGAACTCCTGCGCCCCCTCGATCTCCGGGAACGGCTCGGCCATCGCGATACCGCGCCCGGCGAAGAGCCGCGCCGCCAGCTCCGTCCACTCCGCCGTGCGCGGATTGCCGGCCGCCGCGTAGAGCGTCTCGCCCGCCAGCTCCGCCAGCGGCACCTCCGGCCGCGCCGCCAGCGGATGGTCCGCGCGCAGCAGCACCGCCATCGGCTCCAGCCGGACCGGCTGATGCGCCAGGCCGGCCCGGACCGCCGGCGGCAGGCCCGCGAACCGCCCGAAGGAGACGTCCAGCCGCCCGTCCAGCAGCTCCGCCGCCGCCCCGGTCAACCCGCTGTGGAAGCGGGCCACCAGCTCGCAGCTGTCCGGCAGCGCGCCCCGGGCCGCCTCCAGCACCCGGTGCGCGGTGCCCACCGGGGCGGCCACATCGACCAGCAGCGGACGTTCCGGCACCGGCCGGAGGGCCGCGGTCAGCTCCTCGTGCGCGGCCAGCACCCGCCGGGCGTACGGCAGCAGCCGCGCACCGTCCTCGGTGAGCGCCACCTGGCGGGTGGTCCGTAGGAACAGCGCGGCGCCCACCTCCCGCTCCAGCCGCCGGATGTCCCGGCTCAGCGCCTGCTGCGCCACGTACAGCCGGGCCGCGGCGCGGGTGAAGTGCAGCTCCTCGGCGACGGCGGTGAACGCCCGGAGCAGGCGGGGATCGATATCGGACGGCATCGGGCCATCCTGGCAGCGCCCACCCGCCCCGCGCCCCGGTTTCCGCCGCCCTCGACGACCCGCTATCAGAGATTCACAACACAGGTGCGTGAATGGCCTCTCACCAGGTGTTGGACCGCCGCTGGGGCGCGCCACGACCGTAGAGGCATGATCCTCTTCCTCGCCGCCCGGCCGGTCGCCTCCCCCGCTCCGGTACGCCCCGCCCCGCGCCGCCGCTTCCGCCTGCCGGCCCCCTACGGCCGGATCTTCGCCGTCCCCGGCACCCGCGCCTTCACCGCAGCAAACCTGCTGGCCCGCCTGCCGATGGGGATGTTCAGCGTCAGCGCGGTCCTGATGATCGCCGGCTCGCGCGGCTCCTACGCCCTGGCCGGCGCGGTCACCGCGACCGGGCTGGCCGCCACGGCGCTGGCCGGGCCGTGGACCGCACGGCTGATCGACCGCCACGGCCAGGCCCGCACCGCGGTCCCGGCCACCGTGATCGCCGCGCTCGGCTCCCTCTCCCTGCTGCTGTGCGTGCGCTACGGGGCGCCCAACTGGACCCTCTTCGCCTCGTACGCCGCCACCGCCACCACGCCCAACACCGGCGGGATGTCCCGCGCCCGCTGGGCACACCTCTTCCGCGACGACCCGGCCGCCCGGCACACCGCCAACTCCTTCGAACAGGCCGCGGACGAACTGTGCTTCCTGCTCGGCCCGCTGCTCGCGACCCTGCTGTGCACCACGCTCTTCCCCGAGGCCGGTACGGCGGTGGCCGCGGCGCTGCTGCTGACCGGGATGCTGCTCTTCGCCGCCCAGCGCCGCACCGAACCCCCGGCCGCCGGGCGGGCGACGGCCGGCTCCGGGGACCCCTCCCCGCTGTGCCTGCCCGGCTTCCGCCCCCTCCTGCTCACCTTCCTCGCCACCGGCGCGATCTTCGGCTCCCTGGAGGTGGTCACCCTCGCGTACGCCGATGACCAGGGCATACGCTCCGCCGCGGGCGCGATGCTGGCCCTTCAGGCGGCCGGGTCCTGCGCGGCCGGCCTGCTCCACGGGCTGCTGCGCCCCGCGGTCCGCCCCGCGCACCGCTTCGTCGTCTGCGTGGGCGCGATGGCCGCCCTGATGCTGCTGCCCCCGTTCGCCGCGGCCACCGGCGGCCCGGCGGCGCTGGCCGCCGCCCTCCTGGCGGCCGGTATGACCACCGCGCCAACCATGGTCACCGGCATGGCGCTGGTCCAGTCCCGCACCCCGGCAGCGCGGCTGAACGAGGGGATGACGCTCGCCGTGACGGCGCTGCTGGGCGGTATCGGGGCCGGCTCGGCGGCCGGCGGCTGGGCGGCGGACCACCTGGCCGGACCCGCCGCCGCGTACGGGGTCCCCGCCACGGCCGCCGCCCTGGCGCTGGCCGTCGCCTGGTCGGCGCGCCACGCCCACTGAGACGCCCGGACCCACCGGAAGCGCGGACCCACGGAGGCCCGGACCCACGAAAAAGCCGGCGCCCCCGCGAGAAACTCGCGAGGGCGCCGGCCTACATGGGATGAGTGGAGATGGCGGGAATCGAACCCGCGTCCAACGGTGCGGAAAGAGGGCTTCTCCGTGTGCAGTTCGCTGCGCTTTTCTCAGCCCCGGAGATCACGCGAACAAGTCTCCGACGGGCTCAGTCACTGTGAGATGTCTCCACCGGGCCCCGTGACCGGGCTCAGTGGATAAGACCCCTAGCTGATGCCAGGATCCGGGTCGGGATCATCCCCGGGCTGACACTTCGCAGGTCGCTACTTAGGCAGCGAGGGCGAAGGAATCGCGCTTGGTGTTGGCGATTATTGGTTTCGGCATATGGTTTACGAGATCATTGCCGCTTCCTCGACACGCTTCCCCTGTTTCGACATCCGCTGTCGAAACCGATCATCCCCATGTTGTTTTTTCAATGCGGTCCGAGGCCGGTCTCCCGGTCCGTACCGCGCTGGGCACCCTCTGTGGGGTGCTCCGCCATCGTACGTGAACAACGGGCGCGGATTCCACTGTTATTCCCGCGCCGCCCCCGCAGCTCAGGCCCACTGCCGGCGGCGAACCGCGGAGATCGCCCGGTCCGCTTCCCGGCGGTCCTGCTGCTCCCGGAGCGTCTGCCGCTTGTCGTACTCCTTCTTGCCCTTGGCCAGCGCGATCTCGACCTTGGCCCGGCCGTCCTTGAAGTACAGCGCCAGCGGGACGATCGTGTGCCCCGTCTCCTGGCTCTTGGACTCCAGCTTGTCGATCTCCACGCGGTGCATCAGCAGCTTCCGCTTGCGCCGGGCGGCGTGGTTGGTCCAGGTGCCCTGCGCGTACTCCGGAATGTGTACGTTGTGCAGCCAGGCTTCATTGCCGTCGATCTGGACGAAGCCGTCCACCAGCGACGCCCGGCCCTGACGCAGCGACTTCACCTCGGTGCCGGTCAGCACCAGACCGCACTCGTAGGTGTCCAGGATGTGGTAGTCGTGCCGCGCCTTCTTGTGCTGCGCCACGAGCTTGCGCCCGGGGTTCTTGTCCTTGCCCTTGTCCTTAGCCATAGTGCGGCCATTTTCGCACTACGAGCCCACCCCGAGGCCACTCAATACTGTGCGGGCCCGCCGCTCGGCATGCCGCCCGACGACCAGGTCGGGGGTGATGCCGGCGCCGTCGACGGTGTGGCCGCCGGGCGTGCGGTAGTGGCCGACGGTCAGCTCGGCGACCGAACCGTCCGGCAACCGGGTGGGCATCTGCACCGAGCCCTTGCCGAACGTCGGGGAGCCCACCACCACCGCCCGGCCGCGGTCCTGGAGCGCGCCGGACAGCAGCTCCGCGGCGCTCATCGTGCCGCCGTCGACCAGCACCACCAGCGGCAGCCGGGTGTTCCCACCGTGCTCGGCGTACAGGGCGCGCTGACCGCCCCGGTAGTCATAGGAGGCGACCAGCCCGCCGTCCAGGAACACGGAGGCGGTGGCGACCGCTTCGGTGACCAGGCCACCGGTGTTGCCCCGCAGGTCGAGCAGCAACCCGTCGCTGCCGGAGGCGCGGCGCACCGCCCGGCGGACCGCCGCGCCGGTGCCCTCGCCGAAGGAGGTGACCTTGACGCGGACCGGGCCGTGCGGTCCGTCCGGATGGTCGGTGACGACGTTGTGGGTCCGCAGCCGGATGCGGTGCAGGGTCGTGCTCCAGCGGTGGCCGTCCCGCTGGAGGCCGAGCCGTACCGGGGTGCCGGCGCCGGCGGCCGGTGCCCGCGAGCCGCCGGGGGCCGCACCGCGCAGCGCGGCGACGATCTCGGTGACCGGCCGGCTGCGGGTGGTCCGGCCGTCGATGCTGCGCAGCCGGTCGCCGACCGCGATACCGGCCCGCGCGGCGGGGCTGCCGGGCTGCACCCGGGACACCTCGGTCCGGCCGTCCGCCGGCTGCCGCACCCACAGGCCGACACCGACGTAGCCGCCGTCCAAACCCGCCTGGAAGTCCTCGAACTCACGGGGTGTGTAGATCGCCGACCAGCGGTCCCCGCTGCGGCTGACGACGTCGGCGGCGGCCTGCGAACCGGACTTGCCGTCCTCGACGGCCTCGGCGGCGGCCCGCTCGACGGCCGCCCGGTCGGCGGTGGCGGACTCCCGGCCGTGCCCCCGGAGTTCCGAACCGCCCGCGGCGGAACGGCCGGCGGCACCCTCCGCCCGGTCGCTCCAGGTGCCGGTCACCGCGCCGGTGGCCAGCACACTCACCAGGAACAACGTCAGGGCCGCCCCGCGGCGAATGCGGCGGGGCCGGTCGTACGAACACGGGCCCGACATGCCGGTGAGTCTAGGGGACAAAAGGGCGCCGTACGGTGTGTTGTCCGTACGGCGCCCCTTGGCAAAGCTCACACCTTGAGGTACTTGCGCAGCGCGAAGAACGCGGCGAGCGCGGGCATCAACAGCCCGATCAGCAGCACCAACGGAAGGACCGCGGCCACCGAGTCCCAGCCGATGAAGTTGACCACCTGGATCTTCTTCGCCAGCCAGTTGTTGATGAGGGCGTACTTGCCGCCGATGAGCAGCACACAGGCGAACGCGGCGCCCAGCAGCCCCGCGATGGCGGCCTCCAGGATGAACGGCATCTGGATGTAGAAGCTGGACGCTCCCACCAGCCGCATGATCCCGGTCTCCCGCCGCCGGCTGAACGCCGACACCCGGACGGTGTTGACGATCAGCATCAGCGCAACGACGAGCATCAGCGCCATCACGACTATCGCGGCGATGTTCATGCCGTTGAGGAGGTTGAACAGCGGCTCAACGGTGTCCCGTTGGTCCTGCACCTCCTGGACGCCGGGCCGCTCGGAGAACGCCGACTTGATGACGGTGAACTTCGTGGGGTCCTTGAGCTTGACGCGGAAGGACTCCGGCAGCTGGTCGGGCGTCACCAGCCCGGCGACGGGGGTGTCGCCGAACTGCTCCTTGTAGTGCTTGTAGGCCTGGTCGCTGGACTCGTACTGCACGTTCGAAACGATCGGCAGCCGGTTCAGCTCGGCCTTGATGTCGTCCTTCTGCTGCTGGGTGGCGGCACCCTTGGCGCAGTTGGCGCCGGTCTCGGCGTCGTTCTTGTTGCAGAAGAAGATGGAGACGTTGACCTTGTCGTACCAGTAGCCCTTCATCGTGCTGACCTGGTCGCGCATCAACAGTGAGGCGCCGAACAGGCCCAGCGAGAGGGCGACGGAGACGATCACCGCGAAGGTCATCGTGAGGTTTCGGCGGAGACCGACGCCGATCTCCGACAGGACGAACTGGGCGCGCATGGCGTCCTTTCAGTGCTGGTAGCCGTACACGCCGCGCGACTGGTCGCGTACGAGCCGGCCCTTTTCGAGTTCCATGACCCGCTTGCGCATCTGGTCGACGATCTGCTGGTCGTGGGTGGCCATGACCACCGTCGTACCGGTCCGGTTGATCCGGTCCAGCAGCTTCATGATGCCGACCGAGGTCTGCGGGTCGAGGTTGCCGGTGGGCTCGTCCGCGATGAGCAGCATCGGGCGGTTGACGAAGGCCCGGGCGATGGCGACACGCTGCTGCTCACCACCGGAGAGCTCGCCCGGCATCCGGTCCTCCTTGCCGCCGAGGCCGACGAGTTCGAGGACCTCGGGGACCGTCTTGCGGATCTGACCGCGCGGCTTGCCGATGACCTCGAGGGCGAAGGCGACGTTCTCCCCGACGGTCTTGTTGGGGAGCAGTCGGAAGTCCTGGAAGACCGTGCCCACCTGGCGCCGCATCTGCGGAACCTTCCAGTTGGAGAGCTTCCCGAGGTCCTTGCCGAGTACGTGCACATGGCCATGGCTGGCCCGCTCCTCGCGCAGCAGCAGCCGCAGGAAGGTGGACTTGCCGGAGCCCGATGAGCCCACCAGGAAGACGAACTCACCGCGCTCGATCTCGAGCGAGACATCCCTGAGTGCGGGCCGGTTCTGCTTCGGGTAGGTCTTGGAGACGTTGTCGAATCGGATCACTGATGCACCACGGTCGACCTGGATAGCGGCACGGGTTGCCGAGTTGCGGCTCCCGTCGGTGTGCGTGACCATACGCGAACCTCGTGGGGCGGTGCAGTCGGCGGACGGACTGGGTGCGTTTATTCACGGCACCTTTGGGACAAAAAGCCGCACAATCCCGCGGGGCGCGCCGTTCCGAGCCGGAGCTGGCACAGTGGAGGAGGGAACCGATGCGCCTTCCGGTGCGTTGGTGCAGTGGAGAAGGAGGTCGCATGACGTACGACCGACTGGTGTGCGCCAACTGCGCGGCCCCTGTGAGCGAGGGCCGCTGCCCTGTGTGCCGGGCGAGCAGAGAACGGCTCCAGCAGCAAGCGGGCGGTATCTTCGCCCAGCTCAGCCCCGCCATGCTGCTGGCTTTGATGATCGTGCTGGTCGCGGTCGGGCTGCTGCTGCACCAGACCGTCTGACAGCGCCGGGATCATCACGGAGCGTGCAAGACACCGCTCCGTGCGTAGTGGACGCCGTACACAGCGCACCTGGGCTGCGCCGGATAACGCCGAGGGCCCGGGACGCCATGGCGTCCCGGGCCCCACGTGGTGCTACATCAGCGCTTAGGCCGCTGCTGCGCCGCCGTTCTTGTTGATCAGGCGGGGCAGCATACGGAAGCCCACACCGCCGGCGATCATCGTGGCCGCACCGATGAGCAGGAAGGTGGTGCCGGACGAACCGGTCTCCGCCAGCTCGCCGCCCTTGGCCTGCTGCTTGGCCTGGCCGGGCGTGTCACCGATCTGCTCCTTGCCCTTGCCGGGCTGCTCGACCGGCTTGGAGCCCTCGTTGTCGGTGCCGGTGCCGGTGGAGTCGCCGGAGGTGTTGCCCCCGTTGTCACCGCCGGTCTGGCCGCCGTTGCCGCCGCCGGTCTGGCCGCCGTTGTCACCACCGGTCTGACCGCCGTTGTCACCACCGGTCTGACCGCCGTTGTCACCGCCCGTCTGGCCACCGTTGCCGCCACCGGTCTGGCCACCGTTCTGACCGCCGGTCTGACCGCCGTTGTCACCGCCGGTCTGGCCACCGTTCTCGCCACCGGTCTGGCCGGCGTTCTCGCCGCCCGTCTGGCCGGCGTTCTCGCCACCGGTCTGACCGGCGTTCTCGCCACCGGTCTGACCGGCGTTCTCGCCGCCCGTCTGGCCGGCGTTCTCGCCACCAGTCTGGGCGCCGCTGTCGCCACCGGTCTGACCGCCGCTGATCTCGCCGCCGGACTGGCCGCCGTCGGTGCCACCGATCTCGCCGCCGACCTGGCCGGCGGACTCGCCGCCGGTGGTGGTGCCGGCAGTGTCGCCACCGGTGGTGTCGCCGCCGGAGTCACCGCCGCCGATGATCCCGCCGATGATGCCGCCGATGATCCCGCCGTCCTGGCCGCCGGTCTCACCCAGGCTGGCCGCGGAGGCAACACCGGTCGCGGTGAGCGACGCACCCGCCGCGATCACCGCACCGGCCGCAATGCGCGCAACGCGCACTCGCGTCTTCTTCGTCATGTACTGCTACCCCCAGTAGCTGAACTCGTCAATGGAGCACCGTTGCAGGGGCCGCGAGCCGATGGGGGTGGGCGAGCTCCGGCCCATGGAATGCCGACAGGCCAACTCAGTCTCCCCGTTCATACCCGCGCCCCAAGACACACGTATGCCGCGCTCAGCCTTCCCAGTCAGACCAACATCGTCAAGGCCGAATAAAGACTGGATGACCGAATTGCCAAGAGTTGAGCGGTACATGGACATACGACTGTGACCAAAAAGCCACGACGTAAAACAACTGCCTCCCTTGGGGAGGCAGTTGTTTCGGCATCAGGAGCCCGCGGAGGGGCCCCGCACGCTACTTCTCCTGCTGCTTGCGCCAGCGGATACCGGCCTCCAGGAAGCCGTCGATGTCGCCGTCCAGCACCGCGGTGGGGTTGCCGACCTCGAACTCGGTCCGCAGGTCCTTGACCATCTGGTACGGGTGCAGGACGTAGGAACGCATCTGGTTGCCCCAGGAGTTGCCGCCGTCGCCCTTGAGCGCGTCCATCTTGGCCTGCTCCTCCTGGCGGCGGCGCTCGAGGAGCTTGGCCTGGAGGACGTTCATCGCGGTCGCCTTGTTCTGGATCTGCGAGCGCTCGTTCTGGCAGGAGACGACGATGCCGGTGGGGATGTGCGTCAGCCGGACCGCGGAGTCGGTGGTGTTGACGCCCTGGCCGCCGGGGCCGGAGGAGCGGTAGACGTCCACCCGCAGCTCGGACTCGTCGATCTCGATGTGGTCGGTCTGCTCGACGACGGGCAACACCTCGACACCGGCGAAGGAGGTCTGCCGGCGGCCCTGGTTGTCGAACGGCGAGATGCGCACCAGGCGGTGCGTGCCCTGCTCCACGGAGAGCGTGCCGTAGGCGTAGGGGACCTTGACGGCGAAGGTGGTCGACTTGATGCCGGCCTCTTCCGCGTACGAGGTCTCATACAGCTCGGTCTTGTAGCCGTGGCGCTCGGCCCAGCGCAGATACATGCGCTGGAGCTTCTCGGCGAAGTCGGCGGCGTCCACACCACCGGCCTCGGCGCGGATGTTGACGACCGCCTCACGGGAGTCGTACTCGCCGGACAGGAGGGTGCGGACCTCCAGCTCCTCGACGGCCTTGCGGACCTCGGTGAGCTCGGCCTCGGCCTCGGCGCGGGCATCCTCGTCGCCCTCGGCGTCGGCCAGCTCGAAGAGCACTTCGAGGTCGTCGACCCGGCCGCGCAGCTCCTCGGCCCGGCGCAGCTGGCCCTGGAGGTAGGACAGCTGGCTGGTGACCTTCTGGGCGCTCTCCGGGTCGTCCCACAGGGACGGCGCCGCCGCTTGTTCCTCAAGCACGGCGATGTCGGCCCTCATCTTGTCGAGGTCCAGGACGGCCTCGATCGACCCCATGGTCGAGGAGAGGGACTTCAGCTCTTCGGATACATCGACGACTGCCACGCACCCAGCCTAACGGCTACCACCGGCAACCTGACCCGCCCCGGCAGGTCGAGCCCGCCCCGAGGGGCCCGGCCCGCCCGGGGCGGAGCGTCAGGGCTCGTCCGGACCGGGCCCGTGGACGCCCGGCGTGGCATCGCCGGAGCCGTCGTCGCCCGAGGCCAGCCAGCCGCCCAGGCCCGCCGCCAGCACCACAGCGGCCGCCGCCGCACCCAGCTTGATCCGCCGGCGGCGCACCGCCTCCGGCGAGGCACGGTGCCGGGCCGAGCCGGCCCGGCGCTCACCGGCGGCCCGGGGCGCCCGGGCGGTGCCGTGCGCACCGCCCGCCAGCTCGTCCGGGCCCGGCACCCGCATGCTGGTGTGGGTCTCCCGGTTGGAGTCCGGCACCGCCCCCTGCACCAGCGGGACCGCGCCGCGCGGCGGGGCCGCCTCGCCCGCTGCCGCCGGGTAGAACGCCTCGTCCCGGGAGCCGCCGTCCGCCCCGCCCGGCTCCTCCTCCGCCGGCTCGTCCTCCGGCTCGTCGATGTCCAGCGGCCCCATCCCCGCCAGGAACGGCAGCAGCTCCCGCAGCCGGGCGGCCAGCTCAGAGGCGCGCAGCCGGGAGGCGGGCGCCTTCGCCAGGCACTGCACCAGCAGCTGCCACAGCTCGTCGGGGATGCCCGGCAGCGGCGCCACGCTCTCGGTGACATGGCGGCGCAGCACCGCACCGGGATGGCCGCCGCCGAAGGGCGTGAAGCCGGCGAGCATCTCGTACAGCACCGTCGCCAGCGCATAGACGTCCACCGAGGCGCGCGGCGGCAGCCCCTCGATGATCTCCGGGGCGAGGTAGTCGGGGGTGCCGATGACCTTGGCCGAGCGGAGCGGGGCCGAGGTCCCGCCGGCCGGGGGCTGGGGCAGGCGGCGCGGGGAGTCCACCAGCCGGGCGATACCGAAGTCGGTCAGCAGCGCCGGGTGCGCGCCGCCGGGACCCAGCGGTCCCTGCATGTCCAGCAGGACGTTCTCCGGCTTGACGTCGCGGTGCACGATCCGCGCGGCGTGCGCGACGGCGAGCCCGTCGGCGACGTCGGCGGCGATGGCGACCGCCGCCTCCGGGGCCAGCCGGCGCTCCCGCTCCAGACGCGTGCGCAGGTCGGTGCCCCGTACGAGGTCCATCACCAGCGCCAGGTCGTTGCCGTCGACCACCAGGTCGCGGACCCCGACGACATGCGGGTCCGAGAGCCCCAGCAGCGCCGCCCGCTCCTGCACGAACCGGCCGACGAGCTCCTGGTCGGCGGCGAGTTCCTCACGCAACAGCTTGATGGCCACGGCCCCTTCGGGACCCTCACCCAGCCACACCGTGCCGGCGCTGCCGCGCCCCAGGATCTGGTGGGCGGTGTACCGGCTGCCGATCTTCCGTGCCAAGACTGCTCCGACGTGTCGGGCCCCCGAGCGTCCTGCGGGGGCTGAGGTTGGCGTCAAAGCTACGCGGATGCCAGGGGACTTCGTGCCCAGGACCGCGGCAACCTTCACTTCTGTGGGCGAAATTGCCCGCAAGAAACCGCAAGAAGTCGAGAAATCGACAAAGCCGCCCGCGGTGCGGGCGGCTCTGCGTGCGCGGTGCGTCAGCCGCTGAACTTCTGCACGAAGTCCTCGACGCTGCGGTACACGTGGCCGATCTGCGCGAAGAAGCCCCGCGTCGTACCGATCCACTCCTGGAGCGGGGTCAGTTCCCAGATCAGCCAGGCCGCCACGAACAGCAGTATCAGCGTGAACAGGCAGCCCTTGAGACAGCCCAGGCCGGGGATCCGCATCGGGTTGGCGCTGCGCTGCCGCGGCTCACGGCGCGGGCGGGGCTCCGGCGCCGGCGGGCGCTGCGGCTCGTACCGCTGCGGCGGCGGCTCGGGCCGGCGCTGCGGCGCCTGCGGCTGCTGCGCGTACGGCGGCGGCGCGGGCTGGTGGTACGGCGGCTGCTGGGGGGCGGCCGGGCGGCGCTGCGGACGGCGGCGCAGCGGATCCTGGTTCGGGTCCAGGTACTGCACCTGGGTCGGCTCGTTGCGGTCCCGGGCCGCCCGCATCTGGGACTCCCACGGGTGCGGCCCGTCCTGTCCCTGGGGACCGGCCGACGGCGCGCCCATCGGCATCGGCGGCATGGCCCGGGTCGGGTCGGCGCCCGGCCCGCCCGTGGACGGCAGCACGCTCGTCGCCGCCGCCGGGTCGTACCCGCCGGCGCCGGGCCCCGAGGGGAGCACCTGAGTGGGGTCGGCGTCGCCGCCGGCCCCGCCGCCGTCGGCGCCCGTCCCCGGCACCGTCGCGGGCGCCGGGTCCGGGGCGAGCAGCGCGGCGACGCCCAGCGCCGCCTCCGCCTGGGCGGGGCTCGCGTGCGCCACGATGCCGGCCGCGACGGTACGCAGCGCCCGGGCGAGGTTCTCGGCGCTGGGCCGCTCCTCGGGACGCTTGCGCAGACAGCGCTCTATCACCGTCCACAGCGGCTCCGGCAGCGAGCCGGGGCGCTGCGGTTCCTCGCTCAGGTGCCGGTGCAGCACCTCCAGGGCGGTCGAACCGGCGAACGGCGGACGCCCGGTGACCAGCTCGTACAGCAGGATGCCGGCGCCGTAGATGTCGACCGCGGAGGTCTGCGGACGGCCCTCGGCGGACTCCGGCGCCACATACGCCGGGGTGCCGACGAACTCGTGGGTACGGGTCAGGCCCGGGGAGTCGGCGAGCCGGGCGATGCCGAAGTCGGTCAGCATCGGGTGCATCTCGCCGGCACCGTCGGACCCGGCGAGCAGCACATTGGCCGGCTTGAGGTCGCGGTGCACCACACCGTCGGCGTGGCTCACCGCCAGCGCATCGGCGATCTGGGCGGTCAGCAGGGCGGCGGCCACCGGGCTGAACGGGCCGTTCTCCCGCAGATAGCGGTGCAGGTCGGGGCCGTCGACCAGGTCCATGACCAGCGCCAGCAGATCGCCCTCGACCACCAGGTCGCGGGTGCGGACGATGTTGGGGTGGGCGAGCCGCAGCAGGACCGAGCGCTCCCGCAGGAAGCGCATCACCACGTCCGCGTCGTGCGCCAGCTCCTCCTTGAGGACCTTGATCGCGACGGTCTCACCGGGCTCCCCGGCCACGGCGGCCTCGGCGCCCGCCGTCTCCCGCTGGCGGGCACGCCAGACGGTGCCCGTGGCGCCGCGGCCCAGCGGCTCCTCGAGCAGGTACTTGCTGCCTACCGGCCGCACGTCATGCGCTCCCTGGTCGTGGTGGTTCTCTTGCCTGGCCCGCTGGGTCAGCTCGCGGCCCGTCCGATCCACTGTAGTGCCGTCGCACAAGCTTTTCGGTCCGGCGGCCCGGCCCGGGCTTGTGGGGAAGACGCGCGTTGCGGACGGATGGTTGCCCGTCCGCGCAGGTCGCCGCCGGTACGGGCGCGCGGCGCGGACATCGGCCGACCGGGGACGGTACCGAGCTGACCACGGAGGTCCGAATCCGGCCGGACACCGCGCGCAAGCAGCCACTTTTTCACCCCGAGAAGACCAAACAAGATCACTGAGGGACGGTCGGCGGGCGTGTTGTCAGCGGCAGGTGGGAGGATGCCTCCAGCACGATGCGGTGGGGGCGCGCGATCTTTGTCGTGACGTGCACTTGGGACTTGTACGTGCCGACGTGCCCGGGTTGGCGGGGGAAAGTGAGCGGAACCCCTGCCGGATCCCGGCAGAAGGGACCGTTGACGGCGATGCAGATCCGGCTGACCGTCCTCGGGCCGCGCAGCGGCCACACCACACGGGCCTGCGACGTGCTCGTCACGGCCCCCGCCGGCACCGCCCTTGCGGCAGTGGCCGGCTCGCTGGCGGCCTCCGTAGCGAGCTCCGGCGCCGACCTCGGCGGCTCGGGCACCGGCTCCGGCTCCGGCGGCGCCGGCGGCAGCGGCCCGGTCGTCCTCTACGCCGGCACCGAGCGGCTCGACCCCCAGCGCGTCGCACTCGGCGAGCCCCCGCTCATCGACGGCGCGGTGCTCTCCCTCCAGGGCCCCGGCCCGGCCCCCGCCCACGGCCTCCCACACGGCACCGCACGGCTGCGCGTCATCTCCGGCCCCGACGCCGGCGGCGTCCACCTGCTGCACGGCGGGCAGATCCGGATCGGCCGCTCCGCCGACGCCGACGTCCCGCTCGACGACCCCGACGTCTCCCGGCTGCACTGCGCCGTCACCGTCGCAGCGGACGGCTCGGTCCAGGTGGCCGACCTCCGCTCCACGAACGGCACCGCCGTCGACGGCACCGACCTCGGCGAACAGCCCGCACCACTGCGCCCCGGCGCCCTGCTGCGGATCGGCGAATCCGCCCTGCGCCTCCAGGCCGCCCCCGCCGCCCCGGACCCGGCGCTGCACACCACCCCCGACGGCGAGGGCCGGCTGCGGCTCGCCCCCGGACCGCACGGCGCCTGCGCCCCGATCGGCGCGCCCGGCAGCTACCACCCGGCCCCCGGGAGCACCGCCGCCTCCCCCGTACCGGCCCCGCGCACCCCGCAGGACACCGCCCCAGCCGGGCGGCGGGACACCCCGGTGCGCGGCACCCCGGCCCAGGACGCCGCGGCGGCACCGTCCCCATGGCCGGACGCCGCCACCGCGCACGGCTACGGCGCCGGCTACGGGACCGGTCCACACCGGGAAGCCGCCCACGGCGCCCCGTACGGTGCCACGGACCCCACACACGGCAGCGGGCAGCCGCTGGCCCCGTACGACCCGCACCATCCGTCCGCCCCGTACGACGCTGCCGCCCTGTCCGCCCCGTACGAGGCCTCCGGCCCGTCCGACGCACCGGGCCCGTACGCCCCGTCCGACCCGTCCGCCCACCCCCGCAGCGACCTGGCCCCCCGCAAGGTGGCCCGCCGGGGCGGGCTCGGTGCGTGGGCCCGCCGGCTCACCGGCGCGCGGCCCGCCGCGGATCGCCCCGACGGCACCCTCCCGCCCGGCCACGCCCCGGCACCCCTCCCCCAGGACGCCCACGACCCCGAGCGCGGCACGGCCCCCTCCGGAACCGCCGACGACGACCGCTGGCCGGACGCCGCCGCCGTCCTCCTCACCGCCCTCGGCCCCGGTCCCCGCCTGTGGGAACGCGGCCCTGCCCACCCCGACGCACTGACCGTCCGGCTGGGCACCGCCAGCCGCGGCGGCGGCCGGGCCGCCGTCCCCGTCACCGTCGAGCTGCGCCGCGCCGGCTCCCTCGGCCTCGCCGGCCCCCGCGCCCGGCTCATCGGCCTGGCCCGCGCCGCCCTCGCCCAGCTCGCCGCGCTGCACTCCCCCGGCACCCTCGACATCGTGCTGATCAGCGCGGACCGGGCGCGCACCGCCGAGGAACGGGTGGCGGACTGGTCCTGGCTCGGCTGGCTGCCGCACGTCCGCCCCGCCCACGGCCAGGACTGCCGGCTGCTGCTCGCCCACGACACCGAACAGGCCACCGCCCGCGCCGCCGAACTCGTACGCCGGCTCGACGACGGCCCGCTCGGCCCCGGCTGGGCCAGCGCCGAACGCGCCGAGGTGTCCCTGGCCGCCGCCCGCCACCAGGGCCCGTACACCCTGCTGATCGTCGACGGCGACCCCGGCTCCTCCGCACTGCGCGAGACCACCGCCCGGCTCGCCTCCAGCGGCGCCGCGGCCGGCATCCACCTGCTCTGCCTGGCCGAGACCCCGGCGGCCTCCCCCGCCTTCCCGCTGGCCTCGACGTACGAGGCGGCCCGCGCGGCGTCGCCCGCCTTCGGCGAGTGCGGCGCGGTCGCGGTCCTCAGCGGCGATGTCGCCACCGCACTGCGCGTCGTCCAGCCGGGCTCCGGACCGAACGGCACGGTCGCGGCCGTCGACGCGGTCTCCGCCGCCTGGGCCGACCGGTTCGCCCGGGCGCTGGCGCCCCTGCGCGAGGTCGACGCCACGACCCTCGCCGGCGGGCCCACGGCGCCGCGCGCCGCCGTCCCGCTGCCCGACTCGGCCCGGCTGCTGGACGAACTGGGCCTGGCCCGCGCCACCCCCGCGTCCCTGATGGCACGGTGGGCCGCCGCCCTGGACTCCGACCGGCCCAGCGCACCCGCGGTGCTCGGCGCGGGACCGCGCGGCCCGGTGCACGCCGACCTCGCCGCCGACGACACCCATCTGCTGGTGGAGGGCGCGGCGGCCACCGGCAAGACGGAGCTGCTGCGCTCGCTGGCGGCCTCGCTCGCCGCGGCGGACCGCCCGGACCTGCTGTCACTGGTGCTGGTGGACGGCGCCGGCAGCGAGCGCGGCGAGGGCCTGCGGGCCTGTACGGACCTGCCGCACGTCACGACGTACCTCGCGGCGTCCGACCCGGTCCGGATGCGCCAGTTCGCCCAGGCACTGAGCTCGGAGCTGAAGCGCCGGGCGGAAATACTGGGCGACACCCCGTTCGCCGCGTGGCGCGCCGCCCATCTGCCGGCCCCGCAGATCATCGCCCCGCGCCGCCCCGCCGAGTCCACCGGATCTACTGGGCCTAGTGGGTCTACTGAGGCCGGTGCCTCCCCTACCTCCGCCGCCTCCGTCGCCTCGAACCCTGGTGACGGAGAGCAGGAACCAATCACTTTCCGTAATCGTTGCCGAAACAAGGAGGAGGCAGGCGGCACCCCGGCGGACCCGTCCACGACCGGCACCAGCGGCACCCGCGGCACTCTGAGGCTACGGGCCCGCACCGACTCCCCCGCCGGGACCGCTGCTGCCGGGACCGCCATCGACCCCGATGCCACCCCTGCCGCACCGATGCCCCGGCTGTTCGTCCTCGTCGACGACTTCGACTCCCTGGTGGCCCCCGCACTGGGCAGCCCCGGCCGCCCCGCCGCCGGCTCCGTGGTCCGCGCGCTCGAAGCCGTGGCCCGCGAGGGAGCGGCGCTCGGGGTTCACCTCATAGTCTCCACCAGTCACCCCGACCGCACGGCCGACACCGCGACCGGTGAACGCGCCGAGCTGCGCATCGAGTTGGGCACCCCGACCGACCCCGCCGAACCGGCCGCCGAGCCCGCCCCGCCGGCGCCGCCCGGCCGCGGACGGCTGCACCGCGCCGCGGACGGCACCTCGACGCCGTTCCAGGCCGGGCGGGTGACCGGTCGGATACCCCGTACGTCCACGCTGCGCCCCACGGTCGTACCACTGGAGTGGCAGCGGATGGGCGACCCGCCGGCCCGCCGCCCCCTCCGCGAACTGGGCAACGGGCCCACGGACCTGGCGCTGCTGGCCAGCGCCCTCCAGCGCGCCGCACAGTCCTCGGACGCGCCGGCCCCGTCGCCGCTGGTCTGAGGGCTGACCGGGAGCGGGGAGGGCGGATCGCCGCTGGCCCGGGGGGGGAGTTCGGGAGCCCTCGGGGCTGGCGGGGATGCCCGGGGTACCTACCTCGGGTCTGGCAGAGAGGCGGAGAGGCGGAGAGGTCGGGGCACCTCGGGTCTCGCGAACGGGTCGGGGCGCCCCCGGGTGCGCTGAAGAGGTCGGGGCGCCGCCGGCCTGAGGGAAGTGCCGTGGTGGTTCCGTTCCCCCTTGTGCCGCTCTACTTTGGGTCGTTCCGCACCCGCCCTCGTGGTTGGGGGCTTGTGTGTGCGTAGCCGCGCCGCGCCCGTAACAGCACCATCACGAAAGGTGAGTTGGCGCAGGACGCGGTATTGCGGAGGCCGGGGGCAGGGCGTAGACCTGACGGACGGTCGTCGTCACCCGTCCGGCGCCGGTGACAGGCTCGGCGGGCGGGTGGGTGGGTCGAGGACGGGCGCAGACAGGTACGGGCGCTGGCAGGCTCGCGTACGGGCGCCGGCAAACAGGACGCTGGGCCAGGACGAGCGCGGGACGCGGTCTGGCACGGGACGAGGACGGGCGCGGACGAGGGCAGCAGGCGCGGACGAGACAGGCGCGGTCCTGTCCGGTGCCGCGGAGCTCTCCGCATCGGGTACGCGCATCACGGACACGACAGGCACCACAGGCACTGCGGGCACCTCGGGCATCGCAGGTACGACAGGCACCTCGGGCACCGCAGGTACGACGAGCACCACGGGTACGACAGGCACCTCGGGCACCTCGGGCGCCTCGGGCAGTGCGGGCACCACAGGCACCAAGGGCACCAAGGAACCACGGGCATCGCAGGCACCACAGGCACCACGGGTGCCGGGATCTGCGGCACCAGGTAGGCGCCGCGGCAAGCATTTCCACCAGAAAGAGCCAGACAGGTAGCGGCAGGCCGGCAGGGAGCGGCGCGCAGCACGCGCGGCGGCGTGACGGCCGGCGCGGCGACCGACAGGGGGCTGAGGGATGCGCAGGGGACGTGACCGGATGGGTGGACGGGGCGCGGGCGCGCTGGCGGCGGCCGTGGCGATGGCGCTGGCGTTGGCGTTGGGCGGCTGTGGGGGCGGTGGGAGCGGTGGCGGTGGCGGTGCGAAGGATGGAGGCGACGGTGGAGGGGGCGGTGGGGGCAAGGGCGGCTCGGCGGCGGCGACGGTGCGGTTGCCCCGGCTGAATGGGCAGCGGTTGCAGGTCACCGCGGTCTGGACGGGACCGGAGCGGGCGAACTTCGTCAAGGTGCTGGACGAGTTCGAGCGGCGCACCGGCGCCACGGTCGACTTTGTACCCAGCGGCGACGACATGGCCGGTTTCATCGGTTCGAAGATCGCCGGTGGCGGGCCGCCGGACGTCGCCATGCTCCAACAGGTCGGTGTGCTCAACGAGTTCGCGGAGAAGGGCTGGCTCAAGCCGCTCGGGGCGGATGCCAAGGCGCAGCTGGCCAAGAACTACACCAAGGGCTGGCGGGACCTCGGCGCGCACAAGGGCACCCCGTACGGCGTGTACTTCAAGGCCAGCAACAAGTCGCTGGTCTGGTACAACGCCAAGGCGTTCGGCGATGCGGGCGTCGGGGAGCCCACGACGTGGACGGAGTTCCTCAAGACGGCGCAGACGCTCTCCGAGTCGGGCGTGGAGCCGGTCTCGGTGGGCGGTTCGGACGGTTGGACGCTCACCGACTGGTTCGAGAACGTCTACCTCTCGCAGGCGGGGCCGGAGAAGTACGACCGGCTGGCGCGGCACCAGCTCGCGTGGACGGATCCGTCGGTCAAGCAGGCGCTGACCACGCTGGGGCAGCTGTTCGGGCGTAAGGACCTGCTGGCGGGCGGCGGTTCGGGGGCGCTGCAGACGGACTTCCCGACGTCGGTGACCCAGACGTTCAGCGGTGGGGACGTCCCGAAGGCCGCGATGGTCTCCTCGGCCGATTTCGCGGCGGCCAACATCGCCCAGACGAAGGCGAAGATTGGTACGGATGCCAAGGTCTTCCCGTTCCCGGCGGTGGGTGCGAAATCGCCGGTGGTGACGGGTGGCGATGTGGCGGTGGCGCTGAAGGACGGCAAGGCGGCACAGGCGCTGCTGACGTTCCTGGCGTCGACGGACGCGGCCCGGATCTGGGCCGGTGCGGGCGGTTTCGTATCGCCGAACAAGGAGCTCGACCCGGGCGCGTACGCCAGTCCGGTGATGCGCAAGATCGCCAAGGCGCTGATCGCGGCGGGGGACGACTTCCGCTTCGACATGTCCGACCAGGCGCCCGCTTCGTTCGGCGGGAAGCCGGGGCAGGGCGAGTGGAAGGACCTGCAGGACTTCGTGAAGAACCCGAAGGACGTGGCGGGGACGCAGGCGCGGTTGGAGAAGGACGCGGCGAGGTCCTTCAAGGGCTGACCTTCGACCGGAGACCTTCGACCGGAACCGGACGGGGGGGACCGTCAGGATGAGCGAGGCACGAACCGATCGGACCGGCAGGAACGGCAAGACCGACAAGACCGACAAGACCGGCAGGATCAGGGGGACCAGGAGGGCCGGGAGGGCCGGAAGGGCTGGGAGGAACAGCAGGACCGGCAAGTCCGGCACGACCGGCGGGACCGGGAGGGCCGGCACCGGGAGGGCAGGGGCCCGTATAGGCCGTGCGGGTGGGCGCCGGCCCGGCCGGGGTGTGCGAGGGAGCCGGCGCTGGGTGGCCGCGGTGTTTCTGCTGCCGGCGCTGGTGCTGCTCGGTGCGCTGGTGGTCTATCCCATCGGGTTCTCGGTCTACCGGAGCCTGTTCGATGCGTCGGGCAACGGCTTTGTGGGGCTGGGCAATTACGGCGCGATGTTCTCGGACGAGGCCATCGTCACGGCGTTGCGGAACAACGTGGTGTGGGTGGTGGTGGCGCCGACGGTGTCGACGGCGCTGGGGCTGATCTTCGCGGTGCTGACCGAGCGGATCCGCTGGGGCACGGCGTTCAAGCTGGTGGTCTTCATGCCGATGGCGATCTCGATGCTGGCGGCCGGGATCATCTTCCGGCTGGTGTACGACCGGGATCCGGGGCGTGGGGTGGCGAACGCGGTGTCGGTGGGGGTGCATGACACGTTCGCCGAGCCGGTGCCGTTCCCGGGGGCGAAGCCGCGGCCGCGGGCGGATCTGCGGCCGTCGGGCGGGGGCGGGTTCACCACGCGGTCGGTGGTGCGGGCGGGGTCGCCGGTGTTGCTGCCGCTGGTGGCGGCGGCGCAGGACGATGTGCGGGGTGCGCGGGTGGCGGTGGCGGCCGGGCCGCGGCCGGGGAAGGTGACGGGCACGGTGTGGCTGGACTTCACCCGGGGCGGGGGCGGTCGGCCGGGGGTGGTTGACCGGGGTGAGAAGGCGCTGGCGGGGGTGGTGGTGGAGGCGGTGCGGGGTGGCGTGGTGGTGGCGTCGGCGAGGACCGCGGCGGACGGGTCGTTCGGGTTGCCGGCGGGGCGGGCGGAGGGGGCGCGGCTGCGGCTGCCGGCGGCGAACTTCGCGGCGCCGTACGGCGGGGTGGACTGGCTGGGGCCGGCGCTGGTCACTCCGGCCATCATCGGGGCGTATGTGTGGATGTGGGCGGGTTTTGCGATGGTGCTGATCGCGGCGGGGCTGGCGGGGGTGCCGCGGGAGCTGCTGGAGGCGGCGCGGGTGGACGGGGCGGGTGAGTGGCAGGTGTTCCGCCGGATCACGGTGCCCTTGCTGGCGCCGGTGCTGGTGGTGGTGCTGGTGACGCTGATGATCAATGTGCTGAAGATCTTCGATCTGGTGTACATCATCGCGCCGGGGTCGAGTCTGCGGTCGGCGAATGTGCTGGCGCTGCAGTTGTTCCAGTCGTCGTTCGGCACCGATGTCGACGAGGGGCTGGGCAGTGCGATCGCGGTGTTTCTGCTGCTGTTGGTGATGCCGGTGATGATCGTCAATCTCCGGCGGGTGCGGAAGGAGCGTCGCCGATGACGGCCGTGGCGGGTGGCGTACGGGGGCGGCGTCCGGACGGCGGGCGGCACCGGCGGGCGGGTGGGGCCGCGGCGGGGCGGTCGTGGGCGGCCCGGCTCGCGGCGCGGACCGGCGGGGGCGCGGTGCGGGTCTTCCTGGTGCTGGTGGCGCTGTTCTGGCTGATGCCGTCGGTGGGGCTGCTGGTGTCGTCGCTGCGCAGTCCACAGCAGATCGCGGAGTCGGGCTGGTGGGAGGTGTTCGTCCGGCCGGCGCAGCTCACCGTCGACAACTACGGCCAGTTGCTGTCGAACGGGAAGGTGATGGGCTCGCTGCTGACCACGGCGGTGATCACGGTGCCGGCGACGGTGTTGGTGGTGGTCATCGGGTCCTTGGCCGGGTACGCCTTCGCCTGGCTGGACTTTCCGGGCCGGGACGGCTGGTTCCTGGTGGTGGTGGGGCTGTTGGTGGTGCCGGTGCAGGTGGCGCTGGTGCCGGTGGCGAAGCTGTTCGGTGCGGTGGGGCTGTTCGAGACCACGGCGGGGGTGATCCTCTTCCATACGGCGTTCGGGCTGCCGTTCGCGGTGTTCCTGCTGCGGAACTTCTTCGCGGAGATCCCGCGGGAGCTGCTGGAGGCGGCCCGGCTGGACGGGGCGGGTGAGCTGCGGCTGTTCACGCGGGTGGTGATGCCGTTGGGGGGTCCGGCGATCGCGTCGCTGGGGATCTTCCAGTTCCTGTGGGTGTGGAACGACATGCTGGTGGCGTTGATCTTCGCGGACAGCGGGAGTCCGCCGATCACGGTGGCGCTGCAGCAGGAGGTGCGGCAGTTCGGCAACAACATCGATGTGCTGGCGCCGGGGGCGTTCCTGTCGATGGTGGTGCCGTTGATCGTCTTCTTCGCGTTCCAGCGGCAGTTCGTGTCGGGGGTGATGGCGGGGGCGGTGAAGTGAGGCCGGGGGGCGGGCCGGGCGGTGAAGTGCGGCCGGGGCGGACGCTCGCGCATAACGCCCACGCGCGCGGCGCGCCCGCAGGTGGGGCGCGGGGGCCGGGCGGGGGCCGGGCGGGGTGTGGAGGCGGGGCGCGGCCGTGGACACCTGCCGTTCATGTCGGTCCCCCTACGATGTCGCGCACTGCCGTGCCACCCATGGTGCGTGGCCGCCCGGTCGTGGAGACCGAGGGCGGCGCTCGGCCGTTCGCCTGCCGGGTGCGGGTGTCCCGCCCGCTGTGCGGGGGCCCGCCGCTGCCCGGCCGTCCGCCGGCCGGACGCACGGTTTCCAACTGCAGATGTCCGCGCCGCGCGCCCGCTTCCCCCACGTTTTGTGGTGTTTTTTCGCAGCGCACCCGCCCGAGGTTCCCGACCGTCTGGAGACGGACCGCAGATGACTGCCCCCATCGCAGACCAGAGTGCCGAACAGCTCCCGCGCCCCACCCGGCTGGCCGAGGTCAAAGGCTGGTTCTTCACCGCCGACCAGTTGCTCTTCGACTGGTTCCTGGCCCATCAGAGGGGCCGTTCCGAGCGGGGTGATCTGCTCGAACTGGGCGCGTACCTGGGCAAGAGTGCGATCTTCCTCGGTGCCCGGCTGGACGCCGGCGAGCGCTTCACGGTCTGCGACCTCTTCGATTCGCCGGCCGAGGACGCCTCCAACTCCCGGGAGATGGCGCGGTCCTACGCGACGTTGACGCGGCGCGCTTTCGAGGCCAACTACCTTTCGTTCCATGAGGAGTTGCCCACGATCGTGCAGGGTCTCAGCTCGATCGTCAGCGACCATGTGGACCCGGGGTCGGTGCGCTTCGCGCACATCGATGCCTCGCATCTGTACGAGCATGTGCACGGCGACATCCTGGCGGTGCGGGAGCTGCTCACCGACGAGGGTGTGGTGGTCCTGGACGACTTCCGTGCCGAGCACTGCCCGGGGGTGGCCGCGGCCACCTGGGGGGCGGTGGCGACCGAGGGGCTGCGTCCCATCTGCATCACCGGCACCAAGTTCTACGGGACGTGGGGCGATCCGGAGCCGTACCGGACGGCGCTGCTGGAGTGGATCAAGGCCCGTGGCGGCATCTGGCACGAGGTGCAGGAGGTGCACGGTGCGCCGCTGGTGCGGCTGAGCGCCAAGGGCGCCGAGGAGCCCCCGCACCCGGTGTCGCGGCACCGTGCGGGGCCGGCGGCCGGTGCCGGGCAGCGGCCGGCGGCGCAGGCCCGGGCGGCGTCCACGGCCCGGGCGGTGCCGCGTGCGCCGCTGCCGACGCGCAGCACGGTGCGCAGGGTCGCGCGGGAGGTGCTGCCGCCGATCGTCACCCGGGCGATCCTCCGGGCCAGGAAGCGGGCCCGGACGCACTGAGCCGGGTGGGCGCGGGCCGGGGCGGCATCGCCGTTCCGGCCTGGCGCGCCGTACGGGCCCTCCCCGCTCCTGTGCCGTACGGGAGCCGGCCCGGGGCCGTACAGGTGCACGCCCGGCGCCGTACAGGAGCCGGCCCTGTGCCGTACGGGGGCACGCCCGGCATGCCGCACCAAGGCAGACCCGGCGTGTCACAGCGACCGAGCCGGCGTGTCACAGCGACCGGGCCGGCGTGCCGCGGCGACCGAGCCAGCGTGCCGCGGGAAGCAGCCCGCCGTGCCCCGCTGGAGGTCAGCCCGGTACCTGCCCGATCAGGACGAATGCGTTGGGGCGCAGCAGCATCCCGGCCGGCCGGGGCAGCGGGTGGGAGTAGGTGCGGCGTACCGCGAGGCCGGCGGATGCGGCGAAGGCGCGCAGCAGGGTGAAGTCCGTGAAGCGCACCGGGTCGGGGCCGGCGCGGTGGCCGGCTTCCTGCGGGGTGATCAGTACGACGCCGCCGCCGGGCCGTACGTAGGGGACGTAGGCCCGCAGCAGCCCCTCGACCTGTTCGTCGTCGAGGTGGTGCAGCACGTGGGCGCAGAGCAGGGCGTCGAAGGCGCCGGGCCGGGCGTGCGGGCCGGCGAGGAAGGTGTCGGCGGTGTAGGCGGTCAGCCCGCGGGACCGGCAGTGCGCCACCGACTCGGGGTCGTGGTCGATGCCGACGCTTCCGGGGGCGCAGCCAGCGAGGGTGGCGCCGTCGCCGCAGCCGATCTCCAGCACGCGTCGGGCGCCGATCCGGCGCAGTTGCCGGCGGTAGGGGGTGCGGGCGGGCAGCAGCCGGGCGAGGCCGTGGCGGGGGTGGTCGGCCGGGACCCGTGCGGTGGAAGCGGTCGGGGCGGTGCCGGTGGTGCGGGCGGTGCCGGCGGGGCGGGGTTCGGTGGGGGACGGATGGGCGTCGGGGCTGTCGGTGGTGGCGGAGCTGTCGGTACGGCCGGGCATCGGGACGCGGTCACCTTCCGTGCGGACGCGGCGCGCGGGGCGCCTGGACGCTGTGCCTCGGGTCTACGGCATCGGGCGCGGCGGGGCGCCACGGCACGCCGGTGCGTCCGGCACGGAGGTCACCGCCGGGCCGGGGGTGGCGGGCGGGGTTCTCACCCTTTCAGCGCAGATCCGGTGACCGTGCCGCCGATGGGTGAGTTGAACGGACCGGTCTTGTGCATCACCCCGTCCGGAAAGGCTTGGTCCGCGTATGAAGCCTCGGCTCACCGTCGTCGTCCCGGTTCACCGCAGTGAGGGGGCGGAGCGGATTGTGGAGGAGTGTCTGGAGTCGGTGGCGGCGCAGACGCTGACCGAGCTGGATGTGGTGATGGTGGACGGCGGGCCCGGCCCGGGGGCGGGGGACGCCGGGGCCGGGGAGGGGCCGGCGGCGGTGGCCCGGCGGTTCGCCGAGCGGGACCCGCGGTTCCGGGTCGTGCACCTTCCGCGGGCGGCGGACGGTGCCGCGCCGGGGTGCGGAGCGGTCCGCAACACCGGTGCCCGGCACGCCTATCCGCACACCGACTACCTGGCCTTCCTGGACGCGGACGATGTGCTGCTGCCGCGGGCGTACGCGGATCTGGTCGGGCTGCTGGACCGGTCGGGGTCGGATCTGGCGACCGGCAATGTGTACCGGCTGGGTGCGGCCGGGCGCAGCCAGTGCGCGCGGCATCCGGCGGCGCACCGGACGGTGTTGCGTACCCACATCACCGAGGATCTGGCGCTGTTGTCCGACGACTTCGCCCGGAACAAGGTGTTCCGCCGGGCGTTCTGGGAGCGGCACGAACTGGCCTTCCCGGAGGGGGCGTTGTGTCATGACGCGGCGGTGACGCTGCCGGCGCACTTCCTGGCCAGGACGGTGGACGTGCTGCATGAGCACGTCTGCTACTGGCGGCTGCCGGAGGGGCCGGACCGGCACCGGCACCCGGATGCGCGCGGGGTACGGGACCGGTTCGCGGCGGTGGCGGGGGTGCGGCGGTTCCTGACCGACCCGGCCCGGGTGCATCTGCACGCCTATCTGTCGGACTACGACCGTGCGCAGCTGACCGGCGGGCTGCTGGACCTGGTCGAGGGGCTGCCGGCCGCGTCGTCGGAGGCGCGGACGGCGTTCCTGGACTGTGCGCGCGGCTTCCTGTCGGGGGTGGATCCGCAGCTGTTCCCGGCGCTGCCGGTGGAGTTGCGGATGCGCTGGTACCTGATCCGCGCGGGGCGGCTGGCGGATCTGCTGACGCTGCTGGGGCACGAGGCGCGCAATCCGGCCGGGTTCGCGGTGGCGGGGCCGCCGCTGCGCAAGCGGGCGGTGCTGCCGCTGCGCCCGGCGCTGGAGCTGCCGCCGGGGGTGACGCGGCTGGACCGGGGGGACTTCCCGGTGCGGGCGACGGTGCGGGAGGCGGTGTGGCGGGACGGGGCGCTGGTGCTGCGCGGCCATGCGTACATCCGCAATCTGGACGCTGCGCACCGGCACCGTTATCTGCGGACGGCGGTGCTGTCGTGCGGGCGGCGGCGGATCCTGCTGCCGCTGCGTCCGGTGCTGATGCCGGAGGCGACGGCGGAGTCCGGTCAGGAGCAGCACTGTTACGACTGGGCGGGGTTCGAGGTGCGGGTGGACCCGGCCCGGCTGCGCCGGGGCGGGCGCTTCGAGGAGGGCGACTGGTCGGTGGGGGTGGTGCTGGCCGCGGCGGGCGTGGTGCGGGCGGCGCCGCTGGGGCCTCCGGAGACCGGTTCGGGGGCGGCGCCCGCCGCCCATGAGGTGGCCGACGGGGAGGCGGGCGACGGGGTGCGGATCACGCCCGGGTACCAGGCGGGGCGGCTGCGGCTGTCGGTGACCCGCCCGGTGCGGCGGCTGGCGGGGCACCGGGCGGCGGCCGGTGCGCTGGAGGTGACGGTGCTGGCGCCGGGGCCGGCGCCGACGGCGCTGCGGCTGACGCATCAGGGGACGGGGACGGTGGTGTCGTTCCCGGTGGAGGGGGCGCGGCAGGAGGCGGGTGAGGTGACCGTCCGGGTCCGGCTGGAGGCGCTGGCGGCGGCCCGGCCGCCGCGCGACGGTGCGCCGTCGGCGATCCCTCCGGCGCACACCGAGAGCTGGACGCCGGAGCTGGTGCTGCCCGGTGGCGGTACCGGTCCGGTGGCCTGCGATCCTTCGCTGGCGCCGGTGGGGTATCCGCTGTCGCACGGCCGGGAGCTGGTGGTGGCGGCGACCCCGGGCGGGCACCTGGTGCTGCACGACCGGACGCCGCAGCCGTATCTGGACCGGGTGGTGTGGCGGGCGGACGGCACGCTGCTGGTGGCGGGCCGGTTGCCGCAGGCCGCGCCGCACGCCACGGAGCTGGTGCTCCGGCACACCGTGCACGCCGCCGAGGTGGCGTTCGCGACGACGCACGACGAGGGCCGGCTGCACGGGACGCTGCCGCTGGGGGCGTTGCCGTCGCTGGCCGGTCCGGTGCCGCTGCGGGAGGGCTGCTGGACGCTGCATCTGCGGGAGCGGGGCGCGCCGGTTCCGGTGGCGGACGCGCCGGTGCGGATCGCGCCGTCGGTGCTGGACGGGCTGCCGGCGGTGCGTACGGTGCGCGGCAAGCCGTTCTCCTTGGATCGGCGGGCGCAGGACGAGGCGGTGGTGACGGCGGGGCCGGCGGTGCCGGCCAGTGACCGGGGCCCCTACCGGCGGCGGGTGTTGCGGGAGCAGCACTATGCGCTGCACCGGTCGCGTCCGCTGCGGGACACCGTGCTCTACAGCAGCTTCGGCGGCCGGGCGTACGGGGATTCGCCGCGGGCGGTGCACGAGGAGCTGGTGCGCCGGGGTGCGGATGTGGAGCACCTGTGGGCGGTGCGGGACGGGCAGAGCACGGTGCCGGACACGGCGCGGGCGGTGGTGGTGGGGAGCGCCGAGTGGTACGGGGCGCTGGCGCACAGCCGCTGGGTGGTCACCAACACCCATCTGCCGCGGTGGTTCGCCCGGCGCGGGGGTCAGCGGATCATCCAGACCTGGCACGGTACGCCGCTGAAGCGGATCGGGGCGGATCTGGCGGGCACGCTGTGCGCGGGGCTGGCGCATCTGGCGCCGCGGCCCCGGGTCGGTCGGCAGTGGAGCGTGCTGCTGTCGCCGAACGCGCACAGCACGCCGGTGCTGCGGTCGGCGCTGGGGTTCTCGGGGCGGGTGTGGGAGACGGGGCTGCCGCGCACCGATGCGCTGTTCGCCGCGGACCGGGAGCTGCGGGCGGCGGCGGTGCGGGAGCGGCTGGGCATCGAGCCGGGCCGGAAGGTGGTGCTGTACGCGCCGACGCCGCGGGACGACATGGCCTACGACGCGGGGCACCACCGGCTGCATCTGCCGCTGGATCTGGAGCTGGCGCGGAAGGAACTGGCGGACGAGCACGTGCTGTTGGTGCGCAGCCATCCCCTTGTCGCCGACCGGTTGCCGGCCCACCATGCGCCGTTCGCGCTGGATGTGTCGGCGCACCCGGACGCCACCGAGCTGCTGTTGGCCGCGGATGTGCTGGTCACCGACTACTCGTCGCTGGCGGCGGACTTCGCGAACACCGGGCGGCCGATGCTGTTCCTGACGCCGGACCTGCCGCACTACCGCGATGCGCTGCGCGGTTTCACCCTGGACTTCGAGGCCCGGGTGCCCGGTCCGCTACTGACCTCGACCGGTGAACTGATCGATGCGCTGGGCGACTTGGACGGGATCGCGGCGGCGGCCGCGGAGGCGTACGCGGACTTCCGCCAGGAGTTCTGCCACCGGGACGACGGCGGGGCGGCGGGCCGGGTCGCGGATCTGATGGAGCGGTGACCGCGGGCCGGTCCGCGGCAAGGTGGTGGCGCGCGGATCGGCATCGTGTGGCGTTCGCGTCGTTACAGCATGTGCAGGCGCCCTTACGGGTCTGTACACCCCGAGCCCCGATTCCCGCCGGGTAAGAAGACGGCAAGAGGGCGGGAAACCGGAGCGAGGGGTGCAACCGCTCGACGGGATTCGCCCTCTGAATCATCGGAAAATGGGTTCGGACCCCGCTCACGCCAAGAGACGCTGTCGACACGAAATGTAGATTCAGTGACTGTGAAAGAAGCCCTAGAGCCGCTGCCGGCGGGGCCCACCATCACGCCATCCGCACAGGTCAGCATCATCGTCATCGCCTACAACGATGCCGGTCACGTCTGTGATGCGGTGCGCTCCGCGCTCGCGCAGGGCAGCCCTGGTGAAACGGTCACCGAAGTGATCGCGGTGAACGACGCCTCCACCGACGGCACCGGCGCCGCGCTGGACGACCTGGCCCACACCGAGCCCCGGCTGCGGGTGATCCACCGCGCCGAGAACAGCGGCGGCTGCGGAACGCCCCGCAATGACGGTCTGCGCGCGGCCACCGGCCGCTTCGTGATGTTCCTGGACAGCGATGATGTGCTCCCTCCGGGGGCGGCCCGGGGGCTGCTGGCGGCGGCGCTGGAGCATGACGCCCCGGTGGTGGCCGGCGCCTGTGTGCGCCGGGAGCTGCCGGCGCGGCGCGATGTGCCCTGGCTGCCGGCGCTCTACCGGGAGGCGGCGGTGCACGAGCCGGCCGATGCCAGCCCCCAGCTGGTCCGGGACACGCTGTGCGTCAACAAGCTCTACGAGCGTCAGTTCCTGACCGCGCACGACATCGCCTTCCCCGAGGGCCGCTTCACCTACGAGGACTTCGTGTTCACCGCGCGGGTGCTGGCCGCGGCGCCCCGGGTCGCGACCATCCCCGACAGCGTCTACGTCTGGCATGTGCGCCGCTCGGCGGCCCGGCAGTCGATCTCGCTGGACCGTAAGGACGTGGCGAACTGGCGGGCGCGGATCGAGGCGCACCGCAGCAGCGTCCGGATCTTCCAGGACGCCGGGCACAAGGCGCTGGCGGACGCCGCGGCCACCAAGTTCCTCGACCACGACCTGCGGATGTACGTCCGTGAGCTGCACACCCGCGGCGCCGACTACCGCGCCGAGTGGTGGCGGCTGACCCGGGAGTACCTGGCCGGGTTCGACGAGTCGGCGCTGCGGGCGGCGCGGGCCCCGGCGCGCTGGCTGGCGCGGGTGGTGCTGGCCTCGCCCGTCCCCCGCGACCTGGACCGGCTGACGCAGCTGGCGTCCCGGCCGGGCCGGCTGCTGCCGCCGTACGCCGAGGAGGCGGGGCGGGCGGTGTGGTCAGCGGACCTGCCGGGCGTCGAGCTGGAGGACCTGGACTCCAAGCCGCTGCACCGGCTGCCGGTGACCATCGATGCGGAGCCGGCGGTGGGCGGGCGCAGTGTGCTGCGGCTGCGGGTGCACGACCTGTACGGGCGGCTGGCCGCGGCGGGGCCGGAGAGCATCGACGTCGAGCTGCGGCGGCGCCGCGACGACCGGCGGGGCCCGGTGCACACCGCGGCGCTGACGCCGGCGCCGGCCGGCGGCGGCCGGGGCGCCGGCTGGACCGCCGAGATGGTGCTGGACATAGCGGCGCTGGCGGAACCGGGCGACCAGGCCGCCGACCCCGAGCCCTGGGACCTGATGGCGCAGGTCAGCTGTGCCGACGGCGCGGCTTTCCGGGCCGCGCTGCGGGCGACAGGACCGGGCCTGAAGCGTCATGTCCTGCCCAGCCGGCGGCACGGTGTGCTGCTGGTGCAGCCGTACGCCACGACCGGGGGTGCGCTGTCGCTGCGGGTCGCGGCGGGGCTGCGCAGTGTGTGGCGGATCGCCGCCCGCCGGCTGCGGCCCTGACCCGGCCCACTGTCCCTGTAGGAACCCGAGCCTAGGATGAGCGCTATGTCTTACTTGATCACGGGTGGAGCCGGCTACATCGGTGCCCATGTCGTACGGTCGCTGCGGCAGGCGGGCGAGCAGGTCGTGGTGCTGGACGACCTGACGACGGGGGTAGCCGAGCGCCTCCCGGAGGATGTCCCGCTGATCGTCGGATCGACCCTCGACCGGGCGGTGCTGGATGCGACCCTCGCCGAGCACGGCGTCACCGATGTGGTGCACCTGGCGGCGAAGAAGCAGGTCGGCGAGTCCGTGGAGATGCCCCTGCGGTACTACCGGGAGAACGTCCACGGGCTGCAGACGCTGCTGGAGGCGATGGTCGCCGGCGGTGTCGGCCGGCTGGTGTTCTCCTCGTCGGCGGCGGTGTACGGCATGCCGGACGTCGACCTGGTCACCGAGGACACCCCGTGCACGCCGATCAATCCGTACGGCGAGACCAAGCTGGTCGGCGAGTGGATGGCCCGTGCGGTGGGCCGGGCGCACGGCATCAGCACGGCCTGTCTGCGGTACTTCAACGTCGCCGGTGCGGCCACGCCCGAGCTGGCCGACACCGGGGTGTTCAACATCGTGCCGATGGTCTTCGAGAAGCTCACCGAGGGCGCCGCGCCGCGGATCTTCGGCGATGACTACGACACCCCGGACGGCACCTGCATCCGCGACTACATCCATGTCGCCGATCTCGCCGATGCGCATGTCGCGGCCGCCCGGAAGCTCGCCGAGCCCGGCCCGGTGCGCGATCTGACCCTCAACATCGGGCGCGGTGAGGGGGTTTCGGTGCGCGAGATGATCGACCTGATCACCGAGCTGACCGGCCATCAGGGGGTCACCGCCGAGGTCACCCCGCGGCGGCCCGGTGACCCGGCGCGGGTGGTGGCGTCCGCCGACCGGATCACCGGCGAGCTGGGGTGGAAGGCGCACCACGACGTCCGGGACATGATCACCTCGGCGTGGGCGGGCTGGCGCCACCACCACCCGGAGGCCTAAAGCCCCCAGTCGTCCGCACGGAGCGGCCCGCCACGGCGGGCCGCTCCGTGCGTCGTTGCACGCCCCTGTCCGGCGCGGGGATCCGGTGCGGGGATCCGGTGCGGGGATCCGGTGCGGGGATCCGGTGCGGGGATCCGGTGCGGGGATCCGGTGCGGGGATCCGGTGCGGCGGTCATGGTCGGGCACCCTGCTGCGCGGGCGCCGAGGCCCGCGACCCGGGTGCCCGGTGTGCTGCCGCTCAGCTCCTCAGCGGGTATGACGTCCGGCCGGACGCCTGGTCGATCTCGTCGTGCGCCTTGGTCAGCAGCTTCATCGCCAGTTCGTTCAGCGCTCTGGCTCCCGCGACTTCCTCGCCGACCCGCGGCTGATTGGAGTCGGCGGGGTGGCGGCTGGCGTATCCGTGCGACCGCACCTCACTGCCGTCCGGGAGCCGTACCAGGGCGGCGGCGCGGGTGCGGTGGGTGTCCTCCTCGAATTCCATCTCGACGTGCCATCCCACAGCGGTCTGCAACATCGCGATCACCTCCGGAACCGCTGCTACCAGAGTGCTCCCGCTACCGGGCCGGCGCACGGTGTGCCGGGGTGCCGGGGTACCGGGGTGCCGGGGTGCCGGGGTGCCCGTCAGCGTGACGGCAGCCACCGCGGCGGCCGGGGCAGGGTGACGGTCAGCGGGGCGGGGCCGTCGCCGGTGCGGACGGGCAGGTCGAGGCGGAGCGGGCCGGCGCTCAGGCGGAGGGTCACCTGCCAGCTGCCGGGCGGTCCGCCGCGCAGACGGGCGCGGACGGTGTAGCGGTCGTCGGCGGCGGGTTCGACGGCGGTGCGCAGGGCCGCCGTGCGCCCGGTGCGGGGGTCGTGCAGGAGTAGGTGCAGTGCGGCGTCCGGAGGGCAGCCGGGCAGGGTGAGGTGAGCGGTGAGGGTGGTGCGGCCGGTGCGGGTGGTGGTGGCGGTGCCGCGCAGGTCGGTGCCGAGGGGGTGCTCGGTGGCGGCGCGGCCCAGGGTGAGGTGGAGGTGGCCGTGCGGCCGGGAGAGGAAGAGGGCGGCGGTGGTCGGGCCGGCCGGGCCGCGGCCGGTGATCCGCGGGGTGTAGGCGGGGCCGTCCGGCGGCTCGCCGGGGGCGGGGGCGTCCTCCGGGACCAGCCAGGCCGCGCGGTGGACGGCAGCCGGCCCGGTGCCGTCCGTACCGTCCGCGCCGTCCGCCCCGTCCGTGTCGTCCGCCCCGTGGGCGGTGAGCGCGATCTTGAGTCCCCAGGTGCCGTCGGGGAGCGGGTCGCCGTCCGCCGCGGTGGCAGGGTCGACCGAGGCCCGCCAGCGCTCGCCGTCGTACTGCGCCGGTATGCGGTGTTCGGCGGTGCGGCCCCGCAGCAGGACCTCGGCGCTGCCGGCGTCGAGCGGGGGCAGGGCGGCCGTGCCGCGCAGGTGCAGCACGCCGCCGGCCCAGCGGTAGCCGGTCAGGCGCTGGCGCATCACGATCCGGTCGGTGAGGTCGTAGCAGGAGTCGGGTATGCCGTGCGCCGGGTCGCGGAAGAACGGGTAGCCGGCGTGCACCCGGCCGTCGGGGGCGATCCGCGGCGGGCCGGGGTCGGCACCGGTGTCGGCGCGGACGACGGCGGTCAGGGCGTCGTGGTCGGCGGTGCGCAGGCAGTGGGCGCGCAGCCGGAGGCCGGGCGGCAGGGCGCGGAGCACCCCCTCGGTGAGGTGGCGTGCGACGAGCGGGCGGGCGGCTTCGGCCATGGCCCGGCGGCCGGCCAGGGAGCGGGCGAGGTAGGGGGCGGCGAAGGGCATCAGGATCTCGCCGTGGAAGTGGCGGACCAGCAGCCGGTCCCGGTCCGGTCCCGGAGGCACGCCGCCTTCGACGAGGGGCAGCACGTCGGTGCCGATGTAGTGCAGGTACGCGCACCAGTCGAGGTCCTGGCGGCTGGCGTTGCTGTCGTCGGGGCGGCCGTGGAGGTAGTAGCAGTCGTAGTCGCCGAGGACGGAGACGGTGTCGGCGTGGAGCAGGGCGCCGATGCCGAAGGGGAGGTCCTCGGCGAGCAGCCGGCCCTCGACGAAGCGCAGCCGGTGCTGGGTGAGGAAGGCGCGGCGGAAGAGCTTGTAGGCGGCCAGGGTCCAGTAGACCGGGGAGTCGAAGGGGGTGACGCGGGCGCGGGTGGTGTGCAGGTCGACCGGGGCGGGGCGGCCGTCGGCGCCGACGATCCGGCCGTAGACGACGTCCGAGCCGTGGGCCTGGGCCATGCGGGTGAGGCGGTCCAGGGCCTCGGGGCCGAGGCGGTCGTCGGAGTCGAGGAAGAAGACGTACGCGCCGGTGGCGTGGTCCAGGCCGGCGTTGCGGGGCCGGCCGGCGCCGCCGGAGGCCTCCTGGCGGATGACGGTGAGGTTGGGGTGGTGGCGGACCTGTGCGGTGAGCCAGTCGGCGCTGCCGTCGGTGGAGCCGTCGTCGACCGCGATCACCTCGATGCGGCGCTGGTCGAGGGTCTGGGCGAAGACCGAGCCGAGGCTGCGGGCGAGGTAGGGCCGGGTGTTGTGGACCGGGACGATCACGGACACCAGGGGAGCGGCACCGTCCGGGTCCGGCGGGGTGGCCCCGGGCGGGGTGGCGGGCACCGGCATACGGCCTCCGATCGTTCGTACCGCAATCCCTCGAAAGCCCCGCGTCCAGCACGGCAAAAGGGACTATTAAGACATATAACTTTGGGTGAACGTTCGCCGAGTGTGGAGGAGTGCCGGTGGCTCCGACGCCCGCCACCCCACAAGAGGCGGTCCGGGCCCAGGAGGTTGCCCGGCCCCTCCCCGCAAGTGAACGCCCGGCGGCTCCGCGGGGTGCCCTCCGGCGGCTGGCCGCGCCCTGGCTCGCGGCGGCACTGGCCACGGGGGCGTACTGCCTGGCGCTGGCGCTGCACGGCAGCTACCCGTTCGGCCCGCGCTCCCGTGCCGTCAACGACCTGGGCAACCAGTTCGTGCCCTTCCACGCCCGGCTATGGGACCTGCTGCACGGCGACGCCAACGGGGACCTGCTGTTCAACTGGAGCAGCGGGTACGGCGTCCCCTTCCTCGCGGACTTCTTCACCTACCTGATGAACCCGTTCTCCTGGCTGGTCGGCCTCTTCCCCCGCGCGCTGGCCGACCTCCCGGTCTTCCTGGTCACCCTGCTGAGCATCGGGCTGGCCACCGCCCTGATGACCGTCTTCCTGGGGCGGCTGCACCCGGGCTCCGGATGGCTACGGGCGCTGTTGTCGGTCGGGTACGGGCTGTGCGCCTGGGTGCTGAACGACGGCTTCGCCGACCCGATGTGGATGTGGGGACTGGTGGCGCTGCCGCTGGTGGGGATCGCCGCGGAGTGGTGCCTGCGCCGGACCCGCTGGGTGGCCGGCACCCTGCTTCTCGCCCTAGCCTGGGCCGGCAACTTCTACACGGCGGCGATGGCGACCCTGGCGATGGCGCTGGTCCTGGGCGTACGGCTGGCCACGACCGAGGGGACGGCGCCCGGTGACCGACTGCGGGCGGCGGCACGGGCCACCACCATGGCGGCCACCGGCATCCTGCTCGCGGCGCCGGTACTGACCGTGGGCCTGGCGGCCAGCCGGGCCGCCCAGCCGGCGCCCGCGCTCCTCCCCCACGACCGGCCGTCGCCGCTCTACCTGCTGGCGCAGCTGCTGCCCGGCGGCCACGGCGCGCTGCCGGCGCCCAACGTCTTCTTTGGGGTCCCCGGGCTGCTGCTGGCCGCCGCCTTCCCGTTCGTGCGGGCGGTGCCGCTGCGGATGCGGCTGGCCTGGTGCGGGCTGGCGGCCTCGGTGGCCGCCTCGTTCGTCTGGGAGCCGACGATCCTGCTGTGGCACGGCTTCGCCCTGCCCAACGGCAGCCCCTACCGCGCCGCCTTCGTGCTCAGCGGGATCCTGGTGATGCTCTCCTGGCTGGCGCTGGCGCACCGCCCGCGGGCCGGTGAACTGGCCGCGGGCGGTGCGCTGGTCGCGCTGCTGGCCTGGCTCTGCCGCGGGCAGGAGGCGGTGAGCGACGCCACCTGGGTCCTGGTGGCCGGCGGCGGCGCGGTGACGCTGGCGGGGCTGGGTGCGCTGGCGGTGGTGCACAGTGCCCGGACGCGGACCGTGGTCACCGCCGTGCTGACCGGCACGGTGCTGCTCGGGTCGGCGTACACGGCGTTCTCGGTGACCGCGGCGCGCGACCGGATCGCCTGGTTCCAGCCCAAGATCACGCTGAACCGGGCGTCCCTGGCGGCCCGTTCCGGGCTGGTCGCACGCGCCGGCTGGCCACACGCGCGCACCGACCCCGGCCCGCACGAGTTCGCCAACAACGATCCGCTGCTGCTGGGCGGCGAGGGCGGCGCGTACTACAGCAGCTACGTGCCCGCGGCCACCGCCCGCACCCTGCAGGCGCTGGGCGCCGGCTGGTACATGAGAGGCCGTCACACCCTGAGCTTCGAGGACCCGGTGGGCCAGGCCCTGATGGGGGTGAGCAGCGCGCTGACGCCGGCCGGCAACGACCGCAACCGGTTCGCCGTGCACCACACCGGGCCGGCGGCCCCGCTGCTGACCGTACGCGCCCGGCTGCCGCGGGCCGTCGGCGGCGCCCGTGCCGGCACCGTCTTCGCCCGCCAGGAGCGGGTGTTGGGCGCCCGCGTCTACCAGGTGCCGGAGCTGACCCCGGCCGCGGGCGCGGCACCGGTGCCGGTGCGCGGCGGCTGGCTGCTGCCGCCGGCCCCGGCCCGTCAGGGGGCGGAGCCGGCGCGCACCGGCACCACCTTCACCGCGCGGTGCACCCCCGGCAGCGTGGTGGTCTGGTCGGCGCCGTGGTTCGCCGGCCGGGTCAGCGGGCCAGGCCGGCAGACCGCGGGCTTCGGCAGGTGGGACTCCACCGCGAACCCGGTGCGCCGGCTGGGCCGGGTGCCCGCCGACGGCACGGTCGCGGTGCGCTTCCTCGGACAGGGCCGCCAGCTGGTGCCCCGGCATGCGCTGGGGTGCCTGTCGCCGCGCCGGCTCGCCGCGGCGGTGCACGCCCTGCGCGGGCCGCGCACGCTGACCGCCGGCGGGCACCGGCTCACCGCCCACCTGCCCGCGGGCAGCCGGGGCCATGCGGTGCTGGCCGTCCCCGCCGTCGCGGGGTGGGCCTGCTCGGTGGACGGCGGCCCGTACGGGGCACCGTCGTCGTTCGGCGGGCTGCTGACCGTTCCGCTGGGCTCCGGGGCCGGGCGGCTGACATGCGCATACGTCCCGCCGGGGCTGCGCCCGGGGCTGGCGGCGAGCGGCGCGGCCGCCCTGACGCTGGCCGTGGTCGCGCTCCGGGGACGCCTGCGGGGCCGGCCGCGGTCCCGCTCCACCAGGGAGGCCCGCCCATGAAGCTCTCCGTCGTCGTCCCCTGCTACAACGAAGAGGCCGTGCTGAGCCGCTTCGACGCCGCGGTCCGCGCGGTCCTGACGCGCCTGGGGGTCAGCTACGAGCTGTGCTACGTGGACGACGGCAGCGCCGACGGCACGTTGGCCCGGCTGCGCGGCCTGGCCCAGCAGCACCGCGGCACCACCCGCTACCTGTCCTTCAGCCGTAACTTCGGCAAGGAGCCGGCCATACTGGCCGGGCTCCGGGCGGCCACCGGCGACGCGGTGATCATCATGGACGCCGACCTGCAGCACCCGCCGGCGCTGATCGAGAAGATGCTCGACCTCTACCAGCTCGGCCACGACCAGGTCATCGCCCGACGCAGCCGGGACGGCGACCGCCGGCTGCGGTCCGCGCTCAGTCGGCTCTACTACCGGGTCGTCAACACCTGGGTCGACGTCCGGCTCACCGACGGCGTCGGCGACTTCCGGCTGCTGTCCCGCACCGCGGTGGACGCGCTGCTGTCGCTGCCGGAGTACAACCGCTTCTCCAAGGGCCTGTTCTCCTGGATCGGCTTCGACACCATCACCTTCGACTACCGCAACGCCGCCCGGGAGGCCGGCGAGACCAAGTGGCGGCTCGGCTCGCTGGTGAACTACGGCATCGACGGGATGCTCTCATTCAACTGCCGCCCGCTGCGGCTGGCCATCTACGCCGGGCTGGGCCTGGCCTCGCTCGCCGCGGTCTACACCCTGTGGATCATCGGCGCGGCCGTCGTGGGCGGGGTCACCGCGCCCGGCTATGTGACGCTGGTGGCCATCATCGTGGGCCTGGGCGGGCTGCAGATGGTGATGCTCGGGCTGATCGGCGAGTACATCGGACGGATCTACTACGAGACCAAGCGGCGGCCGCACTTCCTGGTCAAGGAGAGCAACGCCCCCGGCCTCGCCCCCGAGCCGGCGGGCACCGCCACCGCCGGCTCCGGGGCCGCCTGATGCCGGGCCGCCCCGCGCCCGTCCCCTGGGGCCAGCTGGTGCGCTTCGCCGCCGTGGGCGGGGTCAACACCGCGACGTTCTACGCCTGTTACCTGCCGCTGCACCGCCTGCTGCCGTACTTCGCGGCGTACACCGTGAGCTTTGCGCTGGCCCTGGTCGGCTCGTTCTTCCTCAACACCTACGTCACCTACCGCACCCGCCCGACCTGGCGGAAGTTCCTGCTGTTCCCGCTGACGCAGCTGACCAACTACGCGGTGCAGAGCGCGGGGCTGGTGGCGCTGGTGAGCTGGCTGGGGGTGGACAGCACGGTGGCGCCGCTGGCGGCGGCGGCCCTGGCGCTCCCGTTCACCTACCTCGTCTCCCGGCGGATCCTGCGCCCGGCCGCCCCGGCATGAGACCGCCAGCCCTGGAACGGCCCGCCTGGCCCGACCGAGGCCTGCCGGGTGGTGTGCAGCCGGCCGTCGGTGCCCAGTACGGCCACCACCGCGCGCCCCACCGCGTCCTGGGTGACGCCGGCCGCCGCCGAGTGCGGCACCCTGCCGGTCTGCCAGGGCCCGGGGGCGTCCTGAGCCATCGTCAACCGCAGCGCGCCCGCGTCGTCGCGAGCCGCGAGCACCATCCGGTCGCCGCTGCCGACCGGCGCCGCCGCCACCCGGCCGTAGCCGCCGACCGCCTCGCACTGCGCCGCCACCCGCCAGGTGCCGACCGTGCGGGGCCGCTCGGCGATCAGCACCTGTGCGGTGACCGCCCGGCGGTAGGCGATCCGCACCACGCCGTCGGCCAGCGGCACCGCACTGACCGGGCCGGCCGGCTGCGGCAGCCCGGTGACGGCGGCCGGCCGCGGCATCTGCCCGGCGCCCCGGGACACCCAGTGCGCCACCGTCCGGGCGCTCGCCGCCACCAGGTGGATCAGCCCGTCGGAGTCCACACAGGCGTCCAGCCCGTCCACGATCTGCGGTGACGCCTGCAGGGTGCTGACGGTGCCCTCCAGCCGCTCCCACAGCGACCAGTAGGAGCCGTTCGGGCCGCTGCGGTGGGCGATGTTGCCGTCCCAGGTGCGGACGAAGACATGCACGGTGCCGTCCGGGGCGGCCGCCGCCGCGGGGAAGCCGATCTCCAGCGAGCGCACCGGGTCGGGGTCGGGCGAGCCCAGCGACTCCCAGGGCGCGAAGCGCGGCCGGCCGTCGGGTGCGGTGCCGTGCTGCGCGGCAGTCACCACCTCCCGGCGGTGCGAGGCGTTCCGGCCGGGCAGCACGGTGCGGGTGGCGAAGAGCTGGAGCGCCCCGTCGGGGCGGCGCACCGCATGGATCTGGCCCTGGAGCAGCTCCCCGCCGACCTCCGCCGGCCGGCCGAAGCTGCCGCTGCCCGGCCTGGTCTCGGTCCAGCAGTACGCCGCGCCGCCCAGGACGGCGAAGGCGGCGAGCCGGCCGTCGGCGGCGACGCGGATCCAGGCGTTGGAGCCGGGGGCGCGCAGCCGGGTGGAGCGGGTCCAGTTGCGGGAGCTGCCGTTCAGCGCCGAGCCGCCCACCTTGCGGTCGCCGCAGCCTGCCGGGTCGCCGCAGCGGCGGTGGTCGGCCCAGCCGTACACCGACAGCAGCCGGGCCTTGTGGCGGGCGGCCGGCAGGTCGAGGTCGTTGGGCAGCACCGCGGCCTCGTAGCCGAGGTAGTTCTCGACGACGGCCGGGCGGTAGCGGGCGCGCCCCCGGTAGGCGGCCAGCGCCGCCTGGGCGAAGTAGGCCGAGGCGGTGTGGTCCTGGTGGTCGTAGTAGCGCAGGCCGGCCAGCCGGGGGTCGTGGTCGGGGCTGGCCGGCGGGGGCCTGCGGGAGTGTGTCGCGTTGGGGTCCAGGGTCCGTACGACCGTCGGCCGGACCCGGTCGAGGACCGCGACCAGGGTTTCGACGAGCTGGTCGCGGGTGTAGTGGAAGCGCCGCGGCACGGGGGTGCCGGCCGGGCGCAGCGTGGGCAGGGTGTCGGTGGCGCCCAGCCACAGCCCGCGCAGCGAGGTGGCGCGGGCCCGCCAGACGGCCCGGGCCTCCACCAATTCCAGGAAGATCAGCTGGTGGTGCGGGGCGGCGCGGAGGGTGTGCAGCTCGGCCTGGAAGCCGGGGAGCAGGGAGATTGTGGCCAGGTCCCAGGGCGCGGCCGGGTCGCCGGTGGCCATCGCCGCGTGGGCGGCGCGTAGTCCATTGGTCCGGGCCCGGGCGAAGGCAGGGCGGTTGCGGGGCACCGCGGCCGGGTCGGCGGCGCGGCGGCCGGCGTTGCGCCCGTCGGCCTCGCCGCCGGTGAGGCAGACCGTGACCGAGCGGGCGCCGGCGCGCAGGGACTGCTCCAGGTCGGGGTTCATGAAGTACAGGCCGTCGTCGGCGTGCGCGATCACCTGGAGGAAGGACTGGTCGGCGGGGTCCACCACGGGGCTGCCGCCCGCCGGTCCGGCCGTACGGGGCAACTCGTCCAGGCACCACGCCCAGACGCCGGCGCCCGCGGTCATGGCACCCAGACCGACGCCGGTGGCCTGGAGCAGCCGTCGGCGGGAGGGGCGGGGCGGGCGGGCAGGTGACACCCCCTCAGTATTCGGCTCCACGGCCGCTGCCGCAGGCGGGCGCACCGGGAGGCCGTCCCCGCGCACCGCGGCGGCCGTGGCCGGGCTGCCTGGCCGCTGTCCCCGCGGTCGACGGCCGGCGGTCGACGGCCGGCGACGCTCGAGTGGGGCGCCACGGACGCCACGGACCCCTCAGACGCCTTAGACGCCTCAGACGCCTTGGACACCTCAGACGCCACGCATGCCGCAGCCACCACGGACGCCACGGGCACCTCGGCCACCGCCCGGTCCGCACCCCGGGGAGGCCGAACCGGCTGCCCGGCCGGCGCCCGTGGGTGGCGGCGCAGGCGGCACTGACCGCCCTACGCCGTCACTTCGCCCCGAGGGCCGTCACCACCGACCGCGCCAGCGCGTCGAGGTAGCCGTCCGGCAGGTCGTCCCGGACCGCCACCAGCCGCCAGTACAGCGGCCCGGTCAGCAGGTCCAGCGCCAGCGCGCCGTCCACGCCGGCGGGCACCTCCCCGCGCTCCACGGCCCGCGCCACCATGGCGGCGGCGACGCCCTGCTGACTGTCGTGCAGCGCCGTCCTGAGCGCCCCGGCCAGCTCCGGGCTGCGCGCCGCCTCGGCCAGCAGGTCGGGGAGGATCTGCGAGGCCATCGGGTGCCGCAGCGCACGGGACGCGACCTCCAGCAGCATCCGGACGTCCCCGCGCAGCGATCCGGTGTCCGGCGACGGCAGACCGGCGAGCGCCACCGCGGAGACCACGTCGAGCACGAGGTGCAGCTTGGAGCGCCACCGCCGGTAGACCGCGGTCTTGCCGACGCCCGCCCGGCGGGCGATGCCCTCGATCGACATCCGGGCGAAGCCGACCGCGGCCAGTTCCTCGAAGACCGCGGCGCGGATCGCCGCCGTCTTGTCCTCCCGCAGGACCGCCGCCCCCGCCGGAGCCCGGCGTCCGGCCGCGGAGTCCTTCCCGCTGCGGTCCTGCGTGCTGTGCTCCTGCGCGCTGACTTCTGCCCCGTTCTTTGCCATGCCATGAGCCTACCGTCACGACGCTACGGTTGCGTTTCGACGTGAGCTCCCTTTAGTGTCGGCGTCGCGACGATACGGACCCGTTCCATCGTGGCCGTTCCGCGGCCCCCGGACGCAAGCGAAAGCGGCCCTCATGCCCGAGACCCTCACGCCCCCGGCCCCGGCGCCCGCCGGCACTCCCGGATCCGGCGCCTCCCCCGACCTCGATCTACAGGCCCTGGCCGCCCACCACGGCCTGACGGTCAGCGGCGCCCGCGCACCGCTGCCGGACTACGTCCGCCAGCTGTGGCAGCGCCGGCACTTCATCGGCTCGTTCGCCAGCGCCAAGCTGACCGCGCAGTACAGCAGCGCCCGGCTCGGCCAGCTCTGGCAGGTCGTGACCCCACTGCTGAACGCGGCCGTCTACTACTTGATCTTCGGCGTGCTGATCGGCACCAAGCGGGGCGTCCAGGACTTCATCCCGTTCCTGGTCACCGGCGTCTTCATCTTCACCTTCCTGCAGAACTCGGTGATGGCGGGGACCCGGGCGATCTCGGGGAACCTGGGGCTGGTGCGGGCGCTGCACTTCCCACGGGCCTGTCTGCCGATCTCGTTCTGCCTGATGCAGCTCCAGCAGCTGCTGTTCTCCATGGGCGTGCTGGGCGTCATCCTGCTGTGCTTCGGGCAGATGCCGACCTGGTCGTGGCTGCTGGTGATCCCGGCGCTGGCGCTGCAGTTTGTGTTCAACACCGGGCTGGCGATGGTGATGGCCCGGCTCGGCGCCAAGACGCCGGACCTGGCACAGCTGATGCCGTTCATCATGCGGACGTGGATGTACGCCTCGGGCGTGATGTTCAACATCAGCCTGATCCTCAAGGGCAAGCACGTCCCGCACCTGGTGGAGCTCCTGCTGAACGCCAACCCGGCGGCGGTCTACATCGACCTGATGCGCTTCGCCCTGATCGACAGCTTCACCAAGGCGCAGCTGCCGCACCACGTTTGGGCGTTCGCCGCCGGCTGGGCGCTGCTGGCCGGTGTCATCGGATTCGTGTACTTCTGGAAGGCCGAGGAGCGGTACGGACGTGGCTGAGCTCATGACGGAACAGACCAACGACAGCCGGCCGACCGAGGCCGCCGGGGCGCGCATCCCGACCGTGATCGCGGACGATCTGCACATCGTCTACCGGGTCTACGGCACCGGCGCCGGCAAGGGCAGCGCCACCGCGGCGCTCAACCGGATCATCCGCCGCAAGCCGTCCGCCGGCGTGCGCGAGGTGCACGCGGTCAAGGGCGTCTCCTTCACCGCCTACCGCGGCGAGTCGATCGGCCTGATCGGCTCCAACGGCTCGGGCAAGTCGACCCTGCTCAAGGCCGCCGCCGGTCTGCTGCCGGCCGAGCGCGGCAAGGTCTACACCCACGGCCAGCCCTCGCTGCTGGGCGTCAACGCGGCCCTGATGAACGACCTGACCGGCGAGAAGAACGTCCTCCTCGGCGGCCTGGCGATGGGCATGTCCCGCGAGCAGATCCGCGAGCGCTACGACGGCATCGTCGACTTCTCCGGCATCAACGAGAAGGGCGACTTCATCTCGCTGCCGATGCGCACCTACTCCTCCGGCATGTCCGCCCGCCTGCGGTTCTCCATCGCCGCGGCCAAGGACCACGACGTACTGATGATCGACGAGGCGCTGGCCACCGGTGACCGCGCCTTCCAGAAGCGCTCCGAGGCCCGCATCCGCGAGCTGCGCAAGGAGGCCGGCACGGTCTTCCTGGTGAGCCACAACAACAAGTCCATCCGGGACACCTGCGACCGGGTGCTGTGGCTGGAGCGCGGCGAGCTGCTGATGGACGGCCCCACCGACGAGGTCATCGAGGCGTACGAGGAGTTCACCCGCTCCTAGCCGGCAACGGCGGCCCGGGAACGCGGACTCCACCCGCACCCAGCGGGCAACGGCGGCCCGTGTACGGGCACGGGGAAGGGGGCGGCGCACCGGGCGCCGCCCCCTTCCCCGTCGTGCTCCGTCCGTCAGCTGTGCGACCGCAGCAGCGTGCGCATCGTCCGCATGGCGACCGACAGGTTCGCCAGGTCGAAGCCCTCCGAACCGTAGATCTCCTCCAGGGTGGCCCGCGCGCGGCCCAGCAGCGCGCCGTTCGCCTGCTCCCAGGCCTTGAAGCGCTGCTCCGGCGTCGAGGAGCCGTTGACCGCCGAGAGCACCTCCGCGGTCAGCGCCGCATGCGCCGCGAAGAGGTCCTCACGGATCGAGGCGCGGGCCATCGACTGCCAGCGGTCGTTGCGCGGCAGGTCCAGGATGCGGTCGAGCAGCTGGTTGATCTGCAGCCGCTCGCCCAGGTCGTAGTAGACCTCGGCGACCTCCAGCGGCTCCTTGCCCATCCGGTCCGCCACCGCGACGATGTCCAGCGCCGGGAAGACCGACGAGAAGCCGGACACCTGCACGGCCAGCGGCTCGGGCACCCCGGCGCCGGTCAGCTCGTCCAGGATGGTCTGGAACCACTCCAGGTCACTGCCCTGCAGCAGCTTGGGCAGCTGCGCCCAGACCTGGCCGACCCGCTCCGCGAAGAAGCCGATGGTCTCCGACAGCTCCAGCGGCTGCGGGCGGTTGTTGAGCAGCCAGCGGGTGCCGCGCTCGACCAGCCGCCGCGAGTGCAGCCGGATCCGGGTCTGGACGTCGGCGGCGACGACATTGTCCAGCGCCTCCACGTCGTCCCAGACCTGGTTGAGCCCGAAGATCGTACGGGCCGCGGTGTGCGCCCGGACGACCTCTTCGAGGGAGGCGCCGGTCTCCTCCCGCATCCGGTGCAGGAAGCTCGTACCGCCGGTGTTGACGGTGTCGTTGACCAGCACCGTGGTGATGATCTCGCGGCGCAGTGCGTGCCCGTCGACCTGCTCGGGGAAGCGGTCGTGCAGCGCCGAGGGGAAGTAGGCGTGCAGCAGCCGCTCCAGGTAGGCGTCGTCCGGCAGCACCGTCCGGATCAGCGCCTCGGAGACCGTGATCTTGGTGTACGCCAGGAGCACCGCGGTCTCCGGCTGGGTCAGGCCCCGGCCGGTGTTCAGTCGCTCGCGGATCTGCCGGTCGGTGGGCAGGAACTCCAGGGCCCGGTCCAGTGCGCCGTCGCTCACCAGGCGGCGCAGGAAGCGCTGCTGGGCGTGGAGCATGCTGGGGGACTGGGCCTGCGCCAGCGCCAGCGCGGTGTTCTGCGCGTAGTTGTTGCGCAGCACCAGCGCGCCGACCTCGTCGGTCATCTCCGCCAGCAGCTTGTTGCGCTGCTTGACCGTCATATCGCCGTTGGCGACCACGGCGTTGAGCAGGATCTTGATGTTGACCTCGTGGTCGGAGGTGTCCACACCGGCGCTGTTGTCGATCGCATCGGTGTTGATCTTCCCGCCGGCCATGGCGAACTCGATCCGGCCCAGCTGGGTCAGGCCCAGATTGCCGCCCTCGCCGACCACCTTGACCCGCAGGTCCTCGCCGTTGACCCGGATCGCGTCGTTGGCCTTGTCGCCCACCTCGGCGTTGGACTCCGTCGCGGCCTTCACATAGGTGCCGATGCCGCCGTTCCACAGCAGGTCGACCGGCGCCCGGAAGATGGCCCGCATCAGGTCGGCCGGGGTCATCTTCTTCACCCCGGCGTCGATGCCGAGGGCGGCCCGGACCTGCGCGGTGATCGGGATGGACTTCGCCGAGCGCGGGTGGACGCCGCCGCCCTGCGAGAGCAGCTCGGTGTCGTAGTCCGCCCAGGACGAGCGGGGCAGTTCGAACAGCCGGCGGCGCTCGGCGTACGAGGTCGCCGCGTCCGGGTTGGGGTCGAGGAAGATGTGCCGGTGGTCGAACGCGGCCACCAGCCGGATGTGCTCGCTGAGCAGCATGCCGTTGCCGAAGACGTCGCCGGACATGTCGCCGACGCCGACCACGGTGAAGTCCTCGGTCTGGGTGTCGTGGCCCAGCTCGCGGAAGTGCCGCTTGACCGACTCCCAGGCGCCGCGGGCGGTGATGCCCATCTTCTTGTGGTCGTAGCCGGCGCTGCCGCCGGAGGCGAAGGCGTCCCCGAGCCAGAAGCCGTAGGCCTGCGCGACCTCGTTGGCGATATCGGAGAACGTCGCGGTGCCCTTGTCGGCGGCGACGACGAGGTAGGTGTCGTCCTCGTCGTGGCGGACCACGTTCTTCGGCGGGACGACCTCGCCACCGACGAGGTTGTCGGTGATGTCCAGCAGACCGGAGATGAAGGTCTGGTAGCAGGCGACGCCCTCGGCCAGCCACGCGTCCCGGTCCTGCGAGGGGTCCGGCAGCTGCTTGCCGACGAAGCCGCCCTTGGCGCCGACCGGCACGATGACGGTGTTCTTCACCATCTGCGCCTTGACCAGGCCGAGAATCTCGGTGCGGAAGTCCTCCCGACGGTCCGACCAGCGCAGACCACCGCGCGCGACCTTGCCGAAGCGCAGGTGGACACCCTCGACGCGGGGCGAGTACACCCAGATCTCGTACGCCGGGCGGGGCGCCGGCAGGTCGGGGATGGCCTGCGGGTCCAGCTTCATCGACAGGTAGCCGTGCGGCTGGCCCTGGGCGTTCTTCTGGTAGTGGTTGGTGCGCAGCGTCGCCTTGATGACCGTGAGGAAGGACCGCAGGATCCGGTCCTCGTCCAGGGAGGCGACCTGGTCCAGCGCGCCGTCCAGCTCCTCCAGCAGCCCGTCGGTCAGCTCGGTGCCCGCGCTCTGCCGCTCCGGCGACATCCGCGCCTCGAAGAGCGAGACCAGCAGCCGGGTGGTGTGGACGTTGTTGGAGAGGGTGTCCTCCATGTACGTCTGGCTGAAGGTCGACCCGGCCTGCCGCAGGTACTTGGCGTAGGCGCGCAGCACCATCGCCTGGCGCCAGTTGAGCCCGGCCCGCAGCACCAGCGTGTTGAAGTTGTCGCTCTCGGCCGCGCCGGTCCACACCGCAGTGAACGCTTCCTGGAAACGGTCGCGGGCGTCATCGCCCTTGACGTGCTCCGGCATCCGCAGCCCGAAGTCGTAGACCCAGGCCAGCGAGGAGTCGGCGCAGCGCAGCTCGTGCGGGCGCTCGTCGATGACCTCGACGCCCAGGCGGTTCAGGCCGGGCAGCACCCGCGACAGCGAGACCGGCTCACCGGTGCGGTAGATCTTGAAGCGGCGCTCGCCGGGGGCCGCACCCACCGGCTCGTAGAGGCTGACGGAGAAGTCCTTGCCGGGCTCCTCGGTGAGCTTCACCAGGTGCTGGATGTCGGCGACGGCGCTGCGCGGGCTGTTGTCGGCCTTGTAGCCCTCGGGGAAGGCGTGGCCGTAGCGGCGCATCAGTTCGGCCGCGCGCTCCTCACCGACCTCGGCGACCAGCGCCTCGGAGAAGCCGTCGGCCCAGGAGCGGGCGGCCTCCACCAGCCGGGCCTCGATGCGGTCGGCATCGGCGTCGGTGAGGTCGGACAGGGTCGCGCCGGGCTGGACGCGGATGACGAAGTGCAGTCGGGACAGCACCGACTCGGTGTTCCAGGCGGTGAAGTCGACGCTGGTGCCGCCGAGCTCCTCCTTGAGGATGTCGATCAGGCGCAGCCGGACGGCGGTGGTGTAGCGGTCCCGCGGGAGGTAGACCAGCGCGGAGTAGTACCGGCCGTACTCGTCCTGGCGCAGGAAGAGCCGCAGCCGACGGCGCTCTTGCAGGTAGAGCACGCTGGTGGCGATGGACCGCAGCTCGTCGACCGGGGTCTGGAAGAGCTCGTCGCGCGGGTAGGTCTCCAGGATCTGCAGCAGGTCGCGGCCGTCGTGGCTGTCCGGGGTGAAGCCGGCGCCTTCGAGGACCTCGGCGACCTTGCGGCGGATGACCGGCACCCGGCGCACGGACTCGGTGTACGCGGCCGAGGAGAACAGGCCCAGGAAGCGCCGCTCCCCGATGACGTTGCCCTGCGCGTCGAACTTCTTCACCCCGACGTAGTCGAGGTAGGAGGGCCGGTGGACGGTGGCGCGGCTGTTGGCCTTGGTCAGGATGAGCAGCTTGTGCTCACGGGCCTTGGCGCGGGCGTCGGCGGGCAGCCGGTTGAAGGACGGCGAGACGGGGTGGCCGGCGTCGCTCTCGCGGTGCGGGGGGTCCGAGCGCAGTATCCCCAGCCCGGTCCCGGGCACGGCGGTCAGCACGTCCTCCTGGACGCCGCCCTCACCGGGCGCGGAGTCCAGGGCGTACTCGCGGTAGCCGATGAAGGTGAAGTGGTCATCGGACAGCCACCGCAGCAGCTCCTGGGCCTCCTCGACCTCCGTCGGGGGCAGGTCGTCGGGGAGCGGCTCGGAGGACATCTGCGCGGCGATGCTCAGCGCGGCGCCGCGCATCTTGTCCCAGTCCTCGACGGCTTCACGGACGTCGGAGAGCACCCGCAGCAGATCCGCGGTGATCTGGCTGAGGTCCTCCCGGTCGGTCTCGCGGTCGGTCTCGACGTGGATCCAGGACTCGGCCACCGCGTCGTGCGGCAGCTCGGCGGTCTTGCCCCGGGCGCCGTTGCCGTACACCTCGCCGTTGGTGTCGAGCACCTCGATGAGCTTGCCGGTGAGGTCACGGCGGACGATCACCTGCGGGTGGATCACCAGGTGGATGCCGCGGCCCTGGCGCGAGAGCTCATTGGTGACCGAGTCGACCAGGAAGGGCATGTCGTCGGTGACGACCTCGACGACGGAGTGGGTGCAGGTCCAGCCGTTCTCCTCGACCGTCGGCGTGTGCACCCGGACGTTCGCGGTGCCCTGCGGACGCTGCTCCGCCAGGCGGTAGTGCGAGAGCGCGGCGCCGAAGACGTCGACCGGATCCCGGTCGATCAGGTCCTCAGGGGCGGTGTGCAGGTAGTAGCGCTGGAGAAATCCCGTCAGGAAGTCCGGGTCGAGACCGCGTACCGGGTGCTTGCCCCCGGCCGGGCTGCTTTCAACGACCCGGGCGGCCCTGGCGAGCAGCTCGGTCTTGGCTTCGTCCAGCTTGGTCTGCATGTCCTCTGGCTCCTGTCGCGCGCCGTTGCGTGACGTTGTGGAAGAACGGTGTGGAAGCCGCACAACGCTGGAGCGACGCGGGGTGTCCTGTCGCTGTCGACGCTATGCCGCGTGGGGAGGGGGCCGCTCCGATATCGACGAACTTTGGAGGAGTCGACATGGTGCGTCGGCCGCAAGGACCAGCGACCGCCCGGTCACGGTAGTGCCCCGGGCGCAGGGCGGGGGCCTCGGCGCCCCCGCGGGATATCGCGCTGATCACGGTGCAAGGCTATCGCTCCCTCCACGGGTGCCGTCATGGGCCTTGTGCGTACAAAACCTCGGTGCGGACTTGGACCTTCTGGACAACGCCGCAAAGGGCGGCGTATGCGTCCCCCCGCCGCCCGGGGCGCCGCGCCCGTGGGCGCCATCGCCGCGCAGCACACCGGTCCGGACACCGGCCGGGAGGCCGGGACGGCAACGGAGGTGACCGCCGGACAGGACGCCGGACCGAAGTGGCCGCCGAACAGGACGCCGGGACGGAGGTGACCGCCGAACAGGACGCCGGACAGGAGGTCACCGCCGCCCCGCCGGCGCCCGGCGGTCGCCACGGTCCCGGCCGCCGCTATCCGACGACGATGGCCTCCGCCAGCTCCACGGCCTCGGCGAGGCTGTCCACCACCGGTACCCCCGGCACCGCGGCGGACTCCAGGCTCCCGCGGCTGTGCGACCCGCCGGTGTACAGCACCGCATAGGCACCGGCGTCCCGCGCCGCCACCGCATCGTCCACGGCGTCCCCGACCACGACCGTCCGCCCCGGGTCCACCCGCTCCATCGCCGCCAGATGCCGCACCATCTGCGCGCTCTTGGTGCCACCGGAGGGCCCCGTACGGCCGTCCACCCGCACGAACCGCGACTCGATGCCGAAGCCGCGGACGAGCGGTATCAGCTCGTCGTGCCCGAACATGCTGAGGATCGACTGGCTGCGCCCCGACTCCTGCCAACTCTCCAGGAGCCGGTCCGCCCCCTCGGTCAGACCGCAGCCGAGCCGGTGCGCGCTGTAGTGCCGGTGGAACGCCTCGTCCATCACCAGCCACTCCGCCTCCGACGGCATCCGCCCCATCAGCCGCTCGTAGAACTGCGGGATGGGCACGCAGTACAGCTCCCGGTAGATCTCCAGGGTGATCGGCTCCAGCCCGATCTCCTCGAAGGCGGAGTTGGTCGCCCCGATGACGGCGTCGATGTCGTGGAACAGGGTGCCGTTCCAGTCCCAGACGATGTGTGTGGCGTGCTTCCCCATGCGTTTCCCCAGGTCGATCTCCGTGCGCTCGCGCGCTGCCTCCCTGCAGAAAACGTACCCGGCCGCACTGACAGCGCAGCCGGAACGGCGAGAACGGCGCTGCTCCGGCGCCGGTATCAGCCGATCAGTTCGGGAATCTCCTGCACGCCGAACCACATCAGGTCGTGGTCCTCGGCGCCGTCCACGGTGAACTGCGCGTCGTCGTCGCCCTGGTCCGCCGCGCCGAGCGCCGCCGCGGCCGCCGCGATGTCCGCCACCGCGTCCTCGGCGTCCACATGCACCGACGCGGCCTTCGACAGCAGCACCGGCCCGGCGACCCGTACCTCGCCGAGCGCCGACTGGTCCAGCCCGCGGTCCGGGTCCGCCACCGCCGCGCCGTCCGGCACGTCCACGGCCACCACCACGCGGCGCCGCGCCACCTGTGGGTCCCCGGCGAGCAGCCGCAGTGAGGCCTGGGCCGCGCGGTTGAGCGCGGCGTACTCCAGCTCCTCGATGTCGTCCGAGACGTACCACTCGCGCAGCGCGGGCGTCACCGCGTACGCGCCCAGGGGGCCGGCGCCCAGCTCGCCGTTCTTGTGGGCCGCTGCCAGTCCGGAGAGGGTCAGGGGGACGTAGACGCGCATGGCAGCCGCTTCCGCTCGATTCGCTCGACACCGTCGATGGTCCAGCCAGCATACGGGCGTGAGTCCCCCATCGTGCCGCCCGCCGGCCCCGGTGGCGCCCGCTCCGGGCCCGTCCCGCACCCCGCTCCCGGCGCTCAACCCCGGGCCGGCACCACGGACGGGTGAACTCCGCACCATCGCTCTTGGGCCCCGCCGCGCCTTGCCGCCCCCTCGTCCCCGCCGGTACGAAAGGTCCCCACCAAAAAGCTACCGCCCAGTAATTCACCGGGCCCGGCACCACGGGGGCGATCACCATCACGACCGTCGGCAACGGCACCACGACCCGCACCACCGCCGCCCACGACACGGCCACCCACACCGGCGCCGTCCGCCGCACCGGCACTGTGCCGGGCCCGCGGACCGCACCGACGGCACCCACTGCACCGACAGCACCGACAGCACCGACAGCACCGATGACATCGATGGCACCCACGGCGCAGGAACCGGCCGGCACCCCGTCGGACCCCCGCACCCCGCCGGCCCGCCCGGCCCGCCCGGCCGCGACCGGTCCGGCCGCCGCACCGGCACCAGCACCAGCACCAGCACCAGCACCAGTGACCGTCCCCCGGCCCCGGCGGGCCCCCGCCGCGACCCGGCGCCCCCTCGGCCCGGCCGGTCGGGGCCCCGGAGCGGCCGGCCGCGGCCCCACCCGCACCGGCTCCCGCCAGGCCCGCGCCGCCGGCCCCGGCACTCCACCCCTGCCGACCGTCGGCGCCCAGCGCAGGGCCCGGCAGAGCCGGCCGCACCTGTGGTTCGCCGAGCAGCTGGTGCTCACGCTCAGCGGACAGCGGCCGGTACACGCCCTGCTGGGGCACGCGCTGCCCGCCGCCTACGACCGGCTGGCGGAGCTCGCCCCGCAGGCGCCGCTGCGGCCCCTCGTCGCGGGGCGCCGCGGCCCCGTGCCGGCCCTGCGGGAGTGCGGGCTGTGCCGGCCGGGCCGCGGCGTCATCGAGGCGTTCGCCCGGATCGCCACCGGTGAGCGGCTGCGGGCCCTCGCCTTCCGACTGGAGCTGGGCGCGGACTCCCGCTGGCGCTGTGCCGCGCTCGACCTCGGCCCGGCCCCCGGCACCGGGAGCCCGGCCCGATGACCGCCGGACGCACGAGCGCCCCGGCCGTTCCCCGGCCGGGGCGCTCTCCGTCATCCGGCGGCGGTGCCAGGCACCGCGGCCGCATCACCGCTCATCGGTCACTTCTTACGACGGCGTCCGCTGCTCTTCTGGGCCTTGCGGCGCTCCGCACGGGTCAGCCCGTCCGCCTCGGAACGGGCCGGGCCGCCGGCCTCCTCATCGCTGATGAAGTCGCCCTCGATGACGCTGCCGTCACCGTCCACCTTGGGCGCGGTGAAGTGCAGCCGGTCGGGACGCTGCGGCGCCTCCAGGCCCTTGGCGTGGATCTCCGGGCGCCCGGCACCAGCCGGCACCGCACCCTGGAGCTCCTTGTCCAGCGACGGCGCCTGGGCCGCCTCCTCCACCGGGACCTCCTCGACCTGCTGCTCCACCTGGACCTCCAGGTTGAACAGGTAGCCGACGGACTCCTCCTTGATGCCCTCCATCATCGCGGTGAACATGTCGAAGCCCTCCCGCTGGTACTCGACCAGCGGGTCCTTCTGGGCCATCGCCCGCAGGCCGATGCCCTCCTGGAGGTAGTCCATCTCGTAAAGGTGCTCACGCCACTTGCGGTCCAGGACGGACAGCACGACCCGGCGCTCCAGCTCCCGCATGACGTCCGAGCTGAGCTGCTCCTCACGGGCCGCGTACTGCTCGCCGATGTCTTCCTTGACGGCGTCGGCGATGAAGTCGGAGGTGATGCCCGCGCGGTCGCCGGCCTCCTCCTCCAGCTCCTCGATGGTCACCTTCACCGGGTAGAGCTGCTTGAACGCGCCCCACAGGCGGTCCAGGTCCCACTCCTCGGCGAAGCCCTCGACGGTCTCGGCCTGGATGTAGGCGTCGATGGTGTCGTCCATGAAGTGCTTGATCTGGTCCTGCAGGTCCTCGCCCTCCAGAACGCGCCGACGCTCGCCGTAGATGACCTCACGCTGACGGTTGAGCACCTCGTCGTACTTCAGGACGTTCTTGCGCGTCTCGAAGTTCTGCTGCTCGACCTGCGACTGCGCGGAGGCGATCGCCCGGGTCACCATCTTGTTCTCGATCGGGACGTCGTCGGGCACATTGGCCATCGCCATGACCCGCTCGACCATCTGGGCCTTGAACAGGCGCATCAGGTCGTCGCCCAGCGAGAGGTAGAACCGCGACTCGCCCGGGTCGCCCTGACGGCCGGAGCGGCCGCGCAGCTGGTTGTCGATCCGGCGCGACTCGTGCCGCTCGGTGCCCAGCACATACAGCCCGCCGAGCTCCTTGACCTCCTCGAACTCCGCCTTGACCGCGGCCTCGGCCCGCTCCAGGGCGGCGGGCAGCGCGGCCGCCCACTCCTCGACGTGCTCGACCGGGTCCAGGCCCATCTGCCGCAGCTCGGCCTCGGCGAGGTCGTCGGGGTTGCCGCCGAGCTTGATGTCCGTACCGCGGCCGGCCATGTTCGTGGCGACCGTGACCGAGCCCTTGCGGCCGGCCTGGGCGACGATCGACGCCTCCCGGTCGTGCTGCTTGGCGTTGAGGACCTCGTGCCGGACACCGCGCTTGTTGAGCTGCTGGGAGAGGTACTCGGACTTCTCCACGGAGGTCGTACCGACCAGGATCGGCTGGCCCTTGCCGTGCTTCTCGACGATGTCCTCGACGACCGCGTCGAACTTCGCGGGCTCGGTGCGGTAGATCAGGTCCGCCTGGTCCTTGCGGACCATCGGCCGGTTCGTCGGGATCGGGACCACGCCGAGCTTGTAGATCTGGTGGAACTCCGCGGCCTCGGTCATGGCCGTACCGGTCATGCCCGAGAGCTTGTCGTAGAGGCGGAAGAAGTTCTGCAGGGTGATCGTGGCGAGCGTCTGGTTCTCGTCCTTGATCTCCACGCCCTCCTTCGCCTCGATGGCCTGGTGCATGCCCTCGTTGTAGCGGCGGCCGGCGAGGATACGGCCGGTGTGCTCGTCGACGATCATGACCTCGCCGTCGATGACGACGTAGTCCTTGTCGTTCTTGAACAGCTCCTTGGCCTTGATGGCGTTGTTGAGGTACCCGACCAGCGGCGTATTGACCGACTCGTACAGATTCTCGATGCCCAGCCAGTCCTCGACCTTGCTGACACCGGACTCGTGGATGCCGACCGTGCGCTTCTTCTCGTCGACGTCGTAGTCGCCGGTCTCCTCGACGCCGCGCTGCGGGTTGGCCGGCTCGCCCCGCTTCAGGCGCTGCACCAACTTGGCGAAGTCGCCGTACCACTTGGTGGCCGAGTCCGCCGGGCCGGAGATGATCAGCGGCGTACGGGCCTCGTCGACGAGGATCGAGTCGACCTCGTCGACGATGGCGAAGTTGTGGCCCCGCTGGACGAGTTCGTCCTGCGACCAGGCCATGTTGTCGCGCAGGTAGTCGAAGCCGAACTCGTTGTTCGTGCCGTAGGTGATGTCGCAGTTGTACTGCTCACGGCGCTGCGCCGGGGTCATGTCGGCGAGGATGCAACCGACCGTCAGGCCCAGGAACTTGTGTACCCGGCCCATCATCTCGGAGTCCCGCTCGGCCAGGTAGTCATTGACCGTGATCAGGTGGACGCCCTTGCCGGACAGCGCGTTGAGGTACGCCGGGAGGGTACCCACCAGGGTCTTGCCCTCACCGGTCTTCATCTCGGCTACATACCCCAGGTGAAGGGCCGCGCCGCCCATCAGCTGGACGTCGTAGTGGCGCTGGCCGAGCACCCGCTTGGCGGCCTCACGGACCGTGGCGAACGCCTCGGGCAGCAGGTCGTCGAGGCTCTCGCCGTCCTCGTAGCGCTGCTTGTACTCGTCCGTGAGCGCCCGCAGCTCGGCGTCGGAGAGGGCCGCGAAATCCTCCTCGATGGAGTTGACCTGGCCCGCGATGCGGTGCAGCTTGCGCAGGATCTTTCCTTCGCCTGCACGCATGATCTTCGTCAAGACGGACACTAGGGCTGGTCTCCTTGCCGGTCGGGCCTGCACGGTCGAGTGCGCGGGCGCGGCATTTTTCCAAGGGGGCAGGCCCCGCCGCAACGGCCATCGTAAAGGAGGACGCCGCCGAGCCGGGAGGACCGCCGCAGCGAACGCCGCTGTCCCTTCCCCACGTGAACGCACGAGGCCGCGGGAAGGTGCCGCACGGGTGCCGGGAATCACGCCGAAAAATCCGTCGCGGGGTCTTCCGCAAGCTCGCAGAATCAGGCCATGAAGCCCGTCACCCTCACCACCGAGCGCCTGGTGCTGCGCCCCTTCGAGCCCGGCGACGCGCCCGCCGTGCACGCCGCCTGCCAGGAGCCCGACATCCCGCGCTGGACGAGCGTCCCCTCCCCCTACACGCTCCAGCACGCCGAGCAGTTCACCGGCACGGTCGTCCCCGACGGCTGGCGGGACGACACCGCCTACGACTTCGCCGTCGTCTCCCGGGCGGACGGCTCCCTGGTCGGCGCCATGGGCCTGGTCCGCCTGGCCCTGCACGCTCCCCAGCGGCAGGCCGAGCTGGGCTACTGGACGGCGAAGGAGCAGCGCGGCCGGGGCTACACCGTCGAGGCGGGCCGGGCCGTGCTCCGCTGGGCGTTCCACGAGCTCGGCGTGGAGCGGATGGAGTGGGTGGCGGAGGTCGGCAACGCGGGCTCCTGGGCGGTCGCCCGCCGACTCGGCTTCCAGCGGGAGGGCGCCCTGCGGGCCAAGCTGGTGCACTCCGGGACCCGCCGGGACGCCTGGATCGGCTCCCTCCTCCCCTCCGACTTGGCCGGGGACCCGCAGTACGCCTCGGACGGCACCGCCGGCCTCTCGCTGCCCGACGGCATGCCCTACCTGCCCCACCCCCGCTGAACCGCTCCGGTCCGCCGGCGCCCGGCGGGTGTGTCGGGCGTGGCGGATGCGGCTTGACGCGACGGATGTGGCTTGACGCGACAGATGTGCCCTGACGTGGCGGGTGTGATGGGCGTGCCGCGGCGGTCCCGGTCGGCCGCTTACGGCCCGGGCCCGTTGTCAGTGGCCGCCCCTACGCTGTTCCGCATGACCGCCGTGACACAACCACCGGCCCTGCCCAAGCCCGTGACCACGCTCTCCCGGGACGACGCCCGGCGCCTATCCCTGCGGGCCCAGGGCCTGCTCGGCGCTCCGGACCGCAGGGCGGGGGTCCGCGGTGTGCTGCGGCACCTCGGCGCCGTACAGCTGGACACCATCTCGGTGCTGGCCCGCTCCCACGAGCTGGTCCCCTACGCCCGCCTCGGCGCCGTCGGCCGCCCGGACGTCGAGTCCGCCTACTGGGCCGACGGGCACAGCTTCGAGTACTGGTCGCACGCGGCCTGCATCCTGCCCATCGAGGAGTGGCCGCACTTCGCCTTCCGCCGCCGCGCCCGGCGCGCCAAGGGGCACCGCTGGCACCTCATGGCGGACCGCGAGCGCTCCTGCGCCGCCGTCCTGGACCGGCTGACGGCGGACGGCCCGCTGACCACCACGGAGCTGGGCGGCGGACGCAACGGCGGAGAGTGGTGGGACTGGTCCGAAACCAAGATCGCGGTGGAGTGGCTGCTGGACACCGGCGAGGTGGTCTGCACCCGGCGCCGCGCCTGGAAGCGGGTCTACGACCTCGCCGAGCGTGCCGTCCCCGGCCCCCTGCTCCACGACGACCTCGACGACACCGCCTGCCTGCGCCGCCTGGTCGCCCAGGCCGGGGCCGCCCTGGGCGTGGCCACCCGCGCCGACCTCGCGGACTACCACCGTCTCAAGGGCGAGCAGGTCGATGCCGTGATCGCCGATTCCGGCCTGGTGCCGGTCGAGGTCGAGGGCTGGCGGAAGCCGGCCTGGGCCGATCCGGCCGCGCTCGCCACCCCGCCCCGCGGCCGGCACCGTACGACCCTGCTCTCACCGTTCGATTCCCTGATCTGGGACCGCCCCCGCACGGAACGGATCTTCGGCTTCACCCACCGCCTGGAGGCCTACGTCCCCCGCCCCCAGCGGATACACGGCTACTTCGCGATGCCCCTGCTGGCCGGCGGCCGGCTGCGGGGCCGGGTGGACCCGGGCCGCGAGGGCACCACCCTCGTCGCCCGCCAGGTCTCGATGCAGGACGACAAGGCCGTCGCCCCGATGGCTCAGGCCCTGCTGGAGGCCGCGGGCTGGGTCGGCTGTGACGCGGTGCGCGTCGAGCGCTGTGACGACCCGCGGCTGGCCGCCGCCCTGCGCGCGGAGCTGGACCGACTGCAGCCGCCGGTCTGAGCGGCGGGGAGCGGCCGGACGCCGACGCCCCGGCCGCTCAGCGGATCTCGAGGATCTTCTCCCGCATCGCGTACACCACGGCCTCCATCCGGGAGTGCAGTTGCAGCTTCTCCAGGATGTTGCGGACGTGGTTCTTCACCGTGTTCTCGGAGATGAAGAGTTCCTTGGCGATGTCGCGGTTGTTCATGCCGGTGGCGACCAACTTGAGGACCTCCAGCTCACGGTCGGTGAGCCGGGGCGCGGGCACCAGCCGGCGCTCGTCGGTGCGCTGGATCATCGACTTGAACTCGGTCAGGAGCTTCGACGCCATCGACGGGCTGATCTGCGACTGCCCGTCCGCCACCGCGCGGATCGCGGTCGCCACCTCGTCGGTGGAGATCTCCTTGAGGAGGTAGCCGGTGGCGCCGGCCTTGATCGCGTCGTAGAGGTCGGCCTCCTCGTCGCTGATCGTCAGCATGATGATCTTCGCGCTGGGGGCCACCTCCTTGAGGGAGGTGCAGGCCTCGATCCCGCCGCGCTTGGGCATCCGTACGTCCATCAGCACGATGTCGGGCAGCAGGTCGGCGGCCTTGTCGACCGCCTCCGCGCCGTCTCCCGCCTCGCCGACGACCTGGATGTCCTCCTCCTGGGCCAGGACGATCTCCAGGCCTCTGCGGAAGAGCGCGTGGTCATCCACCACCAGGACCCGGATCGGCTCCTGGCGCGGCACGCTCATGGCCCGGTCGTCGCCGGTGCCGCCTTCCTCGTCGTCCGCGTCACCGCGCACGGGCCCAAAACTGTCCCCCATGGATCCTCCCCGTCACCTACTCCGCCGAAAGGACAGAGCTTGGACATAAGGCTGGTTGACAGCAGCCCTCGGCGGCCAGCCCGATCAATGCCATACGACCGTCTCCCCGGCTCGTCGCCGCTTTGCGTCCCCGTACTCCCTGGCCGGCACAAACACTATACGGCTTCAACTCCTGCTTTCTCCGGGCACGATGGTGCCCCCGGCGTACGCCGGGGGCACCGAGCGGGTGGGGTTCAGCCGCCCAGCGCGCCGCCTGCGCCGCCGGGCTCTTCCTCCCCGAACAAATCGGGGTTCAGGTGGATGACGCCGTAGTCGTATGCGTGCCGCCGGTAGACGACACTGGGGAGCTTGGTGTCGGCGTCGACGAAGAGATAGAAGTCGTGACCGACCAACTCCATCTCATTGAGCGCCTGGTCGAGCGACATCGGTGCGGCCGAGTGGGTCTTCTCCCGGACGATCAGCGGCCCTTCACCCTGGACGTCGATCGACCCCATCTTCGTGGTGGGGATCTTCTCCTCGGCTTCGGCGGCGAGTTCGCCGTTGGGGTTCAGATTCGCGGCGTCGGGCACGCTGACCGCGACCTCGCTCGCCGGAATTCGGCCGTTGCCACGCCGCGAGAAGCGCTTGTCGTGCTGCTTCCGCAGCCGCGCCTCCAGCTTGGCGGTTGCCAGGTCCAGCGCGGCGTACGGGTCGGCTGCGGCCGCCTCGGCCCGGACCACCGGGCCACGGGAGCGGAGCGTGATCTCCACTCGGTCGGAACGGTCGGCCTGCCGCGGGTTGGGCTCCTTGGACACCTCGACGTCCAGGCTGATCACCTTGGCATCGAGCTTCTGGACCTTGTCCAGCTTCAGCTTCTCGGCCACGTGCTTGCGGAACCGCTCGGGCACCTCGGTCTTGCGGCCCTTGACGACGATGTCCACGCAGAACTCCGTTCCCGGATCGCTCCACCCGTCGGGCGGGGCGATTCCTTCTTGCACCAGGCTCCGGTGATTGCCGAAGCCTCGGACTTGGCGACTTTCACCTCCTCCTCCCCCGACGACACGGTCTCCACGCCCCCCGCTTTCAGGGTCGCCGCAAACGCCCCTGAACGCATTTATCGCGACATCCGAGGCAAAACACCCGCCAAGTCCTCACAACCGAACATAGCTCTCCGGGGCGGATGTCGGCACCCCCTGGTAGCCACCGGCTCCGTTCAGGTGATTTTTTCTCCATACCCTTGCGCCCGACAACCATGTGCCCGGCCGGAATGACATACCCCGGACGACCGGGGAGATCACTTCCCTCCCGCCGGGGAGATCGCTTCCCCCCCACTGGAGAGATCTCCTCGTCCGGACGGGGGGGATCACCTCGATCCGGACGGGGAGATCACTTCGGTGCCGAAGGCGCTGATCGGTGCCGCCACCACGGCCGCACCGATCACCCTGCCGCCGGCCGCCGCGACCACCCTGGCAGCTTCGGCGAGTGTCGCCCCCGTCGTCACCAGATCGTCCACCAGCGCCACTGGTAGCCCCCTCAGCAGCCTCCCGGCCGTACTCCGCACCTCCAGGGCACCGGCCACATTCGCCCGCCGCTGCCGGGCGCTCAGGCCCGCCTGATCGGCCACGGGGCGCCGCTGCCGCAGCACGGGGAGGACCTGGGCCCCCGCCACGGGGAAGATCTGGGCCCCCACCCCCGCCCCCTCCCCCATCCCCCTTCGCAGTGCGGCGGCCGCGGCCAGCGCGATCCGGCGCACCGGATCGTGCCCCCGGCCGGCCACCGCCCTGCGGGCCGATGGCACCGGCACCAGCAGCAGCGGCCCGCCGCCCGGCCGCAGGCCCCGTACCGCACCGGCCAGCACTGCCCCCAGCGGCCCGGCCAGCCGCAGCGCGCCACGTTCCTTGTGCGCCAACAGCACCGCCCGCACCTCATCGGCGTACGGCGCTCCCGCCCACACCCGGGGCAGTCCCGGCGGCACCGGCCACGGCTGCACCCGGCCCGCCCCGCGCCCGTCCCGCGCCAGCGCCCGGCGGCACCCCGTGCACAGTTCCGTACGCGGTCGGCCACACCCCGCACAGGCCACCGGCAGCACCAGACCGGCCAGTTCGCGCCACACCCCCTGCATGTCTCCACTGTGCCGCCGGGCGGGGGCCGCCTACCACCCCTGTGGATATCTCCAGGAAACGCTCCGGAGTCGGTCCGCGGACCAGTGATCCGCGATTCACCGCCGCTCAGCCAGGCCTGCCGTCGAACGCACCGCGTCACACCATGACGCACCCGCGGAGGCAAGGATCCGCCCGCCGGCCAGACCCCGACCCCCGGCACGGCCCCGGCGCGGCCCCACCGGTCGTGGCGGGGTGCGGGCGCGGACACGGGCGGCGGCCACCGGCCGCTGGACGGTTCCCGGACCACTCCCGACGCCCGGCATCGCTCGGGGACGCTCAGACCCGTCCGGTGTCGGTCTGGACCGTCCGGTGTCGCGCAGGACCGTTTCGTATCGTCCGGGACATTCGGGGTGGTTCGACCTACCGACCACCAAGGACGGCCCGGGCCGCTCGGGACCGTTCGGAGCCGTCCCGGACCGTTCAGGCCGTTCGGGGCCGTTCAGTGACCTTCCGTCGCGACCACAGAGCGCTCCCTGGCAGCCACCACCCCGCGGCCACGCCTCCCCCGTCCGCCCCGTCACCCGGGATACACCGGCGCCGTCCCGTCCTTCGCCACGGTCTTCCAGTTCGCGTCCGGAGGCAGCCGCACTATGCCCTCGGTGGCATCGGCGATCAGCGGTCGGGTCTCGTCCTCCGACGCCGCGACCGCCTTGACGCCGTTGACGCCCGGCAGTGTCTGCGCGTTGGACGCCGAGCCGTCGGTCTCCATGAACTGCATCTGCTGCACCCCGCCGGACTCCCGCCCGACGACCACCAGCCGACTGCCACCCGCCCAGGACGCGGCCACCACGTCCTCCAACTGCGGTGCGATCGGCCGGAGTTCCTGCACCGACAGCACCGGGTGCAGGGCACTGCCCTTCCGCTCCACCCGGCCGAGCTGAAGCGTCGTACGCCCCTTGTCCTCCACCAGGATCGCGATCCGGATACCGTCCGCGGCAACCTTGATCGCCTTGATCCGCCGCCCGCCGAGGCCGGGCACCGCGACCTCTTCGGGGTCGCCCTTGCCCTCGCGCATCCGCAGCAGCCGCGAACCGTGCGCGCTCCGGTCCGCGATCCACAGATCACCCAGGCCGTCCCAGCTCGGCGCGGTCAGCCCCTCGTCGGCGCTCTTGACCGGACCGGCGCTGGTCAGCAGTGGCCCACCGCGCTCGGTGCCGTCCTCCAGGGGAGCCACGTAGAGCGACCGGCCGTCGCTGGACACCCCGGCCGCGGTGTTCTCGGCGCGCGAGATCGCGACCGAGCGCAGCGGGGTCCGGCCGGTGCCGAACGGGCCGCGCACCGGCGTCGGTTCGGTCGCGTAGTCCGACATGGCGACCACCTTGTGGTCGGCGTCGATGAAGTACTCCTTGGCGGAGCTCGCGCTGCGCGGCGAGGAGACGAAGTCCCGCTCGGCCTGCTCCTGGGACAGCTCGCACAGCGAGTTGCCGCCGGGGTCCTGCAGTTCCACCTCGCTGATCTTCGAAGCCCGCGTCATGTCCTGGACGGTGAAGAAGAGCTGAGCGGCCATCCGCTTGCACTGGGTGGTGTCGGTGTTCGCCGCCTGCTTGCTGAGCTTGACGTGCAGTGCGTTGGAGTCGTCCAGCGCGAGGTCACGGGCGGCGAGCCGGGTGCCCCGCGGGAACTCCGAGCTCGTCACCTCGTTCAGCCAGTCGGTGGGCCCGGCCAGCAGCGCCTGGACGCTGGACGTGATCGGCTTTATCCGTTGCCGCAGGTAGACCGGGTCTGCGACCAGTACGTTCCGGCTCGCCTTCGGGTCCTGTGACTCCGAGTGGTAGGACGCGAAGTAGTACTTGTTGACGGACCGGTAGATGCGCTGGAAGTCGGACAGGCCCAGCACCAGCCCGTTGGGCAGCCGGTCGATGCGCCACTGGCCGTCCTCCTTGACCAGGTGGATCGTCTGTCGGTACGGCTTCTCCTCGGGCGTGTAGGCGTGGTTGTCGTCGACCGACGCCACCTGACTGCCCGAGAGGGTGACGGTATATCCGTTGCCGTCCTCGCGGTTGGGCTGCACCTTCGGTTCGGGCTTGGGGCGCTCCTGGAGCACCTTGGTCACCTGGAACGGCCGCCAGGTCCGCTTGGCCGGCTTGGCGAGGTACTGGATGGCCGTGCGGAAGTCCGCCTCGTCGCTGGTCGTCGCGTCGAGGAAGCTGCGCACGATGTTGGTCGGCTGGGCGCCGTCCTGCGGTGGGACGCCGTAGACCCGCACCTGCGAGTCGCCCTCGGCGCGCGGCGACTGGTCGACGGCGGTGACATCACCGTTGTCCGGCATCGACGCACAGCCGGCGAGCAGCGCGCCCGCACAGCCGATCAGCAGCGCCTTGCCGGCCGGCCCGGTCCCCTTACGGGTGCGCCTGCGGCGCGCCGGCCCCGCCCCCTGCTCGTTTCCGCGCTCAGTTTCCACGCAGCTCGCCTTCCGCTTCCAGGCCCTGCCCGGCGTCCTGCCCGACCCCGGTCTCCGGGGCCGCCTCGTCGCCCCGCGTGCCCGCCCCCTGGGGGGCCGCCCGGGAATCGTCGCCGGCCGGCTCCGCCGGAGCGGTGTCCGGCCGGGCCGTGGTCTGCCCGTCCGTGACGTCCGGTGCCGCGTCGGCGTCCTGTGAGGTCCGTGCCTGGCCGGGTATCGGGGGCATCGCGGGTACGGTTCCGGCCTGCGGCTGCGTCGTCTCGGCCGACCGGCGGTTGCGTCGCGAGTCCTCCGGCTCCAGGGGGATCGGGGATCCACGCAGCGGCTCACCGGCCGTGCGGGGCAGGGTCAGCCGGAACTGCGAGCCGCCGCCCGGCTCGCCCCAGGCCTGCAGCCAGCCGCCGTGCAGCCGGGCGTCCTCGACGGCGATGGACAGGCCGAGGCCGGTGCCTCCGGTCGTACGGGCCCTCGCCGGGTCGGCGCGCCAGAAGCGGTTGAAGACCCGGGTGGCCTCCCCGGGCTTGAGGCCGACGCCGTAGTCGCGGACCGCGACGGCCACCGCGCCGCCGCTGCGGCTGCCCGCGGACGCCAGGCGCACCACCACATCGTGGCCCTCGCCGTGCTCGACGGCGTTGACGACGAGGTTGCGCAGCACCCGCTCCACCCGGCGGGGGTCGGCCTCGGCGATGACCGGCTGTTCGGCGCCGCGCACCACGATGCGGGTGCCCTTGCGTTCGGCGAGCGGTTCGGCGCCCTCGATGACGCGGTGCACCACGTCGCGCAGGTCGACCGGCTCGGCCTCCAGCGCGGCGGCGCCGGCGTCGAAGCGGCTGATCTCCAGGAGCTCGGCGAGCAGCGATTCGAAACGGTCGAGCTGGCCGCGCAGCAGCTCGGCGGAGCGTGCCGTGGCGGGGTCGAACTCGTCGCGCGCGTCGTGGATGACGTCGGCGGCCATCCGTACGGTCGTCAGTGGGGTACGCAGTTCGTGGGAGACGTCGGAGACGAAGCGGCGCTGCATCCGGGACAGTTCCTCCAGCTGCTGGATCTTGACCTGGAGGTTCTGCGCCATCTTGTTGAAGGACTCGCCGAGGCGGGCGATGTCGTCCTCGCCGGTGACCTTCATCCGTTCCTGGAGGAGGCCGGCGGCCAGCCGCTCGGAGATCCCCGCGGCCATCCGTACGGGGGTGACGACCTGCCGCACCACCAACCAGGCGATCGCGCCGAGCAGGATCACCACGAACACGCCGGCCGTCGCGAGCGTCCCCGTCACGAGCTTGAGCGACTCCTCTTCCTGGCTGAACGGGAAGAGGTAGTAGAGCTGGTACTGGTTGCTGTTGACGTCGTTGAGCCGCTTGCCGATGATCAGCGCCGGTACGCCGTCGTCCGACCCGATCCGCTTGATCTGGGTGTACTGGCGGAAGGTGCCGGCCTTGGTGTCCAGCTTGCGCCGCAGGTCGGCGGGCACGCTCCGCTCGGGGTCGACGTCACCCGAGGCGCGCGGCCCGCGGGTCCCGGGGCTGGAGTCGCCGAACGGCTCGTCGGAGTCGGAGCTGAGCGCCACGACGGAGAAGACGCCCTGGCCACCGCTGGCGAGCTGTTCGACGAGGCCGGTCAGCCAGGTCGCGGAGTCCTGGGTGCCACGGTTTCCGGTGCGGGCGGGGTCGTCGGAGGCGTTGTCATCGGCTCCGTCGGCCATCTTCTGGGCGACGCTGAAGCCGCCCACGGCCTGGCTCTGCGCGGCCTGCGCCTTCGCGGTGAGCAGGCCGTTGCGCACCTGTCCGACGACCACGACGCCGAGCAGCAGCACCACGGCGAGCGACATCAGCAGGGTGGTGGCCACCACCCGCAGCTGGATATTGCGGCGCCACAGTCGCAGGGCGGGCAGCAGCGGCCGCCGCACCCAGCGGCTGAAGAGGCGCAGCAGGGGGTGGACGGGCCCGCTCACCGCGCCGTCGGGCAGCAGCTGCCCGCCGCGCAACAACCAGGCGGACAACTTCCCCGAAAAGGACATATCACCCGTCGGTCCAACGGTGCGCCCCCGCTTTCCCTCCGGGGCCGAACCGTCCCGGACCATCTCAGCTGGGCCCGGCCTTGTAGCCGACACCGCGCACCGTCACCACGATCTCCGGACGCTCCGGATCCCGCTCGACCTTGGAGCGCAGCCGCTGCACATGGACGTTGACCAGCCGGGTGTCGGCGGCGTGCCGATAGCCCCAGACCTGCTCCAGCAACACCTCACGCGTGAACACCTGCCACGGCTTGCGCGCCAGCGCCACCAGCAGATCGAATTCCAGCGGGGTCAGCGCGATCGACTGCCCGTCCCGCTTGACGGAGTGCCCGGCCACATCGATGACCAGGTCACCGATCGCCAGCTGCTCGGGCGCCGGCTCCTCGGAACGCCGCAGCCGCGCCCGGATGCGGGCCACCAGCTCCTTGGGCTTGAACGGCTTGACGATGTAGTCGTCCGCGCCCGACTCCAGGCCGACCACCACATCCACCGTGTCGCTCTTGGCGGTCAGCATGACGATCGGCACACCGGACTCCGCACGGATCAGCCGGCACACCTCGATGCCGTCCCGGCCGGGCAGCATCAGATCGAGCAGGACAAGGTCCGGCTTGGTCTCGCGGAAGGCCGCGAGGGCCTTGTCACCGTCCGACACAAACGACGGTTCAAAGCCTTCGCCGCGCAGCACGATGCCGAGCATCTCTGCCAGTGCGGTGTCGTCGTCGACGACCAGGACGCGTCCCTTCATTCGGCCATCATCCCATTACCTGATCGTGACTTACTCCAACGTGACGTGGAACACAGCCCCGCAAGGCCTTCCCGGGTCACCGGCGACACCACTCCCGCCTCCGTCACGATCGCGGTCACCAGCTCCGGCGGGGTGACGTCGAAGGCCGGGTTGTAGGCCTGTGCGCCCAGCGGCGCCACCGGCACGCCGGTGGCCGACAGTGCTCCGGCCCCGCGTACGGACGGCAACGAGAATTCCGTCACCTCATGGCCCGGCCGCTGCTCCACCTCGATGTCGGCCCCCTGCTCCGTCGCCAGATCCACCGTGCTGGTGGGCGCCACCACCACGAACGGAATGTGGTGGTACCGCGCCAGCACGGCCAGCGGATAGCTGCCCACCTTGTTGGCCACCGACCCGTCCGCCGCGATCCGGTCCGCGCCTATCAGCACCGCGTCCACCTCACCTCCGGCGAACAGCGATCCCGCCGCACCGTCCGACAGCACGGTGTACGCCATGCCCGCCCGCGCCGCCTCGAAGGCGGTCAGCCGCGCCCCCTGCAGCAGGGGCCGCGTCTCATCCACCCACAGCCGGCGCAGCTCACCGGCCCGATGCGCCGCCAGCGCCACCGCCAGGGCGGTGCCCTCTCCCCCGGACACCAGCGCGCCCGTATTGCAGTGCGTGAGGATCCGGTAACCACCACCCGGCAGCAGCTCGCCCAGCAGCGCACGGCCATGCGCCGCCATCCGCGCGCTGGCGTCGATGTCCTCCCGGTGGACGGCCCTGGCCTCGGCCAGCGCCGCCGCGGCCGGGGCTTCCGCCCCGCCGGCCACCGCCGCGCGATAGGCGTCCGCCGCCCGTCGCACGCCGTACCCCAGATTGACCGCGGTCGGCCGGGCCTGCGCCAGCACCACCGCGGCCTCCTCCACATCGAAACCCCGCGCCGCGGCCAGCGCGACGCCGTACGCCCCCGCGATCCCCAGCAGCGGAGCGCCGCGTACCGCCAGCGACTGGATCGCCGCCACCAGCGCCGGAACGTCCGTGCAGACCAGCTCCACCTCCTCCGCCGGCAGCCGTGTCTGGTCAAGGAGGACCACGACGGGCCCCTCCGGCGGTTCCTCCCAGCGAAGGGACGGGATGGCGAGCGCCCCGGCGCCCGTCTCGGATACCTCGTGCTGATCGCCCATCCGTTCAGTCTGCCGCCGACTGCCCCTCCAGCAGAAGGTCCCCTCATCCTCAGGGCACAGGTGGACAACACCCCGTGCCATGACACGATGAGCGCCACCGCGGACCCTGGATCTCGGCCGCCCCGGCGGACGGGCAGCAAGAAGGAGCGACGATGAACAACTCTCCGGGCTGGGCCTCGCCCGGATCCACGCCCTCCGACGAGCCGGGCCGCGGCGCGCAGGAGCAGCCCACCCCGACCCCTTCCCCCGACCGGACCGGCACCGCCGAGCAGCCGTCCCCACCGAACTGGTCCAAGGACCAGCCGCCCGCCGGCCAGTGGTCGGCCCCGGCCGGCATCCCCGGCCAGAGCGACGCCCGGGGGCACACCAGCGAACGGACCCGTGCCTCCTCCGGCCCGGGCCCCGGCTGGGGCACCGCGCCGGGCCCCGGCAATCAGCCCCCGTGGGGCGGCAACTGGGCGGCGGTACCACAGGCGGCCAAGCCGGGTGTCATCCCGCTGCGCCCGCTCGCCGTCGGCGAAATACTCGACGGCGCGGTCGCCACCATGCGGGCCCATTGGCGCACCGTCCTCGGCATCTCGCTGCTCGTGGCGGTGGTCGCACAGACCGCGGTCACCGTCGTCACCGGACTGTGGTTCCAGAGATCCGGTGCCGCACCGGCGGTGTCCAACGACCGTGTCCCGGCCATCCGCGAGACGATGCGCCAGATCGGCGACTCGCTCACCGGCAGCGCCATCACCTCGGTGATCGGACTGCTCGCCACGATCATCGCCACCGGCCTGCTCACCATGGTCGTCAGCCGTGCGGTCCTGGGCCGCCCGGTAACGACCGGCGACGCCTGGAACGACGCCCGTGGCCAACTCCCCCGCCTGCTCGGCCTGCTCGTCCTGCTCCCGCTGCTCCTCGCCGCAGTGTTCGCCGTCGGCATGGCCCCGGGCGTGCTCCTCGCCGCCACTGCATCGCTGGACACCGGCCTGCTCCTCGCCGTGCTGGGCGGGCTGGTCGCCTCCGCCGTGAACATCTGGCTGTGGGTCCGCTTCAGCCTCGCCTCCCCCGCCCTGATGCTGGAGAAGCAGGGTGTCATCGCCTCCATGCGCCGCTCCGCCAAGCTCGTACGGGGCGCCTGGTGGCGGGTGCTCGGCGCCCAGCTGCTCGCCTTCCTCCTGATCGGCATCGTCGAGTTCATCATCCAGATCCCGGCCACCCTCATCGCCTTCCTCATCGACGGTGAGAGCCTGCTGGACTGGGCCAACGGCAGCAGCAACACCACCAGCTGGTCGTTCCTGATCGTGCTGGGCATCGGCGCCGTCATCAGCTCCACCATCACCTTCCCGATCAGCGCCGGCGTCACCTCGCTCCTCTACATGGACCAGCGCATCCGCCGCGAGGCACTCGACCTCGAACTCGCCCGCGCCGCCGGCCTTCCCGGCTACGGCACCGAACCTCCCGCCCACGGCCTCCCCACCCACGGTGTCCCCGCCCCCGACGTGCCGGCCGAGGACCCATCGGCCGGCACCGCCTCGGGCGACGACTCCAGCGACAGCTCCGGACCGCGCCCGTCCGACGCCGCACCGGGAAGCTGATGCGGTGACCACAGGGGGGAACATGGCAGCGCCCGGCCTCCTGGCGCGCGCCGATGACGACGGTATACCGGTGCGGACCCCTCGCCTCCCCGCCCGCGAAGCGGCCGAGCGAGAACTGTCCGACCCCCGGTACCACCAGCACGACCCCAACCCGATCCAGCGCGCCCTCGATTGGCTCTGGGACCGCCTCGACGAGCTGTTCCACACGGCCGCCGGCGCCACCCCCGGCGGCTGGATCGGCCTCCTCACCATCGCCGCCTGCGTACTGCTGCTACTCCTCGCACTCCGACTGCGACTCGGTGCGGTACGCCGCACCCCGACCACGCGCCGCACGCTCTTCGCCACCACACCCCGCACCGCAGCCGAACACCGCACGGCCGCCGCACGGTACGCCACGGCCGGCCTGTGGAGCCAGGCGATCCAGGACCGCATGCGGGCGATCGTCCTCGCCCTGGAGGAACGGGCCCTGCTCACCCCCGGCCCCGGCCGCACCGCCGACGAGGCGGCCACCGAAGCCGGCCGGGCCCTGCCACGGCATGCCGACCAACTGCGCACCGCCGCCCGCATCTTCGACGACGTCACATACGGCGGCCGCCCCGGTACGGAGCAGGCATACGCCCTCCTGACCGTCCTCGACACCGACCTGCAGCACGCCAGGCCCGCCCCGGCGACCGCCCCTGCCAGGAGCCGCGGATGACCACGGCCACCGCCAACGCCCCCGCGCTCTCCACCACTTCCCGTCAGTTGTGGGCCCGGTCCCGCGGCCCGCTGCTCGCTCTCCTCTTGCTCACCGTCAGCGGCATCGTCCTGGCGGCGCTGCAGTCCGGCGAGCAGCATGGCCGGCTCGACCCTCGTTCGGCGGACCGGTCCGGAAGCCGTGCGCTGGCCCGGCTCCTTGCCTCCCACGGCGTCTCCACGCACGTCGTGACGTCCGCCGAGGAGGCCGCCGCCGCGGCCGGCCCCGACACCACTCTGCTTGTCACCGACCCCGACGTCCTGACCCCTTCTCAGCTGGCGGGCCTGCACGCCGCCACCGCCCACACGCCCGGCCGCACCGTTCTGCTCGCCCCCGGCGCCACGGCCCTGCAGACCTTCGCCCCGAGCGTCCAGCCGAGCTCCGCAGCCGGCAACACCACGCTCCGCCCCGGATGTTCGCTGCCCGACGCGCGCCGCGCCGGCAACGCCCTTCTCGGCGGCCTGCGCTACACCACTCCCGACGACGGCGCCGAGCGCTGCTACCTCAGCGACGGCAAGCCCACCCTGGTACAACTGCCCGCCCCGGCCTCCGGCCGGGACACGGTGCTCCTCGGCGCCCCCGATCTCCTCTACAACCAGCATCTCGCCGCACACGGCAACGCCTCGCTGGCACTTCAGCTTCTCGGTCCGTACAAGCATCTGGTCTGGTACCTCCCCTCCGTCAGTGATCCGTCCTCGGCCGAGGACGACCGGCGCAGCCTCTTCGACCTGATCCCCTCCAGCTGGCTCTGGGCCCTGCTCCAACTGGCCTTCGCCGCCTGCCTTGCCGCCGTCTGGCGCGCCCGCCGGCTGGGCCCACTGGTCCACGAGCGACTGCCCGTCACCGTGCCCGCAGCCGAGACCACCGAAGGCCACGCCCGCCTCTACGAGCAGTCCCACGCCCGCGACCGGGCTGCCGACGTGCTGCGCTCGGCCACCCGGGACCGGCTCGCTCCCCTCATCGGCGTGCCCCCGACGCACGCCCACACCCCCGACACCCTTCTCCCGCCCCTCCAGGCCCACTTGGCCTCAGCCCCCGAGACCGGGGCGGATCTGCGCGCCCTGCTCTTCGGCCCGGCCCCCGCGGACGACCGGGCTCTGGTGCAGCTGGCCGACCACCTCGACGCCCTTGAATCCTCGATCGTTTCCCAAGAGAGGCATGCCCCTCGTGAGCACCCCGACCGCTGACAGCGCCCGCGCCTCCCTGGAGGAGCTGCGCACCGAGATAGCCAAGGCCGTCGTCGGCCAGGACCCCGCCGTCACCGGCCTGGTCGTCGCACTCCTCTGCCGCGGTCATGTACTCCTCGAAGGAGCCCCGGGCGTCGCCAAGACCCTGCTGGTCCGCGCCCTGTCGACCGCCCTCGAACTCGACACCAAGCGGGTGCAGTTCACCCCAGACCTCATGCCGAGTGACATCACCGGCTCGCTGGTCTACGACGCCCGCAGTGCGGAGTTCTCCTTGCAACCGGGGCCCGTCTTCACCAACCTGCTACTCGCCGACGAGATCAACCGCACCCCTCCCAAGACCCAGGCGTCCCTGCTGGAGGCCATGGAAGAGCGTCAGGTGACCGTCGACGGCACAGCCCGTCCCCTCCCCGAGCCGTTCCTGGTAGCAGCCACTCAGAACCCCGTGGAGTACGAGGGCACCTATCCGCTGCCGGAGGCCCAACTCGACAGGTTCCTGCTGAAGCTGACCGTCCCTCTTCCCGCACGTCAGGACGAGATAGACATCCTCACGCGCCACGCGGCCGGCTTCAGCCCCCGCGACCTGGACGCCGCCGGGCTACGGCCGGTCGCCTCGGCCGCCGATCTCGAAGCGGCCCGCACCGCCGTTGCCAAGACCTCGGTCTCCCCCGAAGTCACCGGCTACATCGTCGATATCTGCCGTGCCACTCGCGAATCCCCCTCGCTCTCTCTCGGCGTCTCCCCCCGAGGCGCCACCGCCCTGCTCTCGACGTCACGTGCCTGGGCCTGGCTCACCGGCCGCGACTATGTGACCCCCGACGACGTCAAGGCGCTCGCTCTTCCCACACTCCGTCACCGCATCCAGCTCCGGCCGGAAGCGGAGATGGAAGGAGTCACTGCGGACTCCGTGATCAACGCTGTACTCGCTCATCTCCCCGTCCCCCGCTGAGGCGACACCGTGGCCCTCACCGGACGCACCGCCCTCATCTCCGCTCTCGGATCTCTCTTCGTCGGCTTGGTGCTGCCCAGCTGGCTCGGCATACTCACCGTCCAACTCACCTTGCTGATAGCAATTTTGTGCGACCTCGCGCTCGCCGCGCCAGTGCGAAAGCTCCATTTCACCCGAACCGGTGATACAACTGTTCGACTGGCTGACGATGCCCACAGCCACCTCACCCTCACCAACCCCAGCCGCCGCACCCTGCGCGCCCAGATCCGCGACGCTTGGCCGCCGAGTTCCTTCCACCCCCACACCGAAGGCCCGGCCGCACGCCACACCGTCCGCGTCCCCGCCGCCGAACGCCGCCGCCTCACGACCACGCTCCACCCCACCCGCCGCGGCGACCACCACGCCGTCCGCGTCACGGTCCGCTCCTACGGCCCCCTGGGACTCGCAGCCCGCCAAGGCAACCACCACGTCCCTTGGACACTGCGCGTCCTGCCCCCCTTCACCAGCCGCAAGCACCTCCCGGCCAAACTCGCCCGGCTCCGCGAACTCGACGGCCGCACCAGCATCCTGAGCCGCGGTGAAGGCACCGAATTCGACAGCCTCCGCGACTACACCCCCGGCGACGACACCCGCTCCATCGACTGGCGCGCCACCGCCCGCCGGCAGGACCTCGCCGTCCGCACCTGGCGCCCCGAACGCGACCGCCGCATCCTGCTCGTCCTGGAAACCGGCCGAACCTCCGCCGGCCGCGTGGGCGACATCCCCCGCCTCGACGCCTCGATGGACGCCGCCCTGCTACTCGGCGCCCTCGCCGCCCGCGCCGGCGACCGCGTGGACCTGCTCGCCTACGACCGCCGGGTACGCGCCTCCGTACAAGGCCGCGCCGCCCGCGACGTCCTCCCCGCGCTGACCGACGCCCTTGCACCCCTCGAATCCGAACTCGTCGAGGCCGACGCCCGCGGCCTGGCCGCGACGATCCACCGCCGCACCCCGCGCCGGTCCCTCATCGTGCTCTTCACCGGCCTCGACGCAGCACCCGTGGAAGAGGCCCTGTTGCCCGTCCTTCCCGGCCTCACCCGGCGCAACGAACTCATCGTCGCCGCCGTTGCCGACCCCCGTATCGAGGAAATGGCCGCCGGCCGTCACACACCCCAGGCCGTCTACGCAGCCGCCGCCGCGGAACAAACCCGCGCCGCCCGGCGCCGCACCGCCGACCGCCTCCGCCGCCACGGCATCACCGTCATCGACTCCACCCCGGCCCTCCTCGCCCCCGACCTGGCCGACGCCTACCTCACCCTCAAGGCCTCCGGCCGCCTCTAACCCCCATACGCCGCCCGCCCCACACCAGGCAACGGGCCGCACGTCTCCCCTGCCAGTGCCAGCCCTCCCCCCGTGTCTGCCTCTCTAGCCAGCCGAGCCAACACGGCCCCAAGTCCCAAGCCTGCTGAGCACCCGAACCGGGGATGCACGTAAGAAGGGCACATGCAGGCCTGCGGCAGCGCCTCCTCCGGAACAAGGCCACAACGCCCGGCCGTACGGGCTTTGGCTCAACACACCCACGTGCAGAAGAGGGGCATCCAACAGGAATCGCGCCGCCGCTCTGGACGCTCTGGACGCACCAGCTAACACAGGCGACCGCACGACCAGCCGTGGGCTTCATAACCGAGGGTCCCGAGGTCACCCGCCAACGCAAAAAAGCTCCGGTCCCTGAACCACAAGGGTTCAGGGACCGGAGCTAATAATAGTTCGGCGGCGTCCTACTCTCCCACAGGGTCCCCCCTGCAG
>NZ_JBFAEA010000025.1:0-103300 GCF_040641675.1 Streptomyces sp. NPDC020742
GCCGACCAGGTCGGTGAGTCCTTCGTCGGTGCGGCCGGCGACGGGGACGCCCACGGGTATGTCGGTGCCGGCGCCCACGCGGTTGAGCAGTGCGGTGAAGGCGGCCTGGACGACCATGAAGACACTGACGCCGCACGCACGGGCCAACTCCGCGACCTGCCGGTGCGTGTGCTCGTCGAGCCGTAGGGGGACCACTCCGCCGCGGTGGCTGGGTGTCGCTGGGCGGGGACGGTCGAGGGGGAGGGTCAGCAGGTCGGGGCTGTGGTGGAGTTGCTGTCGCCAGTAGGAGAGTTGGCGGGCGGCGAGGCTGTCGGGGTCGTCCTCGTGTCCGAGGAGTTCGCGTTGCCAGAGTGCGTAGTCGGCGTACTGGACAGGCAGCGGCTCCCAGTCGGGCTGCTCGCCGGCGCATCGGGCGGCGTAGGCCTGGGAGACGTCGCGAACGAGGGGAGCCAGGGACCATCCGTCACAGGCGATGTGGTGGATCACCAGCAGCAGCACATGCTCGGTGTCGGAGAGCGCGAACAGCCTGGCCCGCAGCGGGAGATCCGCCGACAGGTCGAAACCGCGACCACCCTCGGCGGTCAGCAGCCCGGCCAGCTCCTCCTCACCGGCGACCGGCAGCACCCGGAAGTCCATCGCCAGCTCGGACGCGTCCACGATCCGCTGAACCGGCTCGCCGTCGACCGCGGCGACGAGCGTGCGCAGGCTCTCGTGGCGCAGGACCACATCCTGGAGTGCCGCGCGTAACGCATCGCGGTCCAATGCCCCCGACAGGCGTAGGGGCATGGCCATGTTGTAGGTGCCGCTGATTCCTTCCAGGCCGGAGAGGAACCACAGTCGTTGCTGTGCGAAGGAGACCGGCAGGACTTCCGGTCTGGGGGTGGTGGCGGTCAGGGCCGGGCGGGTGCCGGCGCCCGCTTCGACGAGGGTGGAGAGTGCGGCCACGGTCGGTGACTGGAACAGGGCCCGTACGGGTACGTCCACGCCGAACACTCCGCGGATGCGGCTGATCAGCCGGGTCGCCAGCAGTGAATGCCCGCCCAGTGCGAAGAAGTCGTCATCGATGCCCACGCGGGACGCACCCGACGTACCCGATGCGCCCGACGTACCCGATGTGCCCGTTGTGCCGTGTGCGCCGTGCAGTCCCAGGACTTCGGCGAACAGGCCGCAGAGGATCTCTTCGCGCGGGTTGCGTGCGGTACGTCCTCCGATGGCGCTGGCATGGTCCGGTGCCGGGAGGGCTCGTCGGTCCAGCTTGCCGTTGCCCGTGAGCGGGAGGGCGTCCAGCACCATGAACGCCGAGGGCACCATGAAGGCCGGTAGCGCCCCTGCCGCGAAGGTCCGCAGCTCGGCGACGTCCAAGGCGTCCCTGGTATCCGCAGCGTCCACGGCATCCCCGGCGGTGGGGACCACGTACCCCACCAGCCGGCGGTCCCCGGCGCGGTCTTCGCGTACCACCACGGCGACTTGGCCGACGTCCGGGTGTCGGGACAGGACGGCTTCGATCTCGCCGGGTTCGATGCGGAAGCCGCGGATCTTCACCTGGTCATCGGCGCGTCCGAGGAATTCCAGTTCGCCGGTGGGCGACCAGCGCGCCACATCGCCGGTGCGGTACATCCGTGCACCGGAGCCCGTGAAGGGGTCGGCCACGAAGCGTTCGGCGGTCAGGCCCGGACGCCCGAGGTAGCCCCGTGCCAGCCCCGCACCCGCCACGAACAACTCACCGGCCACCCCCACCGGCACCGGACGCAGACCCGCATCCAGCACATAGACCCTGAGGTCGGGAAGGCCGACGCCGATGACGCTGCCCGGGGTGCCGGCGGCGTCGTCCTCGGTCAGCGGGCGATGGGTGACGTGCACGGTCGTCTCGGTAATGCCGTACATGTTCACCAGCGCGGGTGCGTCGTCGGCGTGCCGGGCGTACCACGGGGCCAGCTTGGCGGGCTCCAGGGCCTCCCCGCCGAAGATCACGTACCGCAAGGTGAGGGCGGCGTCGCTGTGCTCCTGGTCCGCCTGGATGAGCTGGTAGAAGGCGGACGGGGTCTGGTTGAGCACGGTGACCCGGTGGGCGGCCAGCAGCTTGCGGACCTCCGCCGGTGAGCGGCTGGTGTCGTAGGGGACCACGACGAGACGTCCGCCGGTGAGCAGGGATCCCCAGATCTCCCACACCGAGAAGTCGAAGGCGTAGGAGTGAAAGAGCGTCCAGACGTCGTCCGGCCCGAAGCCGAACCAGTGTTCCGTGGAGCGCAGCAGGCGGATGACGTTGCGGTGCGGGACGACCACGCCCTTCGGCCGGCCGGTGGAGCCCGAGGTGTAGATCACGTAGGCGGCCTGGTCGGGGGACCGCCGGACGTCCGGCCGGGTGGCGGGCCGGCGGTCGAGGTCCGCGGTGACCGCGTCGTCGTCGAGGCGTACGGGCTCGGTGGCCGCCGGCAGCCGGGACGCCGTGGAGCCGTCGGCCAGCACCACGACCGGCCCGGTGTCGGCCAGCATTCCGGCGATCCGCTCCGCCGGGTAGTCCGGGTCGAGGGGCAGGTAGGCCGCGCCCGACTTCAGGACGGCCAGGATCGCCACGACCTGCTCGGCCGAGCGTGCCAGGGCCAGGGCGACGAACCGCTCGGGTCCCGCGCCGCGCTCGATGAGGTGGTGCGCCAGCCGGTTGGCCCGGGCGTCCAGCTCCCGGTACGTCAGCCGGACGTCCTCGAAGACCAGCGCGGTCGCGTCGGGGGTCCGCCCGGCTTGGGCCTCGAACAGCTCGGTGATCGTGCGGCGTTCCTCGTCGTACGCCGTCCCGGGCTGCCGAGCGGCTCCGCTCCACTCCTCGAGGACCTGGTGCCGCTCGGCGGCCGAGAGCAGCTCGACCTCGCCGACCGCACGTCCCGGGTCCTGCGCGAAGCGCCTCAGGAAGTCGAGGAAGCGACGCTGGTGCGCCGCCACGTCGTCGGCGGTGTATCCGGCGCGGTTGCCCTTGAAGTCGAAGCGCAGGCCGCTCTCGTCGGGCAGGACGGTGACGTCCACGGACAGGTCGGGGACCGGTCCGGCGAACACCGGGGACAGGGTGCCCTCGCAGTCGCCGAACGGAAGCCTCCCGGCGATCGGCATGATGTTGATCCGCGGCCCGCCGGTGTGCTGCGGCCAGTCCTCCCGGGCCCCTCTCAGGTCCCGGCGGATGTCCTCGGGGCGGTAGCGCTGGTGGCGGAGCAGCCGGCGCACCTCTCCGGACACCGCACGGACGCATGCGCTGACCGTTGCCCCGGGGTCGACGGTCAGGAGGAGCGGCAGCACGTTGGACATCATGCTGGGGGTGCGCCGGCTCACCGCGCCGCTGCGCGCCGCCACCGGGAACTCGACCGTGACGTCGGTCGATCCGGTGAGGCGGTGGAGGTAGACCGCGTAGGCGGCGGTGAGCAGGCCGGACCAGGTGGACCTTTCGGCGCGCGCGGTGACGGCGAGCCGCCGGAAGTCCTCCTGCGACAGGTACCCCGTGGACTGGTGGATGTCGCCGTCGCTGGCGCGCCCGGTCTTCCCCGAGAGGGTGGCCGGGGCCGGTGCGTCGACCAGCCGCCCCCGCCAGAACTCCCGGTCCTCCTGGAACCGGTCGCTGGCCCGGTAGGCGGTGTCCTCCTCCAGGACGTCCTGCAACGCCAGGAAGGGGGACGGCTCCGGCTCGTCACCCTTGCACAGCGCGGCGTAGACCTGGGAGATGCGCTCGACCACCATCGGGGCGCTGAACCCGTCGCAGAACAGGTGGTGGCCGTGGAGGACGAGCACATGGTGGTCGGCCGCCAGCCGGAACAGGGCCACTTCGGAGGAGAGGTCCGACAGGTCGACCCGCCGCCTCCGCCGCGCTTCCGTCAGCTCGCGCACCGCCCGCACCGGGGATTCCTCGGCGCTGACATCGGTCATCCGCACCGGGAACGCATCGAGCGGCCGGACGGTCTGCAGCGGGCCGTGCTCGCCCTCGACCAGGACGGTGTGGAGGGTCTCCGCCTCCCGGAAGGCCTGGTGCGCGGCCCGCTCCAGCAGCGGGACGTCGAGCCGGCCGCGGAGGGCCAGTTCGTAGCAGACGTTGAATCCGTTGTCCTCCGGAGTCACCTGCTGGGCGAGCCAGACGCCCATCTGGGCCGATGACAACGGCATGGTTCGACGGAGCTGTTCCTGCATGACGGTGACGTCCCCCCTGCGCATACTGACAACGTGCTGAGGCGGCCCGATCCCGGGCCGTCCTGTGGTGCCGTGCTCCGCGCCGGTCGCGGAGCGGATCGGTGTGCTACTCGGCCGCACACCATTCGAGGACGGCCATGGCGGAGGTCATCTTGTGGAACGCCTGCCGCCAGGCCCGGCTGCGTGGGCCGTCCAGCACCTCATCGACGACCTCCTCGCCCCGCATGGCCGGCAGGTCGTGCAGGAAGATCGTGTGCGGTGCGCTCAGGCGCTCCAGGAGGTCGGACGTCACCCGGTACGGCAGGAAGTCGGCCCTCCAGTCGGCGTTCTCCTTCTGCACGCCCATGGTCTGCCAGCGCGCCGTGTACACGGCGTCCACCTGGCGGTCGACCGCCGCGAGGTCGTGCAGCTGCTGCACGCCGGCCGCCCCGTCGCCGAGCTTGTCCGCACGGGCCAGCAGCTCGTCGGGCAGCCCGTAGCCGGCCGGCGTCACCACGGTCAGCCGGAAGTCGGGGACCAGGGCGGTCGCCAGCGCCAGCGCCGCGGCGGTGCTGTTGCCCTCGCCGACGTACAGCAGCTCGCGCCCGGCCAGGCTGCCGAACTCCTCGGTGAGCAGGGCGAGATCGGCGAGTGCCTGGGTGGGGTGTTCATCGGTGCTCAGCGCGTTGACCACGCTCAGCGCGCCGCTGCTGGCGAGCAGCCGCATCTCCTCGACGTCGTCGTTGGTCCGCGCCACCAGGATGTCCAGGTAGTTGCCCAGCACCCGGCCGGTGTCCTCGAGGGACTCGCCGGTCACCAGCTGGAGTTCGTCCGGACCGTAGCCGATGGTGTGGGCGCCGAGCCGTGCGGCCGCCGACCAGAACGCGGTGCGGGTGCGCGTGGACGAGCGCCGGAAGTAGATGCCGACGGACTTTCCGGCGAGGGTCTGCTCCGGCCGGTCCGTCGCGCCCAGCTCGACTGCCCGGGCGACCAGGCCGGCGAGGGTGCCGGCGTCGAGCTCGGTGAGGGACAACAGGCTCTTCATCACTGCTTCCTTTCAGGAGTGCGTTACGGGGAGGCGGCCGGACAGCTGTGCCAACTTCCGTCGGTCCAGGCGGCCGTTGGGGGTGAGCGGCAGCGGAAGTGCCTTGCGGTCGACCTTTCCGGTCGGGGCGAGCGGAATGCGCTGCAGCGGAATGACGAGGGAGGGGATCATGTAGGAGGGCAGCCGGTCGGTCAGGAAGGCGCGCACCTCGCCGGGGGTCGGCGGGGCGGCCCCCTCGTCGGGCACCAGGTAGGCGATGAGCTGCGGCCCGCTCCCGGCGATCTCCCGGGCCACCACCAGCGCGGCGCTGACCGCGGGGTGGGCGCGCAGCGCGGACTCGACCTCACCGAGTTCGATCCGGAAGCCGCGGATCTTCACCTGGTCGTCGACCCGGCCGAGGAACTCCAGCGACCCGTCCGCACGGAAGCGCGCGAGGTCGCCGGTGCGGTAGAGCCGGCCCGGCCCGAACGGATTGGGCAGGAAACGCGTGGCGGTCAGCCCGGGCCTGCCCAGGTACCCCAAGGTGACGCCGTCCCCGCCGATGAAGACCTCGCCGGGCACCCCGGAGGGAACCGGACGCAGGTGGTCGTCCAGGAGGTACATCGTGGAGTTCTCGATCGGCGTGCCGAGCGGGACGACGCCGTCGGACAGGTCGTCCGGGACCACCTGGACGGCGTTCCACACGGTGGTTTCGGTGGGCCCGTACACCTGCATCAGCCGGGCCGGAGCGGACGCGTCCCGCACCCGCGCGACCGCCTCGGGGTTGGCCTGCTGCCCGCCGAACAGCAGCACCCGTAGCCCGGCCGCGAAGTCCGGCACCTCCAGGGAGAGCTGCTCCAGCAGCGCCGCCGTCATGTACATCACGGTCACACCGGAGGTGCGCAGGGCGCGGGCGAGAGCGCCCGACGACAGCAGCACGTCCTTCGGGATCACCACCAGCCGGGCACCGTGGGTCAGCGCCACCCAGCACTCGAAGGTCAGCGCGTCGAACGACGGGCTCGACGCCAGCGCCACCACATCGTCCGGGCCGGGCCGGAGGTAGCCCACATTGCCCGCGAACCACGTCAGCGCCGCATGCGGCACCACGACGCCCTTGGGCGTGCCGGTCGACCCCGAGGTGTACACCAGGTACGCGCTGCTGTCGGGCAGCGCCCGGCCCGCCGGCTCGAACTCCGCGCCGGCCGGCCGGTCCGTGCCCTCGCCCGGCACCGTGCCGTCCGGCGCCAGCACGAGGACCGACCGGTCGGCCGTGTCCGGCAGGTGTCCGGCGGTCCGTGGTTCGGCCAGCACCAACCGGGTCCGGGTGTCGTCCATCATCAGGCGCAGCCGCGACTGCGGGTAGGCGGGGTCCAGCGGCAGATAGCAGCCCCCGGCCTTGAGCACCGCGACCATCGCCACGACGAGTGCGGCCGACCGCTCGAAGCAGGTGCCCACGGTGTGCTCCGCCGCGATCCCGCGCTCGACCAGCAGCGCGGCCAGCGCCGAGGACCGCTCGTCCAGCTCGGCGTAGGTGAGCGTCAGCGCACCGTCCTGCACGGCGACGGCGTCGGGTTGCCGCTGCACCCATGCGGTGAAGCGGTGCAGCACGGTGCCGGCCCGGTCGTACGGGGCCTGCGTGTCGTTGAACCGCCGTACCAGGTCCTCGTGTTCGGCGGCGTCCAGCAGGTCGAGTGAGCCCAGCGGCACCGCGTGCCGGCCCTCGTCGGCGAGCACGCCCAGCAGCTGCACGTACTGGCGGGCGAGCTGCCCGGCGGCCTCGTCGGAGACCGCCGCGGGGTCGTAGCGCAGTTCACCGCGGAACTCCCGGCCACCGCGCAGGCCGAGGCTCAGTGCGCAACCGGCCTCCGTCCCCGCCGATGCCAGCACGGACACCCCGGGCATACCGGGTCCGGAGAACAGCGCCTCCGGTACCTCCACGAACTCCACCACGGAGTCGAACAGGGGGTGCCCGGACGCGCCGCACTGCCGGATGTACGACAGCGGGGCGGGCCGCTCGGCGTTCCGCTGCGTCGCGAACTCCCGCAGCCAGTCGCCCAGCCGGACGTCCGGGGCGACCCGGGTGCGCACCGGGACCGTACCGGCGAGGGAGCCGACCATGGCCGATGCGCCCGGCACCTCGGGCCGGCGCCCGCTGCGGACCGCGCCGAAGACCACGTCCTCGCCCTGCGCGTAGAGGCTCAGCAGGAAGGCCCAGGCCGCCTCGGCGAGCACCGCCGGGGCGGGTGCACCGGCCTGCTCCGGAGCGGTCAGGCGGGCGGCGAGCCCGGCGGGAAGGGCCAGCGGCACCGCCGCGGTGCCCTCCGCCGTCGCCCGCCCACTCGCCAGCCTGACCTCCGTGGGCGTCTCGGCACCCGCCAGGCGCCGGCGCCAGAACCGCCCGGCCGCCTGAAGGTCCTGCCGCTCCTGCCACGCCAGGTACCCCTCGCGGGACACCGGCTCGGTCGGGGGCGCGCCGGCCAGGCAGGACAGCACCCGGTGGAGCAGCAGGTCCGCGCTCCACGGGTCCAGCTGCATCCGGTGGTAGGTCCAGCAGAGCTGGTGGGAGGCCGGACCGCAGCGGACGAGCGCCACGGCCATCGGGCCGGTCGCGCCCTCGGTCACCCTCGCCCGCTGTTCGGCCAGCAGGTCGTGGACCACCCGCAGCCGTTCCTCCTGGGTGCCCTGCGGTACGTCCCTGAGGTCCACCCGGACCTCGCCGATGCCGGGTACGTCATGGTGCCCGGCCACCTCCCGCCAGGCGTCGGCGAACGCCTCCGCGTCCAGGGGGCCGTCCAGCAGGTACCGGTCCTGACGGACGTGGCGGCCGGGATCCTGCGCCGCCGCGGCCGCCATGTCCTGCTGGGCCCAGGTGTGCCGCCCGGTCATCCCCGCAACACCTCCTCGACCGACGCCTGCAACTCCGAGGCGGCCGCGGCCCACCGCTGCCGGCGCTCCGCGGAGCGCTGCCGCAGTCGGGCCAGTTCGGCCTCCAGCGCCCGCAGTGTCTCGTCCATCGCCTTCGGGCCGGGGCCGCCGCCGAACTCGGCGGCGGACACGACGGCTTCGGGGGAGAGCGCGCCGGGGGCCAGCCCCGCGTGCGCGGACCGCCCGGCGAAGTACTCGCTCGCCACGTCATCGAGCGGCCGCCGGCCGGCCAGGCCGTCGAGGACCAGCCTGCCGACCTCATGGTGCGCGGTCCGGAACGGCATCCCCTCGGACACCAGGTGTTCCGCAAGGCGGGTCGCCGCGGTGTATCCGGCGGTCGCGCGCTCCGTCATCCGGTCCGGCACCGGACGGGCGCCGTCGGTGAACAGCCGCAGCAGCACCACCGCCTCGACGCTGTTGCGCAGCGCGGGCCACAGGTGGCTCACCGCCTCGGTGCCGACCGCGATCGCGTTGGTGTAGCCGGCGGTGAGCATGGCGGAGGCCGCACCGACGAAGCCGCCGATCGGTGCCGCCGCCTTGCCCTGGATGTGCTCCAGCACGAAGGGGTTGCGCTTCTGCGGCATCATCGAGCTGGACCCGACCAGGTCGTCCGGGACGAACAGCAGCCCGGACTCCTCCGTGGTCCACACCGAGAGGTCCTGCGCGGCCCTGGCGACCGTCACCCCGAGCACCCCGAGAGCCGACAGCAGCCGCAGTACGAAGTCCCGGGACGCCACCGCGTGCACCGAGTTGGTCACCGGTGCGCAGAAGCCGAGCAGCCTGGTGGTGCGGTGCTGGTCGACCGCCACCGACGTCCCCCCGACCGCGCCGGCGCCCAGCGGATTGACCTCCATCTCCGCACCGGCGTGCAACAGGCCGTCCAGCCCGCGCAGGACGGCGGTGGCCAGGCCGGCCAGGTAGTGGCCGTAGGTGATGGGCACGGCCGGCTGCCGGTGGGTGTACGCGGGCATCACCACGTCCCGGTGCTCGGCCGCGCGGGTGTGCAGCACCGTGGCGAGGCGCTCGGTCTCCGTCAGCAGCGCGGCACAGGGGCGCCGCATGCGGAGCCGGATCGTGGTCGCGTTGAGGTCGTTGCGGGACCGGCCGGTGTGCAGGACGCCGCCGACCTCCGCACCGAGCTTCTCGATGAGGTAGGACTCGTAGCTCATGTACAGGCCGCGGGGTGCCGGGCGGTTGTGCAGCTCGGCGAAGCCGCTCGCGCGCAGCGCGGCGATCTCGCCGAGCAGCAGGCGGACCGTGCCGATGTCCGCGATGCCCTGCTGCGCCAGCATCAGTAGGTGGGCGCGGTCCACCTCCGTGATGGCGTCCAGCTCCGGGCCGGGGCCGAAGTCGTCATCGGCCTGGCCGGCGCTGAAGAGGATCCGCTGCGCGGTCTCGGACAGCGGTGTGGTGAGCCTGCCGGTGTCCACTTCCGAAGGGCTGTTGGTGCTCATGCCTGCTTCCTGTCCTCGTCGTACCGCAAGGTCGCTCGGAGCCGGTCGATTCCGGCTTCCGCCGCGGCGCCGGCCTCGTCCGGGTCGTCCGCCACCGCCGTGACGTGACCCAGCCGGTCCCGGAAGTCCACCGGCGGGCCCGCCGCCGCGCCCGTCGCCCGGTACAGGGCCGCGTCCACCACCCCGGGCACCGCATGCGCACCGCGCACCGCCTCCTCCGGGCGTCCGACCGTGCAGGGCCCGTCGGCGGTGAGGAACCGGATCGCGGAGTGGCGTCGGTGGCGGGGCTCCGTCGCCACCGCATCGCCCAGGGCCGCACCGATCTGCGCCTGCACCAGGTCCACGCCGAGGGCGTGTCCGACCAGGTCGGGGATCCGGCCGCCGGCCAGCCGCGGGTTCACCTCGACGACATGGCCCCGGCCCCCGTCCAGCCTGATCTCGGTGTGCGACGCCCCCCAGCCGAGTCCGAGCGCCCGTACGGCCCGCTGGGCGAGGGAGCCGAGCAGGTCACGCTCCTCGGGCCGGAGCCCGGCGGGTACGTCGTGCCCGAGCTCGACGAAGTGCGGCAGCGGACCGATGTGTTTGCGCACGACCGTGACCACCCGCGACCCGAACATCTCCACCGAGAACTCCCGGCCGCGCACATACGACTCGACGAGCACCTCGCGGGGCAGGCTCATGCCGCGCTCATTGGTGGTGTGCGCGAGCAGCTCCGCGGCGTGCTCGGCCACCGCGCGCTCGTCCGCGCACAGCCGCACCCCGAGGCTTCCCGAGCCCAGCACCGGCTTGACCACGACCGGCAGGCCGAGCCGCGTCGCCGCCGAGGCCGCCTCGGCCTCCGAGGTGACGACCTCGAAGGCGGGTACCGGCACCCCGGCCTCGTGCAGCACCCGGCGCTGCGCACCCTTGTTCCGGCACCGGGACACCTGCTCCGGGGCCGGCCCGGGCAGGCCGAGCGAGCGGGCGACCGCGGCGGCCGTCGGGACGTAGTACTCGGAACTGGACGTGACGCCCCGCACCGTGCCGTCCCGCTGCAGCTCGGCGGCGACCCGCAGCACCTCTTCGGTGACCGAGGTGTCGGCGACGATGTGCCGCAGGCCGTCCGCGCGCACGTACGGATAGCGGTCGGGGTCGGTGGTCACCAGCACCGGAACGGCGCCCAGCGACGCCGCCCGGCGGGCGAACTCCCGCCCCGTGCCGGTGGTGTTGCTTTCGACGAACAGCACCAGGTCGCTCATATCGCCGCTCCCGACGCCAGCAGGCCGCTGCCGGAGGAGTGCCCGGGCAGCACCTCCGCGAGGGTCCGCCGCCTCCACTCCAGGTACGACCAGCCGGTCCCGGCGGAGCCGGGGTCGCCGACCTGCTGCGGACGGTCGGGGAGCGCGTCCTGCCACGCGCCGCTCGCCCGCAGCCAGTCGTCGGAGTAGACCGTGTCCTGGTAGCGGTAGCCCTCGTCCGGCATCAGCACCACGACCTTGGCGTCGGGATGGCGGGCGGCCCACCACTTCGCGACCAGATACGCCGCGCCGCTGGTCGGTCCCATGAACAGGCTCCGGGTTCCGTGGAGTTCACGCGTGGCGCGGAAGGTCTCGGCCGCGTTGACCCAGTGGACCTCGTCGTACGCGTCGTGCTGGACGTTGGCCGGCATCAGGCTGTTGCCGAGGCCGCGGACGAGGCGCGGTGCGTCCGGCATGCCGAAGATCACGCTGCCGTGGGTGTCCACGCCGACGAGCCGCATGTCCGGTTCGGTGAGCCGCAGGAACGAGGCCATCCCGCCGGTGGAACCGCCGGAGCCCACCGGGCCGACCAGGCAGTCGGCGCCGCCCAAGGTGGCGGTGATCAGCTCGGCCGCGCTTCCGTAGGCGTGCGGGTTGTCCTTGTTGTCGTACTGCCCCGGGACGAAGTGGTCCGGATACTGCTCACACACCTCCGCCACCCGGTTCAGCCGGGCGCGCTGGTAGCCGCCGGTCTCGCCGACCGACTCCACGATCTCCACCTCGGCGCCGAGGCCGCGGAGCCTGGCCCGCAGGTTCTTGTCGATCGCCGGATCGCCGACGATCCGCAGCCGGTAGCCGCGCATCCTGCACACCATGGCGAGCCCCAGACCGAACGTCCCGGACGAGGTCTCGATGACCGTGGTCCGCGGATTCAGCGCTCCGCTCGCCTCCGCCCGGTCGATCATGAAGCGCGCGGGCAACAGCTTCATCAGACTGAACACCGCGCCGTAGAGGTTGTCTTCGAGCCGGATGATCCGTGGTAATTCGGTGGCTTCTACGATGGATTGGTACAGCATGGGTCAACTCCCCCGGAACGGAACGCTATTTGTCCGTACGAAAACGCCATGTCGTGGTGATGCCATGGCGGGTGAGCAAGGCGCTGGCCGCTTCGGCCCGCTCTTCCACATTCGGGTCCTCGGCGTCGAACAGCAGACCGGCCACATCTCCGCTGTGCGCCACCTGGACCCCTACTCCTCCGGCCTGCCGTGCGAGTTCCTCCAGGCAGTCGAAGTCCTTGACCGGCAGATGACGCTGATTGAGCCGCGCGCTCGCGGTGGCCACTCTCCCCAGCATCTCCGGATCGACGTTCCGTACCGCGTTGCGCAGCATGGCGCGCAGGGTCCGGAACGCCTCGATCTCCCAGGACGAGTACCGGGCGGGAGGTAGCGCCAGCGTGTCCACGCCCCGACCGTCGGAGCTCGTGCCGAAGCCGATGACCTCCAACGGCGCCAACCGGCCCTCGAACTCCTCGATGACCCCGCCCTCGCGGTGGGCGAACAGGGCCACCCGGTCCCCCAGCATCAGTGAGTCCGAGGCCTGTTCGGCCTCCACCGCGAGTCGGGAGACCACCGGGGTCGGTAGGGCGGCGCCCACGGCGTCCTGCACCGCCGCCATCGCTGCGAGCACATCGCAGGTGGACGAACCGAAGCCACGGCCGGGCGGGATGTCCTCCCGGATCAGCAGGTGACCGCCGAGGTCGGGACTGCCCAGCTCGCGCAGTGCCAGTACGGCCGCACGGTGCGCCTTGGCCTTCCACGCGGGCTCCACGGTGACGGCCGTCGCGTCCGTCACCGTGAACGACGCCTGCGAGCAGTGGAGGCTGCACGGAACCGACACCAACCCGCGCTTCAGCGAGCGGCCTTCGGCAAACACCCCTTGCAGGAACTCGCCATGATGCGCTGCCGTCCACCCCTTTCCCGCCCGTAACGGCTCGTTCTCAGCGCGCTGGCCGACCCGAGTCTTCATGTCCCCGTTTCCCGTCGGTGCGCGTTGGTCAAGGCTGTTCCGCGAGCCATGCCGCCATGGTCTGCCCGATCACTTCGAGTGGCTCGGGCCGCATCATGTCCTTGTGCAGGCACGGGACATCGTGGTTGTGGAGGCGGCCGGTCACATGGGGCCGCCACTCGTCCACCGTGCCGATGTCGTCCTCGGCCGCGGTGAAGAACACCACGTCGCCGTCGAAGCGCCCGGGCCGGTGCGCGTTGAGCAGGTTCACATTGTTGGTCTGCACGGTGGCGATGGCCTGCACCCGGCCTTCGGTGAGTCCCGGGAAGCCGGTGCCCTGAGCGGCCAGGATCTCGCCGACCCGCTGAGTGCTCAGCGGGCCGTCGGCCTCGGGCGCGTCCTGCCCGAAGAAGTCCAGGATCGTCCGCAGGACCTCCTGCTCACCGATCTCGACCCGCTCCGGCTCGTCGTCCGGCCCGACCGGATAGGCATCGAGCAGGGCGAGCGTCGCCACCTCTTCCCCGGCCTCCCGCAGCCGGATGGCCATCTCCTGGGCGACCACCCCGCCGAACGACCAGCCGAGCAGGTGGTAGGGGCCGTGCGGCTGGACGGCCCGGAGGTGGTCGACATAGGCCGCGGCCATCGCCTCGACCGTGGCGGCCGGTTGCCGGACGCCGTCCAGACCGTGTGCCTGGAGGGCGTGGAGCGGCCGGTCGGGGTCGATGTGCCGGAGCAGTCCGGAGTAGGCCCAGCCGATGCCCGCCCCGGGGTGGACGCAGAACAGCGGCAGCTTGTTGCCGGTGGCGCGCAAGGGGATCAGCGGTCGGAGCGGATCGTCGTCCGCCGTCCTCTGCAGGTGCTCGGCCAGGGCCGCGGGTGTCGGGGCCTTGAAGAGCGCCTGGAGGGACAGCTCCACGCCGACCTGCTCGCGGACGCGGCTCAGCAACCGCATACCGAGCAGCGAGTGGCCGCCCAGGTCGAAGAAGTCCTCCCAGTCCTCGACCTCGTCCATGCCGAGGACCTCGGCGAAGATCTCGCACAGCGCGGCCGTCCGCTCGGCCTGGGCCTCCGGTGCGGCCTCGCCGCCCCCGCGTGGGCCGTCGGCGGGGAGGGGGAGCGCCGGCTGCCGGCCGGAGCCGACGGACAGGGCCGCCAGCGCCGCCCGGTCCGGTTCCCCGTCGGCCGTGACCGGCATCCGGTCCAGCGCGACCACGGCGGCCGGCACCATGAACTCCGGCAGGGCCTCCCGGGCGAATCCCAGCACCGCGCTCGGGTCGAGTGCCGCTCCGTCGACGGTGACGGCGAAGGCCACCAGATCGCGCTGCCCCGATGCCTCCTCCCGGACGGCCACGGCCACCGCGTCCAGGGCGGGGTGCCGGCGCAGTCCGGCTTCGACCTCGTCGGGATCGATCCGGAACCCGCCGACGGTGACCCGCCCTGCGGCCCGGCCCAGCGGCTGCAACCGCCCGTCCGCACGCCAGCGGGCGAGGTCCCCGGTGCGGAACATCCGGTCACCGCCGAACGGGCAGGCAACGGACGGCCCCAGGTCGACGCCGGTCACATACACCTCGCCGGCGACGCCGACGGGCACCGGCCGCAGGCCTTCGTCGAGCACGTACAGCCGGTCCGGGCCCGCCGGAACGCCGGTGGGCGTCCGGTGGTGCCTGCCCCAGGCTGCGACCGCCTCGCCGGACGTGCTCCACTCCTCGGTGATCCGCCGGCGCTCCTCGGGCGAGAGGTCCTCCACCTGACTGAGGCGCCTGCCCGGGTCGGTGAGGACCGCGGTGATCAGTCGTCGGAAGCGTTCTGTGAGGGCTTGGGCGGTGGTGTGGTCGAAGAGGTCGGTGGCGTACTCCAGCTCGCCGGTCAGGCCGGCGGGGGTGCCGTCGTCGGTGAGTCGTTCGTCCAGGGTCAGGCACAGGTCGAATTTGGCGGTGCCGTTGGGTGTGGGGTGGACGCTGACGTCCAGGCCGGGGAGCGGGAACCGTGTGACGGGGCTGCTCTGGAAGGCCAGCATGACCTGGAAGAGGGGGTGGTGGGCGGTGGAGCGGGTGGGGTTGAGGGCTTCGACGAGGCGGTCGAAGGGGAGGTCTTGGTGGTCGAGGGCGGCGAGGCTGGTGTCGCGGGTGCGGGTGAGTAGTTCGCGGAAGGTGGGGTTGCCGGTGAGGTCGTTGCGTAGGACGAGGGTGTTGACGAAGAAGCCGACCAGGTCGGTGAGTCCTTCGTCGGTGCGGCCGGCGGCGGGGACGCCGACGGGTATGTCGGTGCCGGCGCCCACGCGGTTGAGGAGTGCGGCGAAGGCGGCTTGGACGACCATGAAGACACTGACGCCGCACGCCCGGGCCAACTCCGTGACCTGCCGGTGCGTGTGCTCGTCCAGCCGCAGCGGCACCGCACCCCCGCGGTGGCTCGGCACGTCCGGACGCGGACGGTCCAGTGGCAGGGGCAGTACGGCGGGGACGCCGCTGAGCTGTGCCCGCCAGTAGGTGAGCTGCTGGCTGGCCAAGCTGTCCGGGTCGTTCTCCTGCCCGAGGAGTTCCCGCTGCCACAACGCGTAGTCCGCGTACTGCACCGGCAGCGGCTCCCAGTCGGGCTCGGTCCATGAGCAGCGGGCGGCGTAGGCCAGTGAGACATCCCGGACCAGAGGGTCCAGGGACCATCCGTCGCAGGCGATGTGGTGGATCACCAGCAGCAGCACATGCTCGGTGTCGGACACCGCGAACAGCCTGGCCCGCAGCGGGAGATCCGCCGACAGGTCGAAACCGCGACCACCCTCGGCGGTCAACAGCCCGGCCAGCTCCTCCTCACCGGCAACCGGCAACACCCGGAAGTCCATCGCCAGCTCGGACGCGTCCACGATCCGCTGAACCGGCTCGCCGTCGACCTCGGCGACGAGCGTGCGCAGGCTCTCATGGCGCAGCACCACATCGCATAACGCCGCCTGCAGAGCGTCGTGGTCCAACGCTCCGGATAATCGCAGCGGCATCGTCATGTTGTAGGTGCCGCTGATCCCTTCCAGCCTGGCCAGGAACCACAGCCGCTGCTGCGCGAACGACAGCGGAATCACAACATCCCCCCGAAACACGGAGGCCTCGGCACGGCCCCCGCCTTGTGTTGAGTTGTCGCTCAGCCCCTTGGTCAAGGGGGTCGAGCAGACCGAGAAACGCATGTTCGATCACTCGTCACACTACAACTCAGCAGCCACAGGCGGCACATGAATCTCTATATCCTCCCTCACACCAAACGACTGGTCGTGCCGGGCAGGGGCGGGGGACCGCGAGGCGGCGGTTCCTCGGTGAGGCGGGGGAAACCGGAGGGCGCGCGGTGGCGTCAGCCGTCCCGGCGCAGTCGGGCCAGGGGCGCCGGCGTCGGAATGAACCCCTCCGCGCGGGCGCTGGCCAGGCCGATGCGTACCAGCTGTGCGCCCTTCTCGAACAGCAGGAAGCGGGGCTCCCAGATCGGGCGGTACTTGGCGTTGGCCCGGTACAGCGACTCCAGCTGCCACCAGCGGGAGAAGAACAGCAGCGCCGACCGCCACATCCGCAGTACCGGCCCGGCGCCCAGCCGGGCACCCTCCTCGAAGACCGACCGGAACATCGCGAAGTTCAGCGACAGCCGCTCGATGCCGGCGGACTTTGCGTACTCGATCAGCTCGATGACCATGAACTCCATCAAGCCGTTGTCCGACGTCCGGTCCCGACGCATCAGGTCCAGCGAGAGCCCCTTGGGGCCCCATGGGACGAAGCTCAGCACGGCACGCCGTTCGCCCTCCGCATCGAAGCACTCCAGCATCGCGCACTGCCCGTCGGCCGGATCGCCGAGGCGGCCCAACGCGGTGGAGAACCCGCGCTCGGTCTGCCCGTCCCGCCAGCGGTCGGCCACCTCGATCAGCTCGGTCATCTCCTCCGCGGGGATCTCCGAGTGCTGCCGGATCCTGGTGGTGTGGCCGGCCCGCTTGACGCGGTTGCACGCCTGGCGCACCCCGCGCATCGCACGGCCGTCCAGGCTGAACTCGGCGGGCTCCACGACGGCCTCGTCGCCCATCTCCAGGGCGTCCATACCGTGCCGGGCATAGACCGCGCCGGCCTCCTCGCTGGCCCCCAACACGGCGGGGATCCAGGCGTGTTCGCGGGCCTCCGCCAGCCAGGCGTCGATCGCGCCGGGCCATGCCTCGATGTCGCCGATCGGGTCCCCGGAGGCCAGTGACACCCCGCCCACGACCCGGTAGGTGACGGCCGCCTTGCCGGACGGCGAGAAGATCGCCGACTTGTCGCGGCGCAGCGCGAAGTAACCCAGCGAGTCCCGCGCGCCGTGCTTGGCCCACAGGGCCCGCAGCCGGTCCTCGTCGTCCCGGCTCAGCAGCTCACGGCCGCGCGGCGAGCGGAACAGCGCATAGAGCACGGCCAGGAAGAGCAGCAGACCGGTCAGGTTGATGCCGACGCTCACCCAGCGGGAGACGTACAGCGTGCTGAAATCCGGGTCGCGGTTGAGGGTGGCCAGCCGCAGTGCCACGTACCACACCCGGTCGCCGACGCTGGCCCCGTTCGGCCCGGCGGCGGTCACCAGCGTGGTGCCGACCAGCACCGAGACCAGGGCGCCGGCGCCCAGCACCGCGAGCGCCAGCTGGGGGTTGGTCGGGTCGCCCTTGGCATGGAACTCCCGGCGCCCCAGCAGCGCGAAGACCAGCACCACCAAAGTGACCGACAGCGACACCCAGTTGAACGGGTGCTGCCGGTAGAAGTCCAGGCTCAGCGCCGACACCGCCAGCGCCGCGTACCCGCCGCACAGCAGCACGAAGACGGTCCAGGCGATCCGTTTCCGGCGGCTCAGCATCATCGACAGGAACAGGGCAGCGGCCGCCGAGCTGAACCCCGCGAAGAGCATGAACGGGGTGAACAGTTCACCGCTGTTGTGCGCCTCCACCTTCTCCCGCAGCGTGAACGACACCGCGGTCAGCAGGTTCACCGCCCCGACCAGCCGCAGGTACCAGATGGGTACGGCGGCGCTGCGCCGGGACAGCGGTGACCGGGGGCGGGGCCGCCGTGGCTGCGGGCGTCCGGCCCCCGCAGCGGTGCCCGTGCCGGCACCTAAGCCGTCCTTGTCCTTGACAGCGTTGCTCATCCACCACACCTCTCGGAGATCTCTTCCGGTCCGCTGGACAGGGGGCCGGCTCAAGAGGCGCGGCCCGCCGCGCGACCGGAGGCGTCCTGGGGCCTACGACGCCCCGCGCCAGGGAGCCGACGATACCGACCACGAGCGGGCCCGGGGCGTCATCCGCGGCTTTCGGCAACCGGGCCCGGCTCCGCCCGTACGGGGCGGCGTCCGGGCCCGGGGCAAGGGAGCCGGTCAGAAGTCCTCGGTCTTGCTGACCTTGAGGTCCTTGGGGACCGCGGGAAGCAGGCGCTGGTGCGAGGAGACCTCGGGGATCCTGCGCGGATCGGTGAAGGTCGCCCGCGGGGCCGGGCGGAAGGTGACGGTGGGGCCGCCCTTGGTGAGGTTGCCGCCCTTGGGCGCGAGGCCCGCCACGGCCGGCAGCCGGTAGGCGGAGGCCCGGTGCAGGGCCTGCTGGAGGAAGGACGCGGTCAGCTGGGCGGTCTGGGCGCGGGCCGCGGCCGTTTGGTGGCGATGGCTGCCGCGCCCACAGTGGTGAGGCAGGCCGCACTCTCCGTGCGGCACGGCGGCCGTGCACCTGCGGCACGGCCGGTTGTCCCCTCGCCGAAAGGCTCGCAACGCACATGGTTGAGTCAGCCGAGAACACCACCGTCGTCATTGTCGGCGCGGGAGTGGCCGGGCTCACGCTCGGCAACTTCCTCCTGCGCAGCGGCGTCAGCTGCACCATCGTTGAGAAGCACAGCCGCGCATACGTCGAGAAGCGGCAGCGTGCGGGTACCGTCGACAGCCGCGGAGTACGGATGTTCCGCGAGTGGGAGCTTGCGGACGTCGTGAAGGGCGGCTCCTCCCCGAAGGAGATCGCCGGCGGCACCTGTATCGACGGGGTCAGGTACCCCCTCGGGCTCGGAGACGACGACACCGACGCCTTCCTGGGGGCCGGCGGCGACCTGCGCTTCGAAGCGCTCGACGTCGGCCTGGAAGACCTCGACAGCGAGCGCCCCACGGTGCGCTACCGCAACCCTGACGGCTCGGCCACAACCGTCACCTGCGACTACGTCGCCGGCTGCGACGGTTTCCACGGCGTCAGCCGGGCCTCCGTCCCCGCCGAGGCGCTCACCCGCTACTCCCACGCGTACCCGTACTCCTGGCTCAGCGTCCTGGCCGAGGTGCCGGCTGCCCCCTTCGGCATGGCGATCCACGACCGCGGCCTGGCCGCACGGTTCCCCCGCGGTGCGGACGCCAGCCGCCTCTACCTCCAGTGCCCGGCAGGCGACACTCCCGAGCAGTGGCCGGACGAGCGCATCTGGAGCGAACTGCGATCCCGCTTCGGCGCCGACGTGCCCACCGGCCGCATCGTCGACAAGCGGATCGTGCCGCTGCGGTCCGTCGTCTTCAGCCCGATGAGCTACGGCCGCCTCCACCTGCTCGGCGACTCGGCCCACCTCGTCCCGCCGATGAGCGCCAAGGGCATCCACCTCGCCCTCCACGACACCGAGGTGTTCGCCCGCGCGATCATCGCGAAGGTCCAGGAAGACGACGCGAGTCTGCTCGACGGCTACTCCGACACCTGCCTGAACCACGTCTGGAACTACCAGGCCTACGCGATCTGGATCACTGATCTGATGCACGACGCCGGCGATGCCTCCTACCAGGGAGCCTTCCGTAAGCAGATCGCCCGAGCCGAACTGCAGCGCCTGATCGACTCTCCCACGGCCAGCCGCCTGTACGACGAACTCAGCGGCGGGCTGCTCTAGACGACATCCCCCCAGGCTGGCCTGAACGCTCTCAGCGCCAACAGCGGTACCGATGTTCCCCGAGGCCGGGCTTCCGGCGGAGGAGGAAGCGGAAGCCGGACCGCTGGTGCCCGTCGGGCCGGTCCGCCCCGCCACCGCGCTCCGGGGCGGCCCGGCTCAGTCCGTGGTGCGGATGAGCGGAGGGATGGCGATCAGCGGTTTGTAGTGGCCTTTGGGGTGGGGTTCGCCGATGGGGTGGGCGTCGACCTCGACCCAGGCGTGGGCGGCGAACGGGTGGGTGCGGACGCCGGTGCACCAGGTGGGCCAGCTGCCACGGGCGCGGCAGAGCAGGGCGGTGGCGATCGAGCGCTGCAGACAGCCCTGGCCGGCGCAGCGCAGGCTGACCGAGACGACCGCCTCGCGGGCGCCGAGCGCCTGGTCGGCGGTGGCCGGTCGCGCGCCGCGGCGCGCGAACTCCAGCACCTTGCGCAGCCGGGCGGGCTTGGCCTTGGCCAGCAGGCGGGCGACGCCGACGGCCAGCAGGGGCACGAGGCGGCGGTGCAGGGGGAGCCGGCGCCGCTCGGCCAGGGCGACGGGCAGGCTCATGCGATCACCAGGTTCGCGGTCTTCAGCTGGTCGAGGACGGCCGCGATATCGCGCTCGGCCCGGGAGGCATCGATCCGGTGCCGGGCCGCGATCTCGGCGGCGATGAGGTCGGGAGCCGCGCCGTCCAGGATCCGGCGCAGCACCTCGGCGCCGGTGCCGTTGAGCTGCCAGTAGCGTCCGGTGCGTTCGTTGAGCAGCACCGTGCCGTCGTCGGTGTCCGTGGAGACCACGTCAGGATGCAGGCGCATGGGTGTCGAACCTCCAGGCAGGGGTGGGGCGGGTGGCGGCGCGCAGCCAGGTCTCGCAGCCGATCAGGGACTCCAGTGCGATGCCCATGGCGTTGTCCGCCTGGGGGGCGAGCAGCCGGGCGCGCAGTACGGCGGGGTCGATCAGGCCGCGGGCGGCCAGCACCGAATCGTCGAACATCGCAAGGAGTGCGGGGAGGTTGCGGCGGAGCCCGGAGCTGGCCTCCTCGCTGAACTCCCCCTTGGTGGAGCGGCCCAGCACCGTCGGGGGCACGATCCCGTGCATCGCGTCGGCCAGCAGCGGCTTGTACCGCCACGGGCCGGCGTGCTCATGGGCCCGGACCCCCAGGACGGCCTCGACGACACGGTCGTCGAAGAAGGGTGAGTCGAGCTGGACGCCGGCGTCGGCGAACGGGCGGGCCAGCAGCCGGTACCAGGGGGCGGCGGTGCGTACCGCGAGCAGCAGTTGGTGCTGCCCCAGGTCGGGGGAGAGCGGCCGGCTGTGCGCCGCCGTGTCCCGCAGGGCCGTGCGGGCGGCCTCGACCGCCGTGCCGGTGGCCCAGGACGGTGCGCGCAGCGACCACAGGCCCCAGCCCGTACTGGGACGGCGCTTGCGGGGTGGGGGATCGGTGAGGTGCTCGGCCTGGGCGCGCCACCAGGACGCCTCGTCACCGGGGCGGGTCAGTGCGGCCAGGGTGTGCAGCAGGGGCCAGCGCTTCAGCGCGGCGTACCCGCGGACGTGCCGCAGCGCGGTCAGCGGTCGGCGCCGGAGCAGCGGGTGCAGATAGCCGGGGAAGGGGGTGAACAGTTCGTCGCCGCCGTGGCCGGCCAGATGGCGGCGGGAGCCGCGGTCGGCGAGCAGCCGTGCGGTGTGGCGGGTGCGCGCGGCGGTACGGACGAAGGGGTAGGGCTCCTCGCTGTCCATCGGCGTCGCCGGGTCGGCGAAGAGGGCGGGCAGGTCGGCCGGCGGCACCACCAGGTGCTCGGCCCGGTCGAGCGCGTCGATGGACTCCCGGGCGAAGGCGGCGTCGTCATTGCCCGCCTCGGCCTCGCCCCACCGGAACGTCAGCAGGTCCGGGACGGTCCGGGCGGCGAGGAAGCACAGGGAGGTGGAGTCCATGCCACCGGACAGGTCCGAGCTGAGCCGGCCCTCGGCCGGCCCGCGGTCGTGCAGGGCGGCGCCGAGCGCCTCCCGGACCGCTTCGGCGCCGTCCGCCAGCGTCCGCTCGGGGGCGGGCGGCCGCCACCAACGGACCGGGCGGGCCCGTCCGTCGTCCCACACCAGGTAGTGGTCCGGGGCCAGTACGGAGACCCCCGTCCACAGGGGCAGCTCGCTCAGCGGCGGTGGGACCGGACCGCCGCAGGCCACCCGTACCGCCAGGGCGGTGTCATCGACTCCGGCGCCGGTCATCGCGGCCAGGACATCGGCCCGGTCCGCGGCCACCGTCAGGCCGTGCACCCGGGCGTGGAAGACCCGGCGGAGTCCGGTCACGCTGCCCTGGACCCGCACCGCGCCGTCGACCGAGGCAGCCACATGGCAGGCACCCGGCAGCGCCGCCGCCAGGGCGTCCACATCGGCCACCGTCCGTACCCGTGCGGTGAGTTCGGACAGCCGTGTGGCGGTGACCGGGCAGACCCCGATCACCGCCACGCGTACCGGGCCCGCGGTGGCCACCTGCAGTTCGTCAGGTGACCAGCGCCCCACCAGCCAGGGCCGGCCCGAGGCGTGCGAGAGCACCCGCGGCGCCGCCCAGGGCGCCACCGCACGGACCTCGGCTGCGGCCGCCTCGTCCGGCAGGACCACGAACCCGGCACCGGTCATCTCTGCCTGCTCCTGGGAGTCAGCCGTCGACGATCAGCCGCCGTAGTGGCCGAAGATGTCCTTGCCCCAGCCGATGAAGCCCAGGGTGTCCTCGTTGAACTCGCCGACCTCGATCAGCATCGGGGCGGCGTAGGGCTCGACGGTCGACAGCTCCGTCTGCTCTTCCATAACAGCCTCCTTCAGTACAAAGCGGTAGGCATCCGACTACCGGCCTCAAGTTAACACCGAGACCGACCAGTTGATCGAACTTTTTTACGATCTCGGCAACTGTGGGGTGCCATACCGGGTTTGACCAGGGAGGACGTCAGGAGGAGCGGGAGTGTCGGCCCGGTGGGACGGCGCGGCCGGAGCGGTCCGCGCCCCCCAAGAAGCCGAGGAGCAGCCGGCGTTGGCGCTCTCCGCCGCGTCAGCTGGTGGCCAGCGGCCGGGTGCCGTGGAGGTCCTCGGCGTCGTACGTGCCGGCGCCGCCGGCCAGCTTCAGGGTGAAGGACGTGTACACCTTCCGGCCGTCCACGGTGCGGGGGTTGGACAGCGTGACGGTCGCCTTCAGCGGCTTGTCCATGCAGGTCTCCAGGCACCAGCTGCCGGTCACCTCGCCGGTGCCCACGGCCCGCTTGGCGTCCCACTTCTTCCAGTCCACCGCGTTGATCGAGGTGAACTCGGAGAGCACCAGGTGGGCGGGGTTGCGCTCGGCGCGGCCCCGGTCGGCGTTCTCCTCGCCGTAGTGGTTGATGACGTAGGGGGTGCTGCCGGCGCGGGCGACGCTGGTGCTGTGCACCGCCTGGGCGGTGCGCTGCGAGGCGGTGGCGGCGTCCGCGGCCTGGGCGGTGGCGAACATGCCGAGGACGGCGACCCCGGCCAGGGCTGCCCCCATGGCCGTCCTGCTGCGCCGGGTCCTACGGGTGGTGCTGGGCATGGCTCTCGCTCCGGTTCGTGATGATCGTTTCGGTGCATCAGAAGCTATGCGCGGGACGTGTTGAGGGCCTGTCAGGTGCGTAACAGCCGTTCATCGACGGCTGTTACATGATCTTGATGTGCCGCGCTGGCTGCGCCGCCGGTGCCGCCCTGGCTGCGCCGCCGGCGCTGCCCCGGCCGCTCCGCCGGCGCTGCCCCGGCCGCTCCGCCGGTGCCGCCCTGGCCGCTCCGCCGGCGCCACCGCCGACGCGGAGGAGTCCCGGCGGATCGGGGGAGGCGGACCTGGGTGGGAGGGAGCGGCGGACGGGCCCCGCCGGCCGCCTCGCCCGCCCGCAGGTCGGCCCCCGGTGCACCCGGAAGGCGGGTGCCCGGGTCCGCCCGGATGGCGGGTGCCCCGGGGGGACTGGTCGGTGGCTTTCCACCCCTCCCCAGACCCACGCTGACCTGGGGAAAGGCGGCTGCGGTGGTGGGCGGGGCGGTGCGGCCGGCCGGCCCCTCGCGTGGCGGGAGCGCCCGGGCGCGGGCATGTTGAGGAGGCAGCCCGGCCGGCCCGCGGACGGGGTTCTGGAGGCCCCCGCATGCTTCGGAGATCGTTGCGGATCCCCGCCGCCGGAGTCGCCTATCTGGTGACCGCGGCAGTGTCGTCCTCCATGATCGCGTCCCGGCCGGAGGAGTCCGCCGACGGCACGGTGGGCCGCGCAGCCCGGACCGGTGCCGGTGCGGTGGCGCTGGTGATCGCGCACCGCGGCGCCTCCCGGTACGCGCCCGAGAACACCCTGGCCGCCGTGGACGCCGCCCACCGGCGGGGCCTGGTGTGGGTCGAGAACGATGTGCAGCGCACCAGGGACGGCCGACTGGTCGTCCTGCACGACACCACCCTGGAGCGCACGACAGACGCGGTGAAGGTGTTCCCCGGCCGGGCGCCGTGGCGGGTGGGGGACTTCACCGCCGCCGAGATCGCCCGGCTGGACGCCGGGAGCTGGTTCGGCAAACGGTTCGCGGGGGAGCGGATACCGACGCTCACCGACTATCTGCGCCGGTTGGACCGCAATGGGCAGCGCCTATTGCTGGAGATCAAGGCTCCCAAGAACTATCCCGGAATCGAGGCGGGCGTCGTCCGGGAACTACGGGCCCGCGGCTGGCTGGATTCCGCCCATGTCCGCAGCCGGCTCGTGGTTCAGAGCTTCTCGCCGGCCGCGGTGAAGCGGGTGCATGAACTGGTGCCTCAGGTGCGTACCGGAATTCTGGGCGCGCCCGGAGTGCACGAGCTGGCGTATTATGCGAGATTCGCCGATCAGATCAATCCCCGTATGACGGCCGTCAGTTCACGCTGGTTGGCGGCCGTGCACCGGCTGCGGGGCCCCCACGGGCGGCCGCTGGAGGTCTATGCGTGGGACGTGGCGAAGAACACGGACCGGCGGGCGGTGCGGGCGCGGGGGATCGACGGCGTTATTGAATAAGGGGGCGGGGGACGGGAATCCGGGAGATTGCCCGGATTCCGTCGGGCGCCGGGCAGTGCGCACGCACCCGTCGTGACCCCTGGCCCGTGAAGGAGCTGTGGAGGGCGGACGGGCGGCATGTGGCCGCGCAGAGCCGGGGTTTTACGGGATTCCCGCGGCACGGCTAAGGTGCCTGAGATGTTCGACGCCGCCACCTTTCCCGTAAGAGAAACAAGACGCAGGATGTGGCTTTTGGGTTCCGAAGTACGGCCCGGTGCGGGCCAGCGTCCAGTTCCTCCCCTGGCTGCGCTCCGGGAGGCTCCTTGAGCAACGACTTTCCGGCGTACGGCGAACGACGGGTACCGCTCCCCCCGCCTCGCCAGGCACCGCAGGACACGTCACACCGGCCCGGCACGCCGGGACCGGCCGAGTCCGGTGGCGCCACGGCCACGATGACGGCCACCGCCACGGCGACCAGGCCGCCCGCCACGGCCCCCGCTCCCGCCTCGCCCGCCGGACCCAAGGGCCGCGGCAGAGGTCGGGCCGCGCAGCCCGCCACGGCCGGTGCCACGGCCGCGGCCAAGCCGCGTGACGCGTTCTTCGACAACGCCAAGTTCCTGGCCATCGTGCTGGTGGCGATGGGGCACTGCTGGGAACCGCTGCGGGACGGCAGCCGGACCGCCGCGGCCCTCTACATCACCGTCTACGCCTTCCACATGCCGGCGTTCATCATCATCTCCGGCTACTTCTCGCGCAGTTTCGATATGCGCAAGGACCGGCTGCAGCGGCTGATCACCGGTGTCGCGGTCCCGTACATCCTGTTCGAGGTCGCCTATACGCTCTTCAAGCGGTGGGCCGACGACGACCCGCACTACCCGATCAGCCTGACGGACCCCTGGTACCTGACGTGGTTCCTGTTGGCGCTGTTCATCTGGCGGCTGACCACGCCCCTGTGGAAGATCGTGCGGTGGCCGGTCCCGTTGGCGCTGACCATCGCCGTGTTGGCGTCCGTCTCACCGGACATCGGTGACGACCTGGACCTCCAGCGGGTGCTGCAGTTCCTGCCGTTCTTCGTCATCGGCCTATCGCTGCGGGCGGAGCACTTCAAGCTGGTACGCCGCAAGAAGGCGCGCATCCTGGCCGTACCGGTCTTCGTCGCCGCCCTGGTCTTCGCGTACTGGGCGGCGCCGCGGATGAACGCCGCGTGGTTCTACCACCGCGACGCGGCGCAGGAACTCGCCGCCCCCTGGTGGAGCGGCGCGGTGATGACGCTGGCGATGTTCGGCTGCTCGCTGGTGTTGGTGGCCTGCTTCTTCGCCTGGATCCCGGGCCGCACCATGTGGTGCACGGCGCTGGGCGCGGGCACCCTCTACGGCTACCTGCTGCACGGCTTCCTCGCCAAGGGCTCCCGCTTCGGCAACTGGTACGACCACCCGTGGGTGCACACGCCCTGGGGCATGGTGCTGATCAGCCTGTTCGCCGGGACCGTCATCACCCTGCTGTGCACCCCACCGGTGCAGCGGGTCTTCCGGTGGGCGATGGAGCCCAAGATGACCTGGGCGTTCAAGAAGGACCCGGTCGACGAGGCCCGCGGCCGGAGCTGAACGACCGGAGCTCAACGGCCGGAGCTGAACGACCGGAGCCGCGCGGCGCGAGCCGTACGGCCGGGGCCGAACGAGTGGGGCGTCAGGGCGCCCGCACCACCGGAGAATCGGTGGAGCGGGCGCCCTTGCCACATCCCGGGCCCACGCCCGGGACGTGCACCCTCTCGGCCCGCTCCGCGCACGGCTACCGCACCACGGCGATGCCTTCGATTTCGACCAGCGCGGTTTCGTCCCACAACCGGGTGGCGCCGATCACCGCCATCGCCGGGAACGCACTGCCGACCAGCCGCTTCCACACCCGGCCGATCTCCCGGGCGTGCAGGCGGTAGTCGGCCACATCGACGGCGAAGACCGTGAGCTTGGCGAGGTCGGACGGGCCGGCCCCGGAGGCCGCCGCGACATCCAGCAGATTCGCCAGTGCGCGCTCGAACTGCTCGACGATGCCGTCCCCGACGATCCGCCCCGAGCCGTCGAGGGCGGTCTGTCCGGCGAGGAAGACCAGGGTGCCCGGGGCGGACCGGACGGCATGACTGAAGCCGGTCGGCGGCGCGAGATGCGGCGGATTGATGCGCTCCAGACCGCCCTCGGCCGCGACGCCCGAGCACGCCACACCCGCGGCCGCTCCGTCCGGGCCCCGTCCGCCCCACGGCGGCTCGCCCTCGACCGCTCCGTCCGGGACCGCTCCGTCCGGGACCGTTCCCTCCGCGACCGACCCGCCCTCGCCCCGTCCGCCCACGGCCGGCCCGGACCGGTCCGGGCCGCCCGCCTCCAGGCCCCGTCCGCCCTCGCCGCGCGTGGCCTTGGACTCAGCGCTCATTCCGCCCGCTCCCCTCTGTCGCCGACCCGTATCGCACACCCTGGGATTGAAGCGCGTCCCGCTCCTCGGGGAAAAGACCTTCCTCCCGGACGCGGCGGCCACGACCCACCGGCCCACCGACCCGCCGGCCCACCGACCCGCCGACCACCGACCGCCGATTCGCGGATCCGCAGGCCCACACTCAGCCGCCCCACGGTCCGCCGGCGCTACGGCGCGGGCCGGGATATCGCGGCGGCCGCGGCCGCCAGCGGCTCCCGGCCGTCCAGCGTGCCCAGCGCGCCGTACGGGCGGCAGCGCACAAAGGCCGCCCGGTGGTGGAAGGCGTTCGCCTGATGGGCTGCCACCACGTCCTTGTGCTGAGGCTCGGCGGAGCCGTACGCATAACGCCGCATGGCCGAGACGCTCCCCCACAGGGAGAAGGTGCCGACGAAGCGGGGCGGCCGGGCCAGCGCGAGGGACGCGACCAGCGCCGGGTCGGCGGCGGCCCGGCCGGCCGCACGGGAGTTGGCGCGCAGGAACGGCAGGGCCCGGCGCAGCCTCAGCTGCCCGAGGGTGAGGACGGCGACCGGGCCGTCCTCCGCGGTCAGCGCGGCGTCGGCGTCCGGATCGGTGCCCGGCGGCAGGTCACTCCACGCACCGGTGATCCGTACCGGCCGGAGCCGCAGCTGCCAGCCGTCGGCCAGTCGTTGGGCGAGCGGGCTCTCGGCGAGGAAGCGGTCGAGCGCGGCGTCGTCCTCCCACGAGGCGAGCAGCGCCACCCTGCCGGGGCGCACCTGGGGCGGACCGGAGGCGATGGCTCCGGTCAGCGTCATGTGCGCGGAGCGGAGCCCCGGGACATCGGCGCGCTCCGGATGCTCGCGCAGGACCGTATGGACGGTACGGAAGGAGCGGACGCCGAGGTCGGCGACGTGGAAGGAGAGGATCACGAGGGCCCCCGTAGCTCGGCCTTACTGGACCTTACTCATGCGTATACCAAGTGGTACACGACCTAGTATCCTTCAAGGCACCGGCGAGGGCGAGCCGAATGCACCAGCCGGAACAAGCCAGATCGCGAGGGGGCCGCATGAGTGGGATCGACCGGAGCCGCGCCGCGCGCGCCGAGACCAGGACGCGGATCGAGGACACCGCCGCCCGGCTGTTCGCCGAGCGTGGCTTCGCGGGGACGACGATCGGGGAGATCGCCGCCGAGGCCGGCCTGAGCAAACCGATGCTCTACCGCCACTTCGACTCCAAGCAGGAGCTGCACCTGGCGCTGCTGGAGCGCCACCGCGACGAGCTGGCCGCCGCCCCGATACGCGAACTGCTCGACGGAGAGGGGGACTTGGCGGCCCGGATGGCGGCCATGTACGACGCCTGGTTCGGGTATGTGCAGAGTCACCCGTACACCTGGCGCATGATGTTCCGCGACACCACCGGGGACGCGGAGGTGCAGGCCTTCCACCGCGAGCTCCAGCGCAGACAGCGGGAGACGGACGTCGCGCTGCTCCACGAGTTCGTGCCCGGCATCCCCGAGGCCGAGCTGGAGCCGCTCGGTGAGGCGATCCGCAGTGCGCTCTACGGCCTCGCCCTGTGGTGGCTGGACCGCCCCGACCGGCCCCGCGAACCGCTGGTCGCGGCCATGGTGCGGATCACCCGTGGCCTGATCGCTACGGCCGAGGCCCCGGGCGGCGCCTGAGCCCACGAGGACCCACACCGCAGCGCCCAGGGCCTGGATCGACGGTCGCAACAGCCCCTGGGGGATGACGGGACGGCCCTACTGCCACCGAATCTCTGACCCAGGTCACTGGTCCCGCTGGCCGGCCGCCGGGTACAGGGCCGCCCGCAGGTGGTCCGTCCAGTGCGCCGCCATCTCCTGTGCGGGCCGGCTGTCCGGCGCGTACAGCTCGAAACCGTGCCAGGCCCCGGGCACATTGCGGACCGTGACCTGGACCCCCGCGTCCATCAGCCGCCGGGCATAGGAAAGTCCTGCCTCGCGCAGCGGATCGAGGTCGCAGACCAGGACGTAGGCCGGCGGCAGCCCCGACAGGTCGGTGGCCCGGGCCGGCGAGGCGTAGGCATCCGCCGCCGCACCCTCCGGCAGGTAGTGCTGCCACGCCAGCCGGATCGTCCGCAGGCTGTGCACCCGCGGATCGGGCGTGGCGGTGTCCGTATCCGCGGGCACCGGCTGTTCGGCGACGCGGTCGTCCACATCCGGTACGCACATCGACTGGTAGGCCACGGCCGGGCCGCCGCGGTCGCGTGCCATCAGGGAGACGGCCGCGCTGAGCCCGCCACCGGCGGACTTGCCGGTGACCGCGATCCGCTCGGGGTCGATGCCCAGCTCGCCGGCGTTCCGCGCCGTCCACTCCAGCGCGAGATAGCAGTCCTCGACGCCCGCCGGGTAGCGGTGCTCGGGCGCGAGGCGGTACTCGACGGCGACGGTCACGGCGGGCAGCGCCCGGCAGAGCTCGATGGCCGTCTTGTCCTGGCCCGGCAGCGCCCGGCCGATGGCGTACCCACCGCCGTGGAAGTGCAGCACGGCCGGCAACGCACCGCCCGGACCGGCGCCCGCACCGCCGTCATCGCCCTGCGCACCGGCCGCCGGACGGTAGACCTCGACCGTCAGGGCGCTGCCGTCGGGCCGTGGCACGTCGTACCGCCGGCTGCTGACGCCCGAGCGGTCGGCCGGGGTCGCGGCCAGCAGCGCCCGGAACCGCTCACGGGTCGCCTCGATGTCCTCGTACGGATCGGCGAAGGGCGGCAACTCGGCCAGGTGCGGCTGGAGTTCGGGGTGGACGACTCGTTCCGGCGGCAGGGGCATCAGAGGTCTCCAGTGATCGTCGAGGAGCTACGCATTCTGCTCAGGCAGCACCCCTGCCCGCCAGCCCAGACCCCACACCGTCGACACCGCACCGCCCCCCCCAGCCCCAACCCCCGCACCGCCGCCGCCCCCCCCCGCCTCCGACACCACAGCACCGACACCACACCGCCGGCCCCTCGGCTTCCACTCCGCTCACTTCGCCTCCGCGTAGCACTCCACCACCGCGGTGGTGAATGGGAAGCGGACCGGAGTCTCCCCGAAGGCGATCCGTCCCGCCGCGGCGGCGGCCTGCGTGATCGCCTCGGAGACCGCTCCCGCCTCCTCCGCCGGGCAGTGCACGATCACCTCGTCGTGCTGGAAGAAGACCAGCTCGGCGCTGAGGCCGCCCTCCCACAGGGACCGGCGGAGCGCGGCGAGCACCAGCAACGCCCAGTCGGCGGCGCTGCCCTGGACGACGAAGTTACGGGTGAACCGGCCGCGGGCCCGGGCTGCCGCCGAACCGCCGTACCCCGACGGCTGCTCCTCCTCCTGCGGCAGGCCCGCCTCGTCGGGCGGCGTCACAGACACGGGCGGGCAGGTGCGGCCCAGCCAGGTACGCACCAGACGGCCCTCCTCGCCCGCCCGCGCCGCCTCGTCCACGTAGGCCACCGCCGCCGGATAGCGGCGGCGCAGATCGGCCATGTGCTTGAGCGCATCCCCCGACGTCTGGCCGTAAATCGCCCCAAGCAGGCCGAGCTTGGCCTGGGCGCGGTCGCCGCCGAAGGCACGGGCGGCCAGATCCGCGTACAGGTCCTCGCCGCTGCCGGCCACCTCCATCAGACCGCGGTCCCGGGAGACGGCGGCCAGCACCCGCGGCTCCATCTGGGCGGCGTCCGCCACCACCAGACGCCACCCCGGGTCCGCGCGCACCGCCTGCCGGATCACCTTGGGGATCTGCAGCGCACCGCCGCCGTTGGTCGTCCAGCGCCCGGAGACGGTGCCGCCCGGCAGATACTCGGGGCGGAACCGGCCGTCGTGCACCCACTGTTGGAGCCAGGACCACCCATGGGCGGTGTGCAGACGGTAGAGCTTCTTGTACTCCAGCAGCGGGGCCACCGCCGGGTGGTCGATCTGCTGCAGCTCCCACTTGCGGGTCGAGGTCAGGGAAATCCCGGCCCGGGCAAAGGCCTTGATGATGTCCTGCGGAAGGTCCGGACGCACCCGCGCGTCCGGCCCGAAGGCCCGCGACACCTCGTCCGCCAGCTCCGCCAGCCGGCGGGTCTCCAGCCCGCCGGGATAGCGCTCGCCCAACAGCTCGTCGAGCAGCCGGCGGTGCACATCCGCCCGCCAGGGCACCCCGGCCCGGTGCATCTCCGTCGCCACCAGCATGCCCGCGGACTCGGCGGCCAACAGCAGCCGCATCCGCTCGGGATGCCCGGCACGTTCCGTACGCGCCACCTGGTCTGCGTAGACCTCCACCAGCGCGGTCAGGTCGTCCGTACCGGGCGGCAGCGGCACCGGGCCCGGCTCGAACAGCGACGGCTGGGTCTCGGCCGCCCGCAGGGGCGCGTCCGACGGGACGGGCAGGCCGTGCAGCCGGGCCCAGGCCGCGGCCAGCGAACGGGGCTGGCCCGACTGCCCCTCCGCATGGCCGATCAGCAGCGCCTCGGCGGCCTCCACGTCGTAACACCGCTCGACCCGCACCCCCGCGGCGCGCAGTCGCCGGTAGAGCTCCGCGGTGGACCGCCACACCCACCGCTCGACCTCGGGGCGCCCGCGTACGGCCTCGGCGAGCGAGCGCTCCTGCACCACCGGTCCCGCGGGCCGGCCGTCCGGCGCGAGCGGGCAGAGACGCGCACCCCCGTCGCCCGTCTCCACCACCGCCCATCGCATGCCCCGAGTCTTGCACCAGGGACTGACAATCGCCCTGACCTGCACCGACGCCACGGACGACAAAGCCGCCAGCCCTCCACCGGCCAGCACCCAGCCACCACACACGACCCCACCACACACGACCCCACCACCCATGACACCCACAGCACACGACCCCCACCGCACACAACAGCCCATGGCCAACTCATCCTGCCCTGCGTAGCTTTGTGAGTTCATGCGGGGATAACAACTCATGGGCAGAAGTAGGATCGAATGTCCAGTTAGCGGGCATGGGTGGGCTATTCACCCGATTGAGCCGCCACTTCGGCCTGGTCGATGCGTTGAGCAGCTTGTCGCTCTAAGCGGCGCACACAGATGCCTGAATGCTGCTCAGTGAAGAGGTTCACCGTGAAGTTTGTCCCGAAGGCCGTCGTCCTGTCCGCTGCCGCCGGTATCGCCGTGGTGGGGGGAGCCGGTACGGCCGCCGCCGTCGGCGGCGCCAACGCGGCGGGGGGCGCCGTGAACTCGCCCGGCGTGCTCTCCGGCAACCTCATCCAGGTGCCGGTGCACATCCCGGTGAACGTCTGCGGAAACACCGTGAACATCATCGGTCTGCTGAACCCGGCGTTCGGCAACACCTGCCTCAACCCCTGATCCCCCAGGGGTGTTTGGGCCCGCCGTAGGGCGGATCCGGGCGTTCGGCGCCAAAGGCCGGCACGTATTTCCGTGCCGGCCTTTGGCGTACCGCCCGGAAGTCGCAGCGGGAAGGCGGTCCATAGGCAGTGATATGTGTTTATGGTTGCGCGGCATTCGGGTGAATGGGCGAAACCGCGCCCCCAGAAGCGAGTTGACCAGTGCGCTCCGGATACGGGCACTCCGCTTCGAGAAGGGTAAATCGTGATCAAGAAGGTCCTGGCCACGACGGCTGTAGCCGCGTCCGTCGTCGGCATCTCGGCGACGGCCGCCCCCCAGGCGATGGCGGTCGGCAACCACAACGGCACCTCGACGGTCAATGGCAACGGCACCAAGAGCGTGTTCGGAAACTCCGCCACCAGGGGCGCCATGAGCCCGCAGCTGGAACTCATCCAGGGCTCGCTGAACAAGCCGTGCGTCGCGCTGCCGGTCAAGCTGAACGTCGCTCACCTGCTCGGCGGTATCCCGATTTCGGTGCAGGACGTCAATGTGCTGTCCAACCCGCAGAACCAGCAGTGCACCGAGAACTCGACGCAGGCCAAGGGCGACGAGTCGCTGTCGCACATCATCGACGACATTCCGATCCTCTCCGGAAACGGTGTCGGCAACCACTGAGCCGGCTGTCGGCCGCAGGCCCGGACCGCCGGCTCTCACTCCTCAGCGGTCCGGGCGCTGCGGCGCCCCGTTGCGAGCCGTAGGGACATATTTTTCCGCTTCCCCTTTCGGTAGGAATTCGTATTCGGCGGGTACCTCTTCTGTTCGAACTCCGGTGTTTTTTCCGCCTCGTATGCGCGGTGGCAATCTTCCGAAACGCTCTTGCATCGTTCGGGCGATTCCTCCGAAAACCTCCCGGCAAGAGTTTCGTCCACGAGGAGCAATCGTTACCAATATCAGCAGCGGCGTTACGGGCGAGCAGTTCAGCGCCCGTGCGACACGAGGGTCGTGTTCGCTTCGGACCCGCTGCAGGAAGGGCTGAAAGTGAAGTACGCAAAGGTCGCAGCAGTCACTGCCGGAACCCTCATGGCAGTGGGCGCGGCCGCGCCGGCGTTCGCCGACGCGGGTGCCGCGGGCGGCGCCAAGAACTCGCCCGGTGTGCTCTCTGGCAACGCGATCCAGGTGCCGGTCCACATCCCGGTCAACCTGTGCGGCAACACCATTGACGTCATCGGTCTGCTGAACCCGGCGTTCGGCAACACCTGCCTCAACCACTGACTCGAAGGCATTCGAGCGGTGTCCATGTGACCCGGCCCCGGTGTGCGGTCTGCTGCGCACTGGGGCCGGTCGCCATTCACTCCCCGAAAAGACACCACGCCCTTGGCCTTTGGTGGTGCGGTCAAGAACGGCGGAACTCCGGAGTTTCTCCGGACGATGGCACTCGTTAGTCACGCTGAAGCGGTGGTCCGAGCAGCGAAGTGATTGCTCTTGCGGCAGGGGTGTCGCCGGATCGTCAAGCACCGCCCGAGAAGGGACAGTTGAAAGTGAAGTACGCAAAGTCTGCCGCGGTTGTCGCCGGTTCCGTCATGGCGCTGGGCGTCGCCGCGCCCGCTTTCGCCGCCCAGCCGGGAGCTCCGACGATGAGCCTCAACGGCGGGCTGACGGACGCGCTGCAGAGCAAGCAGCTGGACGGCCACCAGGTCGCCCCGCTGGTCAAGAAGGTGAAGACCACGGGGCAGAAGGTCAAGTCGGTCAACGCCAAGAGGCTGCTGGGCGGTGTCAGCGGCACCGCCAAGAGCATTCCGCTGCTCGGCGGCCTGCCGCTCAAGTAACGCCCGAGCACGCGGCGTCGGCCGCCGGCCGCGGACGGTGAAACCGTTCTGCCCGGAGCGGCGACGCAGCGGCCACACTGTCCCAAGGGCCCGGGCTCGATGAATTCGTCGCGGAAATCCATAAGATGCGGCACTGGCCGCTGATTTCGATCCCCGAAGAGGCCCTGCAACCCCGATTATTCATCGCCCTGGATTTCTGGGTGCCGTCCGTCGTACCGCTTGGCACTACGGATCGCAGCGCCAGCTCATTTGAGTGAATGAGGGCAACCAAAATCTCCCCTGTGAGTTGGGCACATTGCCCGGCCAAGGGCATCCCGAAACACGAAGGACCAACATGATCAAGAAGGCTCTGGCGACCGCAGCCGCGGCTGCGTCCATTGTCGGCGTGGCCTCTGCTGCCGCCCCCGAGGCGATGGCGGTCGGTAACCAGCACGGAACCTCTTCCGTCAACGGCAACGGTGCCAAGCAGTTCTACGGGAATTCGACCACCTACGGGTACATGAGCCCGCAGATCGGCCTGATCCAGGGCTCGCTCAACAAGCCCTGTATCGCCCTGCCGGCCAAGGCCAACATCGGCTCGCTGTTCGGCTTCATCCCGGTCTCGGTTCAGGACATCAATGTGCTGTCCAACCCGCAGAACCAGCAGTGCACCGAGAACTCCACCCAGGCCAAGGGCGACGAGCCGCTGTCGCACATCCTGGACAACATCCCGGTCCTCTCCGGCAACGGCGCCGGAAACCACTGATCGGCTGAGAAACCCGGGCCGCCCGGTCCTCCTTCTTCCGGGCAGCCCGGGTTTCTTCCTGTCCGCGGGCAGGGAGGGGGCGGGGGAGGGGCCGAGGCGCAACGCCCGGGCCGGGGCACGGAATTGTTATTCGCTCGTGACTGAGGTCCGGTGCACCGGCTCGTTAAGGAGGGCGTGTGGAGGGAAGCGTGCCAATGCCCTGGCGAGATTGATGGGGTTGCCAGGGCATTGGCGCGCCGGCCGGAGATGGCAGTGGGGCCTGTGCAGCCGTTCGGCGGCAGCGCAGGCCTCGTTCCGTATCCGGGAATTGCCGCGGCGGGGAGCCAAGTCACCTTTCAGGTAATTCAGTTGGAATGCCGGGGAATCCTGGGTGGGGGCGGAAGAGCATCGGCGGGCGGCGGCTTGCAGGATTTCGGGTACCGGCTGATCGGGTGAGGGTGCAGAACCCGGGGCGGTGTGGCGGGTTGTTCAAACAGGGCTCCCGTGCCGGGAGTTCGGTCTCCTGAAGGGTTTGCGTGATGAACAAGATGATCGCGGGCGCTGCCATTGCGGCGTCGCTGGTCGGGATTTCCGCTGCGGCCGCGCCGCAGGCCATGGCGGTCGGTGACCAGAAGGGCACCAGGACGGTCAACGGGAACGGTGCTGCGTCGGTCTACGGCAATTCCACCACGCACGGCCGTCTGAGCACCCAGCTCGGGCTCGTCCAGGGCAGCCTGAACGACCTGTGCCTCGCTCTGCCGGCGAAGGCCAACATCGCTTCGCTGTGGGGTCATCTGGCGGGGATCGCCGTCCAGGACATCAATGTGCTGTCCAACCCGCAGAACCAGCAGTGCACCAAGAATTCGACGCAGGCCAAGGGCGACGAGCCGCTGTCGCACATCATCGACGACATTCCGATCCTCTCGGGCAACGGTGTCGCCAACCACTGACGGCCGACGGCCTCGGCCGTACCACCGCTTGCGTCTCCGGGCGGTCGGCGCCGCGTATGCGCTGCCGGCCGCCCGGCCGTATGAGCACCACGGGGGTGCGGGCGGCAGCCCGTACGCAACGACTGCAGACGAGGGATGAGAGATGCGACAGAGTCTGAAGAGGTGCGTGCTGGTGGCGGCCGCGTCGGGCATGCTCGGCGCGAGCGGCGGCACGGCGTACGCGGACGCCGGTGCCGCGGGAGGCACCGCCCATTCCCCCGGGGTGCTGTCCGGGAACAACGTCCAGGTGAGCGTGGACACCCCGGTCAACGCGTGTGGGAACTCCGTGGACGGCGTCGCGGCGCTCAACCCGGCCATGGGCAACTCGTGCGGGAACGGCGGTATGCCGGTCGCGCCGCGGCCCCCGCTGGCCCCACCGCCCCCGGTGTCGTACGCCCCGGCCCCGGCCCCCGAGCCGGTGCAGCGCCACGTCGCGGGATCCGTGCACCACACCGACCACCGGCCGACCGGCCGCCACCGGGCCGCGGCCCCCGTGGAGCCGGTGCACCCGCAGGTCCACACGCCCGCCCCGCGGCACGCCCAGGACCCCCGGGCGCACGTGGTCGCACGGGCCGGGGAGTCCGCGGGCTCCGCGCTGCTGGCGTCCACCGGCTCCGACGAGCTGGCCGCGCTGGCCGGTGCGGGCGGCGGGCTGCTGCTGGGCGGTGCGCTGCTGCTGCGCAGGGCCCGTACGCGGCGGAGGTAGGGGCCGCGTCGGGGGTCGCGCCGGCGGCGTAGGGCCGGCCCCCGGGCGCGGGCTCGGCGGCCGACCGAGCGGATCAGGCGGGCCGCGCGGCCTGAGCCGCCCCGGTCGAGCCCGGCCGTCGGCATCGCCGGACGGTTCGACCGCGGGCCGTCGTACCGCGGCTCAGGGGTGGGGCCTGGCTTCCGGGGCGTTTGAAGCCCCCGCAGGTCGGGCCCCGCGGGCCGGGCCCCCGCAGGCCGGGCCCCGCAGGCCGGGCCCCGCAGGCCGGGCCCCCGCAGGCCGGGCCCCCGCAGGCCGGGCCCCGCAGGCCGGGCCCGCGGCGGGGCCGTGCCGGTCCCTGTGCCCTCTGGGAGAATGGCGATGAAAGCCGCAAAGGAGATATGTCGGTGAGGTGGGGACATGCTCATTGCGCTGGCGCAGACGGATTGTGTGCTGGGCGAGGTGGCGGAGAACCTCAAGATCGCCCACGAGCAGGTCGACCAGGCCGCGGCCCAGGGCGCCGACCTCGTCGTCTTCCCCGAACTCAGCCTGCACGGCTACCACTTGGGCGCGCTCAGGCGCGACGAATCCATCGAGGCGAGTGATCCCCGGCTGCTGGAGCTGAGCACCCTGGGCCCCGATGTGCTGGTCGGTTTCCATGAGCACACCAGCCTGCGCGCCTACAACACCGCGGCGCACTACGCGGGCGGCGCCCTGCTGCACGCCCACCGCAAGCTCTATCTGCCCAACTATCTGGCCTGGGAGGAGCGCAAGCACGTCAGCCCCGGACAGTCGCTGCGCTCCTACGAGCTGAAGCGGGCCAGGGGCGGCGGCCGGGGGGCGACCCTGGTCTGCAACGACGCCTGGCAGCCGGTGCTGCCCTGGCTGGCGGTCCAGGACGGCGCCGAGGTGCTGTTCGTACCGACCAACAGCGCGGCGAGCCTGGACCCCGAGGCGATGGACACCGGGATGTACTGGGACATGCTGCTGTCCTACACGGCGCGGATGCTGCAGTGCTGGGTGGTCTTCGTCAACCGGGTCGGCAATGAGCACGGCGCCACGTTCTGGGGCGGCTCACGGGTGGTCGACCCGCGCGGTGCGGTGGTGGCGCAGGCCCCCAAGTGGGAGCAGTCGCTGGTCACCGTGGAGATCGACCTCGCCGAGGCGCGCCGGCAGCGCCGCGCGGTGCCCCTGGTCGCCGAGGCCCGGCTGGGCCTGATCGACCGCGAGGTGCGGCGGCTGATCGAAGAGGGCGGGGACAGCTGACGGGCCGGCGGCCGGGTGTCACTGCCCGGCGGCGGACTCCGGGCGGGGTGCCTCGGTGGTCCGGTCGGCCTTGAGGGCCCCGGCCTCGGACTTCAGGATGCGCGCCGAGCGACCGAGGCCGCGCGCCATCTCAGGCAGCTTCTTCGAGCCGAAGAGCAGCACGACGGCCGCGATGATCAGGAGCAGGTGCCAGGGTTCCAGGGCGTTGCGGAGCACGGGCGCACTCGCTTTCGTCGGGGCCGGTGGACGCTCTGGCCAGTATTACCCGAACGGTCCGGCCGCCCGGGACGTGGGGCGCCTGCGGGGTCGGGTGGCCGGCGGTGGCGCCTGCGGGGGCGGCCCGGGTCGGGTGGCGGGGTGCTCCTCCCGTGGTGAGTGCGAGGTCCGGGCGACGGCCTGGAAGAGCGCGCGCCGAGCCGCGTAACAGGCGACGACGGCGCGCCGCCGGCCGTGGGTGAGTGCCGTCCGCCGGGTCATCGGGCCCTCCCTCCTCGCGTGCGGTGTGCGGTGTGCGTCGGTGGGGTCCGGTGGGTGACCGGTCGGGCGGGCGGGGCGGACATGGGCGGTCCCTTCGGTCGAAGGCCCTGGTCAGAGGCTATTGAAAATGGAAACCATTTCCGTATACTACTCGGCATGGCCCGCAACGAACTGCGTCCCGTCATCAAGCTCCGGTCCACCGCCGGTACCGGATTCACCTACGTCACCCGCAAGAACCGCCGTAACCACCCCGACCGCCTGGAACTGCGGAAGTACGACCCGGTGGCCGGCCGGCACGTCACCTTCCGAGAGGAGCGCTGAAGACCCCATGAAGCCCGGAATCCACCCCGCCTACGGGCCGGTCGTCTTCCGCGACCGGGCCGCGGGCCACGCCTTCCTCACCCGCTCCACCGCCACCAGCGACAAGACCGTCGAGTGGGAGGACGGCGGCACCTACCCCGTCATCGACGTCGAGATCTCCTCGGCGAGCCACCCCTTCTACACGGGCGCCGCCCGGGTGCTGGACACCGCCGGCCGCGTCGAGCGCTTCGAGCGCCGCTACGGCAGGCAGGCCCGTTGATGGAGCCGCTCAACGTCGTGCTGGTGGGCGGCCTGCATGCGGATGCCCGGCGGGCCGCCGTCGGGCAGCTGCTGCGCTCGGTGCCCGGCAGCGTCGCCCTCCACCACGACCTCACCCCGGCCGCCGTCGACGGCACCGTGCGGCGCACCGTGCGCGACGCCGGCGGCACGCTCGACACCGGCGAAGCGCCGCTGGTCAACGACTGCGCCTGCTGTGCGCTGCGCGAGGACCTGGTGCCCGAACTGGAGCGGCTCGCCGCCGGCCGGACCTGCCGGCTGGCGGTGGTCGAGCTGTGGGACTCGGTCGAGCCCAAGGCGATGGCCGAGGTCATCTGTTCCTGCGGCAGCGGGAACCTCGTCCTGACCGGAGTGATCACCGCGGTCGACCCGGCGCTGGTGCTGCCCTTCCTCGGCTGCGGCGACGACCTCGCCGACGGCGGCCTGGCCGCGGCCGCCGCCGATCAGCGGACGGTCGCCGACACCTGGGCGCGCCAGCTGGAGTACGCCCCGGTCCTGGCGCTCGCGACGGGGGAGGAGCAGGCGGACGCCGCCGACCTCGCCCTCCTCGATCAGCTCCACCCCACCGCACGCCAGATTCCGGTCACCTCGGGGGAGTTGGCCGCCGCCGCGACGGCCGGCTTCGACGTCGAGGCGGCCGCGGCCCGGCAGCACCCCGCCTGTGCGCTGCTGCCGCAGGAGGCCGACGCCGACGAGGTCGGCACGCTGGTCTGGCGACACACCCGGCCCTTCCACCCCGAGCGCCTCTATGCCGCGCTGGAGGACCTGACCTGTGCGGCAGCCCGCAGCCGGGGCCGGTTCTGGCTGGCCGACCGCCCGGACACCCTGCTGGCCTGGGACGCGGCCGGTGGCGCGCTGTGCGTGGAGAGCGCCGGGCCGTGGCTGGCCTCGCTCCCGGACGCGGCCTGGGAGATGGTCCCGCCGGTACGCCGGGCCGCCGCCGCACTGGACTGGCACCCCGAGCACGGCGACCGCGCCCAGCACCTGGTCTTCACCTCGCCCGGCCTGGACCGGGAGGGCCTGCGGTCCCTGCTGGATTCCTGTCTGCTCACCGACGCCGAGTACGCGGGCGGGCCGACCGCCTGGAAGGGCCTGGCCCCCGCCTTCGACGGCCTCCTCGACCCGGTGTCCTGACGCACCCGGGGTGCCCGCATGCCCCCTGCGCGGTGCCGCGGTGCACGCCCGGCACCGGGGCGCGTGCCCGCGCTCCGCGGCCGTCCCTCCGTCCCACCCGACCGCCCCGTACAAGGACGTCTCCCATGCCCCGTCGGCACGACCCGCACCGGAAGCCCACCGCCCGCCGCAATCCGCTGGATGCGGCCGGCATCACCTACATCGACTACAAGGACACCGATCTGCTGCGGAAGTTCCTCTCGGACCGCGGCAAGATCCGCAGTCGCCGGATCACCCGGGTCACCGCGCAGCAGCAGCGGCAGCTCTCCCGGGCGATCAAGAACGCACGGGAGATGGCCCTGCTCCCGTACGCGTCACGGTGACGGGCGCCGCCCGGTGACGGGTGCCCGTCGCGTGACGGCTGGGGGATTCCCTGCGAATGGCCCGCGGGGAATCCCCTTCGCACGTCCGGGGCGGGCTGGCCGGGCCGCGCCAGGCGCCGCCTCCCGCGGAACCCGACGGGCGTGGCACACGTCTCTTCCCCGTCCGTGAGGGCGCAGGCCCCGGCGATCCGTACCAGGTACCAGGGCGCCGCCTCGCGGGCGGTGGCCGGCGGTCGGTCGTGCGGGGGCGCTCGGGGGCGGTGTACGACGAGCTGTGACGGGCTCGGCACCCGCAGTCGTGCACGTGCATCTGCGCATGCATTCGCATGTGAACGCAGCTATGATCCGGGGCAGTTGACACCATTTATCACCGGGAGATCCCAGTGCCCCACGCATACAACGGCATGGCCGCAACGGATCTTCGCGATGTGGCCTGGCAGAAGAGCCAGCACAGCAACTCCCAGGGGTCCTGCGTGGAATTCGCCAAGCTCCCCGGCGGCGACATCGCGGTACGCAACTCGCGCTTCCCGGACGGTCCCGCGCTCGTCTACACGCCCGCCGAGGTCCGGGCGATGCTCCTCGGCGTCAAGGACGGGGAGTTCGACCACCTCGTACCGGACTGAGGGCCCGTCGTCCGCACCGCACCGCGCACGCCGGCGGCCGGGCACCGTCCACGACGGGTGCCCGGCCGCTGGTGCGAGGCCGGCTACGGCAGCCGGAACTGCGCCCACACGATCTTGCCGTGGGTGACACCGGTGAGCGGGTGCCAGCCCCAGCTGTCGCTGAAGGACTCCACCAGGTACAGCCCGCGCCCGGACTCCGCGGCGGAGTCGGCCTCACCGGCCACCGGGGAGTCGTCGCTCGGATCCCGTACGGCGCAGACCAGCCGCTGTGACCAGCGCATCAGGTGGAGCCGGGCCGGCGGGGTGGCGCCGGCGTGCTCGGGGGTCGCCAGCACCGCGTGCCGCAGCGCATTGGTGACCAGTTCGGAGACGACCAGGGCGACCGAGTCGAAGAGGTCCTCCAGCTCCCAGCCCTGCAGCGTCTCGCGGGTGAACCTCCGTGCGCAGCCCACCGATTCGTAGTGCGGTGGGAGGGTGCACGACGCGGATCCGGGGACGGCCAGGGGGTCGGCGGGAGGAAAGCCCTGCCATAACGGCTGGAGCATGGTCAAAACCTTGGTCCCCATGCGAGGCACTCCTGGCGTTCGCGGACGTCATGACCCTGGCCGGTCAGACGGATCTGACGGATCTTTCACGAGCGTGCATGCGTGCGTCGCCCATGGTTCCCAATGTGCGAGACAGATGCAAGGGCAGATGCACGTGCACGTGCCGCGATTGCTCCAACTCGCCTTGGTTTGCGGGGAATTATCGGTGTCGGTTTGTGTAAAGGGCTTGCGGGGGCCTCACGTATCCGTAACCGGATGAGCACGCAACGGAGCCCGGACATGGCAGACTGCGGCCCACTGTTGGACTGGTGGGGGTCACAGGAGGGGTCGCAGAGGTGTCCGGAAGTGAGTCGAGTGGGTCGGTGGTGCGGCGGATCCTGCTCGGGTCGCAGCTTCGCCGCCTGCGTGAATCCCGCGGGATAACCCGTGAGGCGGCCGGCTATTCGATCCGTGCGTCGGAATCGAAGATCAGCCGTATGGAGCTGGGCAGGGTGAGCTTCAAGGCGCGCGACGTCGAGGACCTGCTCGTGCTCTACGGCGTCACCGACGCACAGGAGCGCGAGGCGCTGCTCTCCCTGGCGCGCGAGGCCAACGTCGCCGGCTGGTGGCACAGTTACACCGATGTGCTGCCCGGCTGGTTCCAGACGTATGTGGGCCTGGAAGGCGCCACCTCGCTCATCCGGGTCTACGAAGTCCAGTTCGTCCACGGGCTGTTGCAGACCGAGGCCTATGCCCAGGCCGTCGTCCGGCGCGGTATGCCGGACGCCGCGCCCGCCGACATCGAGCGCCGGGTCGCGCTGCGGATGGAAAGACAGAAGCTGCTGGTGTCCGAACGCCCGGCACAGTTCCAGTGCATCCTGGACGAGGCCGCGCTGCGCCGCCCGTACGGCGACCGCCAGGTCATGCGCGAGCAGGTGCGGCACCTCATCGAGGTGTCCGAAAGCCCCAATGTGCGCCTTCAGGTCATGCCCTTCAGCATGGGTGGGCACGCCGGTGAATTCGGCGCCTTCACCATGCTCGGATTTCAGGAATCCGGTCTGCCGGACGTCGTTTTCCTCGAACAGCTCACCAGCGCGCTCTATGTGGACAAGCCCGAGGAAGTGGCGCAGTACGGACGGGTGATGGACCGCCTCCAGGAGGAAGGGCCCGGGCCGGCGGAGACCAGAGACCTTTTGCGCGGGCTTCTCCAACTTATGTGACGCGTCGGTAGGATGGCGCACCATCAGGAGTCAGCACCCCCCAACTTGGCGCCCTGTGTGCCCTGTTCTCCAGATCGGGATGGCATGTCCTACTTCGACGAGTTGGCCTATCAGTTCATCGACGGTGAGTGGCGCTCCGGAAGCGGCTCGTGGGACATCGTCGATTTCAATCCCTACAACGGCGAGAAGCTGACCTCCATACCCGTTGCCACGGTCGACGAGATCGACCAGGCCTACCGCGCCGCCGAGCGGGCGCAGCGGGAATGGGGCGCCGTCAATCCGTACAGCCGCCGGCTGGTCTTCGAGCGCGTGCTGCGGATCATCGACGACCGCGAGGAGGAGCTGGCCGACGCGATCGCCGCCGAGGTCGGCGGAACCCGCGCCAAGGTGGGCTTCGAGCTGCACCTGGCCAGGGAGTTCCTGCGGGAGGCGATCCAGCTGGCGCTGCGCGCCGAGGGCCGCATCCTGCCCTCGCCCATCGACGGCAAGGAGAACCGGCTCTACCGTCTGCCGGTCGGCGTGGTGGGGGTCATCAGCCCCTTCAACTTCCCCTTCCTGCTGTCGATCAAGTCGGTGGCGCCGGCCCTCGCGCTGGGCAACGCGGTCGTCCTCAAGCCGCACCAGAACACCCCGGTCTGCGGCGGCGGCCTGGTCGCCAGGATCTTCGAGGAGGCCGGTCTGCCGGCCGGTGTGCTCAACGTCGTGGTCACCGACATCGCCGAGATCGGCGACGCGCTGATCGAGCACCCGGTGCCCAAGACCCTCTCCTTCACCGGTTCGGAGAAGGTGGGCCGGCACGTCGCCACCGTCGCCGCCGCGCACTTCAAGAACACCGTCCTGGAACTGGGCGGCAACAGCGCCCTGGTGGTCCTCGACGACGCCGACCTCGACTACGCCGTGGACGCCGCGGTCTTCAGCCGCTTCGTCCACCAGGGCCAGGTCTGCATGGCCGCCAATCGCATCCTGCTGGACCGCGCGGTGGAGCGGGAGTTCACCGAGAAGTTCGTGGCCAAGGTGGCGTCGCTGCGGGTGGGCGACCCCACCGATCCGCAGACCCACATCGGGCCGCTGATCAACGAGGGCCAGGCCGAGGCCGTCACCTCGCTGGTCGACCGCGCCGTCGCCGAGGGCGCCTCGGCGCTCCTCCGGGGTGAGACGCACGGCACCCTCGTGGCACCCAGCGTGCTGACCGGGCTCCCGGCGGACTCGCCGCTGCTCACCCAGGAGATCTTCGGCCCGGTCGCCCTGCTGGTGCCCTTCGACGGCGACGACGAGGCCGTGCGGATCACCAACGGCACGCCGTACGGGCTGAGCGGCGCCGTGCACTCCGGCGACATCGAGCGCGGGGTGCGGTTCGCCAAGCGGATCGACACCGGGATGTTCCACGTCAACGACGCCACCGTGCACGACGAGCCGATCGTGCCGTTCGGCGGGGAGAAGAGCTCTGGCCTGGGGCGGCTGAACGGCGATGCGATGGTGGAGGCCTTCACCACCACCAAGTGGATCTCCATCCAGCACGGGCGGTCGCGCTTCCCGTTCTGAGGGGGCGTGCCCGCTGCGAGGTGCTGCCGCGGGGCCCGTTCCGTGGGCCCCGCTCCGTAGGCCCGTACTGAGGAGCCCGTACCGAGCAGCCGTTCCGTGGCGCCCGTTCGGAGGACACCTTCGTCATGGAGGACAGAGGGTGTCCTCCATGGCTTCTAGCGTCAGGGGTGTCGGAAGGGCGGCGGCGGGTGCGCCGGACGGCCCTTGGCACGGTGAAAGGCGGATGTCATGCCCACTCATGTTCTGGCCGAGGCCCACGGTGACGAGACCGGTGCGCTGCTGGCCTTCCTGGAGGCACAGCGCGGCGGGCTCCGGCGGGCGGTGCTCGGACTGACCGAGGCCCAGGCGGGGAAGCGGCCGAGCGCCAGCGAGCTGTCGCTGGCCGGGCTGGTCAAGCACGTGGCGCAGACCGAGCAGGGCTGGGTGGAGACCGCGCAGCAGCGGCCGCACTCGATCGAGCGGAACCAGGACACCTGGCACCTGAGCTTCCAGCTGGAGGAGGGCGAGACCCTCGCCGGAATGCTGGAGTTCTGGGACGGCGTCGCACGGCGGACCGAGGAGTTCATCCGGTCAGTGCCGAGCCTGGACGACACCTTCCCGCTGCCCGAGGCGCCCTGGTTCCCGCCGAACGCCCGGCAGTCGATGCGCTGGCTGCTGCTGCACCTGATCGAGGAGACCGCCCGACACGCCGGCCATGCCGACATCATCCGTGAGTCGCTCGACGGCAGGACGGCCTTCGAGCTGGTGGACGAGGAGCGCGCGGCCCGGAAGCAGGCGGACTGAGGCGGGCGCCCTGGGGCGTTGCTCCGAACGCAGCGCCCTACGGGGCAGCCCTTAGCCTGGACCGCATGTCAGCGATCCGTCTCCTGGTGCTCGGTGCCGTCCGCCAGCACGGCCGGGCCCACGGCTATCAGGTGCGCAACGACCTGGAGTACTGGGGCGCTCACGAGTGGTCCAACGCCCAGCCCGGTTCGATCTATCACGCGCTCAAGCAGATGGCGAAGCAGGGGTTGCTGCACGCCCACGAGACCGCGCCCTCCCCGGCCGGCGGTCCGCCGCGTACCGAGTACGAGATCACGGAGCGGGGCACACAGGAGTTCTTCGCGCTGCTGCGCACCTCGCTGACCGCCCACGACCAGAAGCCCGACGTGCTGGCGGCGGCGCTCGGGTTCCTGGTCGATCTGGGGCGGGCGGAGGCCCTGGAGCTCCTGGCGGAGCGGGTGCGGGGCATCGAGGCGTGGCGTGCCGAGGTGACCGGCTCCTACCTGCCGGAGGAGGGGCCGGGGCAGCTCGGCCACATCGGCGAGATCATGAACTACTGGGTCCACTCGGCGGAGGCCGGGGCGGAGTGGACCCGGGGTCTGATCGAGCGGATCAAGGGCGGGGCGTATGTCTTCGCCGGCGAGGGGGAGCCGTTCGTCGGCGTGCTCGCCAAGGGGCAGACGAACCCGTACGCGACGAAGCCGGCGCGGGGCCGCCGCCCCGTGGGCGGGCACTCAGCAGACGGGCACTGAGCAGACGGGCACTGAGCAGACGGGCGCTGAGCAGACGGGCAGTGAGCAGACGGGCACTGAGCAGACGGGCGCTGAGCAGACGGGCAGTGAGCAGACGGGCGCTGAGCGGGCCGGTACGGGCCCCGTCGCCGGCGGGGCGCCGGGGCGGCTCAGTGGTGGAAGGCGGTGGCCACGCCCTCGGGGCGGTCCATCGGGCCCGGCTGTTCGCGGAGTTCGGGCAGCAGCTGATCCAGGTCGGCCATGAAGAGGTCGGCCAGGTCGTGGGAGAAGCCGTTGCGGCAGACGATGCGCAGGACGGAGAGGTCCTCGCGGTCGGGCGGGAAGGTGTAGGCGGGAACCAGCCAGCCGCGCTCCTTCATCCGGCGGGAGACGTCGAAGACGTCGAAGGCCTTGATGTGGTCGGCGGTGGTGAAGGCGAAGACCGGCAGCTCGTCGCCCTGGGTGAGCAGCCGGAAGTCGTCCACGGCGCCGATGCGTTCGGCCAGTGAGCGGGCCACGTCCCGGGTCGCCTGCTGGACGGCGCGGTAGCCCTCCCGGCCGAGCCGCAGGAAGGTGTAGTACTGGGCGGCGACCTGGGCGCCGGGGCGGGAGAAGTTCAGGGCGAAGGTCGGCATATCGCCGCCCAGGTAGTTGACGCGGAAGACCAGCTCCTCGGGGAGGGCGGTCTCGTCGCGCCACAGCGCCCAGCCGACGCCGGGGTAGACCAGGCCGTACTTGTGGCCGGAGGTGTTGATGGAGGCGACCCGGGGCAGCCGGAAGTCCCACACCAGCTCCGGATCGAGGAACGGCGCGATCATGGCCCCGGAGGCGCCGTCCACATGGACGGGGATGTCCCAGCCCTTCTTCTCCTGGACCTCGTCGAGCGCCGCGCAGATCTCGGCCACCGGCTCGTAGGACCCGTCGAAGGTCGAGCCGAGGATGGCCACCACGCCGATGGTGTTCTCGTCGCAGAGGTCGGCGGCGGAGGCGGCGTCGAGGTGGAAGCGGTCGCCCTCCATGGGGACCTGGCGGGCCTCGACCTCCCAGAAGTTGCAGAACTTCTCCCAGCAGACCTGGACGTTGGCGCCCATGATGAGGTTGGGCCGGACGGTGGCCGGATAGCGGTCGGTGTTGCGCTGCATCCAGCGGCGCTTGAGGGCCATCCCGGCGAGCATGCAGGCCTCGCTCGACCCGGTGGTGGAGCAGCCGACCGCGGACGAGGGCTCGGGGGCGTGCCACAGGTCGGCGAGCATCGCCACACAGCGCCGCTCCAGTTCGGCGGTGCGCGGGTACTCGTCCTTGTCGATCATGTTCTTGTCCCGGCAGTCCGCCATCAGGACGCCGGCCTGCGGCTCCATCCAGGTGGTGACGAAGGTCGCCAGGTTGAGCCGGGCGTTGCCGTCCAGCATCAGCTCGTCGTGGACGAACTGGTAGGCCGCGTGCGGGGTGACCGGGCCGTCGGGCAGGGTGTGCCGCGGCGGCGAGGTGTCCATCCCGGCGACCGGGTCGGCCTCGCCGTAGAAGGGATTGACCGGGTGGCCCGCGCTCTTGCGGTCGGTTGCCGATGCGCCTTTGTGCAGAGTCATCTGTCGCGCCTACCTCAACTTGCCGGTGAAAGGCCGTGCTTGATGGCTTTGGTGAACTTCACCACGCGTTCCGCCTGGATCCGGGCGGCGGTGCGCGCGTCGTCGTCGGGCGGGACGTCCGGGCCGCCGACGTGGGAGGTGCCGTAGGGGTTGCCGTCGATGAACTTCGCCGGGTCGGTGTAGCCCGGGGCGATGAGGATGCCGCCGAAGTGGTGGACGGTCTGGTACAGCGCGAGCAGGGTGGACTCCTGGCCGCCGTGCCGGGTGGCGGACGCGGTGAAGCCGCTGTAGACCTTGTCGGCCAGGCGGCCCTGTTGCCAGAGGCCGCCCAGGGTGTCGAGGTACTGCTTGAGCTGGGAGGACACATTGCCGAAGCGGGTCGGGGTCCCGAAGATCACCGCGTCCGCCCAGAGCACGTCCTCGTGGGTGGCCTCCATGATGTCCGCGGTGGCCGCGGCGTTGGCGGCCCAGGCCGGGTGGGCGTCGATCGCCGTCTGGGGGGCGAGTTCGGCCGTTCGGCGCAGCCGTACGTCGGCGCCGGCGTGCTCGGCGGCGTCCGCGATCCGCCGCGCGAGTTCGGCGATGGTGCCGGTGGACGAGTAGTAGATGACGGCCACGTGGATGTCGTGGACGGGCATGGACCCACCTCCTGCAACCCGACAATACGGGCATAGGGGGTGAGTGGCCTCCAGGGTTCGCCCAGTGGAAGCGCACCGGGCGGGCCGCGCCCCGGAAGGCGGCGCTCACCCGGCCGGCGCGCGGGGCGCCGTCCACGCTGTCGCCGGCCGGCCGGCCGGCCGGCTGTCGCTCGCTCAGCCACCGCCGGCCCGGCCGGCGCTGACTCAGCTTGAGCCGCCTGAGCCTGCGCCGACTCAGCTCGCGCTGGCCAGCGACAGCTTGGCCGCGAACCCCAGGAACGCCGCGCCGGCGCCCGCGGACAGCCCGGCCGTCAGCCGCCTGCGCCGCCGGAACGTCGCCGCCAGATACGCCCCACTGAAGATCAGGACCGACAGGTAGGTGAAGCTGAACAGCTGCGCCCAGGCGCCCAGCGTCAGGAACGACAGCACCGGGTGCGCATACGCCGGGTCCACGAACTGCACGAAGAACGAAATGAAGAACAGGATCGCCTTCGGGTTGAGCAGGCTGACCACCAGCGCCCGGCGGTACGGCCGCTCGGCGGCCTCCTTCGGCGCCGCGGCCGCCCCGTTGCCGTCCCGTGCGGCCCGGCGGACCTCCCGCCCGCGCCACAGCGCCCAGGCGCCGCGCAGCATGCCCACCGCCAGCCAGGTCAGGTAGCCAGCGCCGGCGAACTTGACGAGCGTGAACAGCACCGGACTGGCCTGCAGCAGCGAGGCCACCCCGCCCGCCGACAACGTCATCAGCACCGTGTCCCCGCACAGCACACCGGCCGCCGCCCGGTACGCCACCCGCGGCCCGCGCCGCGCCGCCACCGAGACGACGTACAGCGAATTCGGGCCCGGCAGCAGAATGATCAGCGCGAGCCCCGCCAGATAGGTGGACAGATCCGTTATCCCCAGCATGAGCGGCAGGATCTCACCCGTCGCCCGTCCCCCCACCGGCTTTTTCACCATCCGGACTTGCACCTCACGCGGCGTGAGGAACCACGGTGGAACGCGTACCGAGAAGGGAGCGGAAGTGAGCCATTCGGTAGGCCAGGTCGCGGAATTCGCCGGAGTGACCGTGCGCACCCTGCACCACTACGACGAGATCGGGCTGCTCGCCCCGAGCGCCCGCAGCCATGCCGGTCACCGGCGTTACGACGACGCCGACCTCGACCGGCTCCAGCAGATCCTGTTCTACCGGGAGCTGGGCTTCCCGCTCGACGAGGTCGCGGTCCTGCTCGACGACCCGGACGCCGACCCGCTGGACCACCTGCGGCGCCAGCACGACCTGTTGTCCACCCGGATCGAGCAGCTGCGCACGATGGCCGAGGCCGTCGAACACGCCATGGAGGCACGGAAGATGGGCATCAACCTCACGCCCGAGGAGAAGTTCGAGGCCTTCGGGGAGTACGACCCGGACCAGTACGAGCAGCAGGCGCGGCAGCGCTGGGGCGACACCGAGCCCTACCGGCAGTCACAGCGCCGGGCGGCCGCGTACACCAAGGAGGACTGGCTGCGGATCAAGGGCGAGGCGGCGCGGAACACCGAGGCGTTCGCCGCCCTGATGGAGTCCGGCGCCGAGCCCGGCTCGCCGGCGGCGATGGACCTCGCCGAGGAGCACCGGCAGCAGATCAGCCGGAACTTCTACGACTGCACCTTCGAGATCCACACCGGGCTCGCCGAGATGTACACCGCGGACGAGCGCTTCACGGCCACCTTCGAGAAGATCAAGCCGGGGCTGGCCGCCTACCTGAGGCGGGCGATCCTGGCCAACGCCGCGCGGCACTCCTGAGCGCCGTACGGACCCTGGCCCCGCCGCCCGCGGCCCCTCATCAGGACCGCGGGGCCAGCACCACCGCGGTGCCGTACGCGCACACCTCGGTGCCCACGTCCGCGGCCTCGGTGACGTCGAAGCGGAACATCAACACCGCATTGGCACCCCGCGAGCGGGCCTGCTCCACCAGCCGCTCCATCGCCTGGTTACGGGTCTCCACCAGGGTCTTGGTCAGCCCCTTCAGCTCGCCGCCGACCAGCGATTTCAGGCCGGCGCCGATCTGGCTGCCCACATGCCGGGAGCGCACCGTGAGGCCGAAGACCTCACCGATCATCCGCTCCACCCGGTACCCCGGTACGTCGTTCGTCGTCACGACCAGGACGTCGGACTGCGCGTGCTGCCCGCCGCCGTACTCATCGATGCCCATGCGCGGTGCACCTCCTCACGGCCAGCATCACCCGACCCCGCCCGCCCGGCCAGCGGTCGGGGAGCGGTCGGGTGGAGGCCGGGGAGCCCGCCTGGAACCACCGGGGGTCATCCGGCGTTGATAGCTTTGGGCCGCACACGCGCCTGCTTCCCCGTCGCTCGCACGATCCGGCGCCCTCGACCCAGGAGCCTTCACCCCGTGAATACTCTCGCGCTCGGCCCGCAGTGGCTGGACCCGGACTATCTGATCGCGACGTTCGGCCTGATCGGCGTCCTGGTCATCGTCTTTGCGGAGTCCGGCCTGCTGATCGGCTTCTTCCTGCCGGGGGACTCGCTCCTGTTCACCACCGGACTGCTGGTGACCACCAACAAGCTGGACCGCCCCCTGTGGCTGGTGTGCTGCCTGGTCGTGCTCGCCGCCGTCCTCGGCGACCAGGCCGGCTATCTCTTCGGCCGCAAGGTCGGCCCCTCGCTCTTCAAGCGCCCCGACTCCCGGCTGTTCAAGCAGGAGAACGTCGAGAAGGCGCACGAGTTCTTCGAGAAGTACGGCCCCAAGTCGCTGATCCTGGCCCGCTTCGTGCCGATCGTGCGGACCTTCACGCCGATCGTCGCCGGTGTGAGCCGGATGAACTACCGCTCCTTCATCACCTTCAACGTCATCGGCGGTGCGCTGTGGGGCGCCGGTGTCACCCTGCTCGGCGCGCTGCTGGGCAACGTCGAGTTCGTCCACAAGAACATCGAGCTGATGCTGGTCGCGATCGTGCTGATCTCGGTCGTCCCGATCGCCATCGAATTCCTGCGGGCCCGCAGCAAGGCCAAGAAGGAGGGGCCGGTGCCGGCCGGGCAGGACCTGCCGGGCCGTCCGCACGGCGCCACCGCGGAGAGCGCGCGGCGGGGGCGGCACGCCAAGCGCTGAGGGCTGTCCCGTAGGGCGCTCCGAAAGCAGTGCCCCAACCCGCCCAGTCCGCCCGCCCAGTCCGCCCGCCTCGCGGTGCCCGCGGGCGGTAGCGGAAATTAGCGCCCCGCGCGCGCACCACGTCCGGCGATCAGGCATCGTGTCCTTGGACCACCCCCCAGGAGGCCAACAAGGAGCGAAGACCCGTGGTGTCGGACCCACATGCATCGGAGCAGGCCGGCGGTTCCCCCGAGGACCGCAAGCCGCCGGACGAGGCGCACAGCGCCTTCACCCCGCCGCTCGGTGTTCCCCACCCCCCGATCCCCGAGGACGAGCACCCCACCTCCGAGTTCGCCCTGCCGGCCGGTCTGCGCCCGGAGGCGCCCGCCGAGCCGGAGGGTTCCGCTTTCGTACGGCCCGGCAGCACCACCGGGCAGACCCCGCTGCCCACCCCCGCCGGCGCCACCGCCCTGAGCGCGGCCTTCACCCCGCCGCACGGCATCCCCGTCATCCACCTGACCAAGGAAGCGCCCTGGCAGGACCGGATGCGCACGATGCTGCGGATGCCGGTGGGGGAGCGGCCGGTACCGGAGCGGCTCGGGGGCGGCGACGAGGAGACCGGGCCCGCCGTCCCCCGCGTCCTCGACCTGACGCTGCGCATCGGCGAGATCCTGCTCGCCGGCGGTGAAGGCGCGGAGGACGTCGAGGCGGCGATGTTCGGCGTCGCCTACGCCTACGGGCTGGAGCGCGTCGAGCCGACCGTCACCTTCACCCTGCTGTCCATCTCGTACCAGCCCTCGCTGGTCGACGACCCGGTCACCGCGAGCCGGACGGTCCGGCGCCGCGGCGTGGACTACACCCGGCTGTCCGCGGTGTTCCGGCTGGTCGACGACATCACCTCCGAAGGCATCACCCTCGAAGAGGCCTACCGCGGCCTGGCCGAGATCCGCCGTAACCGCCACCCCTACCCGAGCTGGGCGCTGACGGTGGCCTCCGGGCTGCTGTCCGGCGCGGCCTCGATGCTCGTCGGCGGTGAGTCGCTGGTGTTCCTGGCGGCCGCGGTGGGCTCGATGCTCGGCGACCGGCTGGCCTGGCTGGCGTCCGGGCGCGGGCTGCCGGAGTTCTACCAGTTCGTGGTCGCCGCGATGCCGCCCGCGGCGGTCGGTGTCGCCTTCGGCCTGGCGCACGCCAATGTGCAGGCGTCCGCGGTGATCACCGGTGGGCTGTTCGCGCTGATCCCGGGGCGGGCGCTGGTCGCCGGTGTGCACGACGGGCTGACCGGCTACTACATCACCGCCGCGGCCCGCCTGCTGGAGGTCGGCTACCTCATCGTCGGCATCGTCGTCGGCGTGCTCAGCGTGCTGTATGTGGGGCTCCAACTGAACCCCGGCCTCCGGCGGCTCAACCCCGAGCAGGCGTTGCAGGTCTACAAGGCGCCGGTGGTGCAGACCATCGCGGCCATGCTGCTGGCGCTGGCGTTCTGCGTGCTGCTCCAGCAGGAACGTCACACCGTGGCCTTCGCGACCATAAACGGCGGGGTGGCCTGGGTGGTGTACGGCGCCCTCGCCCACGTCGCCGGCATCAACGCGGTGCCCGCCACCGCCATCGCGGCCGGACTGGTCGGCCTCTTCGGCCAGTTGCTCTCCCGCTACCGCTACGCCTCCGCGCTGCCGTACGTCACCGCGGCCATCGGCCCGCTGCTGCCCGGTAGCGCCACGTACTTCGGCCTGCTCAACTTCGCCCAGGGGCACCTGCCGCAGGGCCTGACGTCGCTGGTCCAGGCCGCCTCGCTGGCGCTGGCCATCGCCGTCGGGGTCAACCTCGGCGCCGAGGTCGCCCGGCTCGTCCTGCGCACGCCGGTCGTCCAGGAGGGCGGCCTCGGCCGCCGCGCCGCCAAGCGCACCCGGGGCTTCTGACCCCCTGGGCCCGTCCGGCCCGACACGCAGCGAAGGGCGGCACCCGACTGGGTGCCGCCCGTTCGCGTACGAAAATCAGAGCGCGGCCCACGGCGTGCGGGGCCGCGCTCGGCCCGCCATCGGGGGGCCGGGGCGCCGGATCAGTGGCCGCCCTGCGCCTCGAAGCGCTTGTACGAGGCCTCGATCTCGGCCTCGGCGTCGGTGCGGCCGACCCAGTCGGCGCCCTCGACGGACTTGCCGGGCTCCAGGTCCTTGTAGACCTCGAAGAAGTGCTGGATCTCCAGGCGGTCGAACTCCGACACGTGGTGGATGTCGCGGAGGTGCTCCACCCGCGGGTCGGACGCCGGGACGCACAGCAGCTTGTCGTCGCCGCCGGCCTCGTCCGTCATCCGGAACATGCCGATGGCACGGCACTTGATGAGGCATCCGGGGAAGGTCGGCTCGTCCAGGATGACCAGGGCGTCCAGCGGGTCGCCGTCCTCACCCAGGGTGTTCTCGACGAAGCCGTAGTCGGCCGGGTAGCTGGTCGAGGTGAAGAGTCGACGGTCCAGGCGGATCCGACCGGTCTCGTGGTCCACCTCGTACTTGTTCCGCGAACCCTTCGGGATCTCGATGGTGACGTCGAACTCCACGGGTGGCTCCTCCATGATCAACACATACGTCTGGTGATTAAGTGTCCCCCACGCAGGTGTGTGGTGGCGAAAGGGGCTGGTCCGAGGTGCCGGAGACCAGAACGTGGCAGGTCAGATGGCAGTCGTTGCAGCGTTCCGCGCGGACGGCGTCGCGCGCGGCGGGCCGCTCCGTACGGGCAGCGACCGACACCGCGCAGCAGGCCTGGGAGGCCACACCGCGCCACACCCGGCAGACCTGGCGGCTGACGGTGGTCTCCGCAGCAACCGGGCTGGCGGTCGCGACCGTCGCGGTGGCGGCGGCCGGCCCGTGGGACTCGGGTCAGCGTACGGCCGAGCGGGCGGAGGCGGCCGTGATGGACGGTGCCAGTGGCGAGCATCACGCCGGGGACCGGGTCCGGCCCGCGCCCAGCGCCCCGCCCGTCCTGCCCGCGCTGGGCGACCCCACGGCCGGTGCGGCCGGCCGTGGCGCGGCGCCGGTGCCCACCGGCGCGGGGCTCGCCGACGCCCTGGAACCGCTGCTGAAGGACCCGGCGCTGGGGCCGCTGCGCACCGCCTCGGTGCTCGATGTCGCCGCCGGCCGGCAGGTCTTCGGCGCCGACCAGGACAAGGCCGCCACCCCGGCCTCCACGGTCAAGCTCGCCACCGCCGTCGCCGCACTCGCCACCCGCGGTCCCGACCACCGCATCGACACCACCGTCGTCCGTGCCGGCAAGGACCGCATCGTCCTGGTCGGTGGCGGCGACCCCACGCTCACCGCCCGCGCCCCGCAGCCCGGCACCGTGGAACAGCCCGCCAGCCTCCGCACCCTGGCCGATGCGACCGCCCGCGCCCTGCGCAAGGAACACCGGACCACGGTGGAGCTCGGCTACGACACCTCCGCCTACTCCGGCCCGGTCGACCACCCCATCGGCCCCAACGAGAACCTCGCCCCGGTCACCGCGCTGATGGCCGACGAGGCGCGCCTGGACGACAGCGACCACGGCCCCGCGCCGCGTGCGGCCGACCCGGCCGACGACGCCGCCCGCGCCTTCGCCGACCTCCTCCACCAGCGCGGCATCACCGTCGACGGCGACCCGGCCGCCGCCAAGGCGCCCAAGAAGCCCGACCGCCTCGCCACCGTCCACTCGCTGCCGCTGTCCGCCCTGGTGGAGCGGATGCTCACCCACTCCGACAACGACATCGCCGAGGCGCTGGCCCGCCAGACCGCCCTGGGCTCCGGCCGGCCGGCGAGCTTCGCCGGCGCGTCCCAGGCGGTGCGCACCGCCCTGGCCCGTCAGCGGCTCCCGCTCGCCGGGGCCGTCTTCGCCGACGGCAGCGGCCTGGACCGCACCGACAAGGTCTCCGCCACCCTGCTCTCCCACCTCCTGGTGCAGGCCGCGAGCCCCGGCCAGCCCGCCCTGCGCCCGGTGGTCACCGGTCTGCCGGTCGCGGCGTTCACCGGCACCCTCAGCGGGCGCTACGCCGGCCAGAGCGCCGGCGCCGGGGCGGTACGCGCCAAGACCGGCACGCTCACCGGCGTGAACACCCTCGCCGGCACCGTCGTCGACGCCGACGGCCGGCTGCTGGTCTTCTCCTTCATGACCTCCGGCACCACCGACCCCCAGGGCGCCCAGAAGGCCCTCGACAACCTCGCCTCGGCGGTGGCGAACTGCGGCTGCCGCTGACGCGCCGGACGGTGCGCCCGGTGCCGCCGCCGTCGGGGCGGCGCGTACCGGGCGCGCGAAGGTGAAGCCCGAAGCCGCCGTCGGCTACCCCGGGCCCGGGCACCCACGTACGGTGAACTCATGACGAGCATCGGTGGGACCGAGATGGTCGACTGGAATCTCGCGGTCGCGACCGCGACCCGGTTCGTACGCCCGGGTCCGGAGGTGAGCCGGGACGAGGCGCGGGCGATCGTCGCCGAGCTGCGCCGGCACGCCAAGTCCTCCGAGGCGCACGTGCGCGCCTTCACGCGGCTGGCACAGCCCGACGCGGCGGGCGGGGCGCCGCACGACACCCCGGTGCTGGTCGTGGACCGGCCCGGCTGGATCCGGGCCAACGTGGCGGGCTTCCGCGCCGTGCTCAAGCCGCTGCTGGCGAAGATGGAGGACCGCCGCTCGACGGTCCCCGGCGGTGCGGTGCTCGGCGCGGTCGGCGGCAAGGTGACCGGCGTGGAGCTGGGCATGCTGCTGTCGTTCCTGGCGTCCCGCGTCCTCGGCCAGTACGAGACCTTCGCCCCGGCCTCCCGCGAGCTGCCGGCCGCGGCCCAGGGTGGCCGGCTGCTGCTGGTCGCCCCGAACATCGTCCACGTGGAGCGCGAGCTCGAAGTGGCGCCGCACGACTTCCGGTTGTGGGTGTGCCTGCACGAGGAGACCCACCGCACGCAGTTCACCGCCGTGCCCTGGCTGCGCGACCACATCGAGGGCGAGATCCAGTCGTTCCTCGGCGAGACCGACATCGACCCGGGCGCCCTCCTGGAGCGGCTGCGCCAGGCCGCCCAGTCGCTGGCCGGCGCCAAGCCCGAGGGCGAGGAGGGCGACGAGGACGGCCGGTCCCTGGTCGACCTCGTCCAGACCCCGGCGCAGCGGGAGATCCTCGGACGGCTGACCGCGGTGATGTCCCTGCTGGAGGGGCACGCGGACTACGTGATGGACGGGGTGGGCCCCGACGTCGTGCCGTCGGTCGCCGAGATCCGGGAGAAGTTCCAAAAGCGCCGGGCCAGCGGCGCCGGCCGGCTCGACCAGGCGCTGCGCAAGCTGCTCGGGCTGGACGCCAAGCTGCGGCAGTACCGCGACGGGGAGCGGTTCGTCCGGGCGGTCGTCGAGGAGGTCGGCATGGACGGCTTCAACCGCGTGTGGACCTCGCCGAACACCCTTCCGACCAAACAGGAGATCGCCGAACCGGCGGACTGGATCGCGCGGGTGCACCGCAAGGCGGACGGGGCACCGTAGGCGGAAGTTGTGAGCCGGGCTCGTCGCGTGGCAGAAGAGCGCCCCTTCAATCACCCGTCTGAGGGACCGTTACCGATGGATAGGCGTGCAATGCTCGGGGAACCGCTCGCCTCTGTCACCATCTAGGCACTCTCCGTGACGAAGGTGCCTCGCCGGCCTGAGGCTCCCAGCTGAACGATTGGAAACGGACATGGGTCCCCATCCAGCGGTCGCCGCGATACGCCTGGCGGTCCGCCGCGTACTCCACGACGTGCTCAACCACCACTGCGCACACGACCGGCACGAGCCCCCGCTGGTGCTCGTCGCGTGCTCCGGCGGCGCCGACTCGATGGCGCTCGCCTCCGCTCTCGCTTTCGAGGCCCCCAAGCTGGGCGTCCGCGCCGGCGGCGTCACCGTCGACCACGGCCTCCAGGACGGCTCCGACCTCCGCGCCGCCGAGGTCGCCCTGCGGCTGCGGGCCCTGCGGCTCGACCCCGTCGAGGTCGTCGCCGTCACCGTGGGCCGCGAAGGAGGCCCCGAGGCCGCCGCCCGGGACGCCCGCTACGCCGCCCTGGACGCCACCGCCGAACGCCACGGCGCCGGCGCCGTCCTCCTCGGCCACACCCGCGACGACCAGGCCGAGACCGTGCTCCTCGGCCTCGCCCGCGGCTCCGGCACCCGCTCGCTCTCCGGGATGGCCGCCACCAGCGGGCACGACGGCCGCTACCGCCGGCCCTTCCTCGACGTGGACCGCCAGACCGCCCGCAAGGCCTGCCTGATCCAGTCGCTGCCCGTCTGGGACGACCCGCACAACACCGACCCCGCCTACACCCGCTCCCGTCTGCGCCACGAGGGCCTGCCCGCCCTGGAGAAGGCGCTCGGCAAGGGCGTGGTGGAGGCGCTGGCCCGTACCGCCCAGCTCTCCCGCGACGACGCCGACGCCCTGGACGCCTGGGCCGCCGCGGCCGAGGGCACCGTGCTCGACGAGACCGGCGGCCTCGACGTCGCCGGACTGTTCGCGCTGCCGCCCGCCGTGCGCCGCCGGGTGCTGCGCCGGGCGGTGATCGGGGCCGGCTCCCCGGCCGGTTCGCTCTTCGCCCGCCACATCGAGGAAGTGGACCGGCTGATCACCGCCTGGCGCGGGCAGGGAGCCATCAACCTCCCCGGGCGGGTGGGTGTCCGGCGGCAGGGTGGCAGACTTGTCATCCGGCAGGGCTGAGCCACGGACGCCGCCTTGCAGCTGAAGTTTCACGGATGACGTGAACCGAACCGAGCGAGAGTGGCACGGGTGGACGACAAGGACATGGGCTCCGACCTGCAGTCGGTACTCATCACCAAGGAAGAGATCGACGCCAAGCTGGCGGAGCTGGCGGCGAAGATCGACGCGGAGTACGCGGGCAAGGACCTGCTCATCGTCGGTGTCCTCAAGGGCGCCGTGATGGTGATGGCGGACCTGGCGCGCGCGCTGTCCACCCCCGTCACGATGGACTGGATGGCCGTGTCCTCCTACGGCGCGGGCACCCAGTCCTCCGGCGTGGTTCGCATCCTCAAGGACCTCGACACCGACATCAAGGGCAAGCACGTCCTGATCGTCGAGGACATCATCGACTCCGGCCTGACGCTGTCCTGGCTGCTGTCGAACCTCGGTTCGCGTGAGCCGGCCTCGCTGGAGGTGTGCACCCTGCTGCGCAAGCCGGACGCGGCCAAGGTCGCCATCGACGTGAAGTGGATCGGCTTCGACATCCCCAACGAGTTCGTCGTCGGCTACGGCCTGGACTTCGCCGAGAAGTACCGCAACCTGCCCTTCGTCGGCACCCTCGCACCGCACGTCTACGGCGGCTGAGAGGCTCCTCCGGCACGGCGGGAACCCTTCGGGGCTTCCCGCCGTTGGAGCAGGGAGAGCGGAATCCTCGGCTGCATGTTCACTGTCGGCGCAGGCGCCGGGTGACAATGCTGGGGTACCGTCCGAAGGCAGTTTGTTTTTCGGGCCAGTAATACACCGTACGCACGACCAACCCTCCCGAGGGCGTTGTGCCTCACTGTGGCAGGAGGGACGGGGCCGTCAACGGCTCCGTATGGATGGACGTGAAGCGATACTTCCGTGGGCCGGTCATGTGGATCGTGCTGGCCGTCCTCGCCGTGGTCGTGTTGATGCAGGTCGTCGGCTCGTCCGGCGGCTACAAGACGGTGGACACCGGTCAGGTCGTCAAGGCGATCGCTGACAACAAGGTGAAATCCGCCGAGCTGACGACCGGTGACGAGAACAAGATCAAGGTCGAGCTGTCCGGCTCCAACAAGGTCGACGGCTCCAACAAGATCCAGGCCAGCTACATCGGCGACCAGGGCGTCGACCTGGCAAAGAACCTGCAGGCCAAGTACCAGACCGGCGAGATCAAGGACGGGTACACCGTCTCCCCGTCGAAGCAGAACCCGTTCGTCGGTGTGCTGCTCTCGCTGCTGCCCATCGTCCTCATCGTGGTCGTCTTCCTGTTCGTGATGAACCAGATGCAGGGCGGCGGCTCCCGGGTGATGAACTTCGGGAAGTCCAAGGCGAAGCTGATCACCAAGGACACCCCCAAGACGACCTTCGCGGACGTCGCCGGGTCGGACGAGGCCGTCGAGGAGCTCCATGAGATCAAGGAGTTCCTGCAGGAACCGGCCAAGTTCCAGGCCGTGGGTGCCAAGATTCCCAAGGGCGTGCTGCTGTACGGCCCGCCCGGAACGGGCAAGACGCTGCTCGCGCGCGCCGTCGCCGGCGAGGCGGGCGTCCCGTTCTACTCGATCTCCGGCTCCGACTTCGTCGAGATGTTCGTCGGTGTCGGTGCCTCCCGGGTCCGCGACCTGTTCGAGCAGGCCAAGGCGAACGCCCCGGCGATCGTCTTCGTCGACGAGATCGACGCCGTCGGCCGGCACCGTGGTGCGGGCCTGGGCGGCGGTCACGACGAGCGTGAGCAGACCCTCAACCAGCTGCTGGTCGAGATGGACGGCTTCGACGTCAAGGGCGGTGTGATCCTGATCGCCGCCACGAACCGTCCGGACATCCTCGACCCGGCGCTGCTGCGCCCCGGCCGCTTCGACCGGCAGATCGCCGTGGACCGCCCGGACCTCCAGGGCCGCCTGGAGATCCTCAAGGTCCACCAGAAGGGCAAGCCGGTCGCCCCGGACGTCGACCTCTCGGCCGTCGCCAAGCGCACCCCCGGCTTCACCGGTGCCGATCTGTCGAACGTGCTGAACGAGGCCGCCCTGCTGACGGCCCGCAGCGACGAGAAGCTGATCGACAACAAGTTCCTGGACGAGGCGATCGACCGCGTCGTGGCCGGACCGCAGAAGCGGACCCGGATCATGTCCGAGAAGGAGAAGAAGATCACCGCGTACCACGAGGGCGGACACGCCCTGGTCGCGGCGGCCTCCCCGAACTCCGACCCGGTCCACAAGATCACGATCCTGTCCCGCGGCCGGGCCCTGGGCTACACCATGGTCCTGCCCGACGAGGACAAGTACTCCACCACCCGCAACGAGATGCTCGACCAGCTGGCCTACATGCTGGGCGGCCGCGCTGCGGAGGAGCTGGTCTTCCACGACCCGACCACCGGTGCCGCGAACGACATCGAGAAGGCGACCGCCACCGCCCGCGCCATGGTCACGCAGTACGGCATGACCGAGCGGCTGGGTGCGATCAAGTTCGGCACCGACAACTCCGAGCCCTTCCTGGGCCGTGAGATGGGTCACCAGCGCGACTACTCCGAGGAGGTCGCCGCGCTGGTCGACGAGGAGGTCAAGAAGCTCATCGAGGCCGCGCACAACGACGCGTGGGAGATCCTGGTCGAGAACCGCGATGTGCTCGACAACCTCGTGCTGACGCTCCTGGAGAAGGAGACGCTCGGCAAGGAGGAGATCGCCGAGCTGTTCAAGCACGTGGTCAAGCGCCCGGCCCGCCCGGCGTGGACCGGCTCCTCGCGCCGTACGCCCTCCACCCGCCCGCCGGTGCTCTCGCCCAGGGAGCTGGCTCCGGCCAACGGCTCGGCGACGCCCACCACCGTCTCCACGGAGAAGGCGGAGGCTCCCGAGGAGCCGCGTACCGAGGGCTGATCCCGCGGGCCGGCCACCGGCCCCGGAAATACCTGCCGCGCCCCCCAAGGTTTAGCCTTGGGGGGCGCGGCATTCCGCGATTCCACCGCGATTCTCCGCGGGCGCAGAAGGAACGAGGCACCACATGACCGACCCTGTGACGCTGGGCATCGACGGCACGATCGGCGAGTTCGACGAGAAGCGTGCCGAGAATGCCGTCCGCGAGCTGCTCATCGCGGTGGGCGAGGACCCGGATCGTGAGGGCCTGCTGGAGACTCCGGCACGGGTGGCTCGGGCGTACAAGGAGATCTTTGCCGGCCTGCGGCAGAAGCCGGAGGACGTGCTGACGACCACGTTCGACCTCGGTCACGACGAGATGGTGCTGGTCAAGGACATCGAACTGGTCTCCAGCTGCGAGCACCACCTGGTCCCCTTCGTCGGGGTGGCGCACGTCGGCTACATCCCGTCCGCGGACGGGAAGATCACCGGCCTGTCGAAGCTGGCCCGGCTGGTCGATGTGTTCGCCCGCCGGCCGCAGGTGCAGGAGCGGCTGACCACGCAGATCGCGGACTCCCTGATGGAGATCCTGGAGCCGCGCGGCGTGATCGTCGTCATCGAGTGCGAGCACATGTGCATGACCATGCGCGGGGTCCGTAAGCCCGGTGCCAAGACGACCACTTCGGCCGTCCGCGGGCAGCTGCGGGACGCGGCGACCCGTGCCGAGGCGATGAGCCTGATACTCGCCCGCTGAGGCCCTTCGGCCGCGGCGGGGCCCGCCGCGCCGTCATCGGCGGGCCCACCGGCCCCCGCCCCTCGCGCCGCCGGGGCGTGCGTGCGTCTCGCCCGCCCCGTTCGACGCCCCCTCGGTCAGGCCTTGAGGCGGTCGCCCAGCCACTGCAGGGCTGCCGGGATCTCGCGGCGCCAGGTGTTGAAGTTGTGGCCGCCGCTGTCGAGGATGATCGACGAGACGTGCGTGGGCGACTTGGTCTGCTCGATGAACCGCAGCGTCTGGTGGTAGTTCCCCTCGCCCTGCTTGCTGGTGGTGACCAGCAGGTTCACCGAGGGCGCGGGCAGGTGGCGCTGACGCCACAACAGGTTGTTCTCCCGCTCCAGCTGCCGGCTCCCGCCGAAGAGGTCACCGGTGGTGGTGTCCCGGGGAGCCTTGTACGCGCCCGACAGGGCAACAGCGGTGGAGTACGCGTCGGGGTGGCGCATCGTCATCTTCAGCGCGCAGTAGCCGCCGGTGGAGTCGCCGATGACGCCCCAGCTCTTCGCCGCACTCCCTATTCGGTAGTGCTCGGCGATGTCCCGGCGCAGGTCCTTGGTGAAGAAGGTCTCGGTCTGCGGGCCGTTCGGTATGTCGACGCACTCGGTGTCACGGGGCGGCGCCACCGTCGGGCGCATCATCACCAGGACGGTCGGCCGCATTTTGCGCTGTTTGAGCAGTTCGTGCTGCGTCTGAGGGAAATGCAGCTTCTTGTAGAGCGCCTCGGCGGTGCCCGGGTAGCCGGTGAGCACCAGCGCCGCCGGGAATTTCGCCTTCGCGTATTTCTTCTGGAAGTACTGCGGGGGCAGATAGACGAAGGCCGGGCTGGCGATCCGGGAGTGCTCGCCGCGGATCAGCACCTTGTCGATCCGGCCGGCGGACGTGGGGCGGGACCCGTTCTGGACGCTGATCCGCTCGGTCCCCAGCATCTGGAGCTTGGTGCCGTTCGGCCCCGAGTGGTAGTTGGTGATCACGCCCGGCTCCTGCTCCTGGCCGAAGAGGTCGGCCCAGGAGGCGTAGAAGCCGAAGGAGTTGTTGGCGTAGAGGCCGATCGCGGCGAAGATCGACAACTGGGTGGCCAGGAGGAGCCCGACGCGTCCGAGGACGGCGCGCCAGTTCCCCTTGGACAGGCGCGGCCAGAGCCAGACCGTGAGGACAAACAGTGCCACCGCGACGAGGACGGCAAGAAGCAGCACTTTCTTGCTGGTGAGACCCATGTGGTGCTTTCTTCCGGGCGGCCGGGCCATCCGTACCGCTAGTGGAACCCCTAGCCCTGAAACGCCGTCATACAGGGCGCAAAAAGTCCAGATGCTGCGACAAGGCTCGCACGTTCTCTCGACCGGGGCGACGGGAAAGTGATGTCTGACAGGCTAGATGGCGAAAAGTCGGAGAAGGTTGCGTGGCGAAGGCCACGCTGGCTCCGCGGCCCGCGGCCCGAATCGGTGCCGCGGTTCGTCGGAACGGCCGGAGTGGTCGTCGGCCTGTTGAACCTGGCGGCCGGGGTCTTCCCGCGGTTCCGGCACAGCCGAGTGCATGCGGTCGCCGAGGTGCTGCCCGGCGCGGTGAGTCCGCTGGCGGCGGCCGCCTCCATCGTCGTCGGCATTCTGCTGCTCCTGCTGGCCCATGGTCTCAAACGGCGTAAGCGGCGGGCCTGGGTGGCGGCGGTGGCGCTGCTCCCGGTGGGCATCGCCGCCCAGCTGGTGTACCGGCACTCCGTGTGCGGGGCGGCGCTCTCGCTGCTGCTGCTGGGCTTCCTGGTGTGGCACCGGCGGGAGTTCGCGGCGCTGCCCGACCCGCGCAGCCGCTGGAAGGCCGTGGCCAACTTCGTCGTCCTGGGCGGCGCCAGCTTCGGCATCGGCATGATCATCGTCAGCTCGCACCCCCACAAGACGATCGGTGCCCCGTCCTTCTGGGACCGCACCCAGCACGTCCTGTGGGGCCTGTTCGGCTTCGAAGGCCCGATCGGCTACACCGAGGGCGTCGGTGACACGGTCGGCTACTCGCTCGGCGCGCTCGGTCTGCTGACCGTCGCCACCACCGCGTACCTCGCCTTCCGCCCCGAGCACCCAGCGGCCCGGCTGACCGAGGACGACGAGCAGCAGCTGCGCGAGCTGCTCGCCCGGCACGGCGACCGGGACTCGCTGGGCTACTTCGCGCTCCGCCGCGACAAGGGCGTGGTGTTCTCCCCGACCGGCAAGGCCGCGGTCTGCTACCGGGTGATCTCCGGTGTGATGCTCGCCAGTGGCGACCCGATAGGCGATGTGGAGGCCTGGCCGGGCGCCATCGAGCGCTTCATGGAGGAGGCCCGGGCGCACTCCTGGACGCCCGCGGTCACCGGCTGCAGCGAGACCGGCGGCCAGGTGTGGACCCGGGAGACCGGCATGGACGCGCTGGAGCTCGGCGACGAGGCGATCGTGGACGTCGCCGACTTCACCCTCACCGGACGGGCGATGCGCAACGTCCGGCAGATGGTCAAGCGGATCGAGCGCAACGGCTACTACACCCAGGTGCGGCGGGTACGCGACCTGGAACCGGCGGAGCTGGCGCGGATCCAGCGGGCCGCGGACGCCTGGCGGGACACCGACACCGAGCGCGGCTTCTCCATGGCGCTGGGCCGGATCGACGCGGAGACCGACGGCGACGCGCTGATCGCCACCGCGCACCTGCCCGCCGCTGAGGGCGAGGAGCCCGGCCCGTTCGGGGACTTGAAGGCGATGCAGCACTTCGTGCCGTGGGGCGGCGACGGGATCTCGCTGGAGCGGATGCGGCGCGATCGCAGCGCCGACCCGGGGATGAACGAGCTGCTGATCGTGGTCACGCTGCAGGCGGCGCCGGACCTCGCGATCAAGAAGATGTCGCTGAACTTCGCGGTCTTCCGCTCCTCCCTGGAGCGCGGGGAGAAGCTCGGCGCGGGGCCGGTGATCCGGGTCTGGCGGGGGTTGCTGATCTTCCTGTCCCGCTGGTACCAGATCGAGTCGCTCTACAAGTTCAACGACAAGTTCCGGCCGCGCTGGGAGCCCCGTTTCGTGGTCTTCCGCAACAGCCGCGACATTCCGCGCATCAGTCTGGCGGCGATGCAGGCCGAGGGCTATCTGGAGCTGCACCTGCCGCGGGTGCTGCGCCGCCGGAAGGCCGCCGAGCCGCGCCCGTGCGCGCATGCGACGGAGCCGGTGCGGGCTGCGGGCGCGGTCGGCAAGGCCGCCTGACCGGCGCGGGGAGGGCCGGGCGGACCCGGGCTTCCCCGCCGGCCGCTGCGGGGCGGCGTCCGACCGGTCCCCGCACGCAGCGGCCGCAATCCGGCCGGTCGGGACACGGCCTACGCTGGTGCCATGAGTACCTTGCGGGGCCGGGTGGCCGGACTGCCGGACTGGGACCGCTGTGCGGTGATGGGTGTCGTGAATGTGACGCCCGATTCGTTCTCCGACGGCGGTCAGTGGTTCGACACCGAACTCGCCGTCAAACACGGTCTGGACCTGGTGGCGCAGGGCGCCGACCTGGTCGATGTGGGCGGTGAGTCGACCCGCCCGGGCGCAGCGCGGGTGGACGAGGCGGAGGAGCTGCGCCGGGTCGTCCCAGTGGTGCGGGAGCTGGCCGCGGCCGGCGCCGTGGTCTCCGTGGACACCATGCGCGCCACGGTGGCCGAGCAGGCGGTGGCCGCCGGGGCGCGGCTGGTCAACGACGTCAGCGCGGGCGCCGCCGACCCGGCCATGGTGCCGGTGGTGGCCGCCCACCACGTCCCCTTCGTGGTCATGCACTGGCGGGGCCGGTCCATCGACATGAACAACCGCGCCATTTACGGCGATGTGGTCACCGAGGTCGTCGACGAGCTCGCGCGGTCCTTGGAGCGGGCGGTGGCCGGCGGCGTCGACCCCGACCGGATCGTCATCGACCCGGGCCTGGGCTTCGCCAAGGAGGCCGAGCACGATCTGGCGCTGGTCTCCGGCCTGGGGCGACTGCGCTCACTGGGCCGGCCGCTGCTGGTGGCCGCTTCGAGGAAACGGTTCCTGGGCAGGGTGCTGGCAGGCGGCGAGGGAGCCGCCCCGCCGCCGGCGCGGGAGCGGGACGCCGCGACGGCCGCGGTATCGGCGATCGTGGCGCGAGAGGGGGCCTGGGCGGTGCGGGTGCACGAGGTCAGGGCGAGCGCGGACGCGGTGCGGGTGGCCCGTGCCGTGGAGCAGGCGGCGGAGACGGTGCAGGCGGCAGGTCCGTCCGGTGCCGGCCCGGCGGACGGGACGACGGCGACCACGACGGGAACGGTGTGAGCGGCTTGGGCCCACGGACGGACATCGAGCTGGTCGAGCAGGCGAACACGACCCTGTACGAGACCATCGAGCGCGGCGATCACGAGGCGCTGTCCGACCTGTGGCTGGACGGCCAGGTGAGCGTGGTGCACCCCGGGTGGCCGGTGCTGCGGGGCCGCGGCGAGGTGCTCCGCTCGTACGCGCTGATCATGGCGAACACGGAGTACATCCAGTTCTTCCTCACCGACGTGGAGATCGACGTCATGGGCGACACCGCCCTGGTGACGTGCACCGAGAACATCCTCAGCGGCGGCCCCGCGGAGGACGACGGCTCGGTGGGCCCGCTGATCGGTCAGCTGGTCGTGGCGACCAATGTCTTCCGGCGTACGGAGGACGGCTGGCGGGTGTGGTCGCACCACGGCTCGCCGGTGCTGGCGGACCGCGGCGAGGAGGACGACGAGGGGGACGACGAGGGCGAGGAAGCGGGCGGCGAAGACGGCCTGTGAGGGGTGTCCGGGCGGAAGCCCGGCCCGGCGAAGGCCCGTGCGCTGGGTCTGTCGGAGCGGGCTGCCGGTCTTCTCGAGAGGGGCGGCTGTGAACCTTGCCATGCCGCCCGGTCTTGCGCTCGGAGCGGCGGCCTGCGCAAGGCGTCAGCCGGGTACGTCAGCCATCCGGGCGAGGGCGCACCCGTTCGAGCCAAGTGCGGTACGGGTAGGGGTGGGGCGCGGGCAGAGGGGTAAGAGGCCGCGCGGACGATCTCCCGCCCGCGGGATGCGCTGTGCCTGTTAGCAGCCGGGCGGGGGTCTTGTCCATAGCCCCCGTGGGCGAGGACTGTCGGTGCTCGAAGGTAGATTCGATGGCGGGACAGTGTTGCCGGATCGCTCCGGAGGCTGCCCGGAACCGACGAACAGTGGCGCCAGAGGTGCCGTGGACCAGTGGGAGTGATTCGCGTGGATCGTGTCGCGCTGCGTGGGCTGAAGGCCCGGGGCCACCACGGGGTGTTCCCCCGTGAGCGCGAGGAAGGGCAGACCTTCATCGTCGATCTGGTCCTCGGTCTGGACACCCGCCAGGCGGCCGCCTCCGATGATCTCGCCAAGACCGTGCACTACGGCGTCGTGGCCGAGGAGGTGGTGGCCGTCGTACAGGGCGAGCCCGTCGACCTCATCGAGACCCTGGCGGAGCGCATCGCCGACCAGTGCCTCAAGCACGAGGGCGTGCAGGAAGTGGAGGTGGTGGTGCACAAGCCGGACGCGCCGATCACCGTTCCCTTCGACGACGTGACCATCACCATCACTCGGAGTCGTGTACATGAACACCAGCAGTGACCCGACCGTACAGCCGGTGCCCGCCTCCGTCGTGGAGCAGGTGGACGCCGCCGATGTGACGCTCTCCAACCCCAAACGCGCCGTGATCTCCCTCGGCAGCAACCTCGGCAACCGCCTGGAGACCCTCCAGGGGGCCGTCGACGCCCTGGAGGACACCCCGGGCCTGCGGGTCAAGGCGGTCTCCCCGGTGTACGAGACCGAGCCGTGGGGGGTGCAGCCGGGCAGTCAGCCCGCGTACTTCAACGCCGTGGTGCTGATCAAGACGACGCTGCCGCCGGCCTCCCTCCTGGAGCGCGGGCACGCCATCGAGGAGGCCTTCGAGCGGGTCCGCGACGAGCGCTGGGGTCCGCGCACGATCGACGTCGACATCGTCGCCTACCAGGACGTGATCTCCGACGACCCGCGGCTGACGCTGCCGCATCCGCGCGCCCACGAGCGGGCGTTCGTGCTGGTCCCGTGGCACGACGTCGACCCGGAGGCGGAGGTCCCCGGGTACGGCGCGGTGGCCGGGCTGCTCTCCGAGGTCGGCCGTGCCGGGGTGCTGGCGCGGGCGGACCTGGAACTGCGGCTGCCGGAGTAGTCGTTAGGGTTGCGGGCCGGTCGGCGTCCTGACGGGCGCCCGGCTCCCCGCGGGGCACTGACCGGTCCGTACGGCAGGATGCGTACGGGCCGTTGCCATGCGGGATGTTTGGCAACGGAACGGACAGACCGTGACGGATCGGCCGGGACGGCAGGATGGTCGTGACGGCAGGGACGGTCACAACGGTGCGAGAGGCGATCGCTCGGTGAAGCAGCTACACATCAAGGTGCTGGTCGGGCTGTTCCTGGCAGCCGGGGTGCTCGCCTGGGGCGGCGCCCGGCTGTGGGACTCCTTCGGCACCCTCCCCAGCGTTCCGGGAGCCGCCCCGATCGTGCTGGCGCTGCTCGCCGCCGTGCTCGCCGCCACCGCCTTCGCCCTCCGTACACGGCTGCGCGCCCAACGGGAGCGCCGGCCCGGCGCCAGGGGCGTGGACCCCCTGGTCGCCGCCCGCGCGGTGGTCTTCGGCCAGGCCAGCGCCCTGGTGGCGTCGCTGGTCGCCGGGCTGTACGGCGGTGTCGGGGTCTTCCTGCTGACCGCCGGGCTCGATGTCGAACCCCGTCGGGACCAGGCGATCCACGCCGGGCTGTCGGTGCTCGCCGGTGCCGCCGTGGTCGCCGCGGCGCTCTTCCTGGAGCGGGTGTGCAAACTGCCCGACGACGACGGCAACGGCAACGGCGGGGTGAACGCGGCGGCCTGACCCGGCCGAGCCGCCGCCCGGTCAGGCGCCGGGGACCGGCACGGTGTCGAGGGAGACCTCGTCGCGCGGACGGTTCGCGGCGTCCGCCGTGGCCGAGCGGCGCAGCGCGCCGTGCAGCCCGCCGGGGGTGAGCACCCCCAGGTGGCGGTCGCCGTCCCGGACGGCGATCCAGCCGGCGTCGTGCTGCAGCAGGGTGCTGAGTGCCTCCCTGAGCGGGGCGCCCAGCGGCAGCCAGGCCGCCATCGGACGGGCGTACTCCCGGACGGTGCCCTGCGGGGCAGCCCCGGCGGCCTCCCGCCCGGCCCCGGCCTCCGAGGCCGCTCCCACGCCGTCCCCGGGTCCTTCGGGGCCCGCTGCGGCGCCCGTCAGTGCCCCGGCCGCCACCCAGCCGTACGGCGCGCCGTCCGCGTCCAGGACGACCGCCCACGGCGCCTCGTCGGCCGCGAGCCGGTCGGCGGCGGACGCGGCGGCGTCATCGAGCCGGACGACCGGCGGGCTCTCCAGGTCGCCCGTTTCGACCGGGGTGACCGACAGCCGCTTCAGCCCCCGGTCCGCGCCGACGAACTGCGCGGCATACGGGGTCGCGGGGGCGCCCAGCACCGTCGCCGGAGTGTCCAGTTGCTCGATCCGGCCGGCGCCGTAGACCGCGATCCGGTCGCCGAGCCGGACCGCCTCCTCGATGTCGTGGGTGACGAAGAGCACCGTCTTGTGCAGCGTGGACTGCAGCCGCAGGAACTCGTTCTGGAGGTGCTCGCGGACGACCGGGTCGACCGCGCCGAACGGCTCGTCCATCAGCAGCACCGGCGGATCGGCGGCCAGGGCGCGGGCCACTCCGACGCGCTGGCGCTGGCCGCCGGAGAGCTGCTCGGGGTAGCGGTCGCCGTACACCGACGGGTCCAGGCCGACCAGGTCGAGGAGTTCGGCGGCGCGGGCCCTGGCCTCCTTGCGCGGGCGGCCGAGGAGGTGCGGCACGGTGGCGGTGTTGTCCAGGACGGTCTTGTGGGGGAACAGCCCGACCTGTTGGATGACGTAGCCGATGCGGCGCCGCAGCTGGACGGGGTCGACGGTGGATATGTCCTCGCCGTCGAGGAAGATCCGCCCGCTGGTGGGCTCGATGAGCCGGTTGACCATCTTCATGGTCGTGGTCTTGCCGCAGCCCGAGGGGCCGACCAGCGTGACGAGTTCCCCCTCGGCGACCTCGAAGGTGAGGTCGTCCACCGCGGTGGTGCCGTCGGCGTAGCGCTTGGTGACGTGCTCGAAGCGGATCATTCATCCCCCAGGTGCGGAAGGGCCCATTGTGGCCGGGCGGTCGTGAACGTGGTGTTGCACGCGGATGGCGATCCGGCCGGTGAGCTGCGGGACCGGGCCGATTGTCAGTCCTGGGGTTTAGGGTCGCAGACAGTGACGGCAGAAGTGAGCCAGGGCGGGGGAGGTGACGGACCATGAGCGGCAGCGGCGCCGGGCCGGGCTGTCTGGAGGCCAACGACTGGATCTGCGGCGAGTACCTGCGCACCCGCAGCCAGGAGTTGACCGACGCTACGGTCCAGCACATCGGGATCACGGCCGCATCGGTGGCGATCGGGCTGCTGATCGCCTTTCCGCTGGCGCTGCTGGCCCGTAGCCGGCGGGGCGCGGCCGGGCCGGTCCTGGGGCTGACGACGGTGCTCTACACCGTCCCCTCGCTGGCGATGTTCGCCCTGCTGACACCGGTCTTCGGGGTCTCGGCCTCGGTGGTCGTCACGGGCCTGGTGCTGTACTCGCTGACGATCCTGGTGCGCAACATCCTCGCCGGTCTGCAGGCGGTCCCCGCCGAGGTGCGGGAGGCCGCCCGCGGGATGGGGTACGGCCCGGCCCGGCTGCTGTTCGAGGTGGAACTCCCGCTCGCGGTGCCCGCGGTGGTCGCCGGGGTGCGGATCGCCACGGTCTCGACGGTGGCGATGACGACCGTCGGCTCGGTCGTCGGCTACGGCGGCCTGGGCAACCTCATAGCCAGCGGTATGGAGGGCTTCTTCAAGGCGGAGGTGCTCACGGCGTCGGTGCTGTGTGTGCTGCTGGCGCTGCTCGCCGATCTGCTGCTGATGGGGCTCCAGCGGCTGCTGACGCCCTGGACGCGGGTGCGGCCCGCGGCGGCGCCCCGGGGACGGCGCGGATCCCGTACGGCGAAGGCGGCGGTGTGATGGGGGCGGTCGGGGGAGCCTGGACGTGGCTGACGACGGGCGCCAACTGGGCGGGGGAGAAGGGGGTGTGGCACCGCCTCGGGGAGCATCTCTGGCTCAGCGGGCTGTGCCTGGTGCTCGCCTGCCTGATCGCCCTGCCGGTCGCGCTCTGGCTCGGGCACGTCGGCAAGGGCGGGGCGCTGGCGGTCAACCTCTCCAACGTGGGCCGCGCGGTGCCGACGTTCGCCGTCCTGGTGCTGCTGACGCTCAGCCCGCTGGGCCGGCACGGGGACCTGCCGACGCTGATCGCGCTGGTGCTGTTCGCGGTGCCGCCGCTGCTGACCAACGCCTATCTGGGCATGCGGGAGGCGGACCGTGGTGTCGTCGAGGCCGCCCGCGGGATGGGCATGTCGGGGCCGCAGCTGCTGCTCCGCGTCGAGATACCGCTCGCCTACCCGCTGATCATGACCGGGCTCCGGTCCGCCACCGTCCAGGTGGTGGCGACCGCGACGCTCGCCGCGCTCGCCGGCGGCGGCGGTCTGGGCCGGATCATCACCGCGGGCTTCGGCAACTACGACACCGCCCAGGTCGTCGCGGGCGCGGTGCTGGTGGCCGTGCTCGCGCTGGCCGTGGAGGGCCTCCTCGTCCTCGCCGAGCGGCTCCTCGACCCCATGCGGGGCCGGCGGCGCGCGGTGCGGACGGCACGCCCCGTGCGCGGCGCGCCGCGCGAGGCGCCGGCCCGAACCGACTCGACCGGACCCGAACTGATCCGAACGGACTGAATGGTGGCATCCATGAGCAGCACCTCGCGCGCGGGCCGTACCGCGCTTGTCGCGGGCACCGTCCTGGCACTGGCGGCCGGGCTGGCCGCCTGTGGCGGCCAGAGCCTGGAGGAGAAGGGCGGCGCTGGCAAGGGGGGCAAGGACGAACTCGTCATCGGCGCGGCCGGTTTCACCGAGTCGAAGGTGCTCGCCGAGATCTATTCCCGGATCCTCGCCGACGCCGGGTACCGCACCCGCGTACAGACGCTCGCCAATCGCGAGCTGTATGAACCGGCCTTGGAGAAGGGCCAGATCGATGTGGTTCCGGAATACGCCTCCACCCTCGCCGAATTCCTCAACGCCAAGCAGAACGGCGCCAAGGCGAAGCCGGTCGCCTCCAGCGACATCGACAAGACGGTGACGGCACTGAAGAAGCTCGCCGGACCGCGCGGACTGAAGGTGCTGCCCCCCGGTGCGGCGACGGATCAGAACGCGTTCGCGGTGAGCAAGGAATTCGCCACCCAGCACAAGCTGAAGACCCTCTCCGACCTCGGTAAATCACAGCAGAAGGTCAAACTCGCCTCGGGTGAAGAGTGCGAGACCAGGGTGTTCTGCAAGCCGGGCCTGGAGAAGACGTACGGCATCGACATCAGCGCCCTGGACCCCAAGGGAGTCGGGACCCCGCAGGCCAAGCAGGCGGTCAAGGACGGCACCGACCAGCTGGTGCTCACCACCACCACGGACGCCACTCTCGACAACTTCGGGCTGGTGCTTCTGAAGGACGACAAGAAGCTCCAGAACGCCGACAATGTGCTCCCGGTGGTGAATGCCAAGAGCGCCGGCGACAAGAAGATAGCCACCGCTCTGGGGAAGCTCACCGGTACTCTGACGACCGAAGACCTGATCACCTTGAACCGCAAGGTTGATGCCGAGCGGCTCAAGCCCGCGGATGTCGCACAGGAGTTTCTGGAGTCCAAGGGACTGGTCAAGAAGTAACCAGCGGGAAACGGATTGGCGTGCGGGGCCCCATCGGTCCCGCACGCACGGTAAGTTTCTGGCCATGCCACGAGGACGCCACCGCCAATCCCCCCACCTCCACCGGCTGCTTCCTCCCACCACGGTCGCCGGTGCGTCAATCGCCTGCGCCGCGGGCGCGTGGTTCGTCGGCGACGATCTGGTCCAACGGGTACTCGCCGCGGGCGCGGCGGCCGCCGCCCTTAGCGGCGCCGTCTTGCTGCGGAACTGGGACCGTAAGGCAGGTCGCAAGGTCGCCGAACTCACCCGGGCCCGGGTGCGCGACGAGTGGCGCACCGAGGAGCGGATCGCCGAACTCGAAACGGACGTCGAGGAGTCCCGCGAACGCCGCGCAGCCCTGGAGGCCAAACTCCGCGCCAAGCGCGCCGAACTGGCCCGGCTGCGCAGCGAACACGCCGAACTGCTGCGCCGTTACGCCACCGCCGAGACCGAACGGGCCAGCGCCCTGGAGGGCCGTCGGCTGCTCGCCATCGAGGCAGCGCCACCCAAGGAACTCCCGGCGGGCGCCGACGTCCCGCCGGCTCTGCGTGCCGGCCGGGCGCCCGTCCCGGCCCGCCGCGAGCCCGAGACCCCGGACCGCCCGGCCCCGGCCGGCTACGCCGAGGCCGACCGGGCGCTCCGTCAACTCGCCCGCAACGCCGCCCGTCAGCGCGCCACCCAGCAGGCCGCACCGGACGCCCGAGAGCTCGCCGCGGAGGCGCAGGACGGCGACCGGGCCACCCCACCCACCCCGCCGGCCACCCCACCCACCCCGCCGGCCGGCCCCGACGCCCGAGGCGGCCGGGACGGTGACGACGCCCAGGGCAACGGCCGGGGCAACGCCGAGGGCAACGGCCGGTCGGCCACGGTCGAGCGGAAGAGCGGCGCAGACCGCGCCCGTAAGACATCGGACACCGGCTCGGCGCTCCGTCCCGTCCCGGCCGCCGCCATCGCGCCGCCGCGCCCCGCGGCCTCCCGGGAGCTGGGCGGCTTCGACTTCTTCGGCAACAAGGTCACGGACCAGCCGCAGGAGCTGCCCGCGCCGCTGGAGGAGGACCTGGCGGACGTCGTCGGCGACGAGGCGGTCGCGGAGCAGTCGGCCCGCGCCGGGTCCCGCCGGGCCCGCAGGGGGGCGCGCAAGGCCCCTGCCCAGGGCCGCAACCACCTGACCACGAGCGACACCCCGGCCGATGGCGCATCGGCGGACAGCGTATCGGCGGGCGGCGAGTGGTCCGATGCCACGCGGCCCGACGGCGAGCGGCCCGATGCCAAGTGGTCCGACGCCAAGCGGTCCGAGGCCAAGTGGTCCGAGGCCAAGCGGTCCGCTGTGGAGCGGATCGACGCGGGACCGTCCGATGCGGACCGGGCCGAGGCACCGGCCACCGATGGTGCGGCGTCCGACCGGGAGCCCGACGGCGCGACCACCAGCGGTGTCGGTGAGGTCATCGACCTCACCGCCCACGACGAGACCGAGCAGCTGGACGTCAACACCCTGCGCAGCGCCATCTCCTGACCGGCGGTGGCCGCCGCGCCCGGCAGGCACTGATCCTTCGCGTGGCCCCGGAGCTCCCACGAGCTCCGGGGCCACGCGCCGTTCGGGGCCCCCGCGCTGCCGGGGCGGTGACGGCCGTCCACAGGGTGTGGACGGCGCGGGGCGGGTGGTGGAACGAACGGGGGCTGGGAGAGAGGGGCGCCGGGACGAACGGGCTCCGGGAGCGGCGCAGTCGGGACAAGTCGGGAGCCGGGAGCGGCGGGCGCCGGGGCGAACGGGAGCGGTGAGGTGCGGGTACAGGTAGGAGCGGGAGCCGGGGGGGGGGGGGGAGGCTCGGTGCCCGCCGCCTACTTGTCGATGTCGCCGACCACGAAGAACATCGACCCCAGAATGGCCACCATGTCGGCGACCAGCGTGCCCGGCAGCAGCTCCACCAGCGCCTGGATGTTGTTGAACGACGCCGAGCGGAGCTTGAGCCGGTATGGCGTCTTCTCGCCCTTGGAGACCAGGTAGTAGCCGTTGATCCCCAGCGGGTTCTCGGTCCAGGCGTAGGTCGCGCCCTCCGGCGCCTTGAGGACCTTCGGCAGCCGCTGGTTCACCGGACCCGGCGGCAGCTCCGCGAGCCGGTCCAGGCAGGCGTCGGCGAGATCCAGCGCGTTGTGGCTCTGCTCCAGCAGGCACTCGAAGCGGGCCAGGCAGTCACCCTCCTCGCGGGTGACGACCCGGAGCACGTCTGTGAGCTCCCCGTACGCCAGGTACGGCTCGTCGCGCCGCAGGTCGAAGTCGACGCCGGAGGCGCGGGCGATCGGTCCGGACACGCCGTACGCATGCGCCGTCGACGGGGCCAGCACGCCGACCCCGCGGGTACGGCCGCGGAAGATCTCGTTGCCCAGGACCAGGTTGTCGAAGACGTCCATCCGGGACCGCACGTCGGCCACGGCCTGCCGGGCCCGGCCCGCCCAGCCCGCCGGCAGGTCCTCCTTGAGGCCGCCGACGCGGTTGAACATGTAGTGCATCCGGCCGCCGGAGATCTCCTCCATGACCGTCTGGAGCTCCTCGCGCTCCCGGAACGCGTGGAAGACCGGGGTGATGCCGCCCAGCTCCAGCGGGTACGAGCCGAGGAACATCAGGTGGTTCAGCACGCGGTTCAGCTCGGCCAGCAGCGTCCGCAGCCACACCGCGCGCTCGGGCACCTCCATGCCCAGCATCCGCTCGACCGCCAGCACCACACCCAGCTCGTTGGAGAACGCCGACAGCCAGTCGTGCCGGTTGGCGAGCATGATGATCTGGCGGTAGTCGCGCGCCTCGAAGAGCTTCTCGGCACCACGGTGCATATAGCCGATCACCGGCTCGGCGTGCTGGATGCGCTCGCCGTCCAGGACGAGACGCAGCCGCAGCACGCCGTGCGTCGAGGGGTGCTGCGGCCCGATGTTCAGCACCATGTCGGTGCTCTCCGCCGCGCCGCCGATGCCGACCGTCGTCTCCGTCATGGGAACAGTCTCGCAGCCCACCGCCCCGCCGGACCCCCTGGCCCTCAGGCGTCCCACTCCTTGAGCAGCGCCGCACCCGCCCCGCCCACCGGCTCCAGCAGCCAGCCGAAGCCGCCCAGCCCCGCCGGGTCCGTCAGCTCCGCCGCGGAGCCCGCCGCAGCCAGGGCCCGTACGTAGCCGGCCGGGTCGGTGGCGGCCAGGGTGAGCGGCGGGCGGCGGCCGTCCACCCCCAGGGCGTGCAGCGCCGCGCGCTGGGTCAGCCGCCGGGCCGCCGGACCGGCACAGGCGTCCAGCGCCACATGCGCCGTGAGGTCGCAGCTGCCGTCCGGCACCGGGCGGACCTCCCGGCCGTCGCGGAATCCGGTGAGGGTGCCGAAGGGCGGACGGTCGCCCCGCTCGTGCGCATAGTCGACGGCGACCGCCAGCCCGGCGCGCAGTACCCCGACGGCCCGCGCCCAGGCCTCGTCCCGGGGCCGGCCGATCTCGGCCCGCAGCCCGGGGCTACCCACCGGGGACCCGCCCCCGGTGGCCGCGGCCGACAGCGGCGGCGCCCACCACCGCAACAGCCACTCCGCGTCCGCACCGCCGACCGGTTCCCCCAGCCGCTCGGTGCCGTCCGCGCGCACCAGCACCCGGCGCGCCACCCCCTCCGCGTCCGTCTCCACGACGTCCACCGGCACATTGTCGAGCCACTCGTTCGCGAACAGCAGCCCGGTCAGCGACCCCGGCGCGGGCAGCTCGTCCAGCCAGCCGATCCGCCCGTCCAGGCCCTCGGGGCGGGCCGCCCGCTCGACGGCGTACGGGCGCAGCCGCGCGGCCACCTCCCCGGGCAGCGCACCCAGCACCCCCGTTAGCAGCTCACCGCGTCCCGCGCCCACATCGACCAGCGCCAGCTCCTCAGGGCGTCCCAAGGCCTCGTCCACCCGGCACAGGAGCGCCGCGACGGCCCCGGCGTAGAGCGGCGAGACGTGCACCGAGGTGCGGAAGTGCCCGGACGGGCCGGGCCCGCCCGGACGGGTGTAGAAGCCGTCGTCCGCCCCGTACAGCGCCCGTTCCGTCGCGTCCCGCCAGCCACACCACTCGTTCGTCACCCGCCCCACGGTACGGGCGGGCACCCGGTGGTCCCGCGGCCTCCCGCCCAGGTCGTGCCCGGTTCCGGCGCATGTGGCGGATAGAGCCTCCACCTAGGGGAGTAGACCCGGCGCACAGGATCGCTCCTCCGGTTGACCCGTACACCTTTTTGCGCTGCCTACGCTGGGTTACGTGCAGCGCCTCTATGACTTCCTCCGCAGGCACCCGACGGGGGTGGACACCTTCTGGGCCCTCCTCCTGCTCGGGATGGCCAGCCTGTGGGTCGTGAACCTCCTCCAGGGCACCCGGCTGATCCTCGGTGCGATCTTCACGCTCGGCCTCGGCCTGGTCGTCGCGCTGCGCCGCAAGGCCCCTGTGAAGATGCTCCTGCTGACGGCCGCCATCGGCACCGGCCAGCTGGTCTTCGACATCCCGCCCAACCTGGGCGACTTCGCGCTGTTCGTGATCACCTACACCATCGCCTCGGGACCCACCATCCCCCGCTGGGCCTCCCGCTGTTGCCTCGCGGCCGCCTTCATCACTCCGGTCCTCGCAGCGCTGCGCTTCTCCTCGCTGCCGCCCAGCCGGCCGTTGTGGGTGTCGCTGTTCATGGTCACGCTGCTCACCGTGCCGTTCGTGCTGGCCTGGGTGCTCGGCGACTCGGTGCGCACCCGCCGCGCCTACTGGGCGCAGCTGGAGGAGAAGGCCGCCCGGCTGGAGAAGGAGCGGGAGGCGCAGTCCCGGATCGCGGTCGCCGCCGAGCGCGCCCGGATCGCCCGTGAGCTGCACGACGTCGTCGCGCACAACGTCTCGGTGATGGTCGTCCAGGCCGACGGCGCCGCCTACGTACTCGACTCCGCACCCGAGCAGACCCGGCAGGCTCTGGAGACGATCTCCGGCACCGGCCGCCAGGCGCTGGCCGAGATGCGCCGCCTGCTGGGCGTGCTGCGTACCGGGGAGCAGGCGGAGGGCGGCGAGTACGTCCCCCAGCCGGGTGTCGACCAGCTCGGCGATCTGATCGACCAGGTGCGCGGTGCGGGGCTCGCCGTCGACTTCCGGATCGACGGCGAACCGCGCCCGCTGCCCAGCAGCGTCGAGCTGACCGCCTACCGCATCGTCCAGGAGGCGCTCACCAACACGCGCAAGCACGGCGGCCCCGAGGCCGGCGCGACCGTCCGCCTCTCCTACCTGGACGACGATCTCGAACTGCTCGTCGAGGACGACGGGCGGGGCGCACAGCACGAGCTCTACGACGAGGGCGGCGCGGACGGCCTCGGCCACGGCCTGATCGGCATGCGTGAACGGGTCGGCATGGTCGGCGGCAGCCTGAACGCGGGGCCGCGCCCCGGCGGCGGCTTCCGCATCAACGCGGTCCTCCCGCTCAAGCCCACGAAGTGAGCCGCGTTGTGCCGCCCGGGCGAGCTGTGATCTTGGGGCGGGCTGTGCGGGCTGTGCGGGCTGTGCGAGCTGTGCCGGTGCGATCCGTGCCGGTGGGATCCGTGGCCCTGGCGGCTGTGCGTGTGCCGGCTGTGCGTGTGTCGGCCGTGCGTGTGCCGGCTGTGCGTGTGCCGGCTGTGCCACCCGTGCAATCCGAGGTCTCGGTGTCGTCCGTTTCGTTGGTGCGGTCGGTGCGGTCGGTGCGGTCGGTGCTGGCGGTGCAGTCGGTGCTGGCGGTGTGGTTAATGCTGGCGGTGCCGTCGGCGTTGTTGGTGTTGGCGGCGTCTCTCGTGTCTCCTGGGTTCTCCGTGTCCCCCAAACCGCTCATGTCTGAAGGGATCCCCCTGCCATGACCATCCGCGTGATGCTCGTCGACGATCAGGCGCTGCTGCGCACCGGCTTCCGGATGGTGCTGGCCGCGCAGCCCGACATGGAGGTTGTCGCGGAGGCGGGGAACGGCCTTGAGGCGCTGGAGGTGCTCCGTTCCGCCAAGGTCGATGTGATCCTGATGGACGTCCGTATGCCGCACCTGGATGGTGTGGAGGCCACCCGCCGGATCTGCGAGGGCGGCCAGAAGGAGGGCGCCCCGAAGGTGCTCATCCTGACCACCTTCGATCTGGACGAGTACGCCTTCTCCGCCCTGAAGGCCGGCGCCAGCGGATTCATGCTCAAGGACGTGCCGCCCGGTGAACTGCTTGCCGCGATCCGGGCGGTGCAGAGCGGCGATGCGGTCGTCGCGCCGTCCACCACCCGTCGGCTCCTGGACCGCTTCACGCCGATGCTGCCCGCGAGTTCCGCCGAGCCGGCCCGCCCCGAACTGGAGCGGCTGACCGACCGTGAGCGGGAGGTGCTGTTGCTGGTCGCCCAGGGGCTGTCGAACGGCGAGATCGCGGCTCGGCTGGTGCTGTCCGAGGCCACCGTCAAGACCCATGTCGGCCGCATCCTCACCAAGTTGAACCTGCGGGACCGCGTCCAAGCGGTGGTCCTCGCCTACGAGACGGGGCTGGTGCGGGCGGGGCACTCGGGGACGTAACGACGTACGGGAGCGGTGGTGGGGACGGGGCGGAGAAGGCGGCCGGCGGAGGGGTTGACGTGTACCCGGAGGGTTGACGCGCACCCGCGGCGAGGAGCAGATTGACGCGCGGTAAGGAAACTTTCCTAACAGAAGGATTCCGTTGTGCGCAGATCAACTCTCGCTCTCGCCACCGCCACCGGCGCCGCCCTGCTCACCGCGGCCGCCCTCCCCGCCACCGCCCAGCCCACCGCTCACCTGGCCCCGACCGCAGCCGCTCAGGGCGCCGGACTCCAGGAGGGCACGGTCGGTGCGGCCGCCTTACTGGCCAAGCTCAAGGGCTGTGCGCAGCTCTCGCACGGCAAGTACCGCACCGACGAGGAGACTTCGGCCTCCGTACCGGTCTGCGGCAAGAACGGCGCGGTCTTCTGGAAGGCCGACATGGACATCGACTGCGATGGCCGGACCACCTCGAAGTGCAATGCCGACACCGATCCCTGGTACCAGGACGACACCGCCTTCCACCAGTCCGACGGCGAGCCGCTGAGCGCCGAGCGGCTGCCCTACGTCGTCGTGCCCAGCGCCAGCGGCATCTGGAACTACGCGTCCGCCGGCATCAAGGGCGGCGGTGTGGTCGCCGTCATCTACCGCGACCAGGTGGAGTACGCGGTCGTCGGCGACACCGGCCCTGACAAGATCATCGGCGAGGCGTCGTACGCCACTGCCAGAGGCCTGGGCATCGACCCCGACCCGGCGACCGGTGGCACCGACTCGGGCGTCACCTACCTCCTCTTCAAGAACTCCCGGGCCACGCCGATCGAGAGCCACACCGACGCGGTCAGCCGCGGCGACGCCCTGGCGAAGAAGTTCCTGCAGGACAACTGACCGGGTTCGGGGGTCGAGGTCGGGGCCGGGGCCGCTCCCGGCCGGGAGCCGGGAGCCGGGAGCCGGGGGCGCGGCTGGTGCCGGGCTGGGCCGGGGCCAGGCAGGGGAGGGGCGAGCAACGCGACACGCCGCCGGCGGAGTAGGCACTCAGTGCAGTAGGCCCTCAGCGCAGTAGGCCCTCAGCGCAGTGGGCCATCAGTTCACTAGGCCGTCAATGCAATACGCCGTTCACTAGGCCGTCAACGCAATACGCCCTCAAGGAAGTCGCTGCCCAGCCGGGCCACCACCCGGAGATCCAGCTGGTGCAGCACATAGCGTCCCCGCCGCCGGGTCCGGATCAGCCCGGCCTTCTTCAGCGTGGCGACATGGCGGGACACCTCCGGCGCGGTGATGCCGTACGCGTGCGCCAGCTCGCCGGTCGTATGCGGCCCCCGCGCCAGCGTCCGGCACAACCGCATCCGCATCGGGTGCCCCAGCGCCGCCAGCCGTTGCTGCACCAGCTCCAGCTCGGCCGGTGCCGGCAACTCCGGGACCGCCACCGGGTACTGGATCACCGGTCGCCAGCCCGGCGCGTGACTGACCAGTAGGTGCGGCCAACCGAAGGACGTCGGCAGGAAGGTGATGCCGGGATCGGCATTCGCGAATGCCGTCGTACGGCCCCCGGCCAGTTTGTCGACCACGATGCGGGCACCGCCGCTGCCGTCCTGCGCCTCCTCCAGCGACAGCGCAGCCGAGGTCGCGGTCAGCGTCTCGGCCACGCCCTTGTGGCGCAGCAGTTCGGCCTTGTGCCGGGCGTCGGCGGCCAGTTGGATGCCCACCCGCCGCCAGATGTCCCCGAAGAACGCCTCCTCGCAGTCCTCGAAGAGCCGGCGCAGCCATACCCGCAGACCGTCGGGGTCGGTGAGCATCCGGTCGGTGAACGCCGCCTGCCGTGGACCGCGGGCGGCGGCCATCTCCCGTACCCGCGCCCGCTCGTCCGCATCGACCAGCGGTGACGGCGTGGCCTTGGTGTACGACGCCGAGCAGGAGATCTCGAACGCGGCGGCCACGAACCGCTCGTCGTCGATCTTGTCCAGCTCGTCCAGCTCCTCGGTCAGCGTCGCCGCCGGGCGGGCCGGCAGCAGAATGTCCGAACGGGTGGACCGCCACAGGAAATCCGCCTCGCACAACCGGTCGGCGAGGTCGGTCTGCAACGCCGCGTTGGTGGCGGTGACCCAGCCGTGGAGCCCGGGGTGGTGCCCCGGCTCGGACAGCGCGTGCAGCGCGGCGCCCAGCTCCGCCAGGGGAGAGGGGCAGTAGACGATGCGCTCCGGCGGCAGCCCGGTGATGTCGATGACGTTGGCCATACGCCCATCATGCGCGAGCTTGTGACCTGCACGGTCGCCGATTGACGGCTCTGGTCAATCGATGCGCATCAGTTGGCTGGACGGTCGCACAGTGGCCATATGAACAGCACCCAGCAGCACCTCCTCGACGCCTACCGGGCCGCCCAGCACGACGTACCCACCCCGCCCGCCCCGGGCGTCCACACCGTCCGCACGGTCCGCGAAGTCCTGCTGTGGCGCCGCTGCCTGGCCGTGCTGAGGGGCGGATGGGGGTCGCGGAGGGGGCGGGCGTATCAGGCGTAAGGGGGTGGGGAGGGGTGGGGTGGGGCGAGGGGTGGGCACGGCCGGTGCCCTTCGCGCCGTGGGGAGGGGCCCCTCCCCCTCCCCCTCCCCCTCGCCCCCTCCCTCCCCACCCCTCACGCCACGCCAAGCCCCTACTCCTCAGCTCAGCTCTCCCTCAGCCCTCCCTCAGCCCTCACCTCATCCCCCACCAGCAGCCCTCACCTCACCCCACCCCTCACCCGCGCCACATAGCGCAGGAACTCGGCGACTGCCGTGCGGACATCGCCGGCCGTCCAGTCCATGGCGGAAGCGGCGACCGTCACCTCGGTCAGGGCCACGCCGGGCGGCCCGGCTGAGCTCGGTTCGAACCAGGTACGGAACAGCGTCGTTCGGGTCTCCTCGGCCTGCCGCACCGCGGCCTCGTTCAGGACGTTCGGCAGGTAGGGCAGCCACACCTGGAACTGGTGGGTGTGCGGGACCTCCGGGTGCACCCGGAACCACGGCACGGCCGCTTCCGCCAGGCCCTCGTGCAGGGCCCGCGCGACGACCTCGGCATGCGCCACGTACTCCGGCAGGCGCGGCAGTTCACGGTCCAGGCCGGCCAGGGCGGCCAGCGCCACCGGCCACTGCTGGAACAGTTGGCCGCCGTACCGGTGTCGCCAGGCCCGGGCCTCCGCCACGAAGTCCTCGGTGCCGGCGAGTGCGGCGCCCGATATGCCGTCCAGCGACTTGTAGTAGGACACATACACGCTGTCCGCGAGCCCGGCTATCTCTGGCAGTGGGCGGCCGAAGTGCGGGCCGCACTCCCACAGCCGGGCACCGTCGAAGTGCACCACCGCGTCACGGTCCCGTGCCGCCGTCACCACGGCGGTCAACTCGTCCCAGGTCGGCAGGGTGAATCCGGCGTCCCGCAGGGGAAGTTCGAGCGCGAGGGTGCCGAACGGCTCCTGGAGGTCGTATATCTCCTCGGCGGTCGGCAGCCGTGGAGCGCTCGTCGGGTGCACCATGCGCAGGCCGCTGACCACCGCGTAGGCGTCCCGCTCGTGCACCTCCATATGGGAGAGCGGGTGCCCGGCGACCGTCGCGTTGCCGGTGCGTCCCGCCCAGCATCGCAGCGCCACCTGCTGGGCCATCGTCCCGGTCGGGAAGAAGGCCGCGGCCTGGGTGCCCAGAGCCTCAGCGGTCCGCCGCTCCAGCTCGCCGACCACGCCGTCGTCGTTGCCGTAGAGATCGATCCAGTCGTCCAGGTCGTACGCGCCGGGAGCGTCGGCCACGAGGCGGGTCAGTCGCTCGTGGACCGTCTCGACGGGCACGCCGCCCGGCAGCACCCGCGAGGAGCCGCGGATCGCCGCAAGTCTCCGGCTCCGCCCGACCGGTGGGACACCGGAGTCTCCCGGGCCGTCCGTGGTGTGCCCTGAGCCGCCCGCGACGTCGGCCTTGCGGCCGGAGCCTCCCGGGCCCTCCGCAGGGCGGTCTGAGTGGTCCCGAACGCCCGCCGTGTGGCCTGAGCCGCGCGGGAGGTCCGCCTCACCGCCTGAGCTGCGCGGCACGTCCGCCTCACCGCCCGAGCCGTCCCGACCGCCTTCCGGTGCGCCGGCTGCCGCAGCCTCCGACGTCCCTCCCCGGTCCTTCGGGCCGTCCGGCACCGCTGCCTGCCCGCCGTCCGGCGTCGTCGTCATCGTGGCGTCCCGTACTGCCTGCGAGCCGTCCGCCGCGTGCTGTTCCGGAACACCGCCCCCCGTTGTGCTCATCTGCCCCGCACACCCCCTGCCTGGTCCTGTCGCCACGCTCTCCGCGCGCTGATGCCCCGATCATCACCCAGCGCCGCGCCGGACCGCGACCCCTGTGGATAACTCGTGGGATCGCGCTCGCGGGAGAGCCGTGTCTCACCCTCCGTACAGCTCTGAGGCCCGCCGGAAACACTCGCGTAGCATGGCGACGAATCGTCCGGTACCCCCCGCGGACTGGAACGGAAGGCCATCGCCGCGTGAACCCACACCCACCCATCGAGGCCCAGGACCGCCCCGCCCGGCTGACGGTCGGAGTCGTCGGCGCGGGCCGCGTCGGTCCCGCGCTCGCCGCTTCACTGCAACTGGCGGGCCACCGCCCGGTCGCCGTCTCAGGGGTCTCCGACTCCTCGGTGCGCCGCGCCGCCGAGATGCTGCCCGACGTACCGCTGGTCACCCCCGCCGAGGTGCTCGCCCGCGCCGACCTGGTGCTGCTGACCGTTCCCGACGACGCCCTCGCCGACCTGGTGAGCGGGCTCGCGGAGACCGGCGCCGTACGGCCCGGCCAGCTGCTGGTGCACACCTCGGGGCGCTTCGGTACGGCGGTGCTGGACCCGGCCACCCGGGCCGGCGCCCTGCCGCTCGCCCTGCACCCGGCCATGACGTTCACCGGCACCTCCGTCGACGTCCAGCGGCTGGCCGGCTGTTCCTTCGGCGTGACCGCGCCCGAGGAGCTGCGGATGGCGGCCGAGGCGTTGGTCATCGAGATGGGCGGGGAGCCGGAGTGGATCGCGGAGTCCGCCCGCCCGCTCTACCACGCCGCTCTTGCGATCGGCGCGAACCACCTGGTCACCCTGGTCGCCCAGTCGTTGGAGCTGCTGCGTGAGGCCGGGGTGCAGGCCCCGGACCGGATGCTGGGCCCGCTGCTCGGCGCCGCGCTGGACAACGCGCTGCGCTCCGGTGACGCCGCGCTGACCGGGCCGGTCGCGCGCGGGGACGCGGGCACCGTCGCCGCCCATGTCGCGGAGCTGCGCCGGCACTCTCCGCAGAGCGTCGCCGGGTATCTGGCCATGGCCCGGACGACCGCGGACCGGGCGCTGGCCCACGGGCTGCTCAAGCCGGAGCTGGCCGAGGACCTGCTGGACGTGCTCGCGGACGCGGGCGACGGCCCCACCGCCCGTACCGCACCAGCCCCTGGCTCCCCGGGCGACGGCTCCGCCGCCCATGCGGAACCAGCCCCTGGCTCCCCGGGCGACGCCACTGCCCCCCACCCCGCGCCCGGTCCGGACACAGCGGAGGACGGCCCCGACACCGCGGAGGACGGACCTGACACCGCGGACGACGGCCCCGACACCGCGGGCGATGTCGCCCCCGACGCTTCCCCCGACGACGTCCCCGACGACAACCCCGACCGTGGCCCCGAAGGAGGCACCCGATGACCTCCTCACCCAGGGGACCGCAGCCCTCCCCGCAGAAGCAGCCCTCCCCGCAGCCGCAGCCGAAGCGGCAACCGGCCCCGCACACCGCGCCGGAGCCTGTGCCCGCGCCCGGCACCGAAACCGAGCCCGCGCCGGCCCCTGCCCCCGCGGCTCCCCCCGCCCCCGACCTCGACACCGAGCCGCCCGCCCCGCCTCGCCGCCCCGCGCAGCTCCTCCGCACCGCCGCCGCCCTGCGCGACCTGCCGCGCCACGGTGGTGCGCGCGCCGTCGTCATGACCATGGGGGCGCTGCACGAAGGACATGCCTCCCTGGTCCGCGCCGCCCGTCGCCGGGTCGGGCCGGCCGGCCAGGTCGTCGTCACGGTCTTTGTGAACCCGCTGCAGTTCGGGGCGGGTGAGGACCTGGACCGCTACCCCCGCACGCTGGACGCGGACGTCGAACTGGCCGCCGCGGCCGGCGCCGACGCGGTGTTCGCGCCGTCCGTCGAGGAGGTCTACCCGGGCGGAGAACCGCAGGTCCGGATCGCCGCCGGGCCCATGGGCACCCTTCTGGAGGGCGCCAGCCGCCCCGGGCACTTCGACGGGGTGCTGACCGTCGTCGCCAAGCTGCTGCACCTGACCGCACCGGACATCGCCTTCTACGGCCAGAAGGACGCCCAGCAGCTCGCCGTGATCACGCGGATGGCCGGCGACCTGAACTTCCCCGTGGAGATCGTCGGCGTTCCCACCGCGCGCGAGGAAGACGGCCTGGCCCTCTCCAGCCGCAACCGCTACCTGTCCCTACCGGAGCGGCGTACCGCGCTGGCGCTGTCCGCGGCGCTGTTCGCCGCCCGGGACCGGCTGACCGCCGAGGAGGCGCTGCGCGCCCGAGCCGCCTCCACAGGGCACCCCGCACAGGACCGTTCCGCGGCGCTGGCCGCCCTCGGCGAGGACCGGGCCGCCGCCGACGCGCACGCCGTCGCCTACGCGGCCGCAGGACCGCTCCACGGGCCGTCGGTGGCCCGCGCCGCGGCCCGTGCCGTCCTGGACGAGGCCGCCCGACTCGACCCGCCGCTGGTGCTCGACTACCTGGCGCTGGTCGATCCGTCCGACTTCACCGAGGTCCCGGACTCCTACGCGGGCGAGGCGATCCTCGCCGTTGCCGCCAGGGTCGGCACCACCCGGCTGATCGACAACATCCGCCTCACCTTCGGACCCACCCCCACCGGGACCGCCCACCAGGGCGCCGCCGGCGCAACCGGGTCCACCAAGGACGGCGCCGCTCCCGGCGCGTCAGGCACCACCGCAGCACCCGGTACACCGCCCATCACCCCCCACGGCCCCCTGGGAGCTCCTCGATGACCGCGACCGGAACCGCCCCCGCCCCCGCGCCCGGCACCCGCATACGCCTGACCGCCCCCGCCCCCGGTTGGTCCATCGACGCGGACGTGGTCGTGGTGGGCTCCGGGGTGGCCGGGCTGACCGCCGCGCTGCGCTGCGCCGCGGCCGGTCGCCGGACCGTCGTCGTCACCAAGGCCCGCCTGGACGACGGCTCCACCCGCTGGGCGCAGGGCGGGATCGCCGCGGCCCTGGGGGAGGGCGACACCCCCGAGCAGCACCTGGCCGACACCCTGGTCGCCGGCGCCGGCCTGTGCGACGAGGAGGCCGTACGGACGCTGGTCACCGAGGGCCCGGACGCCGTCCACCGGCTGATCGCGGCCGGCGCACGCTTCGACACCGCACCGGGCAGCGACGAGATAGCGCTGACCCGTGAGGGCGGACACCACCGCCGCCGGATCGCGCACGCCGGCGGGGACGCCACCGGGGCCGAGATCTCCCGGGCACTGGTCCAGGCCGTCCGCGCCGCCGGACTGCGCACCATCGAGAACGCGCTCGTCCTGGACCTGCTCACCGATGCCGAGGGGCGCACCTCCGGGGTCACCCTGCACGTCATGGGGGAGGGCCAGCACGACGGCGTCGGCGCCGTGCACGCCCCGGCCGTCGTCCTCGCCACCGGGGGCATGGGCCAGGTCTTCTCCGCGACCACCAACCCGGCCGTCTCCACCGGGGACGGAGTGGCGCTCGCGCTGCGCGCCGGCGCGGAGGTCTCGGACCTCGAATTCGTCCAGTTCCACCCCACCGTCCTCTACCTGGGGCCGGACGCGGAGGGCCAGCAGCCGCTGATCTCCGAGGCGGTACGCGGCGAGGGCGCGCACCTCGTCGACGCCGACGGCACCCGCTTCATGCTCGGCCAGCACGAGCTCGCCGAACTGGCGCCGCGCGACATCGTCGCCAAGGCGATCATGAGCCGGGCGCACGAACAGGGCGTCGAGCACATGTACCTGGACGGCCGGCACTTCGGCGCCCCGATGTGGGAGAGCCGCTTCCCGACCATCCTCGCCGCCTGCCGCGGCCACGGCATCGACCCGGTCACCGAGCCGATCCCGGTCGCCCCGGCCGCGCACTACGCCTCCGGCGGCATCCGCACCGACCTGCACGGCCGGACGACCGTCCCCGGCCTCTACGCCTGCGGGGAGGTCGCCTGCACCGGCGTCCACGGCGCCAACCGCCTCGCCTCCAACTCCCTCCTGGAGGGCCTGGTCTTCGCCGAGCGGATCGCCGCGGACATCACCCGGAACCCCGTGCCGCAGCCTCCGGCCGGTGCCGCCACCGCTGCCGGTGCCACCGGTGCCACCGGTGCCACCGGTGCCGCCGGGTCCGCGCACCGGGACGTCCCGCTGCTGGCACCCGAGACCCGCACCGCGGTGCAGCGGATCATGACGGCCGGCGCCGGTGTGCTGCGCAACGCCGACAGCCTGGCGCAGGCCGCCGCCGCGCTGGACCGTCTCCGCCACGCCGCGGACGCCGCCGCGGAGGCGGGCGCCCCCACGGCCGGTCACAAGAGCCCCGAGCCCGGTGTGGAGGCGTGGGAGGCCACCAACCTGCTGTGTGTCGCCCGGGTCCTGGTCGCCGCGGCCCAGCGCCGCGAGGAGACCCGCGGCTGCCATTGGCGCGAGGACCACCCGGACCGCGACGATGCCTCCTGGCGCCGGCACTTCCGCATCACCATGGAGGCGGACCGCGCCCTGACCATCCGTACGACACAGACCGCCGGGTTCCCGCCGGCCGTCGCCCCGTAGCCCGCCACCTCGCCCACCACGACCGACCCCACCACCCCGGATACGGAGCCCATCCCGTGAGCAGCACCCCCGGCACCCCCGACGACCTTCCCCTCCTCCAGATCGGCGGGCCCAGCGGCGGCGCCCCCAGTTGGGGGTCCCCCCAGACAGCGTCTGGCGGAGGCTGCGGCGATGCCTGCGGCTGCTCCGGCGGCGACGACGGCTCGTACGAGCTCGACCCGCTGACCTGCGGACTCGACCCCGACCTGGCCGCGCTCCTGGTGGCCGCCGGGCTTGACCCCGTACAGGTCGAGGACATCGCGCACCTCGCCGTCGAGGAGGACCTCGACCAGGGGGTGGACGTCACGACCGTGGCGACCGTCCCCGAGGACGCCGTCGCCACCGGCGACTTCACCGCCCGGGAGGCCGGCACGGTCGCCGGGCTGCGGGTCGCCGAGGCGGTGCTGTCCATCGTGTGCACCGACGAGTTCGCGGTGGAGCGGCACGTCGAGGACGGCGACCGGGTCGAGGCCGGCACCAAGCTGATCAGCGTCACCACCCGCACCCGCGACCTGCTCACCGCCGAGCGCAGCGCACTGAACATCCTGTGCCGGCTGTCGGGCATCGCCACCACCACCCGGGCCTGGTCGGACGCCCTGGAGGGCACGAAGACCAGGGTCCGCGACACCCGCAAGACCACCCCGGGCCTGCGCGCCCTGGAGAAGTTCGCGGTGCGCTGCGGCGGCGGCGTCAACCACCGGATGTCGCTGTCGGACGCGGCGCTCATCAAGGACAACCACGTGGTCGCCGCCGGCGGCGTCGCGGAGGCCTTCGCGGCCGTACGGGCGGAGTTCCCCGGCGTGCCGATCGAGGTCGAGGTGGACCGGATCGACCAGATCCCGCCGATCCTCGCCCTGGGCGCCGACCTGATCCTGCTGGACAACTTCACGCCCGAGCAGACCGAGGAGGCCGTGGCGCTGGTCGCCGGGCGCGCGATGCTGGAGTCGTCGGGCCGCCTCACCCTCGCCAACGCCCGTACCTACGCCGACACCGGCGTCGACTACCTGGCGGTGGGAGCGCTGACGCACTCCTCCCCGATCCTCGACATCGGCCTCGACCTGCGCGAGGACGAGAGCGAGGGGGGCTCCCCCGCCGAACCGCGTGCGGACGGCTGACCGCCATGCTGCTCACCATCGACGTGGGAAACACCCACACCGTCCTGGGCCTCTTCGACGGTGAGGAGATCGTCGAGCACTGGCGGATCTCCACCGACGCCCGCCGCACCGCCGACGAGCTCGCCGTCCTCCTACAGGGCCTGATGGGCATGCACCCGCTGCTCGGAGACGACCTGGGTGACGGCATCGAGGGCATCGCCATCTGCTCGACGGTGCCCTCCGTCCTGCACGAGCTGCGCGAGGTGACCCGCCGCTACTACGGCGATGTGCCCGCCGTCCTGGTGGAGCCGGGCGTCAAGACGGGCGTGCCGATCCTGATGGACAACCCCAAGGAGGTCGGCGCCGACCGGATCATCAACGCCCTGGCGGCGGTGGAGCTCTACGGCGGTCCCGCGGTGGTCGTCGACTTCGGCACGGCCACCACCTTCGACGCGGTCAGCGCGCGCGGCGAGTACGTCGGCGGGGTGATCGCACCGGGCATCGAGATCTCCGTGGACGCCCTGGGCGTCAAGGGCGCCCAGCTCCGCAAGATCGAACTGGCCCGGCCGCGCAGCGTCATCGGCAAGAACACCGTCGAGGCGATGCAGTCCGGCATCCTCTACGGCTTCGCCGGCCAGGTCGACGGCGTGGTCCAGCGGATGGCGCGGGAGCTGGCCGAGGACCCGGACGAGGTGACCGTGATCGCCACCGGCGGGCTGGCGCCGATGGTGCTCGGTGAGTCCTCGGTGATCGACGCGCACGAGCCCTGGCTCACCCTCATCGGGCTGCGCCTGGTCTACGAGCGCAACGTCAGCCGGTCGTAGGCAGGGCGCAGCGGCCTCCTGGACGGGGCGCGTCCACACCGTCCCGTCCGGCCGGGTGTGCCCGGCCGGAGTGGGCGGCTCGCTGCCGCGCCACCATTTACGAATTAAGCGGCTTTTGTCGGAATTGGTCGTAAAGTCGCCACATGCCAATGCCAAACGGAACCCGCGGCGGCCTGGCCTTCAGCGCCGATGAGTTGCGTGTGCTCCGTCGCGCCCTCGCCCAGGTCCTGCGGACGACCGACCACACCACCCCGCTCGCCGCCCTCGGGCCGGAGTGGTCGCAGGACGTCCAGGACTACCTCCGGCTGGCCGAGGCCGTCGACGAGGCGGTCCGCGAAGGCGGCCGGCTGCGAGCCTTCCTCCTCGCCGACCTCGCCCGCTACCGGGCGGCGCTGCCCGGTGCGGCCGCCGGCTACCTCGCGCAGCTCAAGGAGGCGCTGGCCACCGGCTACGTCCCCGGTGCCGACGACCTCGCCGCCCTGCGCGCCCTGCGCACCGCACGCACCGGCCCGGCCGAGCAGGCGCACCGCAGCGCCCTGCTGCGCCACTGCGAGCAGCTGGCCGAGCAGTCCGTACGGGTCCGGCTCCGGGCGCTGCCGGGCGGCCGCTCGGCGTCCGGTGGCGGGCGGGAGCGGGAGCCGGAGAAGCAGCCGCCGCCGGCTCCGCAGCCCAAGCGGGAGCCCGCGCCGAAGTCCCCGAGGCCCGACCGCCCCATTCCTACGCCGGGCGAGGTCTTCCCGCCCCGTCGGAAGCCCACCCCGCCCCCGGAGAGCCGCACCGCCTGACGGCTGCGTACTCTTGCTGCGTACTTTCGGAAGGCTCACGCCGTACACAGGAGGCCGTTCGCCATGGATTACGTCGCAGCGCTGCTCCCGCCCGTGGTGATGGCCGTGGCGTTCACCTGCCTGATCGTGACGATGATCAAGAGCCAGGGTGGTGCGAACAAGTCCAAGGAGGACGCGGCCGTGGACGCCGCGCTCGCCCGCGCCGAGTCCGCCGGCCAGGAGCCCGCCGCCCACGGCGCCTGACCCGCCCGCCGCTCCGGCGGCACGGTCCGCACACACCACGTCACGGCCCGGGACCTTGCGTCCCGGGCCGTGCGCTGTTTTCCCGCCCCACCGCAACGAGACCCCGCAAACGCGACGAGATCAACGGGCATTCTGGACATCTCCCACTATTGTTCTTGTGTGCCGAGACCATTGGGTGATCTGGAAGACGCGGTCATGACGCGGGTCTGGGAGTGGAACCGCCCGGTCACCGTTCGAGAAGTCCTGGAAGATCTGCAGAAGGAACGGTCGATCGCTTACACCACGGTCATGACCGTATTGGACAACCTCCATCAGAAGGGCTGGGTGCGCCGCGAAGCGGAAGGCCGCGCCTATCGATATGAGGCGGTCTCCACCCGCGCCGCCTACGCCGCCGCACTGATGAACGAGGCATGGTCCGCCAGTGACAACCCCGCCGCCGCACTGGTGGCCTTCTTCGGCATGATGTCGCCGGAACAACGGCACGCCCTGCGCGATGCCGTACGCATGGTGCAGGCCGACGAACCGCCGGAAGAGTCCGAAGGCACACCCGCCGCGGAAGGTGCACCACAAGAGGCCGAAGAGGCACCACGGCCCGCACGTGCGGAAGAAGGCGAAGCGGAGGCCGGACCGCGCGCGGCCGGCGAAGCCGGACCCGCACAAGGGGATGAACCCGGGGGGAGTGCGGGCGGCCCGGAGCGATAGCGTCCGGGCATGCGTCCGCATTCAAAAGGCCTCACCGTCCGCCGCGCCCGCACCAGCGATGTACCCGCCGTACGCCGTCTCATCGACGCCTACTCACGTGACGGGATCCTGCTCGACAAAGCCACCGTCACGCTTTACGAGGACATCCAGGAGTTCTGGGTCGCCGAGCGCGACGAAGACGCCGAGGTCGTCGGCTGTGGAGCGCTCCACGTCATGTGGGAAGACCTGGCAGAGGTCCGCACCCTGGCCGTGGACCCGCGGCTGAAGGGATCCGGAGTCGGCCATCATGTCCTGGAGAAGCTCCTGGCCACCGCGCGCTGGCTCGGAGTGCGGCGCATTTTCTGTCTCACCTTCGAAGTCGACTTCTTCACCAAGCACGGCTTCGTGGAGATCGGCGAGGCGCCCGTAGACGGTGATGTCTACAGTGAGCTGCTGCGTTCCTATGACGAGGGTGTTGCCGAGTTCCTTGGCCTCGAACGAGTGAAGCCCAACACCCTGGGTAACAGTCGGATGCTTCTGCACCTGTGATGGGTGTTCTATGTCCGAATCGCTCCCCTATCTCATGGCTGCGGAAGCATGCGTTCCCCGGTCTGTGGGCAAGTGAACCGTACCCAAGGGTTTGTGTTTTTCCCGGAAAAGCGGTTTGCTTTCCGTCGTAATCCGCATTCGATGAAAGGGAAACCGGTGGCACAGAAGGTTCAGGTTCTTCTTGTCGACGACCTCGACGGCGGCGAGGCGGAGGAGACGGTCACGTTCGCACTGGACGGCAAGTCCTACGAGATCGACCTGTCCGACAGCAACGCGCAGAAGCTGCGTGACTCGCTCGCGGAGTTCGTGAAGGCCGGCCGGCGTACCGGTGGGCGTTCCGGCGGTCGTGGCAAGGCGCGTGCGGCAGCGGCTTCCGGCAGCAGCCAGGACACCGCGAAGATCCGCGCCTGGGCGAAGGAGAACGGCTACAACGTGAATGACCGTGGCCGGGTCCCCGCCGACATTCGTGAAGCATTCGAGAAGGCCAACGCCTGATCCCCGCCAGCGCGGTCCGATTGGGCAATACGAGCACGCAGCATCCGGGCCCGGTGGCACTCCGTTGCCGCCGCGCTCACAAGCCGTACGAGGTCGGGGGCGTCCCCATCGTCCCCGAATCCTGTCCTGAACCCCGTGGTGGGCAGGGAATTCTCCGCCTCGTACCCCGGCTGGGGAGGCCGCACCCATCCCGCGGCCTCCCGCGAGCCGAATCCGCAGGACGGCGATGCCGTTGACGCCGGTGTGGGGATCGCCGGCGCGGGCATCCGGCCCCCGGTTCCCCGTGCCGTGAGATCCGGGACAAGGGTGCCCCACTCCAGCCATTCCAGGATTCCCGGGAGTTCTTCGGCACCGCCGGCTGCGATGAACATGAGCAATTTCGGCCGATCCTCCGGGCGATTCCCGCCCCTGGCCCGTAGCAGCGCCACCGGGCCGGGCTGTCGCCAGCGCCGCAGCACCGCGCGCCCCGCGTCGGCGGGCATCTGAAGGACGTCGAACCGCAGACCCGTCAGCAGCTCCACCGGCTCCGGGCCGGCGGTCGGCCAGCCCAGCTCGTCCTCGTACCAGCGACGGACGGTGGTGAGAGGGCAGCGGGGGCGCGGAAGCACGCGGGCCATGACCGGTGCAACTCCCCGGCAACCAGGAAGTTACGCTCGGTGTTGTTGTGCTTGCGCAAGGTGTCGGTCGGGGCGTGTGGGGGAGCGTCCGGCGGCGCGCGGATGTTCGCCCGTAGCGGATGGACGGCGCCCGCGCCGCATGGAGTGTCCGTGCCAGCGGGTAAGACAGTCTCAGTGGGAAGAGACGGTGTGACCGGCAAACACCGCGTTCCGGCCCGTTCGAGGGCGGGCTGTGGTCGGTGTGTCGGGGCCGGGTGCGTTCGCCATGGGCGTAGTGGCGGAGGGCGTATATGCCTGGCCTGCGGGAACATCGTCTCGCACCATCGAGTTGGAGCAGTTGTCAGCTGTTCGGCAGTAAATTTCCTCGCAGGAGCGGGGGTGATCCGGACGGGTGTCGGCAGTTGGAATGAGCTGTCCCGCCCCGCGGGACTAGCATGCGGAAGGACAGGGAGGGGACCGACCCCTAACTGCCTGACCGCTCTGAGGAGCGATTAACGATGTTCGAGAGGTTCACCGACCGCGCGCGGCGGGTTGTCGTCCTGGCTCAGGAAGAAGCCCGGATGCTCAACCACAACTACATCGGCACCGAGCACATCCTCCTGGGCCTGATCCATGAGGGTGAGGGTGTCGCCGCTAAGGCCCTGGAGAGCCTCGGGATTTCGCTCGAGGCGGTCCGCCAGCAGGTGGAGGAGATCATCGGGCAGGGCCAGCAGGCCCCGTCCGGGCACATCCCCTTCACTCCCCGTGCCAAGAAGGTCCTGGAGCTGTCGCTCCGCGAGGCCCTCCAGCTCGGCCACAACTACATCGGTACGGAGCACATCCTGCTCGGCCTGATCCGCGAGGGCGAGGGCGTCGCCGCCCAGGTCCTGGTGAAGCTGGGCGCCGATCTCAACCGGGTGCGGCAGCAGGTCATCCAGCTGCTCTCCGGCTACCAGGGCAAGGAGGCCGCCACCGCCGGTGGCCCCGCCGAGGGCACCCCCTCGACGTCCCTGGTCCTGGACCAGTTCGGCCGCAACCTCACGCAGGCCGCTCGCGAGACCAAGCTCGACCCGGTCATCGGGCGCGAGAAGGAAATCGAGCGGGTCATGCAGGTGCTGTCGCGCCGCACCAAGAACAACCCGGTCCTCATCGGCGAGCCCGGCGTCGGCAAGACGGCGGTCGTCGAGGGCCTGGCGCAGGCCATCGTCAAGGGCGAGGTGCCCGAGACCCTCAAGGACAAGCACCTCTACACCCTCGACCTCGGTGCCCTGGTCGCCGGCTCCCGCTACCGCGGTGACTTCGAGGAGCGCCTGAAGAAGGTCCTCAAGGAGATCCGCACCCGCGGCGACATCATCCTGTTCATCGACGAGCTCCACACCCTGGTGGGTGCGGGTGCCGCCGAGGGCGCGATCGACGCCGCCAGCATCCTCAAGCCGATGCTGGCCCGCGGTGAGCTGCAGACCATCGGTGCCACCACGCTCGACGAGTACCGCAAGCACCTGGAGAAGGACGCGGCCCTGGAGCGCCGCTTCCAGCCCATCCAGGTCGCGGAGCCGTCGCTGCCGCACACCATCGAGATCCTCAAGGGTCTGCGGGACCGCTACGAGGCCCACCACCGCGTGTCCATCACGGACTCCGCGCTGGTCGCCGCGGCCACCCTCGCCGACCGCTACATCTCCGACCGCTTCCTGCCGGACAAGGCGATCGACCTGATCGACGAGGCCGGCTCCCGGATGCGGATCCGCCGGATGACGGCGCCGCCGGACCTGCGCGAATTCGACGAGAAGATCGCCGATGTGCGTCGGGAGAAGGAGTCCGCGATCGACTCGCAGGACTTCGAGATGGCCGCGGGCCTGCGCGACAAGGAGAAGCAGCTCCTGGCCGCCAAGGCGAAGCGGGAGAAGGAGTGGAAGGCCGGCGACATGGACGTCGTCGCCGAGGTCGACGAGGAGCTGATCGCCGAGGTCCTGGCCACGGCGACGGGCATCCCGGTCTTCAAGCTGACCGAGGAGGAGTCGTCCCGCCTGCTGCGCATGGAGGACGAGCTCCACAAGCGCGTCATCGGCCAGAAGGACGCCATCAAGGCGCTCTCCCAGGCCATCCGCCGTACCCGTGCCGGCCTGAAGGACCCCAAGCGTCCCGGCGGCTCGTTCATCTTCGCCGGCCCGTCCGGTGTCGGTAAGACCGAGCTGTCCAAGACGCTGGCGGAGTTCCTCTTCGGCGACGAGGACGCGCTGATCTCCCTCGACATGTCGGAGTTCAGCGAGAAGCACACGGTCTCCCGGCTGTTCGGTTCGCCCCCCGGCTACGTCGGCTACGAAGAGGGCGGCCAGCTCACCGAGAAGGTGCGCCGCAAGCCGTTCTCCGTCGTGCTCTTCGACGAGGTCGAGAAGGCCCACCCGGACATCTTCAACTCGCTGCTGCAGATCCTGGAGGACGGTCGCCTGACCGACTCCCAGGGCCGGGTCGTGGACTTCAAGAACACCGTCATCATCATGACGACGAACCTCGGCACCCGGGACATCTCCAAGGGCTTCAACCTCGGCTTCGCGGCCCAGGGCGACACCAAGTCCAGCTACGAGCGGATGAAGAACAAGGTCAACGAAGAGCTCAAGCAGCACTTCCGCCCCGAGTTCCTCAACCGTGTGGACGACACCGTCGTCTTCCACCAGCTGACCGAGGAGGACATCATCCAGATCGTCGACCTCATGATCGCCAAGGTGGACGAGCGGCTGAAGGACCGCGACATGGGCATCGAGCTCAGCGGCGAGGCCAAGTCGCTGCTGGCCAAGCGCGGGTACGACCCGGTGCTCGGCGCCCGTCCGCTGCGCCGCACGATCCAGCGCGAGATCGAGGACGCCCTCTCGGAGAAGATCCTCTTCGGCGAGCTGCGCCCCGGCCACATCGTGGTCGTGGACACCGAGGGCGAGGGCGAAGGTGCGACCTTCACCTTCCGCGGCGAGGAGAAGGCAGCCCTGCCGGACGCCCCGCCGATCGAGTCCGCCACCGGCGGCTCGGGCCCCAACCTGAGCAAGGACGCCTGACCCAGGGCGCCCGCCCCGCGGTACGGCCGGATCCCCGGCCGTACCCATAGGCACCACAGGGCACTGCCCCGGAATCGTTTCTCACGGTTCCGGGGCAGTGTCGTATGTGTGGGGTGTTACCGGTGTGCCTTCCTGTTCCCTTGCGTTCCTTATGTGGTTCATAAAATGCGGCTCGGTATGTTTGGCGGGCTATTTTTGGTCGTGTGGGGAGTGTCGTGTGGGGAGTACCGCCGCACTTCCGCAGATCCGGAGTCGCTCCTTCACCGCGCCTCCACCGGGACGATACGCATTCCGTCCGGAAGGCCGTTCCGCCGTGGAATGCGACCGCCGATCCGAGGTCCGGATGCGAAAAGGACGGCAGCTACGCAGGCTGGCGTCCGGCATGGTCGCGCACTCATCGGGAGGGGACGGCGGCCGAGGCCATCCCTTTTGGTCTTGCTTATGTGCGGGGCCGGGGGAAGTGGGTGACGGTGACCTGCGGCGGGAGGTCGAGCGCCGGCTCCGGGTGGAGGTAGGAGAGCAAGACCTCCCGCAGCTCGGGCAGGTCGGTCAGCGGCGGCAGGGCGACCGAGCCCCCGACGATGCCGTAGAGCTGGAGCTTGCGGAGGGCCGGGAACGCCGGGAGCGCGGCGCGTACGGACCGGCTCAGGTCGGCGAGCGGGCCCCGCGTCATGTTGATGGCGCTCAGCGTCGTCACCTGTGGCAGCCGGAGCCCCGGAGGGATCCGTAGGGCGGTCTCCCCGGGCGCCAGGCCGAAGGCGAACTCCTCCAGTCCGGGGACGTCCGTCAGTGCGCCCCAGGCGCCCTCGGCACATGCCGCGTCAAGGCTCCGCAGTTGCAGGATCCGCAGCCGCGGCCAGTGCCGCAGCGCGCCGAAGCCGGCCGCGACCGGGTGTCCGACCAGCAGGGTTTCCAGCGGGGCAGCCGCAGGTAGCGCCTGCAGGCCCTCCGGTGGGAGGGGGACGTGCAGCATCAGGTGGCGGAGGTGTCGTAGCAGGGCCAGCCCGTCCGGGCAGCGCACCCCGCCGTGTTCCCGCGCCGTCACCGTCAGCGTGCTCAGCGGCAGCCCGGCGAGCGGGGCGAGGCTGCCGACCCCGGGGCAGCCCATCAGTGTCAGGGACCGCAGGGCGGGGAACTCCGTGAGGAAGTCCAGGCCGGCGAGCTCGTCGTTGTCGGACAGCGTCAGGTGGGTGATCCGCTCGGTGGGCAGCCCGTCCAGCAGCTCCCGGGCGGTGAGCGGACCGAGGGCGTTGATCCTCGTCCGGCCGCCGAGGCGTTGCAGCACCCGCATGTCCTCGGGGCCGCTCACGACGAAGGTCGCCTCGTCCGACAGGTGCCGGAGCACTTCTTCGACGTACCGTTCGGTGTCGAACTTCGGCCAGTGCGCGGCGAGTTGGTTCTGGGGGAAGGGATGGTGCCGGAAGCGCTTGAGGACCTCCAGTCCGGCGTCCGAGCCCAGCTGGGCGGCGGTCGCCACCACCTCCGCCACCTCGTCGTCCGCCAGGCCGTCCGGGCCGGGCAGCAGCTCCAGGACGATCGGCCCCACCTCCGCGAGGAGGTTCGCCTCGTCGCGGTCGCGGGGCGGCAGGATCGCGCCGGCCCGGTCGTGCACCTCCGCACGCACCCGCGGGTCGAGCTCGGTGGCGTGTTCCAGGCAAGCCAGCCCGAGCAGGTGGACGCGGATGCGGGTGAGGTCGTCCGCGAGGGCGTCACCGTGGGCGAGCAACTCCCGGAGGATCTCGGCCCGTTCCCGCGGCCGGGCGTGCGCCACCGCCAGCCGGATCACGTCCTCCCACTGGGAGTCCGCCGCGTGCGACACCAGGAGCCCGGTGTCGCCGTCCTCGACGGCCGCCTTCGCCCCCAGGTAGTCCTGGAACGTCCGGTGGACGAACTGCACCGCCCCGGGCACCGGCTCGCACAACAGCCCGCTGCGCAGCAACAGATGGCGCAGTACCGCCGGTCCGTCGCCCTGTGCGGCCGCGGACGGCACCGCCGGCAGCGCGTCGGCCACGAGGCGCTCGGCCCGCTCCCGGTCCAGCTCCGTCCGGCCGTTGCGGATAAGCCAGTACGCAAGCCGCTGCAGCAGCTGGATCTGGGGCTCCTCGGTGAGGTCGATGCCGGTGGGGGCGGCCATGTCGCGCTCGCGGTCCCGCCGGGAGAGCAGCATCGACAGCGCCGCGTCGTACAGCTGCTTGCGGCCGGTGGGCAGATAGCCGCGGCGGTCGCGGTGCAGGGCGCAGATCAGGCCGCACATCAGGGGGTTGGTGGCCAGCCGGGCGAGGTCCTGCTTGGTGTGGACGGCGGCCAGCAGGGACTGCCGGTAGCCGTCGAGGCGCTCGGGGTCCTCGGCGTCGCAGCGGGCCGCGTCGTGCCAGCGGTCGATGAACGCGGTGACCTCGGCGCGGCGCATGGGGGAGAGCGTCAGCTCGCCGAAGCCGTCGGAGGCGAGCCAGTCCTCGCGCACGGCGGAGGGGCGGGTGGTGACCAGCCACCGGCTGTCGGGGAAGGCGTCGAGCAGATCGCGCAGCCAGTGGCGGGTCTGTTCGCGCTCCCGGTCGGGGATCTCGTCCAGGCCGTCGACGAGCAGCAGCGCCCGCCCGGAGGCCAGCACGCGGTCGGCCCACCCGTCCGGCTGGGAGCCGGACACCGGGCAGCCGACGGCGGCCAGGAAGCGGTCGGGCGTGGGCAGCGGCGCGCCGTCGCGGGTGAGGGTGCGCAGCGGCAGCACGAACGGGATCCGGCCGTAGAGGTGGGGGAGGGGCGTGCCGCCGGCCGGTTTGGTGCAGCAGACGGCCAGCCACTGCACGAGGGTGCTCTTGCCGGAGCCGGCGACTCCGCGCAGCAGGACCCGGTCCCGGCCGGCCAGCGCCTGGTCGGCGGGGACGGCCACCGGCGCGGCCGGTCCGGCCGGCGGCCCGTCGGTCCCCTCCCACGGGCCGGCGCCGTCGAGAGCGGGGGCGGCCGGCTGGGTGGCCTCCAAGCTCATGTAGGCGGCGTCGAGCGGCCAGCGGTCGGGGGAGTGCGCGAGGTCGATGCCGTAGATGGTGAGCCGGCCGTGCTTGCGGGCGAGGTACGTCAGGTAGCCGCGCTCGAAGGCGGTGTCCGAGGCGGCCGGGGAGGGGTGCTGGGCGATGAAGGTGTCGATGGCCCTGATCAGGCCGTCCAGGCTCCGGCTCTGCTGGACGAGGGTGCGGGCGACGAAGGTCGAGCGCTGGGTGAAGAAGTGCACGATGTGCAGGCAGGCGGTGTCGAGCAGGGTGCCGTGCAGCAGTTCGGCGTCCCGGCTCAGGCCGTGGGTGGCGTGCGGGCCGACGGTCAGGAGGCGCTCGGCGAGGGCGGTGGGGCCCAGGTGCACGGCCTGGACGTCGTCCATGTGGAGGTCGCCGAGGCCGTGCAGGGTGGTGGCCAGGGCATGGGCGAGGGCCTCCCGCTCGTCGTCGGAGACCGGCCGCTCACTGGGGCCGCCGGCGCGTAACGCGCGGGTCACCAGCTCGGCGGCGAGCCGATGCAGATCCGCCTCGGTCAGGGTCCGCCGCTCGCCCCGGAAGGAGACCAGGCGGGATATCCGCACCGGGCTGGCGACCAGCCCGGCACCCGGCCCCTCCGCCACGAAGAGCTTCTTGACGAGCGGCGCGACCACGCTCGATGCGAGCCGTACGCCCACTGCTGACGGGTCCATCGTGCGGTCCGCCCTCCCCCCGCGGCAGGTGATGTCGTCGGACCCAGGCTATCCGGGAAAGATGTGGCGGCGGTCACGAATTCGAGATTCCTTCGGCGCTCCGAAAGGGAATGCGGACGGTGTCGGGTAACCCGCGTCACACAAATCCGGGTAACCCAGGTCACAGCGGAACGGCGTTAAATCCCGTTCCGGCGTGACATGCCGCACAGCGTTTATGGGGCCTACTAAAGAATTTAGGGGAATGGCGGCGCGGTGGGTGGGGTGTTTGCCGCCCGCGGGGCGGAGGGGCTCGGCGTTGGGCGTTGCGGAGTACGCCCCTCCCGAGCGACAGGCGGAGAAAACCCCTGATCAGCAGTGCTTTGTCGGCTTCTCAACCTGTCCGAATTGCCCATCTTTGCGGGTTTTGATCGGTGTCGGTCGGGTGTGTCAAGAGGCCTCATTCCGTACTCCCGAATACGGGGCGGAGTAGTAGAAAGGCCGCTTGGCGGGGCGGTGCATGCGGGTTACCAAGGGATGGCGATCCCGGACCGCAGCCGGGGAAACCAATCACATTCCGGAGGGAAAACCCGCATGTCGAAGTTCACCGCCATTCGCCATTCCAAGAAGTCCGCTCTGCGTAACCGCGTCGCCGTTGTGGCCGCCGGTATCGGTGTGACCGCCGCGCTCGGCGCCGGTGTTGCCTCCGCCGCCGACAGCGGGCTGCTGGGCCTCACCTCGGGCGTCGGCTCGGCCGTCACCGCCCAGGCCGACGCGCAGGCCAAGTCCGCCGTCGACGCCAAGGCCGCCGCGGCCAAGGCCAAGAAGGACGCGGCCAAGAAGGTCAACGCCTGGGTCAAGCCGGTCGACAAGTACACCCTCGGCGAGCCCTTCGGCATTCCCGGCAGCCACTGGGCGCACAAGCACAGCGGCCAGGACTTCGTCGTGCCGACCGGCACCGCGGTCAAGGCCGTTCACAAGGGCACCGTCGTCAAGGCCGGCCCCTGGGGTGGCGGCGACGGCCCGGCGTACGGCAACGCCATCGTGATCCAGCACGACAACGGCATGTACACCCAGTACGCCCACCTGTCACAGATCCAGGTCCACGTCGGTCAGCAGGTCGGCACCGGCCAGCAGATAGGGCTGTCCGGCAGCACCGGGAACTCGACCGGCCCCCACCTGCACTTCGAGGTCCGCACCGGCCCCAACTACGGGTCGGGCATCGAGCCGACCGGATTCCTGCGGGCTCACGGCGACGCCGTCTGAGCTGAGTCCGGCCGGGCTGGCCGGCGGCTCGGCGGGTTTGCCGCCGTGACCAGTTCTGTGGCGACCTCGAGGATGGCCTTGCGCTTCTCCTCGGGGTCGCCCTCCACGTTCTGCATCGCGAACATGCCCGCGTGCATGGAGAACAGCGCGGTGAGGCAGCGCACCTGATCCGACAGCTCCGCATCGGGCTCCTTGAGCAGTCCGAACAGGGTCAGCATCTGCTCCTTGAACCGCTCGCCGATGCTCAGGTCACGCACCGTGGCCTGGTTCTCCTGCATGAAGCGGAAGAGCGGTTCGGCCGACCGCAGTGACTCGCTGTAGCGCCGGATCAGCTCCTGCTTGGTCTGAAGGGTGCGCGGCTGCCCATTGGCCCAGGTGATCAGCTCGTCGATCGGCCCGGTCGCGTCCTGGAACAGGCTGATGACGATGTCTTCCTTGGTCTTGAAGTGGTAGTACAGCGCCGCCTTGGTGACCTCCAGCCGCTCGGCGATCTCCCGCAGCGACGTCTTGTCGTAGCCCTGCTCGGAGAACAGCGCCAGAGCGACGTCCTGAATGCGCTGGCGGGTGTTTCCCCTGCGCGCCTGCGGTGTGCTCACGGTGCTTCTCCTGCGTTGTCGGTACTGGTCGGAGGGCTGCCCAGCCCAGGGCCAGAGAAACTTACTTGACGCCCGGCTAGTTGACCTCCTACTGTCCTCACTGTACAGAACTAGCCGGGCGGCAAGTAAGTAGGAGTGAGTAATGGGGAAGTCGCAGTCTGCGACCCCAACGGGGGACGGAGCGCCAACAGTGGCAACGGACAGATCGGCATCCATACCGAGCACGGGCAAGCAGCCCGCCAGCGTGCGGCTGGTGCTCTTCGCACTGATGATCGCGATGCTGCTCGCAATGCTGGACAACATGATCGTCGGCACCGCGATGCCGACCATCGTCGGCGAACTCGGCGGCATGAACCACCTCTCCTGGGTGGTCACCGCCTATACGCTCGCCACCGCCGCGTCCACGCCCATCTGGGGCAAGCTCGGCGACATGTACGGGCGCAAGGGCGTCTTCCTCACCTCGATCGTGATCTTCCTGGTCGGCTCGGCACTCTCCGGCATGGCACAGGACATGGGCCAGCTCATCGGCTTCCGCGCTGTCCAGGGCCTGGGCGCCGGCGGCCTGATGGTCGGTGTCATGGCGATCATCGGTGACCTGATCCCGCCGCGGGAGCGCGGCAAGTACCAGGGCATGATGGCCGGCGTGATGGCCGTCGCCATGATCGGCGGACCGCTCGTCGGCGGCACCCTCACCGACCACCTCGGCTGGCGCTGGAGCTTCTACATCAACCTGCCGCTCGGCGTGATCGCCCTGGCCATGGTCACCGCGGTGCTCCATCTGCCGAAGAAGCGGTCGCAGACCCGGATCGACTACGCCGGCGCGGCGCTGCTCACCCTCGGCATCACGGCCCTGGTGCTCATCACGACCTGGGGCGGCACCGAGTACGACTGGCTCTCGGGCCAGATCATCGGGCTCGGCGTCCTCGGCGTGGTCTGCCTCCTCGCCTTCGTCCTGGTCGAGCGCAAGGTCAGCGAACCGGTGCTGCCGCTGCACATCTTCCGCAACGGCAACTTCTCCCTCGTCACGGTCATCGGCTTCCTGGTCGGCTTCGTGATGTTCGGGTCGATGACCTTCCTGCCGCTGTTCCAGCAGACCGTGCAGGGCGCCTCGGCCACCAACTCCGGGCTGCTGCTGCTGCCGATGCTGCTGGCGATGATGGTGGTCTCGCTCTTCGCCGGCCGGGTCACCACCCAGACCGGCAAGTACAAGATCTTCGTCGTGGTCGGCGGCGGCCTGATCACCACCGGCCTGGCCCTGCTGTCCCTCATGGACACCGGCACCACCCGCTTCACCTCGGGCGCCTTCATGGCGGTGCTCGGCGCCGGTATGGGCTTCCTGATGCAGACCACGATGCTGATCGCCCAGAACAGCGTCGAACTGAAGGACATGGGCGTCGGCTCCTCCTCCGCCACCCTCTTCCGTACGATCGGCGGCTCCTTCGGCGTCGCGATCCTCGGCGCGATCTTCACCAACCAGGTGCAGTCGACCATGATCGAGCGGATCGGCAAGGCGGGCGAGAAGCTCACCAGCGCCGGGGCCCAGATGGACCCCAAGGGCCTGGCCAAGCTCCCCGCGCCGATCAAGGACGCCTACGCGCACGCGGTCGCCGCCGGCAGCCACCAGGTCTTCCTGTGGGGCGCGGCGATCAGCATCATCGGCTTCGCCGCCGCCTGGTTCCTCAAGGAGGTCCCGCTCCGCGGCGGCCCCACCAAGCCGGCGGAAGCCGCCCAGACGGAGGCCGCGGAGCGGGTCCCGGCCGTGGCCTAGGCGGCCGTGGCCTAGGCGGCCGGCGGTCTTCCCACGTTGTTGGCTCACCCGCCGTGGTGGTTGTTCGCCGGGGGGCCGGCGGCCCGTGCGTCGTCGGCTTTCGCGCCGTGGCGCCTGCGGCGGGCGGGTCCGCTGCGCGGGGCTGTCGGGTGCGGTGGTGGGCCTGCGGGGGTGGGGGTGGAGTCGGCGTGGGGGTTAGGGTGGGGCACCCC
>NZ_JBFAEA010000026.1:0-101889 GCF_040641675.1 Streptomyces sp. NPDC020742
CACCGCCCAGGTCGTAGAGCTTCTTGACGGTGTCCAGGCCGTCGTCGACGGTCAGCGCATCGGTCGCGGCCTCCGCCAGATCACGCAGCTGCCCGACGGGGTCTTGCCGACCTTGACGCCGGCGGCCTCAAGGGCCTCCTTCTTCGCCTGGGCGGTGCCGGAGGAGCCGGAGACGATGGCGCCGGCGTGGCCCATGGTCTTGCCCTCGGGCGCGGTGAAGCCCGCGACGTAGCCGACGACCGGCTTGGTGACGTTGGCCTTGATGAAGTCGGCCGCACGCTCCTCGGCGTCGCCGCCGATCTCGCCGATCATCACGATCAGGTCGGTGTCGGGGTCGGCCTCGAACGCGGCGAGCGCGTCGATGTGGGTGGTGCCGATGACCGGGTCGCCACCGATGCCGACGGCGGACGAGAAGCCGATGTCACGCAGCTCGTACATCATCTGGTAGGTCAGCGTGCCGGACTTCGACACCAGACCGATGCGGCCGGGCTTGGTGATGTCGCCCGGGATGATGCCGGCGTTGGACTGGCCGGGGGTGATCAGGCCGGGGCAGTTCGGGCCGATGATGCGGGTCTTGTTGCCCTTGGACTTCGCGTACGCCCAGAAGGCGGCGGAGTCGTGCACCGCGATGCCCTCGGTGATCACGACGGCCAGCGGGATCTCCGCGTCGATCGCCTCGACGACGGCGGCCTTGGCGAAGGCCGGCGGCACGAAGAGGACGGACACATCGGCGCCGGTCTTCTCCATCGCCTCGGCGACCGAGCCGAAGACGGGCACGTCGGTGCCGTCGAAGTCGACGCTGGTGCCGGCCTTGCGCGGGTTGACACCACCGACGATGTTGGTGCCGTCACCGAGCATCAGCTTGGTGTGCTTCATGCCCGTGGCACCGGTCATGCCCTGGACGATGACCTTGCTTTCCTTGGTCAGGAAGATAGCCATGGTTTAAGTGTCCTCGTCCCTTACTTCGCAGCCAGCTCGGCGGCCTTGTCGGCCGCGCCGTCCATGGTGTCCACGCGCTGGACCAGCGGGTGGTTGGCGTCCGACAGGATCTGGCGACCCAGCTCCGCGTTGTTGCCGTCGAGGCGCACGACCAGGGGCTTGCTGACGTCCTCGCCCTTGGACTTGAGCAGCTCCAGCGCCTGCACGATGCCCTTGGCGACCTCGTCACAGGCGGTGATGCCACCGAAGACGTTGACGAACACGGACTTCACGTCCGGGTCGCCGAGGATGATCTCCAGGCCGTTCGCCATGACCTCGGCGGAGGCGCCGCCACCGATGTCGAGGAAGTTGGCGGGCTTGACGTTGTTGTGGTTCTCACCGGCGTACGCGACGACGTCCAGGGTGCTCATGACGAGACCCGCGCCGTTGCCGATGATGCCGACCTGGCCGTCGAGCTTGACGTAGTTCAGGCCCTTGGCCTTGGCCGCGGCCTCGAGCGGGTTGGCCGCGTCCTTGTCCTCCAGCGCCTCGTGCTCGGGCTGGCGGAACTCGGCGTTGGCGTCCAGCGACACCTTGCCGTCCAGGGCGATGACGTCACCGCCGGCGACCTTCGCGAGCGGGTTGACCTCGACGAGGAGCGCGTCCTCGGCGATGAAGGTCTCCCACAGGGTGACCAGGACGTCGGCGACCTGGTCGGCGACCTCGGCGGGGAACTTCGCCGCGGCGACGATCTCCTGCGCCTTCTCCTTGCTGACGCCCTCGTTGGCGTCGACCGGGATCTTGGCGAGCTTCTCGGGGGTCTTCTCCGCGACCTCTTCGATGTCCATGCCGCCGGCGACGGAGGCCATGGCCAGGAAGGTGCGGTTGGTGCGGTCGAGGAGGTACGAGACGTAGTACTCCTCGACGATCTCCGGAGCGGTCTCGGCGATCATCACCTTGTGGACCGTGTGGCCCTTGATGTCCATGCCGAGGATGTCCGTCGCGCGGGCGACGGCCTCATCGGGGGTGCCGGCCAGCTTGACGCCGCCGGCCTTGCCACGGCCGCCGACCTTCACCTGCGCCTTGACGACGGACTTGCCGCCCAGCCGCTCGGTCGCCTCGCGGGCTGCCTCAGGCGTGTCGATGACTTCACCGGCCAGCACCGGTACACCGTGCTTGGCGAAGAGGTCCCTCGCCTGGTACTCGAACAGGTCCACGCGCGTCCGTCCCTTGTCTTCTCAGAATCGCCGTAGTGATCGCGGTTCGTTCGTCTGCGATGGGCGTGCCGCGAAGGGCAACGTGACGGCGCTGTCACTGAGGGAGGCGTACACGGTGACCGAATACGCGGCATGTCCGTCTCGCAGGTTATCGCCGCGGGACGTGCGCCCCTAAATCGCAGATCACACTCCGGCGGTGATTACGGTCACAGATCTTTTGGCCAAGTTACGCCTCCTCGGGATTTCCGCATGTCGTCCGGGGCTTTTCGGGACCGCGCCGGCGGCCGGCGGGGCGGGGCCGCGCCCCGCGCACCCCCGCCCCGCACGCCACCCGGAGACTCCTCCCGGTACGCCCCGATGCGCCCCCTGTCGAGCGATTCCACTTCCGCCAGCCGGGGCATCCGTTTGCGAAGGGAGTGCGCGGAGCCGTCACAGGACCTCCGCAGGCGGTGTCCGGAAAGGGCCTCTTGACCCGCCAACTCCCGTACGAAGAAACTGAGTTGAGCACTTACGGATACTTACGCATCAGGAGTCACAAGCTTCGGGCTTGGTCCCGTGCGGGCCGGTCGACGGACCACCCCGCACCGGGTGCAGACGGGGGAACTTGATGGGTAGCGGGGAGCATGCCCCACCACGGCCGGGGGGCGGCCACGGGCTCTTCCACACCGCTGCTCCTCCCCCCTTCTCGATTTCTTGGTGTCGTCACACTCGGTGCCTGAAGGGATTGGAGGGGGAATGCCGACACATACGACCTATCCCGGCGTTTATGTCGAAGAGCTTCCCAGCAGCGTCCGCAGCATCACCACCGTCACCACGTCCGTCACCGCATTCGTCGGTCACACCCGGCGCGGCCCGCTCAACCAGCCGGTGCGGATCACCAGCTTCGCCGACTTCGAGCGCCGCTTCGGCGGTCTGACCTCGCACAGTCCCCTCGCCTACGCCGTCCACCAGTTCTTCGCCAACGGCGGCACGGTCGCCGTCGTCGTACGGGTCACCAAAGCCGGCAGCGGCAAGGAAGCGCACGTCACCCTGGAGTCCACCGAGGGCCACAGCCAGTGCCCGGTGCTGGAGGTGCACGCCAGGGAACCGGGGGTGTGGGGCTCCGGCCTGCGGGTGGCCGTCGACTATGACGGCCCCTCCTCGGACGAGACCTTCAACCTCCACGTCCTCGACGCCCACGGCGCCGGCCGGGAGAGCTACTCCGGGCTGTCGATGGATCCCGGTCACGGCCGCTACGCCGAAACGGTGATCAACGCCGGCTCCACCCTGATCCGCGTCTCGGTCGTCGGTGAGGGCCGCCCGGACCCCTCCGGCACCGTCTCCAAGGCCTTCCATCACGAGCTCCCCGACCTGAACGTCGACCTCACGGTCAAGATCGGCGACGTCGAGCGCGAGTTCACCCTCTACGACCCGGACTGCGACGGCGAGGCGCCCTGCACCGTCACCGAGCTCGCCCTCCTGCTGGAGCACAAGCTGCGCGCCCTGCCCGACGCACCGGGCAAGCACGCCTTCGCCGGCGCCGAGGTCACCCCGTTCGGCCGCCGCATCCAGGTCGTGGCTGGCTCCACCGACCCGCACGACGTGGTCCGCTTCCTGGGCGAGTGCGCCAACGACCTCGGGCTGGAGGCCTCCGTCAATCCGCCGGTCTTCCCGCTGTGCGGCGGCGAGGACGGCGACCCGCCCGGCCCGCGCGACCTCATCGGCAGCGAGGCCCGCAAGAGCGGCCTACAGGCCCTGCGCGACGTCCATGACGTCAACCTCCTCGCGCTGCCCGAGCTCGCCTCGTACGAGCACACCGAGGACATGATCACGGTGATCTCGGCGGCCGAGCGGCTGTGCCGGGAGCGCCGGATCTTCCTGCTCGTCGACGCGCCCTCCGCCTGGGGCAGCGTGGACGCCGCCCGGGCCGGCATCGCCGCCTTCGACCCGGTCCGCGGCAACCACTCCGCCCTCTACTTCCCGCACCTGGAGCTCACCGATCCGCTCTCCGGGCGGCTGCGCTCCTTCCCGCCGTCCGGCGCGGTCGCCGGCGTGATCGCCCGCACCGACGGCGAGCGCGGCGTGTGGAAGGCACCGGCCGGGACCGAGGCCCGACTGGCGGGCGTGCACGCGCTGAGCGTGCGGCTGACCGAGCGGGAGAACGGGCTGCTCAACCCGCTGGGCATCAACTGCCTGCGCACCTTCCCCGTGGTCGGCCCGCTGGTGTGGGGCGCCCGCACGCTGGAGGGCACCGACGCCCGCGACAGCGAGTGGACCTACGTACCGGTGCGACGGCTGGCCCTGCACATCGAGGAGTCCCTGCTGCGGGGCCTGCAGTGGGTCGTCTTCGAGCCCAACGACGAGCAGCTCTGGCAGCAGATCCGGCTGAGCGCCTCGGCCTACCTGCACTCCCTCTTCGAGAAGGGCGCGTTCAAGGGGAGCACCCCGCGCCAGGCGTACTTCGTCAAGTGCGACCGGGACACCACCACCGCCCAGGACATCGAGAACGGGATCGTCAACGTCGTGGTCGGCATCGCGCCCGTCCGGCCCGCCGAGTTCGTGATCGTCAAGATCCAGCAGCTGGCGGGGCAGACCGACGGCTGAGACCGCACGGGAAACAGGGAACGGAACACCAACGGGACAACAGACGTGAAGGAATCCGATGGCTGAGTTCCAGATCAACGCCCATCGCTTCGACCCGTACAAGAACTTCAAGTTCCTGGTCCTGTGGGACGGTCGTACGGTCGCCGGAGTCAGCAAGATCAGCCCGCTCAAGCGCACCACCGAGGTCGTCAAGCACCGCAACGGCGGCGACCCCAGCTCCCCGCGCAAGTCGCCGGGGCGCTCGGAGTTCGAGGGCATCACCCTGGAGCGCGGGGTCACCCACGACCCGGAGTTCGACCGCTGGGCCAACAAGGTCTGGCAGGTCGGCGCCGGTCTCGGCGCCGAGGTCTCGCTGGCCGACTTCCGCAAGGACCTCGTCATCCAGGTCCTCAACGAGGCCGGGCAGGTCGCCGTCTCGCACAAGATCTACCGCTCCTGGCCGAGCGAGTACCAAGTCCTGGGCGAGATGGACGCCAACGCCAATGCCGTCGCCATCCAGAGCCTGAAGCTGGAGTGCGAGGGCTGGGAGCGCGACTACGAGGTCCCGGAGCCGGAGGAGCCGTCGTTCACGCATCCGGCGTGAACCGGCCCGAAAGGCACCCGCACCACTGCACCTCCGCCGAGGTGCACCGGCACCGGACGAGGTGAGGAATGGCGGTCACCGGGCCCGCGGAACTGCTGGCCACCTGGGAGGCCGGGCTGGCCCAGCCGGCCAGTGACCGGGCCCTGTTGCTGCACCGCGCCGCGCGCCCCGGGGCCGGCACCGACGCGCTGTCGTCGGTGCCCCTCGGGGAGCGGACGGCCGACCTGTTCGCGCTGCGGCGGGCGCTGTTCGGCGACCGGATGCAGGTCGTGCTCGACTGCGCGGACGCCGACTGCGGCGCGGCGATGGAGTTCGAGCTGGACGCCACCGCGCTGGGCGCCGCCCGCCCGGGGGCGCCCGAGGACGGCCTGCGGGTAGCGGAGGGCGACTGGGTGGTGCACTTCCGGCTGCCGGGCCCGGCCGACCTGGCCGCGGTGTCGTCCGCCGCGCGCGATGCGGAGCACGGCCGGCAGCTACTGGGCGCCCGCTGCGCGCTCTCGGCCGTACGGGGCGGACGTGCGGCCTCCGGCGAGGAGCTGTCCCGGCTGCCCGGGGCGGTACTGAAGCGGTTCGCCGAGGCAGCCGAGGAGGCCGACCCGGCCGCCGAGGTGACGCTGAACATCGCCTGCCCGGAGTGCGGCGCGGCCACCCCCGCCGAGTTGGACATCGCCGCGTACCTGTGGACCGAACTCGACGCCTGGGCCCGCGATGTGCTTCTGGACGTCCATCTGCTCGCCTCCGCCTACGGCTGGAGCGAGCCCCAGATCCTGGCGCTGAGCCCGCTGCGCCGCCGCTACTACCTGGAGCTGTGCGCCGATGCCTGACGACTATTTCGGCCGGCTGCTGGCGCGGTACGCCCCGCCGGCGCCCGCGGACCCCTTCGCGGGGCCGCCGGACGGTGGCCCGGCCGGCCGTGCGGGCGCCTCCCGGCGCACCCTGGTCCGGCCGCGGCTGCCCGGCCCGTTCGAGCGCATCGAGGCACTGGGCGGCGCGCCGGCCGGGCCGGAGGCGCCGGCGCCGCTGTACCCGCGGGCGCCGCTGCCCGCGGCGCTTCCGGGGGAACCGGTGCACCACGAGCGGGAGTTGAGGACCACCGACCGGGAGACGGTCGTCCGGGCCGAGGCCCCGCACCAGGACACCCCGGACCGGGGCCGGGGCGCTCCACGGCCCGCGGCTCCACCGGGGCGGCCGGCCGCCCCGCCGGTTGCCGGGCCGCGCACCGCCGTACCCGATGCGGTCCGCCCGCACCGGCGGTCGGGGGGCCGGGCCGGCGGCGAGGACGGACCGGCGCGGACGCCGGCGTCCGCGCCCGTCGCCGGACACCCAGAGCCCGCTGCCCCGGCCGCCGCTCCGGCGCTGCGGCCCCGTACGGACGCGGTGCCCACGGCCCGGCCCGAGGCGCGCGCCGCGGCGGCCGGGCGACGCGGGCAGCGGCCCGCCGAGCGGGTGGTGCACGTCCAGATCGGCCGCCTGGAGGTCAGCGCGGCCGGTACGGAGCGGCCCGCTGCGGGCGGGCGGCCGGCGGGCACCGGGCGGCGGGCGCCGTCGCTGAGCCTGACGGACTATCTGGCGCGCGGGGAGAGGGCGAACTGACGTGTATCGGGGGGCGGGGGATCTGCTGGTGGGGCGTCCGGGGGCGACGGTGCCGGCCGCGGCGGGGAGTTCGACGACGACTGCACGGGGAGGGACTTCATGAGCAACGCACTTGCCGTCGCAACGGTCACCCAGGCTCTCGCGCTGCTGATCGAGCACAATCTGCACCCCGAGATCGACCTGGCCGTCTCGGTGGAGACCCGTAAACCACCGGCCGATCCGCCGCCCGACCCGACGATCACCGTCTTCCTCTACCAGGTCACCCACAACCCGTCGATGCGCAACAACGACCTGGTCACCCGCGCCTCCGACGGCACGCTGCTGAAGCGGCCCGCCGCCGCGATCGACCTGCACTTCCTGATCAGCGCGTACGGCGAGGAGACCGAGCTGGTCGGCCAGCGGCTGATCGGCAGCGTGGTGCGCACCCTGCACGAAATCCCGGTGCTGCCCCAGGAGTTGATCGAGGAGGCGGTGCAGCGCCCGTACCTGGCGGGCAGCGATCTCGCCGAGGCGTTGCAGCGGGTCCGGTTCACACCGACCCAGATGGACGTCGACGAGACCTCCAAGCTCTGGGGCATGTTCAACAACACCCCGTACGCGCTGTCGGTCGTGTACCAGGCCTCGCTGGTGCTGCTGGACGGCCATGAGGAGCCGAGGCCGGCGAAGCCGGTGCGGCGGCCGGAGGTGACGGCGGTGCCGTTCGGGGCGCCGGGGGCGCCACGGCCGCCGACGACCACCCGCCCTCCGGAGGCGGCACCGGAACGCGATGCGGCGGAGGCGGAGCCGGAGGAGGCAGGGGCGAAGGCGCCGAAGGTAGAGGCTGCGGAGGCGGGGGAGGCAGGGGCGCGGGGGGCGGAGGCCCGGCCCCCGGAGGGGCAGGACCCGCAGGCGGCGCCGGAGGCGGGGGCGAAGGCCGGGGCCCGGGGTGGCCCGAAGGCCGCCGCGAAGAAGGCGGCGGGTGGCACCAAGTCGGCCGCCACCAGGGCGCGTTCAGGGGCCGGTCGCAGCAGGAAGACCACCGGCCGGGCCGCCCCCCGCGACGGCGACCGGGCCCCCGGGGCGGCCGGCTCCGCGGCGCAGGACGGCCCGGGCAGCGGCGACGACGGCAAGGGGAGCTGAGGCCACGGTGCGCGCAGCGGGGGGAGCCGACGACATGGCCAACAGCGGTGCCGAGGGGGCGCGTACGGCGTCCCGCGCCCGGCCCGCATCCCCGGACGGGGACGGGGACGGTGCCGCGCTGGCCGCAGCCGTGCGGTCCGTACTGACCCGCCTGGACCGGCACGCCGCCCGCGCCGGCGGCACGGACGACGGGAGCCAGACCGGCGGCGGGCAGGGCGACGGGAGCAGGGGCGACGGCGGGCCGCCCCGGGAGCCGTCCGACGGCCACACGCCGGCCGGCGCCACCGCGGCCCCCTCCGCCTCCGCCACCGCCCCGCCTCCCCCGCTCCCCGCCCTCGACGCGCTGACCGACTGCTTCGGCCTCAGCCCCTTCGAGCGGGAGATCGTCCTGCTGGCCGCGGCGGCCGAGCTGGACCCGACGACCGGTGCCCGCTGCGCCGCCGCGAGCGCCGACCCCGGCCACACCCACCCCACGTTCGCGCTGGCCCTGGCCGCGCTGGCGGACCCGCACTGGAGCGCCCTCACCCCCGTCGCCCCGTTGCGCCGCTGGCGGCTGGTCGAGCTGGACGACGAGACCCGCCTGACCACCACCCGGCTCCGCCTGGACGAGCGCATCCTGCACTTCCTGGTCGGCGCGCCGTACCTGGACGCCAGGCTGCACGGGCTGCTGCGCCGTACGACCGCACCCGCGTCGCTGCCGCCCTCGTACGCCGCGGCCGCCGACCGGGTCGCGGCGGGCTGGGCGGGCGGCGGCCCGGACTCCCCGCTCCGCGTCGAACTGGTCGGCGCGGACCTGCGCACCCGCGCCGACATCGCCGCAACGGCCGCCCGCCGGGCGGGACTCGGGCTGTACGCCATGCCCGCCGACGACATCCCCACCGACCCCGCCGAACGCGACCGGCTGGCCCGGCTCTGGCAGCGCGAGGCGATCCTGCTGCCCGCCGCGCTGTTGGTCGAGGTCGGCGAGCTGGACCGGGACCAGCACGCCGCGACGGACGCCTTCATCGCGGGCGCGGCGGTCCCACTGGTGGTTTCGAGCCCGGAACCGCGCCGGACCGAGCACCCCCGCGGCGAGCGGGTGACCGTACCGAAGCTCTCCGACGAGGAGCAGCTGGGCCTGTGGACCGCCGCGTTCCGCGATGTGCCAGAAATGACAGCACGTCATATCCAATCCCTGGTGGCCCAGTTCCAGCTCCCGCCGCATGTCGTCCGGGCGGCTGCCGCGGCCGTCCGTCGCGACCTCCCGGGCGCGGGACCGGGGCCGGGGCCGGGCACGGGTGCGGGCCCGAGTGCGGGTGCGGGCCCGAGTGCGGGTGCGGGCCCGAGTGCGGGTGCGGGCGCGTCGGACGCCGCCGTCGAGCTGGCCTGGCAGGCCGGCCTCACCGAGGCCCGGATGGGCCTGGACGAGTTGGGCCGCCGGATCGAGCCCCGCGCCGGCTGGGACGACCTGGTCCTCGCCGACCGCCAGCTGCGCATCCTCCAGGAGATCGTGGCGCACGTGCGGCAGCGCGCCACCGTCTACCAGGACTGGGGCTTTGCGGCCTCGCTCCGCAGCGGCCTGGGCGTCACCGCGCTCTTCGCGGGCGGCTCCGGCACCGGCAAGACGCTGGCCGCCGAGGTCATGGCCAAGGAGCTGGGCCTGGACCTCTTCGTTATCGACCTCTCCCAGGTCGTCAGCAAGTACATCGGCGAGACCGAGAAGAACCTCAGCCGGGTCTTCGACGCGGCCGAGCGCGGCGGGGCGCTGCTGCTCTTCGACGAGGCGGACGCGCTGTTCGGCAAGCGCAGCGAGGTCAAGGACAGCCACGACCGCTACGCCAACCTGGAGGTCAGCTACCTACTGATGCGGATGGAGGCCTACCGCGGCCTGGCCGTCCTCACCACCAACATGAAGAAGGCGCTGGACTCCGCCTTCCTGCGCCGGATCCGCTTCGTCGTCGACTTCCCCTTCCCCGGGGAGAAGGAGCGCGCGGAGATCTGGCGCCGGGTGCTGCCCGCCCGGGCCCCGGTCAAGGGCATCGACCCGGCGCTGCTGGCCCGGCTCACCGTCGCCGGCGGCTCGATCCGCAACATCGCGCTCTCCGGCGCCTTCCTGGCCGCCGAGGAGGGTGACCGCCTCCAGATGCGCCACATGCTGGCGGCGGCCCGTACCGAATACCTGAAGCTGGAACGCTCCTTGACGCCGTCGGAGGTCCACGGATGGGTCTGAGCGAGATCCGCAGCAGCAGCGCCCGGGAGCCCGCGGCCACCACACCGCAGCGGGACGCCGCCCCGCGCTCCTTCCGCATCGACATCGGCGAACTGGTCCTGGACGGCTTCGACCGCCGTATCGACCCGACCCGGCTCACCGCCGCCTTCGAAGCCGAACTGGCCCGGCTCGTCCACGAGCGGGGCGTCCCCCTGGTCGCGGACGGTCCGGGCGTCACCCTCGACGCGCTCACCGGCCTCCCACCGCTGCCGGCCACCACCTCCCCCGGGCGCCTGGGCGAGGCGCTGGCCCGCGCGGTGCACGCGGGGCTGGCGGGACGGGGGGACGCATCATGAGTACCGCACCGTCGTCCGCGCAGGAGCGCCGGGCCGCGGAGGCGAAGCGGCGCCAGCGCAAGGAGCGGGCGGCCAAGGCCCGTACGCCCGAGCCCAAGGACATCGTCAGCGGCGCCGGCCAGCCCCTCGACCTGAGCGTCCGCCGTGAGCTGGAGGAACAGCTCGGCCATGACTTCAGCCGGGTCCGCCTGCACACCGACCGGGACTCGGGGCACCTGGCCGAGATGATGGGCGCGGACGCCTTCGCGGTCGGCCAGGACCTCTTCTTCCGCGAGGGTGCGTACCGCCCCGGCACGGCCGACGGCCAACGGCTGCTCGCGCACGAGCTGCTGCACACCGTCCAGAATCCGCACGGCCTGGGCGCGTTGCGGGCCGGCCGCGACCTGGGGTCGGTGAGCCTGCCGCAGGAGGCGGTGGAGCGGGAGGCGGAGTCGGCGGCGCAGGCGTCGGTGCTGGGCGCGTTACGGCAGTCGGCGCGGGAGGACGATGCGGCCGCGGAGATCGAGGAGGGTCAGGCCACCCCTGGCTGGCTGAGGTACGCCACGGTCGACGCCGACCGCCGACGGCTGGAGCTGGTGGACCCGGCGACGCTGGTGGACCGGCTGGCGAACGGGGTGCTGCGGTCACTGCGGGGTGATCCGGAGGACCTGTCGGGACGTGTTCGCGGACAACTCGCCCGTATGGGACCGGAGTTGCAGGAGTCGGTGCTGGACCGGCTGGCAGTGCGGCTGCTGTCGCCGGAGTACGACCGGCTGCTGGACCTGACCGCCGAGGCGGAGGTCGCGCCGCTCGGGCTGCAACCGCTGAACGTGCCCGAGCCGGTCCCGGACGCGCTCACTCTCCTGCTGGACGAGCGGGCGGTGCAGGCCGGCCGTACTACGGGCGAGAAGGAGTCCGAACAGGCCCGGGACGAGGATGCCGCCGAGGAGAAGAGGGACGTCAAGAGCCGGGACGGCAAGCGCGAGCAGGAGCAGTCCCGGGCGCAGCGGGACGCGTCGGCGGAGCAGAAGGAAGCCGGCGAGCGCAAGACCAAGGAGGACGAACGGGCCGAGGAGCTCGCGGACTCCGAGAAGGAACAGCAGCAGGACGAGGAGAAGCAGTCCCAGGAGCGCGAGCAGGCCGACCAGCAGGACGCGGAGAAGGCCGAGCAGGGCCAGGACGGCGCCGAGCGCACCAAGGAGGAGCGCAAGGAGCAGCGGGAGCGCGAGGAGCAGGACCCGGAGCAGGCCAACCGCCCGGGCGCGGACAAGCGCCAGCGCAAGGACGGTGCGAAGAAGCCCGCGGACGGGTCGAAGCAGGAAGAGCTTGAGAAGAAGAAGCGGGAGCAGCCGGGGGCGGTACGCCCCGAGAAGGTGGACGAACGGGCCGAGCAGCGCGACAGCCCGCTGTCCGAGCACGGGCTGAACGAGCAGGACGAGGACGAGGGCGAGCCCCGCGAGGAGGAACAGCCGATCGGGCTGGAGGCGGGGGCCGACCGGGAGGTCGACGGCGGGCAGGAGGAGCCGCGGGGCGGGGGTTCTGGCGCGGGCGAGGTGGCGCTGAAGCCCGAGGACTTCGTCCCGGACGCCGACCCCGACCTGTCCTCCGTGCCGACGGCGGAGCGCCCCACGGCGAGCATGCCGTCCTTCCCCGCTCCCCCGCCGACCAGGGCCGAGCGGATCCAGAAGGAGCGGGAGAACGACGCCGACGAGGAGGAGGACGAGGAGGCCCCGGAGGCCGAGGCCAAGGCGCCCGGTGAGGAGCGCGGCCCCGTCGAGGGCGAGGCGCCGCAGCCCGAGCACGGCCCGGCGTCCGAGGCCCCCGACCGCAGCGAGCAGGACCTCCAGCCGGAGAAGCCGGTCGAGCAGGAGGTCGGTCCCGATCCGGAGGCCGGGGACAGGCAGGATCCGGAGCAGGAGGCCGAGGAGAAGAAGGACCCCGAACAGCAGCAGGACCAGGACGAGGACGGGGCCAGGGCCGCCAAGCAGGACGCGGCGGACCGGGACGCGGAGCGGGACGAGCGGGCGGGCGACGGCGATGAGGCGCCGGACGCCCAACAGGCCCAGGAAGCACAGCAGGAGAAGAAGGACCAGGACGCGCACGAGGAGCAGCGGGAGGCCAAGGGGCATCCGCAGGGCGCGGCCGCCGACAAGCCCACGGGCGCCGCCTCCGCCGCCCCGGCCGGTGCCGGGGCCGGACCCGCGGCCTCGTCCCTGGCCCCGCCCGCGGGTGCGCACACCGAGAAGACGCCGGTCCAGGACCGTCACCCGTCACCCGCCGCACGGCGTGGCGCGGAGCCGGTACGAGGTGAGCGGGAGGCGGCGGCGCCCAAGAGCGCGGTGCCGAAGGAGGGTGGCCCGGGGGCGGCACCCAGCGGGGCGGTCGGCGCGACCGAGCCGGCCGCGGCGCCCGCTGCCGCCGCCGGGCCCGGTGGTGCGCCGTCCGTCGCCCGGGCCGCGGTCAGCCCGGCGGCCGAACAGGCCGAGAACCCCGGCAAGATGGGCGCGCCCGCTCCCGAGGGCGCCAAGGCGCAGCCCGATGCCTCACTGGAGAAGGACGGTGGCGGCTGTGCGCCCCCGGCGCCGTCCGCCGAGAAGGACGAGGGCGGCGGGTCGTGCGGCGGGGGCGGCGGTGCGCAGGACACCAAGGAGAAGAAGGAAGAGCCGCCGGACGTCTCGGGGCAGGACCCCAAGTCGGCACTGCGTACGGCCGGTTCGCTCGCTCCCGACCAGGCGCAGGCCGTACTACCGGGCGTGGACAGCGCGGCGGACAAGAAGGTCGGCCAGGAGCAGCAGCGGCTGGCCGCCAACCCGCCGAAGCGGGAACGCCCTTCGGGCGCGCCACAGACCCAGGCGGCGCCCCCGCAGTCGGAGGCGCCGGAGACCGCGGTCAGCGGCAGCCTGGAGAAGGTCGGCCCCGAGGACCAGGGCGAGAAGCAGCGGGCCAAGGGCAGCGACAAGGCGCAGGGCGCCAAGCCCACCGACAACATCCCGACGCCGCAGGTGCCACCGAGCAAGGACGGCAAGCTGACGGCCGGCGACGCCAAGAGCGTCGAGGCCGCGGCCGACCAGGTTCCGACCACCGACCCCGAGCTCCGCAACAAGACGGTCGGCCCGGCCCCCAAGATCAAGCTGGAGGGCGAGAGCGACCCGCAGCGTACGGACAAGCAGGCGGAGAAGCTCAAGGAGAAGCAGGGCAAGATCCAGGACACGGGCCGGACGGACGCCTCCAAGCCCATGGGCGAGGACAAGATCTTCCCCAATGCGCCCAAGGAGGAGCTGCGGGGCAAGGCGCCGAGCGGACGCGCGGGCGGTGGCGGGGGTGGGGCCGGTGCGGGCAAGGCGCCCGGCGGCACTCCCAAGCCCGGTGTCGGCACCGTCGCCAAACAGGAGCGCGGTGGCGAGATCAAGGGCGCGACAGCCCAGTCCCAGAACGAGATGGCCGCCAAGGAGAAGGAGCAACAGCAGGGCGAGCAGAAGGCCAAGCAGCAGAAGCAGCAGGAGATCGACGACGAGGTCTCCCGCAACGCCGAGCAGCAGACGGCGGAGCGCGGCCGGGCCGCCGAACAGGTCCACTCGGAGCGTCAGAGCTGGCGCGACGAGCAGGACCAGAAGATCGAGAAGGCCGACAAGGACACCGAGAAGGAGCACAAGGACGGCAACGACAAGATAACCAAGGAGCGCGACGACCGGGACAAGAAGGTCGAGGACCGCAAGAACACCGATAACAAGGACATCGACGGCAAGGCCGACCAGGCAGAGAAGGACGCCAAACAGAAGAAGGAGGAGAAGAAGAAGGACTCCGACTCCCTCTTCGGCAAACTCATCGACGCCATCGGGGACTTCTTCAAGGACCTGCTGGACGCCGTCACCAAGGTCTTCGACGAGGCCCGTAAGGCCATCAACGGCGTCATCGACGCCTTCAAGGACTTCGCCAACAAGGCGATCGACGCGGTCCGCGACTTCGCCATCAAGGCCATCAATGTCGTCGCCGACGCCCTGATCGCCATCGGCGACGTCCTCCTCGCCGCCTTCCCGACCCTCCGCGACAAGTTCCGCAAAACCATCGAGGGCCTGCGCGACGCGGCCATCGCCACCGTCAACAAGCTCGCCGACGGCCTGAAAAAGGCCGTCAACACGCTCCTCGACGCCCTCGCCGCCGGCCTCAACGCCCTGCTCGACGTCCTCGAAGCGGGCCTGAAGGCCGCCATCAAGATCTTCCGCGACGCCATCATCGGCGCCCTGAAATTCGCCGAGGCCGCCATCGAAGCGCTGGGCAAATTCGCCGCCCTGGTCGCCGACATCGCCCCGGACCCGGGCGGCTGGTTGAAGAAGGCCGGTAGCGCCGCGAAAACAGGCATCCAGGAACACCTCTGGGGCGCCATCAAGACCGCGGTGAAGCAGTGGTTCGACACCAAGGTCGAAGGCATCCTCGGCCTCGGCAAGACGGTCATCAACGTCTTGATCAAGGGCTGTATGTCCCTGAAGCAGATCGGCAAGATGGCCTGGGACGCGATCATCGCCTCGCTGCCCATGATGATCGCCGCCCTGGTCATCGAGAAGGTCGTCTCGATGATCATCCCGGCGGCCGGCGCGATCCTCACGATCATCCAGGGCCTGATGGCCGCCTGGCAGTCGGTCAGCGCGATCCTCGCCGCCTTCGGTAAGTTCTTCGCCTTCCTCAAGGCCGTTAAGGCCGGCCCCGCCGCCTGCCTCTTCGCCGAGGCCGTGGCCGCCGGCGTGGTCGCCCTCCTGGAACTGATCACCAACCTCCTGCTGGCCCGCCTCGGCCGCGCCGCCAAGGGTGTCGGCAACCGCCTCAAGGCCATGGCCCAGAAGATCGCCGCCGGCCTGAAGAAGGCCGGCAAGGGCGCCCGCAAGGCGGCCGGCAAGGCCGTCAACTCCGCCCGCGCCGCCACCCGCAAGGCCGCCCAGTCCCTCCGCAAACCAGCCGGCCCCACCAAGCCCAAGGGCCCCCGCGTCCCCTCCCGCCCCGGCGCCTCAACGGACCGCACCCCCGGCGCCACCCGCCCGAAGCACCAGCCGGACACCCACCCGACGGGCCGCCCTACGAGCAAGACCCCGGACCCGGCAAAGAAACGCCACGAGGACGAAGCGGACGCCAAGAAGACCAGGGACGAGGCGAGTTCCCCCAACAAGCGGCCGGACAGGGACGCCCCGGACAAGCCCAAGGAGCGGACCCCGGAGAAGGACGGCCCGGACGCCAAGAAGGACAAGAAGCCCGACAAGCCGTCCAAGAAGAAGGAGACCGAGGCCCCCAAGCGCACCAAGCCCAGCAAGCCCAAGTCCCCGCTGGGCCGCGCCCTCAAGAAGATCAAGGGCAAGGTCAAGTCCGCCCTCAAGAAGGTCCGCAACGCCGGCAAGGCGCTGGGCAAGAAACTCCGCAAGTCCAAGGTCGGCAAGGCGCTGAAGAACGCGGCGAAGAAGACCCGGGACTTCTTCAAGAAAAAGCGCGATCAGCTGCGGGGCCACAGGAAACACAAGCAGGAACACAAAAAGCAGACGAAGGAAGACAGGAAGAAGAAGGAGAACTCGAAGGACTCCAAGCAGAGTCGACTCGATAAGATCGTCACCAAACTTCACCCACTACTTGAGAAAGTGGTTCGGCGAGGCATCGCAGGCTCCCCGCTCCGCGCCCTCCTCGGAGGACTGAAGGCTTGGTATCGCCTTACGTCTCTCAGCAAGCTACCTGAAGGTGCGCGAGACAAGATCACCGCAGTCCTGAACCCTGAAAAGGACCCCTTGAGAGGGATGGAGGACGGGCGCAGGATAGTTGAGGAGAATCAGCCCAGACTGTCTGGAATCTTCCGGAGGGTAGCCGGTAGAGCTCATCAGGATCCGCGCGTGCGCCCACTGGCCGAGCGAGTCAACGCAGCTCAGGACGAACACCAGGACTTGCGGGATCAAGCGAGGCAGCGGGCCCAGGAGCAAGGCGAGTCCAAGACCGCCCAGGACAAAGCTGCCAAAGAAGTGGTACGCCCAGCCGCCGCACCCATTGTCGAGTCCGCGGCGATGCGGACCGGACGGCCATCGGGTGAAGAGAACATCGACATGGCTTCCCTCTCCGGCGATTCAGCGGTCGTGGCCGAACGAGGACGACCTAACCCCGGCAACATCGTCGTGAGGAGCGGATTGGGCACCGGCCACTACACCGCCAAGCCAGGAAAACCGGGATCGGATCCGAAGCCCGCAGCAGCAGAGACTCTGGAAGCGCTGCAAGGCCGCATGGCACTCAGCATGGGAGAAACAACCCTCAGCACCGCGGACACTTCCCGGATTACTCGAAGTCGAATGCAACAGGCCTACCTCCAGCTCCTACGCCGCAGGATGCCTACCGACGAGTTCTTCCACAGAGACCCGAAAGCGCTTGCCAGCATGGCCGCCATCGCACGACTCATGGGCGAAGTCGAAGGCGGAAGGCACCACCCTGCATCGGTAGCCAACCTATTGGCCTGGCGCCTAGCCACCTTCCCGGGAGGGACATTACGGGATGTCGTGGTCAACACGAACTACATGTCCCCGGTTAACGCCGTGCCAGCGGCACCTTTCATGCATGATCCGGAAGGACTCCAAGCTACCTTCAGGAGGAAGGACGGAACAGGACTAACAAAACGCGGGGAGGAAATCAGCACCGCCACTGACCTAATGAGAGAAAGGGAGGCGAACCTTCTCATCAGAGCCTTCGCTCAACTCAAGGCCGACAATTACTACCTCAGCGATGAGCAACTCATCGGGGAGTTCGAGAAATGGCTCATGAGGGACACCGCACGTTACTTGGCGCCAGGCGGACGGATAATAATGCCAAACGAGCCAGGGGCCCACTCTTGAAGCCTCTTGACGACACACACCCACATCGCGAATGCACCACAGCTAAGGAAGCGCGTTGACGGAACTCACGAAACTCATCCCAAAGAAGCCGTTCGACCGGGGACGGATGCACCGCCTGGCCGAGCAGCTGAACTGGATTCCAGTAGCCCTGGATCCCTCCGACGACGATCAGATCTTTGAGGAAGTTTGGGCACTTGGTGATTATGGCACCGCAGTGCACTGGATCGAGGACGACGTTTTCCGAGTTCACTACATTGCCATCGAAGGCGAATCCGCCTCGCAGGTAACCGCAGAAATTCGCGACAACGTAGAGGTACACACCCCTTCCTCCCTCACTGATCTCGCCATCAGCCAGCGAGAGACGAGCGACGTCATGGACTCGCTGCGAATGCTGGCGATTCAAAGCTCAGAAGAGTTCAACCCGGCCCTTTTCGCCGTCATTCGATGGGCGCTGAACGACCCGGAACCAGTGGTGCGGCGCGTCGCCCTACTAGCATCGTCCATCATGTCGTGGAAGCAGCTCGATCCGCTGTTGGAGTATCTCAGTCAACACGAAACGGATGAGGTTGTCCGTGCGGAAGCGCGCGAATCGTTGAAGATCTTCCGCGACAGAATCACCAACTCGCCCACCACTTAAACACAAACGATTCCCTACTCGATGAAAACGCTCCGAGGAAGAGGAAATCGATGACCACCTACGCCGACATCCCCAAGCCCATCCGCTCCGGATTAGTCGTCGTTGACCCCGAGCGCGGCACCCCGCAGCGCATCATTGTCCTCCAGTTCAATCCGGACACCCTGGAACGGTCGGTTCAGCCCCAATCAGCCGGTGGAGAAGGGGACAGCGGCGGGGGCGGCAGTGGAGGTGGGGACCGGAACGAGGCGTTGCGGCTGAAGGGGCCCGCCCAGGAGAGCTGGAAGTTCACCGCCGAGATTGACGCGACCGATCAGCTGGACGTGGCGGCGCCGGACGGGATCCATCCCCAACTCGCCGTGCTGGAGATGTTGGTGCAGCCCACCACGGCGCAGCTGCGGGCGGCCTCGCACCTGAGCAAGAAGGGGACCATCGAGATCAGTCCGATCGAGACGCCGTTGACGCTGTTCACCTGGGGGAGCAAGCGGGTCATGCCGGTGCGGCTGACGGAGCTGTCGGTCAATGAGTCGGCCTTCGATGTGAACCTCAATCCGATTCGGGCGTCGCTCAGCATCGGGATGAAGGTGCTGACCGTGAGCGATCTGCCGGCCGGGCATCGGGGGGCCGAGCTGTACCTCGCGCATCTGGCGCAGAAGGAGCAGCTGGCGCGGGCGGCGCGGAGTGGGACCTTTGCGCAGCTGGGGCTGGGCGGGAGGGGGATCTGAGGGTGATCGAGCCGTATGAGCGGGCGTTGGACGACGTTCCCGGGGCGCATCCGTATCCCCGGAGCAGCCGGTACCACGGGGTCGAGATCGGGGTGTACCGGGCCGAGGACGGGAGCGAGGTGAGGTACGCCAAGAGGCGGTTGCTCCCGCCGCTGGCCGAGGCCGCGGAGGAGGTCGTGCCGCACGTCGTCCGCAGCGGTGAGCGGGCGGACCAGCTCGGGCAGCGGTACTTCGGGGATCCGGGGCAGTGGTGGCGGATCGCCGATGCCAATCCGGTGCTCGATCCCCGGGAGTTGACGGATGAGCCGGGGGAAGAGATTGCCGTTCCGCTGGCGGGGGGCTTCCCGGGCGGCGCGACCGGCGGCGCAACGGGCGGTGGCGTGGGCGGCGTCCTGGGCGGCCCGGGGGTAGGGCATGGGTGAGGACCAGCCCGTCGGGCGGGGGCCCGTTCATGTGTCGCTGTACATGGGGCCGAAGCTGGCCCGGCCGGTGCCGCCGGAGGTGACCGAGGCGCTGTTGTCGGCGCAGGTGACCAGCACGGCGGGTGAGCGGTCGGGGTTCCAGATCGCGTTCGATCTGACGAAGAAGGGGGCGATCGTTCAGCGGTTGTTGCCCGAGGGGTTCTTCGATCCCCGGACCCGGGTGATCGTCGCGGTGTCGGTCAAGGGGACGCCGTTCGTGCTGCTGGACGGGCTGATCGTGCGGCAGGAGGTGGGGGCGAGCAACCAGCCGGGGCAGACCACGCTGACCGTGACGGGGGAGGACCTCACCCTGCTCATGGACCTGGAGGAGCGGACCGACCGGTATCCCAATCTCGCGCCCTCGCAGCGGGTGGAGCGGATTCTCGGCGGGTACGCGGATTACGGGATCGACGCCCGGATCATCCGGGAGCAGATTCCGCAGCCGCCGCGGGAGCAGGCCCGGGTGGACTACCAGGTGGGCACGGATCTGCAGTATGTGAACGAGCTGGCCAGGGCGAACGGTTACACCTTCTACCTCGATCCGGGGCCGGTGCCGGGGCGGTCCACCGCCTTCTGGGGGCCGGAGCAGCGGCTGGGGCAGCGGCAGCACGCACTGAACGTGAACATGGATGTGCACTCGACCGTGGACCAGTTGACGTTCGCGTACGACGGGACGGCGCGGGAGGAGCCGCAGGCCCGGGTGCAGGATCCGGTGACGCGGCGGGCGCCGCTGCTGGCACCGCCGGACATCAGCCCGCTCCGGCCGCCGTTGGGGCTGCGGGCCTCGCCGGCCCTCAAGCGGAGGACCCTGACCGGTACCGCCAAGAAGGACGAGGCGCTGGCCAGAGCGGAGGCGCTGGCCAGGGCGGCGACCTCGGCCGATGCCGTTTCGGGGTCGGGGCAGCTGGACGTCAACCGGCACGGATATGTGCTGCGGGCCCGGGAGTTGGTGGGGGTGCGGGGCGCGGGAGTGACCTATGACGGCGATTACTACGTGAAGAGCGTGACGACGAATCTGCGGCCGGGCTCCTACCAGCAGAACTTCACCCTGTCGCGGGAGGGACTGATCGCGCGGAGCGGGACCGTACGTCCCTGAGGGCCCCGTCCCGCTGGCGGGGGCACGACGACGGCCCTTAGCGCCACCTCACGACAACCAGGAGAGACAGGTATGGCTGGTGGACCCGATAACCGCTTTCTGGGGAAGTTCCGGGGGCGGGTGGCGGCGAACGACGACCCGATGGGGATCGGGCGGCTCCGGGTGCAGGTCCCGGACGTGCTGGGGGACGAGACCTCCACCTGGGCGCTGCCGTGCTTTCCGTTCACCGGGGAGCGGGCCGGGCAGGTGGTGGTGCCGTCGGTCGGGGCCGGGGTGTGGGTGGAGTTCGAGCAGGGCGATCCGAGTTTCCCGGTGTGGACCGGGTGCTGGTACGGGCGGCGGGACGAATTGCCGGAGGACGCGCAGACCGGGCCCGCCACGGCACATCCGGTCGTGATCCAGACGCCCGGGAAGCACAAGATCGTGCTGTCGGACGTGCCCAGCAACGGAATTCTGCTGGAGGCACCGGGCGGGGCGTACGTGCGGATCGATGCCACCGGCGTGCACATCAACAACGGCCACGGCGCCTCGATTTCGCTGGCCGGGGATCAGGTCGACATCAATGAGGGCCGGCTGACCGTGCCCAGGAAGCGCTGAACGGAACGGGGGCAGAGCACAGATGGCGAGCGGAAATCTCGTCCACGGCGGGACTGCGATCGCATGTCCGCACGGTGGGCGCGCGTTACCGGCCTCGGCAGCGGGATCCGGCGGCACCGTACGGATCGACGGTGCGCCGGTGGTGTCCGCCGGGGACGTCTTCACGATCAGCGGGTGCCCGCACACGGTCGGCGGCCGGCCACGGCCGTGCAGCGACCTGCGATGGACGCCGGCCGCGGACGGCGACGCCGTACGGGTCGACGGGGTGCCGGTGCTGCTGGACACCACCGCGGCGATGTGCTTCAGCGCCGGGCCGGTGCCGCAGGGTCCGCCGGTCGTGGCGTCCGTCCAACAGGGCCGACAGGGCCATCAGGGGGTTTTCAGTCGATGAGGGCCAGGCGGCAGGTCCGTACCGAGATCGCGTTCCCGTTCCGGATCGACCGGCGGGGGCGGACGGCGCATGCGGACCACGACGACCATGTACGGGACCTGATCGAGCAGTTGCTGTTCACCAGCCCGGGCGAACGGGTGATGCGGCCGGAGTTCGGGTGCGGGCTGCTGGATCTGGTCTTCACCCCGAACAGTCCGGAGCTGGCGTCGGCCGTGGAGCTGTCCGTCCAGGCCTCGTTGCAGCGGTGGCTGGGGGACCTGATCGAGGTCGAGGCGCTGGACGTGGTGAGCGAGGAGAACGTCGTACGGGTCCACCTGCGCTATGTGGTGCGCTCCACCGCGAGCCGGCGGGACGAGGTCTTCGAGGGGCGGGGCGAGGGATGAGCCAGCAGCACAACGGCACCGCGGGCGGGACGGCCGGCGCCGGGGCGAGCCGCCGGAGCCGGATCAGGGCGGCGCGGCTCAACGGGATCGACGCGGTGGAGGCCGCGGACGACGGGGTGACGTTGACGGTCACCTTTCTGGGGAAGGCGCCGCACGGCCTGGGCCCGGAGAACGTGCGCATCGACGGCGGGCGGCGGATCACCGGGCTGGCGGCCGTGGAGGTCTCCGTCGAGCGGGAGGAGGACCCCGAGCTCGACGACCGGCTGCTGGTGACGCTGGACCGGACCGGGGACACCTCGCGCTACCGGCTCTCCCTCGTGGCGGCCGATCCGTACGGGCGGCCGGGGACGGAGCCGTACGAGGGGTTCGACCAGCGGTACGCCGGCGCGGAGTTCTCCTTCCGGCCCGACTGTCCCAGCCCCTTCGACTGCGTGGCCGACGAGGGCGGGGGCGACGCCTGCCCGGACACCTTCCGGCCAGCGCCGGTCATCGACTACACCGCCCGGGACTACGACGCCCTGCGGCAGCTCGTCCTCGACCGGCTGCGGCTGACCAGCCCCGACTGGGTGGAGCGCAGCCCGGCGGACCTGGGGATGACGTTGGTCGAGCTGCTCGCCCACACCGCGGACCGGATCAGCTATCAGCAGGACGCGGTGGCGACCGAGGCGTATCTCGACACGGCGCGGCGGCGGGTGTCGGTGCGGCGGCATGTGCGGCTGATCGACTATCCGATGCACGACGGGTGCAGTGCGCGGGCGTTCGTGTCCCTGACGGTCGGGGCGGAACTGACGCTGTTGCCGGGCGCGTTCCGGTTCGCCGCGGTCGACGTCCGGACGTACGCGCCGCGCGACCGGCCGGAGATCGGGACGGTGATCGACGACCGGGAGCTGGCCGTGCTGGACGAGCGGGGGGCGGTGGAGGTCTTCGAGCCGGTCGCACCGGCGCCGCTGACCGCTCGGCCCGCGCACAACGCCATCCGGCTGTGGACCTGGGGCGGGGAGGTGTGTTCGCTGCCGACGGGGGCGACGGGCGCGACGCTGCGGGACGCATGGGCGGACGACGGCTGCGAGGCCCGGGCGCTGCGCCTGTCCCCCGGTGACCTGCTGCTCTTCGAGGAGGTCAAGGGGCCCCGTACGGGGACGCCGGGCGACCAGGACCCGGCGCACCGGCAGGTCGTCCGCCTCACCTCGGTCACCCCGGCCGTGGACCGGCTCGACGACCAGCCGGTGCTGGAGGTGGCCTGGGCGCCACAGGACGCGCTGACCTTCCCGCTGCGACTGGCCACCCTGGGCGGCACCGACTGCGCGCCGGTGGCGGACGTGAGCGTGGCGCGCGGCAATGTCGTCCTGGTGGATCACGGGCGGTCGCTGGTCTTCGGGGCCGCCCCCGACGGCGTGCCCGAGACGGTCACCGTGCCGCCCGTGCCGGCCGTCCTCGACTCCTGCGAGCCACCGGCGTTCGGCTGCGGTGACCGCGCGGGCGGTGGGAACGCCACCGCGCGGACCATCAACCACCTCGTGGAACAGACGAGTTGTCATCGGTCACTGGTGCCGGACGACGTCCGGGAGCTGTTCCGGGTCGTCGGGGAGGAGGCGACCGTACGGGCGGGGCTCGGTCTGGAGCGGGCGGGGCAGCGGACCGAGCGCGTGGTGCCGGGCACCGCGCACGAGCAGGCCGCGGCGCTGCGCACCCTGCTCGCGCAGTCCGTCTACCCGGGCATCGCGCCGCGCTTCCGGCCGGTGCTGCACCGCTCCCCCGTCGCCCGGACCGTGCCCTTCCCGCAGCCCGCGCAGGTGGCCGCGGCACAGGCCGACCGGCTGGCGGACCTGCCCGAGCGGATGCGGGCCCGGCTGACGGAGCTGTGGCGCGGCGCCCGCGACCACGACGGGCTGACGGACGACGAGATCGCCGAACTGACCGTGCTCTTCGGGCTGGAGGTCCTGGAACGGCTTCAGCTGCGCCGGCATCCCGTACGGGCGCTGCGCGAGCTGCTGCACCGCGCCGACCGGCTGCTGGACGCCACGCTCCGGCGGCTGGCGGTGCTGACCGCGCGGGCCCGGGCGGGCACCGTGCTGGACGGGCGGATCGCCTGGGAGATCGCGCAGACGTGGGGGCCGGCGTACGCGGTGGGGCTGCACCCGGACGAGCCGGTGCTGCACGGGCCGGCGGCCGGTCTGCGGCCCGATCCGCGGGCCGCGCTGCCCGCCGTACGGATCGTGCAGGACGGTGGCGCACGGGTCTGGACGCCGTGCCGCGACCTCCTCGACAGCGGGCCCCGCGACCGGCACTTCGTCGGTGAGCTGGAGGACGACGGGCGGTTCGCGCTGCGCTTCGGGGACGGGTACCACGGTGCCCGGCCCGAGCCGGGCAGCCGGCTGGAGCTGCACTACCGCCTCGGCGGCGGCCGGGCCGGCAACGTCGGGGCGGAGGCCATCAACCACCTGGTCCTGCGCCGGCCCGCCGAGGAGACCGACGCGGCCGTTGCGCTGCCGGTCGCCGGGGTGCGCAACCCGCTGCCGGCGACCGGCGGCACGGAGCCGGAGCCGATCGAGCAGGTGCGGCAGCTCGCGCCGCTCGACCTCCGGCGCACCCGGCGGCGGGCGGTCACCGCGGCGGACTACGCGGAGCTGGCGTCGGCGCTGCCCGGTGTGCAGCGGGCGGCGGCCGAGCTCCGCTGGACCGGCAGCGTCCGGGAGGCACATGTGGCCGTCGACGCGGCGGGGACCGGCGAGCCGGACCCCCGGCTGCTGGCGTCGGTCGCGGACGCGCTGGAGGGCTACCGGCGGATCGGGCACGACCTGGTCGTGGCGCCGGCCAGGACGGTGCCGGTGGACCTGGCGCTGGAGGTCTGCGCGGCGCCCGGGCACCAACACGGGCAGATCCTGGCCGAGTTGTACCGGGTGCTGGGCAACCGCCGGCTGCCCGGCGGCCGGCTCGGCTTCTTCCACCCGGACGCGCTGACGTTCGGCGAACCGGTCCGGCAAAGCCGCCTGGTGGCGCTCGCCGCGGCCGTCCCGGGGGTGCGGAGCGTGCAGGTGACCCGGCTGCAACGGCTGTTCCATCAGGACGAGGGAGAACGGGAGGACGGTGTGCTGCGGCTCGGCCCACTGGAGATCGCCGTGTGCGACAACGACCCGGAACGGCCGGAGAACGGGCGGCTGGTCATCGACATCGGACCCGTAGGGGACGCCGGAGAGCCTGGGGGTGTGCGATGAACACGACCGGCTGCGACTGCGGGTGCGGCGGCCGGGGCGGCGGCAGTGACGAACGCCGCGCCCCCGACGCCCTGTACAACCCGCCGGGCCGGACGGCCCTGGACTACCGCGTCGGCGACCACGGCGCCTTCCTGGCCGGGATGCTGGACCGGCTGGCCTCGCCCGCCTACCCGGCGCTGCGCCGGCTGACCGTCCGCACCCCGGACGACCCGGCGATCGGGCTGCTGGACGCCGCGGCGGTGCTCGGTGACGTGCTGACCTTCCACAGCGAACGGATCGCGGACGAGGGGTACCTGCGGACGGCGAACGAGCACCGGTCGCTGGCCCTGCTGGGGCGGCTGGTCGGACACCGGCCGCGGCCCGGTGTCGCGGCCGACACCCTCCTGGCGTACACCGTCGACAAGGACCCGCGCGCCGAGGACCTGCCGGTGGTGATCCCGCGCGGGGCGCGCAGCCACAGCGTCCCGGCCGCGACCGGCGAGGAGGCGCAGACCTTCGAGACGGACGAGGACCTCACCGCGCGCTGGGCGTGGAACGACCTCGCGGTGCGCAGGCGGCGGCCGGCGCTGCTGGTCCCCGCGGACCTGGCGAAGCGGTCGGAGCTGTTCGTCGTGGGCACCTCCACCGCCCTGCGGACCGGGGACCGGCTGCTGTTCGACTTCGGCGGTACGCAGCAGCTGTTGCTGCCGGTGGCGCGGGTGCGGACCGATCAGGACGAGCACCTCACCGCGCTCGGTCTGCCGCAGTCCGCGCCGCCCACGCTCAAGGAGCTGGTGGACGAGGTGCGGCAGTGGATCACCGTGCCGGCGGACGGCGGGGACCCGGACGATCCGCAGGAGCCGGGGCCCGCCACCCCCGAGACGCCCGACCCGCGGCCCGTCAGCAAGCTGATCGACACCTTCGACGTCCAGGTGCTGGCGCCGTTGCGCAAGGACCTGGACGGCGAGGCCGGGAGGTCGCCGGAGGCGTTCGCCGCGCGGCTGGCCGGGCCGCACCAGCGGCTGATCGAGGCGGAGGCGCTGGCCGCGCCGTACGAGGAGGTCGCGGCCTGGTTCGCGCGGCTGGCCGCGGTGGTCGGCGAACTGCGGCAGCGGGCCGAGGAGTTGGCGCCGGCCCGTACCGTGCCGCCCGGGCCGGAGCCGCGACGGACAGCGGGTCCCGCCGACCCGGCGGCCGCCGCGCTGCGGGCGCTGTCCGCCGTCCTGCCGGCCCTGCGCACCAGCGTCGTCCGCCCGCCCTCGGGCGCCGGGGCCGGACCCTCCTCCCCCGGCTCGGACCTGACCGCCCGGCTGCTGTCCGCGCTGGACCCGCGCCTCGCGGAGGGGATGTACGCGGCGTGGCGGCGGGCCGCCCCGGTGGTGCCCACCGCGCTGCGGGAGCTGCTGGCGATGCGGGTGACCGCGGCGCCCTTCGGGGCGACCGCGCCGCAAAAGCCCGTGCAGGACGACAAGGGCCGGGTGATCCGGCAGGCCGACTGGCCGCTGACCGGGGGCGTGCTGACCAGCGTCCGGATCGTCTTCGACACGGCCGGCAAGGTGCCGGTGAAGGCGGAGTTCCAGCACCTCGAGACGGGCAGTTCGGTGCAGCGCACCGAGAACCTCCCGGCCGACACCGCCTTCGATTTCGGTCCGGGCCGGATCGAGCTGTCCACCCGCACCGGCCAGGACCACGACCTGAGCTGGCTGGGCCGCCGCCCCACCGACTCGCAGGAGTCCGGGATCACCGCTCGGCTGCTGTCCGGACTGCCCGAGCGGACGCTGTTCGTGGGCCGCCCCGACGACGCGGGCCGGGTCGAGGTCGCGGTGCACAACGGCGACACCCGGGTCTGGCACCTGGGACCCGGCGAGCAGGACCAGGTCCGGCACGGGGAGTACGAGGTGACCGTGCGCCGCACGCCCGGCAGCGAACCGCCCGCCGTGGAGATCGGCATCGCGACCGTCCCGGCCCCCGCCAACCGCTCGGTGCTGCGGCTGGACACCGTGCAGGACGCCATCACGGTCGGCAGCTGGGTGGTGGTGCAGCGCCCCCGCAAGGGCGCGGGCGGTGCCGACGGCATCCCCGGCGACCGGAAGCTGGCGTCGGTGACGACCCGGGTGACCGCGGTCCGCACCGCCGCCTACACCGACTTCGGGATCACCGGCCGCGGCACCGAACTCACCCTGGCCGACCCCTGGTTGGACGACCACGACGTGGTGCTCTCGGCGATCCGGGACACCACGGTGTACGCCGCCGGCGAGCCGCTGCGGAGGGCGGACGAGCCGCTGGACGAGGACGTGCACGGCAACGAGCTGGAACTCGCCGAGCTCTACGACGGGCTGACACCGGGGCGGCGGCTGATCGTCTCCGGCGAACGCACCGACGTCCCCGGGCCGGTGGGACTACGGGCCACCGAGCCGGCCGTGATCGCGTCGGTGGACCAGCGGCTGGACCCGGAGCTGCCGGGCGACCACGTCCACACGGTGCTCACCCTCACCGCCGACCTGGTCCACCGCTACCGCCGGGACACCGTGCGCGTCCAGGGCAACGTCGTACCGGCCACGCACGGGGAGAGCCGGGACGAGCCGATCGGCAGCGGTGATGCGGCGCGCGCCCACCAGACGTTCGCGCTGTGGCAGTCGCCGCTGACCTGGCTGCCGGCGGACAACCCTCTGGGAGCCACCCCCGAACTGGAGATCCGCGTCGACGGGCTGCGCTGGCACGCGGTGGACAGCCTGGCCGGGCGGGGTCCCACCGAGCGGGTGTACGTGACCGGGACGACCGGTGGGGGTACCTCCCGGTCGAGCGGCGCCGAGGGTGGGGGCGGCCGTACGACGGTGACCTTCGGCGACGGGGTGCACGGCGCCCGGCTGCCGTCCGGCCACGACAACGTACGGGCCCGCTACCGCTTCGGCACCGGACGGGCGGCGAACGTCGCCGCCGACCGCATCACCCAGGCGGTGACCCGGCCGCTCGGCGTCACCGGCGTGACCAATCCGCAGCCCGCCGCCGGCGGCGCGGACGCCGACGGGCCGGCGCTGACCCGGCGCACCGTCCCGCTGGCCGTCTCCGCGCTGGACCGGCTGGTCTCGCTCGCCGACCACGAGGACTTCGCGCGCTCCCGGGCCGGCATCGGACGAGCCTCGGCGCGGGAACTCTTCGACGGGCGGCGCAGGGTGCTGCACCTGACGGTGGCGGGGGTCGACGACATCCCGCTGGCGCCGGACTCGGAGGTGCTGCGGGCGCTGCGGTCCTCGCTGGCGACGTACGGCGATGCCGGGCTGCCGGTGCGGGTGGAGGTGCGCGAGCCGGTGCTGCTGCTGTGCACGGCACGGGTGAAGGTGGCGCCGGACCACTCCTGGGCGCTGGTCGAACCGCGGGTGCGGCAGGCGCTGCTGGCCCGGCTGGGCTTCGACGGCCGGGAGCTGGGGCAGCCGGCGCACCTGTCGGAGGTGCTCGCCGCGGCCCAGTCCGTACCGGGCGTCGACCACGTCGACGTGGACGCCTTCACCGGCGTCCCGGCCTCCGTCACCGCCGAGGAACTCGCCGCGTCGGCCGGGCGGTTCGCCGGACCGCCGGATCCGTCGGTGCCGGCCCGCGCGGCCCGCTACGACGAGCGGATCCACGAGGTGGCCGCGGACGACGGCGAGACGCTGAGCGCCGTCGCCGCCCGCTACGGCCTCCCGCTGGCCGAACTGCTGCGCCTCAACCCCGACCTCACCGACACCCGGCCACTGCCGAAGGGCCGCGCGGTCTGTGTCTTCCGCGGTGTCCGCCCGGCCCAACTGGCGCTGTTCTCGCCGCGGGTGGCGGACACCCTGATCCTCACGGAGGTGACCCGATGACCTCGACCAGGGAGCCGGACGGGCTCGCGGAGCTGCTTCCGCAGTGGCACCGGCTGCGGGACTCCGCCGATCCCGCGGCCGGGGAGCCGCTGCGGGCGCTGCTGGCGGTGATCGCCGAGCAGCTGGACCGGGTCCGGGACGGCGTCGCCCAGCAGTACGACGACTGGTTCGTGGAGACCGCCGCGGAGTGGGTGCTGCCCTACCTCGGGGACCTGGTGGGCTACCGCCCGCTGCCCGGATACGAGCGGGTGCTGGCGACCGGGCTGCGGGACGGCGGGCTGCCGGACTCCTCGCGGCGACGGCTGGCCCAGGCGTTGGCGCCGCGCCGCGAAGTGGCGGCGACGGTCGGCCACCGGCGGCGCAAGGGCACCCTGGCGCTGCTGGAGGAGCTGTCGGCGTCGGTGGCGGGCTGGCCGGCGCGGGCGGTGGAGCTCTCCCGGCTGGTCGCGCACCAGCAGCCGGTGAAGCTGTACGGGTCGGGCACCGAGGCCACCAACGAGCGGCGGCGGGGGCGCGGACGGCTGGTGGACGTCCGGGACGGGGCGGCGCTGGACCTGGCCGGCGGGCCGTTCGGTACGGTGGCCCGCTCGGTGGACGTCCGCCGGGCCGACTCCCGCCGTACGCAGGGCGGTTACGCACCGGCGGGGGTCGGGCTGTTCGTGTGGCGGCTGCGGCCGTACGCGGTGACCCGGGCGCCCGCGTACTGCATCGACCGAGCCCGTCACCTCTACACCTTCTCGATCCTGGGCCAGGACACACCGCTGGTGACCCGCCCGGAGCCGGAGCCGTCCGCGACGCATCTCGCCACCCTCGACAACGTGCCGGCCCTGATCGGCCGTCGGCAGCTGCACGACCGGCTCGCGGACCATTACGGGCCGGGCAAGAGCTTCACCGTCCGGCGGGACGGCGAGGACGCGCCCGTCCCGCTCGCCGACATCGTCGTCGCGGACCTGAGCGGGTGGCGCTACCGGCCGAAGCGCGGGCAGGTCGCCGTCGACCCGGAGCTGGGCCGGATCGCGTTCGGTGCCCGGTCGGCGCCCCGGCAGGGCGTCTGGGTGGACTACCACTACGGGTTCGGGGACGAGCTGGGCGGCGGCGAGTACGCACGGGAACGGGTCACCGCCCCGGACGCCGCCGTCTACCGGGTCGGGCCGGGCCAGCCCTTCCAGCGGATCATGGACGCGTACGGGGCCTGGCAGCACGACCGCCGGGCCGGACGGTGCGCGCCCGAGGGCATCATCGAGATCACCCACAGCGGCGCCTACCAGGAGCAGCTGGACTTCGAACTGGAGCCGGGCGACCGGCTGGAGCTGCGGGCGGCCGAGGGCACCCGGCCGGTCATCCGGCTGCTCGACTGGTACAGCAACCGGCCCGACGCGCTCAACATCCGTGCGCAGGAGGCAGATTGCCCGCCGGGCGAGCGGCCGCGAGTGGTGCTGGACGGACTGCTGGTCACCGGCCGGGGGCTGCACGTCTCCGGGCCGATGGGCGCGCTGGTGCTGCGGCACTGCACGCTGGTGCCCGGCTGGTCCCTGGAGCCGGAGTGCGCTCCGCGCTCCCCCGAGGAACCGAGCCTGGTCCTGGACCGGACCACGGCGTGTGTGGAGGTCGACCGGACCGTCCTGGGCACGATCGAGGTGATCGGCGACGAGGTGGGCACCGACCCGCTGCCGATCCACCTGCGCGACTCGGTCCTGGACGCCACCGGCGCGGACCGTGCGGCGCTGTCGGCGCCGGACTGCCGGCTGGCGCACGCGGTGCTGTACGCCCACCGGACGACGGTCCTCGGCGAGGTGCACACCCATGCCGTGGAACTCGCCGAGAACTCCCTGTTCACCGGCCGGATGCAGATCGCCCGGCGCGGTGTGGGCTGCCTGCGGTTCAGTTACGTCCCACCGGGTTCGCGCACCCCGCGCCGCTACCGCTGCCAGCCGGACCTCGCCGGCCCGGCGGACGCCGCGCGGGTGCGGCCGCTGCTGCGCGCCGAGCGCTACGGCACGCCGTGGTACGCGCAGTTGGCGGCGGGCTGCGCGCAGGAGATCCGGCGCGGCGCGGAGGACGGTGCCGAGATGGGCGCGTACCACGACCTGTACCAGCCGCAGCGCGAGGACGGCCTGCGGGCCCGGCTGGCGGAGTACACACCGGCGGGGACCGATACCGGGGTGGTGTTCGTGACGTGAACCGCCCGCGTGCCGCGCGCCGCCCGGGCGGGCCGCCGTACACCGGCCCGCCCGACCCGCCGGCCCGCCGACCCGCCGAGCCCTGTGACCTTCCCGTACGAGGGGGACCCCCATGCACGCTGATCTCTCGCGCCTAACCCACCGGCCGGAGCGCCACTACTCCGCGGTCGTCGCCCAGCAGGGCCGCGTCCAACTGGACGCGGACACCAACGAGCAGACCGCGATCCAGCTGTTCCAGGCCCGTACGCTCGCCGCCGACCTGATCGGCCGGCACGGCGGGCCCAGCGGCGCCACCGGCTTCAAGATCTCCCTGCGGGGCGGCAGCCATGAGCTGGACGACCTGGTCATCGGCGGCGGCCGGTACTACGTCGACGGCATCCTGTGCGACGCCACCCGCCCGCAGCCCGGGGTGCCGGTGCCGTCCGCCGGCACGGCAGGCACGGACAGCCCCGCGGAGGCGGGCGGCACGGACGGTGCCGCGCCGGCCGGTCACGGGGCCGGCGGGCCGGATGCGGCGCCCGCCACCTGGACGTACTGGGACCAGCCCGACGGGTTCCGGGACCCGGAGCGGCCCGCCGACCGGCTGCCCAGCGCCTTCCCGTACCTGGTCTACCTGAAGGTGTGGGAGCGGGTGGTCACCGCCGCCGAGGACCCGGCGCTGCGCGAGGTGGCGCTGGGCCCGGCGCTGCCGGACACCGCGGCCCGCGCCAAGGTGGTGTGGCAGGTGCTGCCGCTGCCCGCGGCCGAGCTGGGACTGGAGAACCACGCCCCGTCGGTGGACGAGATCCGCAAGGCCTTCGACGCGTGGGCGGCGAGGGCGGCGGCGCCCGGTTCCCGGCTCGCGGCGCGCAGCGAGCGCCCGGACCACGCCGATGACGAGCCCTGCCTGGTCGCGCCCGACGCCCGCTACCGGGGCCCGGAGAACCAGCTGTACCGGGTCGAGGTGCACGATGCGGGCAGCGCCGGGGACGCCACCTTCAAGTGGTCCAGGGAGAACGGCTCGGTGACCTTCCCCGTCGACGAACTCGACGGCACTTGGGTGGAGTTGGCGTCCCTGGGTGCCGACGACAAGCTGGATCTGAACGTCGGCGACCGGGTCGAGTGCGTGGACACCGCCTACGCGAGCCGGGGCGAGGCGGCGCCGCTGCTGCGGGTGGAGGAGGTGGACCTGCCGGGCCGCCGGGTGCGGCTGTCCGACGAGCCGCCGCCGGGCGTCGGGCGGCGGCCCGAACTCCACCCGTTCCTGCGCCGCTGGGACCACCAGGAGGGCAGCCGGCGCACGGTCCGGCACGGCGCCGCGCCCGGGCGGCTGCGGCACGGTGCACTGCCGGTCGAGGAGGGGGCGTGGCTGCCGCTGGAGGACGGTGTGGAGGTGTACTTCGCCCCCGGCGGCCACTACCGCACCGGCGACTTCTGGCTGGTCCCGGCCCGTACGGCCACCGGCGGTGTGGAGTGGCCGATGGACCCGGCGCGCCGCCCGCTGCTGGAGCCCCCCGCCGGCATCGCGGTGCACCACGCGCCGCTGGCGTGGATCGCGGGCGAAGGGACCGAACCCGACCTGCGGCTGGCGTTCCGGCCGCTGGCGGCGGGGATCCCGGCGGCGGACGACGTGGCGAAGGCCGCCGAGGAGGAGGCCCGCGCCGAGGAGGAGTCGGGGGGCGGGGCGTACGGCCCGCCGGGCTCCGGATACGCGCCGGCGGGACCGGCGCCGAGCAGGTCGCAGACCACCGCCGCGGCCGAGGCCGCGGCCGACGAGGGGAGCACCGACTGATGGCCACTCCACTGACCGCGACCCGGCTGCTGGCGGCCCTGCACGACGAGGGCCTGGTCGTGCACGAGGTCCGCGACTGGCGCCAGCACAACCGCAATGCGAAGGGCCCCTGGGGGCCGGTGCACGGTGTGGTGATCCACCACACCGCCACCGAGGGCACCGACGCCTCGGTGGACCTGTGTTACGACGGGCGGTCCGACCTGCCGGGGCCGCTGTGCCACGGCGTGATCGACAAGGCGGGCGAGGTCCACCTGGTGGGCAACGGCCGCGCCAACCACGCCGGTCTCGGCGACCACGACGTCCTGGAGGCGGTGATCCGCGAGGATGCGGAGCTGCCGCCGGACGACGCGGCGGACACCGACGGCAACTGCGCCTTCTACGGCTTCGAGTGCATCAACCTCGGCGACGGCAAGGACCCCTGGCCGGCGGAGCAGTTGGCGGCGATCGAGAAGGTGTCGGCGGCGATCTGCCGGGCGCACGGCTGGAGCGAGCGCTCGGTGATCGGCCACAAGGAGTGGCAGCCGGGCAAGGTCGATCCGCGCGGCATCGTGATGAAGGACCTGCGGGAGCGGATCGGGAAGCGGCTGGCCAAACCGGCGGAGGGGCCGGGCGGGGCCGGCGTCGACCGGGGCAAAGACGGCGCGGACCGGGACGGGGGCGGATCCGGGGACAGCGCGGAACCGGGCGGATCCGGTGACGGCGCGGGGCCGGACGCTTCCGGTGACGGGCCGGGGTCAGACGCTTCCGGTGACGGTACGGGCGGACCCGGGGAGCGTACGGGCGGTCCCGGTGACGGTAGGGGCGGACCCGGTGACGGTACGGGCCTGGCGGTGCCGCCCCGGCCGGACCATCCGCCGTACGAGCCGTTCCCCGGCCGGGACGCCTTCCGGCCCGGGGCGCCGAGCCCGGTGATCGCGGCGATGGGCGAGCGGCTGGTGGCCGAGGACTGCGGCCATTACGAGGGGACCCCCGGCCCGGAGTGGACCGAGGCGCACCGCACGTCGTACGCGGCCTGGCAGCGCCGACTGGGCTTCCGCGGCAAGGACGCCGACGGGGTGCCGGGGCCGGTCAGTTGGGAGCGGCTGCGGGTGCCCGTCCCGCCCGGCTGACCGGGCCGAAAAACACCGAGGCCGGGCGGCCCTCCCCCACAGAGGTCCGCCCGGCTGTACTCGGGTGTTCGGTGTTCGGCCGCCGCCGCGGCCGAACTCCTAGGAGTCGACCCGAGAGCCTCAGATGCCCTGGACCGGGAGGGTCGGCTGGGCGGGAACGGCCGGCAGGACCGGCAGCGCCGGGATGTTGGCGGCGTTGGTGAGCTTCGCCAGGTCGGCCGGGACGGCCGGGACGGCGACGGCGTCGGTCAGGTGACCGGGAACGGCGGGCACGGCGGGCACGGCGGGCACGGACGGCACGGACGGCACGGCGACGGCGTCGGTCAGGTGACCCGGAACGGCGGGCACGGCCGGCACGGCGGGCACGGACGGCACGGACGGCACGGCCACGGCGTCGGTCAGGTGACCCGGAACGGCGGGCACGGCCGGCACGGACGGCACGGCCGGGGTGGCGGGCAGCGACGGCACCGCGGGCACGGCCGGGGTCGCCGGGAGGGACTTCACCGGGGTCAGGCCCTGCACACCCGCGACGGCGCCGGTGGCGATGCCCTTGCCGTCGGTCACCACGACGGCGGCCAGGCCCTGGGCGAACGGGGTGGTGTCGGCGACCGCACCCTGGGCGAACGCCGCGGCGTCACCGGCCTTGCCCTGCGCGAACGGCACCGCGTCGGTGGCCTTGCCCTGGGCGAAGGCGACCGCGTCGGTGGCGGTGCCCTGCGCGAACGGCACCGCGTCACCGGCGGCGCCCTGCACGAACAGCTGCGCCTGGCCGCCGACGACGGTCACGTACGGCGCCGCCTGGCCGGCCGCGTCACCGGCGAGCTGGCCGGCACCGCCGACCGCGCCCTGGGCGACCGGCACGACCTTGACGACCACGCGCTGGGCGACCGGCGGCAGCACGTCGGCGGCGGCCTTGTCGACGACCGGGCGGCCGGTGGCGAGCGCGGCCTGGGCCTGCTTCGTCAGCTGCTCGGGACGGACGCCGGCACCGGCGAGACCGGCCAGCAGGTTGTCGGCGGAACCGGGCGCCTTGGGCAGCGCCGGGGCCTTGGGCAGCTTGGGCAGGTCGGCGGACGGCACGCCCGGGGTGGCGGGCAGCGACGGGACGGCGGGGACCGTGCCGTCGGTGAGGTGGCCGAGCTTGCCGAGCTTGGCGGCCTTGGCGGCCTTGGCGGCCTTCTTCACCGACGAGGCGGCCTTCTTGACGTCCTTGGCCTTCTTCAGGTCACCGGCCTGCGGCAGGTCACCGGTCTTCGGCAGACCGCCGCCGAGCAGCTTCTTGGCGCCGTCCACGGCACCGGTGACGTCACCGAGCTGCGGCAGCTTGCCGGTGGGCAGGTCCTGGGTCGACACCCCGCCGCCGAGCGCGCCGGTCGCCTTGCCGGCCACGTCGCCGACCGTCTTCTTGGCGGTGCCGGTGACCGTGCCGACAGCCTTGGTGGCGGTGCCGGTGACCTCACCGGCGGGCAGCTGCTTGGTGGCGCCGGTGACCGCACCGGTGCTGGGCAGGTCCGAGGAGACGGGCAGCTCGGCGGCGTTGGCGGCGGCGGATCCCAGGGCCCACAGACCGGTGGCGGCAGCGGCAACGACGATGGAACGACGAATGGTGGAGCGCATGGCGATGAAGTCCTTCGAATTCAGGAGGGTTTAAGGGCAGACCTGTCCCGCCCCCGCGCGGCAGGTCCAGTTACAGACGCGGAGCGGTCTGCCCTAGCCCGGGAATTCGAGGATTTCTTCGGCACGCCGGCGCGTCGGAGCGCCCTCGGCCGTGCGGACGCCACCGGGCAGCAGCCGGAAGCGCGGAGAGTCCACCGGAGCGGCGGCGTGCTGGTCCCCGCCTCGGGGACCGTGGCCGTCACCGGCGGTGTGCGGGGCGGGCGCCACGGGGCCCTGCGGAAGCTGCCCCGGAAGGCCCTGGTGGCCCGGGTCCCGCTGCGCGTTCACGACCGTCCGGGCGGACCCGGCGGCCGGGTGCTGCGGACCGGCGGTGCAGTGCGCGGGGTGCGCGGTGACGGCGTCGTCCGCCGTGCCGGCCCGCGGACCGGCCTGCCGAGCGTCGCCCGGCGTACGGCCGTGCGGGTGCGCGGCACCGTCACCGGGACGCTTGGCGTGGGTACCGGAGGGGAGTTGACCGGGCAGCGCGGCACCGGCCGTGTCCCCGATCTCCCGCACGACGCGGTTCACCGGGTCGGTGAGCCGGCCGGTGACCGGCGCGGTCCGCTCGGCGGCGGGCCGCACGGTGTCGGCGAGCCCGCCGGTGGCGGTCTGCGCGCCCTCGGTGAGTTCCGCCCGGGCCGCCTTGCCCTTCTGCACCAGCGTGGTGCGGGAGCCGGCGAGCCGGTCCGCGCCGTCGGTGGCCCCGTCCCGGGTGGCGGCCCGGTCCGGGAGGGATGCCTCGGACGAGGCCGCGGCCGGGGACGTTGCCCCGGTCAGGGCCTGCGAGCCCGTACGGTCCGCGGCATGGGCGCCGGGACCGAAGGCGAAGCCGAGGGCGACGAAGCCCACCAGGAAGAGCCCGGCCAGCAGCGCGCGCCGTGCGGCCACCGTGCGCGGAATGCGCACGGCGGCAGGCAGGGCGAGCACAGCGGACAAGGAGGGGACCTTCCCATACGGACGGGGACACACGGGCACACGGCCTCGGTGTCACGCGCGTCGCGGGCGATCGAGCGATGCCCTGATCCTTGCACGAGGAGCCTGGTGCCACGCAAGTCCCCCCGGGGCTTCGGTCACCGTTGCTCCGCCATGTCCGGTATGGGCAGCGGACGTTTCTCCACCGCGGCCGCCATCACGTCGGGGAACAGGTCCGGTGTGCAGGCGAACGCCGGTGCGCCCAGGGCCGCGAGCGCCGCTGCGTGCTCCCGGTCGTAGGCCGGTGCCCCCTCGTCGGAGAGCGCGAGCAGGGTCACGAACTGCACTCCGGACGCCTGCATCGCGGCGACCCGCTTCAGCATCCCGTCCCGGATGCCGCCCTCGTAGAGGTCGCTGATGAGGACCACGATGGTCTCGGTGGGGCGGGTGATGCGGGACTGGCAGTACGCCAGCGCGCGGTTGATGTCCGTGCCCCCGCCGAGCTGGGTGCCGAACAGGACGTCGACCGGGTCCTCCAGTTGGTCCGTCAGGTCGACCACCGCGGTGTCGAAGACCACGAGTCGGGTGTTGAGAGCCCGCAGCGACGCCAGCACCGCCCCGAACACCGAGGCGTAGACGACCGAGGCGGCCATCGAGCCCGACTGGTCGATGCAGAGCACCACGTCCTTCGTCACCGACCGGGCCGCCCGGCCGTGGCCGATCAGCCGCTCGGGGACGACCGTGCGGTACTCGGGGAGGTAGTTCTTGAGGTTCGCCCGGATCGTGCGGTCCCAGTCGATGTCGCGGTGCCGCGGCCGGCTGATCCGCGCGGAGCGGTCCAGGGCGCCGCCGAGGGTGGCGCGGGTGCGGGTGGCGAGCTTCTTCTCCAACTGCTCGACGACCTTGCGGACAACGGCCCGTGCGGTCTCCCGGGTCGTCTCCGGCATGACCTTGTTCAGTGAGAGCAGGGTGCCCACTAGGTGCACGTCCGCCTCGACCGCCTCCAGCATCTCCGGCTCCAGCAGCAGTGCGGACAGCCCCAGCCGGTCGATGGCGTCCCGCTGCATCACCTGCACCACCGAGGACGGGAAGTACGTCCGGATGTCGCCGAGCCAGCGCGCGACGCCGGGCGCGGAGGCGCCCAGGCCCCCCGAGCGCCGGCCGCCGTCCGCGGACCGGTCGCCGGCGCCCGGCTCCCGCCCGTAGAGCGAGGCCAGCGCACCGTCCATCGCGGCGTCGCGCCCCCGCAGTTCGTACCCCGTGCCGTCGGCGCCGTCCCCGCCGAGCACCAGGCGCCAGCGGCGGAGCCGCTCGGCTCCGGCGTCGGCCCCGGCGTCGGCCCCGGCCCCCGTCGCACTACCGGCATCGGTCTCCCGGACCGGTGTCGTACCGCTCACCGTGCCACCCCCATCAGATCGTCGGCGGACCGGGCGGTGCCCGTCCGCGCTCCCGTCCGTGCTTGCGTCCGTGCTTGCGTCCGTGCTCCCGTCCGTGCTTCCGTCCGGTCGTCCGGCCGGTCGTCCGGCCGCTCGTCGTCGAAGCCGTGCTGTCCCATCCCCAGCAGCAGGCGCAGGGTGGGAAGTACGGCGGCGGCCCGGTCGCGGTCCAGGCCGGGGCCGAAGCCCACGACCGCGTCGGCGGTGGCGTCACCGCCGGGGCTCCCGACCGTGGTTCCCGGGCCACGGCGGAGCAGTTCACCGAGCGTGCGCCGCACTCCGGCGGCGTACTCCCCGAAGGTCCGGCGCAGCAGCGGCAGGACGTCGGTGAACGCGGCCTCGGGGACCCCGGCCAACCAGCCGTCGAGCAGCGCCAGCAGCCGCTCGTCGTGGACCAGCAGCATGCCGCCGTCGCCGCCCCCCACGAAGCCCTCGATCCAGCCGGCGGCGTCGGTGGGCTCGGCACCCGGCGAGAGCGCCAGGCCCATCAGCCGTGCGGCTCCGTCGTCGCCCAACCGGCCGTCGTCCAGCAGGAGCCGGGCCGCCCGGCCGCGGATCAGGCCCGGTACGGCGTCCCGGTCGGCGAGGGTGTGCAGCACCGCGGTCCACCGGGTGCGCAGGCCCGCCGGCCCGGACCGGTCCGGGGCCGTCGGCCGGGGAACCGGCGGGTCGGCCGGTGCGACTGGTGCGGCCGGTGCGGCAGGACCCGCCGGTGCGACAGGGCCGGCGGGTGCGGCCTCCGGCCGGTCCAGCAGTGCCACGGCCTGGTGGGTGGCGTCGAGATGGCCGCGCATCTCGGCAGCGCCGTCCGCGTCCAGCCCCCGGCAGGCCGGCGGCAGCCCCACGAAGACCCGCTCGGCCAGACCCGTCGCCACCTCGCGCAGCGTCCCGGCGTCGGTGCCGCGCACATCGCCGTAGCGCACCGACCGGACGAGCGCCGGCAGCGCCTGGGCAAGGTGGCCGACGTCCGCGTCGAGCGCCGCACGGTCCGACAGGGCGCGCATCACCACCGGGAGGGCGTCGGGGAGTCCGGCGAGCAGGCAGTGCTCGGCGAGCGCGGTCACCTCGGCGAGGGTGGCCGCCCCGGACGCCTCGGCGGCAGCCTTGGCGGTGGCCGCCGAGAGCACCGTCGTGCCCCAGACACCGGCCTCCGCGACCCGCACCGGCAGCTCCGGCTCCCAGCACAGCCACCAGGTCTCCCGGAACGTGCCCGTGCTGCCGCGGGAGGCGGCCGGCCTGCCCCAGTCGACGCCGAGCAGCCGCAGGCGGTGCAGCAACCGGCTGCGCTCGGCGTCGGTCTCCTTGCGCAGATCCAGCTCCCATTGCCGTTCGCCCGCCTCCGGTTTGAGCCGCAGGGTCCGCTGGCTGCGGGCGAGGTCCCGCGCCAACGGCACCGCCGGAGCGTCCTCGGGAACCTCGCCCAGCACCTCGCCGACCACCAGCCGGTCGTGGATCAGCGCGGACGGTGCGTCGGAGCCTTCGCCCAGCACCGCCCGGACCGCGTCGTCCAGTTCGGTCAGGCCGGGCAGCGGGCGACCACGGACCGCGGCGAGTCCCTCGGCGAGCCGCACCGCCTCGATGACGTGCGCCGAGGAGACCGCGTAGTGCTCCTCCCTCAGCAGCCCGGCGACCTTGGTCAGCCAGCGCTCGACGGGGCGGTCGACGGCGCTGAACAGGTGGTCGTACCAGCCCGGTGACGCGATGCCGGCGCCGTAGCCGCTGCGGCGGGCGAGCCGCCGGTGCGTCCAGGGCACCCAGGCCACCGCGACCTTCGCCTTCGGCAGGCCCTTGAGCAGCCGGCGGTCGGCGGTCAGGGTCGTGCGCCGGGCCAGCGCCGGGACGTGCCAGGCCCCGCACACCACGGCGATGCGGTCTCCGAACTCCTTGCGCGCCGCCCGCAGTCGGAGCCGCATATGGGCCTCGCGCACCACATCGCGGGCGTGTCCGCCCTCGCCGTACGCGGTGCGCAGCTCCGCCATGGCCTCGGCGAGCGCGGCGAACGGCGCGAGCGGGTCCGCCGCCGGCCCGGACGCCGTGCGGTGCTCGACCACGTCCTCCCACCAGCGCTCGGGGTCGTCGTGGCCGGCGGCCTCGGCCAGCACCCGGAGGGGATCGATCCGCACCTGGTCCGCACCGGCGTACCGCCCGGCGTCGGCGTTCCCTCCGGCGTCGGCGTTCCCTCCGGCGTCGGCGTTCCGTCCGGCGTCGGCGTCCTGGCCGGCGTCGGCGTCCTGGCCGCCCGCCGTGGTCCCGCCCGGCACGGCCCCGCCCGGCGAGCCGTCCTCGCCGTACCGGCCTTGCTGCCCGTCCCTGCCTCTCGGCCCGCCCTGGACGTGCTCACCTTCCGGGCCGTTCCTCCCACCCCGGCCGTCCAGTTCCTTCTCGCCCTCCCGGCCGTGTGCGCCTTCCCCGCCGTGTGCGCCTTCCCCGCCGTCTTCGCCCTCCCGGCCGTGCACGCGGTCCTCGCCCGCGTCGCCGTGTTCCGCTGCGTCGTCCGGTCCCTCGTCCGGCATCGCCAGGGTGTGCGCGGCGGGCAGGTCGATGAAGCGGACCGGGACACCGCGCTCCAGCGCCCAGCGCATCGCCACCCACTCCGGGGAGAACCCGGCCAGCGGCCAGAACGCCGCCCGGCCGGGGTCGTCCTGGACATGGGCGAGCAGCGCGACCGGCGGCCGCATGCCCTCCTGCGCGGCCAGCGGTACCAGGGCGTCCGCTTCCGGCGGCCCCTCGATCAGGACCGCGGCGGGTGCGCACCGGTCCAGGGCGGCGCGCACCGCGCGCGCCGAGCCGGGGCCGTGGTGCCGCACCCCGAGCAGCACCGGCCCGCCGTCGTCCGTCCGCGCGCTCATGCGCTCACCTCGCGGCAGGCGCGGTAGAAGTCCTTCCAACCGTCGCGCTCGCGCACCACGGTTTCGAGGTACTCCTGCCATACGACCCGGTCGGCGGCCGGGTCGCGGACCACCGCGCCCAGGATGCCCGCGGCCACATCGCCGGAGCGCAGCACACCGTCCCCGAAGTGGGTGGCCAGCGCCAGGCCGTTGGTCACCACCGAGATGGCCTCGGCCGTCGAGAGCGTGCCGGACGGCGACTTGAGCTTGGTCCGACCGTCGGCGGTGACCCCGTCGCGCAGTTCGCGGAAGACCGTGACGACCCGGCGGATCTCGTCCAGGCCCTCCGGTGCGGCGGGCAGGTCCAGCGAGCGCCCGATCTCCCCGACCCGGCGCGAGACGATGGCGACCTCGTCGTCCGGGGTCGCGGGCAGCGGCAGCACCACGGTGTTGAAGCGGCGGCGGAGCGCGCTGGAGAGCTCGTTGACCCCGCGGTCGCGGTCGTTGGCCGTGGCGATCAGGTTGAAGCCGCGGACGGCCTGCACCTCCTGCCCCAGCTCGGGGATGGGCAGGGTCTTCTCCGACAGGACCGTGATCAGGGTGTCCTGCACATCGGCGGGGATCCGGGTCAGCTCCTCGACCCGGGCGGTCATGCCCTGAGCCATCGCGCGCATCACCGGGCTGGGTACCAGCGCCTCCCGGCTGGGGCCGTGGGCGAGCAACTGGGCGTAGTTCCAGCCGTAGCGGATCGCCTCCTCGGGGGTGCCGGCGGTGCCCTGCACCAGGAGGGTGGAATCGCCGCTGACCGCCGCCGCCAGGTGCTCGGAGACCCAGGTCTTGGCGGTGCCGGGCACACCGAGCAGCAGCAGCGCCCGGTCCGTCGCCAGGGTCGTCACCGCGACCTCGACGATCCGGCGCGGGCCGACGTACTTGGGTGTGATGACCGTGCCGTCGGCGAGGGTGCCGCCCAGCAGGTAGGTGGCGACCGCCCACGGCGAGAGCCGCCAGCGTTCCGGCCGGGGCCGGTCGTCGGCCGCGGCGAGGGCCGCCAGCTCCGCGGCGTAACTGTCCTCGGCGTGTGGGCGCAGCGCCTGACCGTCGGCGGCCTCCGACGCCGCTCCGACCGCCGCCGTGCGGTCGTTCCCGGCTACCGCGGTGCGGGCGTGCGCGGCCGCTGCTGTGGCGTCGTTCCCGGCCGCCGCCGCGCGGTCGTTCGTGATCGTGTCGTCCGTCGTCGGAACGGTCTTCCCGGACATGGCTCCCCCTCGTCGCAAGGACTGCGGCCGGACCGCGAAATGCCCGCCGGCCGCCTGCGTGAACCAGCCTGCACCAGACCACTGACAACGCCCCGAAAACCCCCTCCGACCTGCGGTGACATCGCGGTCGAGGGCGATTGTCAGTGGCCCGCCGTAGCGTCGATGACATGAATCCGCAGGGGGAACGCTGGACGACGGATCAGGTGCTCGCACTGGCACCTGACGAGGCATCACGCAAGGCGGGCGGCAAGCTCGCGGGGCCCGGTCCGTGGTCGGAGACGGGCACGTCCGGGGACGCGGTGTGGGGGCTGTGCAAGGGCAGCGGCAAGAAGCCGTACCGGACGGTGATAGACCTCAACGGTCCCGGCTTCACGTGCAGTTGCCCGAGTTTCAAGTTCCCGTGCAAGCACGCCCTGGGGCTGCTGCTGCTCTGGGCGGGCGAGGAGGGGGCGGTGACCGCCGGGGAGCCGGCGCAGTGGGCGGACGAGTGGCTGGCCGGCCGCCGGGAGCGCGCCCGGCGCCCGGCCCGCACCGGTGCCGCCGGACGTCCACCCGCCGACCCGGAGGCGGCCCGGCGGCGCGCGGAACGCCGGATGCAGCGGATCGGGGCGGGCGCCGGCGAGCTGGAGCAGCGGCTGGAGGACCTGCTGCAGTCCGGTCTGGCCTCGGCCGGGCGCACCCGGGGTGCCGCCGCAGATCCGCACGGAGCCGGGGCAGGCTCCTGGGAGGCGACGGCGGCGCGGATGGTTGACGCCCAGGCGCCCGGACTCGCCTCGCGGGTACGGGAGTTGGGGACGGTGGTGGACTCCGGCCCGGACTGGCCGTCCCGCCTGCTGGCGGAGTGCGCGCTGCTGCACCTCCTCGACCAGGGCTTCCTCGGCATCGAGCGGCTGCCCGGCCCGCTGGCGGCGACGGTCCGCGCACGGGTCGGGCTGACCACGGAGGCGGCGGAGCTGCTGTCCGGGCCCGAGGCTGCGCCGGTACGGGACCGCTGGCTGGTGCTCTCCCGGCAGGACAGCGACGACGGCACTCTGGTCACCCGCAAGGTCCACCTGCGGGGTGAGCGCACCGGGCGGATGGCGCTGCACCTCTCCTTCGGCGGCGGCAACCGCCCGCTGGAGGGAGCCCTGCCGCCCGGCCTGGTGGTCGACGCGGACCTGGCGTACTACCCGGGCGCCCGCCCGCTGCGCGCCGCCCTCGGCGAGCGGCACGCCCCGCCGGCCCCGGGGCGGGTGCCGCCGGGCTGCGGCATCGACGCCGCGCTGGCCGCGTACGGCGCTGCGCTGCGCGACGACCCGTGGCTGGAGTCCTGGCCGGTGGTGCTCGCCGAGGTCATCCCCGTCCCGGGCAGGGACGGCGAGGGGTGGCAACTCGCCGACGCCGACGGCGAGTCGGCGCTCCCGCTGGACCCACGCTGCCTGGGCCGCAGCGGCCTGTGGCAGCTGGTGGCGATATCGGGCGGGGCGCCGGTCACGGTCTTCGGCGAATGCGGTCACCGCGGCTTCCTGCCGCTGACCGTCTGGGACCCGGCACCGGTGGCCCTGTGAACCGCCCGCCCGGCGGCGCCGACCGCCCCCTTACGACCACCGTCCACCCGACGCACCGCGTCCCTCACCGATGCCTGGAGGTAGGGCATGACGACCACCACCAGCCCTGACACCGCCGCCCGCCAAACCGCCACCGCGCCCGCGCCCTGGCCCGACCTGGTGAGCGCGGCGCTGCTGGGGACCGAACGCCGGATGCCGCCGGTGGCGGTGCGCCCGGGGCAGAGCGCCGCGGCCGCCCTGCTGGACGCGGCGGCGGTGAGCGCCGTCCGGCAGCGCGCCGCGCTGCGGCCGGCGCCGGCCGGTGAGCGGCCCGCACCGGCCCCGGCCGACCCCCGGCCCGCACTGCCGCCCGCCGCCCGCCGCCGGCTGTCGCTGCTGCTCGCCGACCGCGGCGGCAGCGGGGGCGGCAGCCGCCGCGGCACGGCCCCGGACCTCACCGAACTGCTGCCCCAGTGGCTGGCGGCCGCGGACGCCCACGGCTACCGCGCCCCGGAGGCGCTACTGCCGGCGCTCCTGGACGCCGCCCGGGCGCGTACGGACCTACGGCCGGCCGCGCTCTCCCTGGCGGGGCCGCGGGCACTGTGGCTGGCGCGGCTCAACGCCACCTGGAAGTTCGCGCTCCGGGGGACCGGCGGCCCGGCGGACCTCCCCGGGGGCGGCGACGCCGAGGCCGTGCGGCGGCTGTGGGAGGAAGGCCTGTTCGCGGAGCGGGTCGCGCTGCTGACGACGCTGCGCCGCCGGGATCCGCTGGAGGGGCTGGAGCTGCTGGGGACGACCTGGCCGACGGAGCGGGCCGAGGACCGGCTGCTGTTCCTCGACTCGCTGCGGGAGGGCCTCTCGGCATCCGACGAGCCGTTCTTGGAGCGGGCGTTGTCCGACCGCAGCCGCAATGTCCGTGCCACCGCCGCCGAGCTGCTCTCCGCGCTGCCCGGCTCCGCCCTCGCGGCGAGGATGGCGCAGCGGGCGCACGCCCACCTCAGCCTGGACCGCTCGGCCGACCCGGCGGTGCTCGTCGTCGAGGCGCCGCACGAGTGCGATGCGGGGATGCAGCGGGACGGCGTGGTACCCACACCGCCGTCCGGGCGGGGCGAACGCTCCTGGTGGCTGGGGCAGTTGGTGGAGGCGGCACCCCTGGACGGCTGGTGCGAACGACTCGGGGGCCGCGCCCCGGAGGCGATCGTGGCGCTCCCGGTGGCCGATGACTGGCGCACCGAGCTGCACGACGCCTGGTGCCGGGCCGCCGTGCGCCAGCGGAACACCGACTGGGCGCGGGCGCTGCTGGGTGCGCCGGGCGCGCCGGCGCAGTCCGGCGAGGTCGCCCCGGCCGGCTCGGCACGGGACCTGACCAAGCTGCTGACCGTGCTGCCGGAGGACGAACGCGCCGGGTGGGTGGCGCAGTTCATCGCCGCGCACGGCCTGTCGGACGCCTTCCGGATGCTGGGCGTGTGCGCGGTCCCCTGGGCCGAGCCGCTGGGCCGGGCCGTGGTCGACGCCCTGGACATTGCGCGGGACGCGGGCAGCTACCCATGGAGCTTCAGCGGGGTGATGGGCCTGGCCGAGCGCTGTCTGGACCCGGCGGAGGCGGACCGGCTGGACCTGCTCACGGCGGCCACGGACGAGCCGGAGGGCGCCTCGCCGGGCTCCGGCGGCTACTGGTCCGAGGCGTTCCAGCGGCTGGTCGGCACGCTGCGGCTGCGCGCCACCATGCGTGCCGAGCTGGCGCCGCCGCTTGCGGACACCGGCGACGGGGGCGAGCGGTGACCGCCGCGCGCCCGACCGTCCGCCGCCCGGCCGCACCGCCGCGGGCGGCCGCCGCCCGGTGTCTCAGACCGCTAGCGGGCGCACATGGGCGTGCACCCACTCCACGATCGAGGCGGTGGTCGCCCCCGGGGTGAAGATCTCCGCCACGCCCTGGGCCTTCAGCGGCGGGATGTCCTCCTCGGGGATGATCCCGCCGCCGAAGACCTTGATGTCGGCCGCGTCGCGCTCCTCCAGCAGGGCGATGACCTTCGCGAAGAGGGTGTTGTGGGCGCCGGAGAGGATGGACAGCCCGATGGCGTCGGCGTCCTCCTGGATCGCGGTGTCCACGATCTGCTCGGGGGTCTGGTGCAGCCCGGTGTAGATGACCTCCATACCGGCGTCACGCAGCGCCCGGGCGATGACCTTGGCGCCCCGGTCGTGCCCGTCCAGGCCCGGCTTGGCCACCACCACGCGGATCGGACCCGACCGACCCGCCGTGCCCTGGCTTTCCGCTTGCGCCCCGTCGTGCCGAGCCACACTCATCACTGCCTCCAAGCCATGCACGGCACGGTGGTGCCGCCGAGCCGACAATCGATCGCGCGGCCGCGATCCGGCGGCCACGAGCGTGAACGAACGTTATCTCCAGCATCCCGTACCCCGTCGTTTCGTGACATCCGGCGAGGGGGAAATCACACCTGGGACACGTTCGCTGCGCGTCGCGTTCCGGGTACGGCGCCGCCAAGGGACGGGTGGCCGGCCGTATGCGGACCGGGGCGCCCGGGGGGCCGCAGCCGGGCCACCGCGCCGTGGGGCGCGGATCAGGGTGGGGACGCCGCATGCCACCCTCGCTGCACAGGGCTTCCCACGAGGGCACACGGGGGCACCGCCGCTTCCCGCATGCCGTTCGGGAGGTCGGCCATGCAGGCCCTGCCCTTTCTCTCCGCACCCCTTCTCCTCGCGCGGCTCCTCGCCGGACCGCTCCGGTGCACACGGCTGCTCCCCGGCCGGGCCCCTTCCCCCCTGCTGCGCAGCACGGTCATGGAGCTGGCGGTGCTCGCCGGCCATCTGCTGCTCTACCCGACCGGCATCTCCCAGGAGCGCCCCCTGCCGCGGCCCGCGCCACCGCCCCCGGGGGGCTCCGCGCACGGGCGCCCCGCCACGGCGGCCGGACACCCTGACACGGACGGTCCGCCTCCACTGCTGCTGCCGACCGAGGGCCGGGCCCACCCGCCCGTCCTCCTGCTGCACGGCTTCATCGACAACCGCTCGGTGTTCGTACTGCTGCGCCGCTCGCTCCTCCGGCACGGCTGGCGCCATGTCGAGGCGCTCAACTACTCCCCGTTGACCTGCGATCTCCGCAAGGCCGCCGAACTCCTCGGCCGCCACGTGGAAGAGGTGTGTGCCCGGACCGGACACCGCCGGGTGGACGTGGTGGGCCACAGCCTCGGCGGGCTGATCGCGCGCTACTACGTCCAGCGCCTCGGCGGCGAGAGCCGCGTCCGCACCCTCGTCACGCTGGGCACCCCGCACTCGGGCACCCGGATCGCGCCGCTGATGTCGGCGCACCCGCTCGTCCGCCAGATGCGCCCGGATTCCGAAGTGATAGCAGAGTTGTCGCTTCCGGCACCGAATTGCCGGACACAATGTGTCGCTTTCTGGAGCGAGGAGGACCAGGTGATGATTCCAGCCACAACGGCCAGAATCGATCACCCAGATTTGCTCGCTCACAACGTGCATGTCGCCGGCGTCGGACACCTCGCGCTACCGATCAACGGGACGGTCGCGGCCGGAATACGGGAAGCGCTCGCCGCACCGGAGCCGGCGAGGGAACAGGGTGCGACGAGTGCCGCTTCGGTGGCGTGACCTCGCCACGCAGCGTGACATGCGGTCGAACATGCGTCGAACGGGGCGCCAAGAACTCGCATGGGCTCTGCCGAAAGGCGGCCAAATGCCCGGTCTTGCCGAGCCCAAAACCCGGTGAAGATTGTCGCCATCGCGTACCGCCGGGTACAGTCGCCGCTAATTCTCCTGCTGCCGAGGCGAAAGAGAAGTTGGTGAACGACCGTCACCCATCGGAAGGCCCCCTTCCGACCGATTCCGCTTCCGACGCCTCGTATGCGCACTATCCCGCTTACGACTCCTACGGGCAGCAGTACTCCCCCGCGCACGGCGCCGAGTACGGCGACGGCGACCCGCTCTTCGGCTCGCTCTCCGGCGCCTACGGGACCGGCGGCTATGACAACGGCGCCTATGACACCGGCGGTTACGACACCGCCGGCTACCAGGACGGCGGTTACACCGGCGGACCGTACGGCGCAGCCCCCGACTCCGGGACCTACGACACCGGCGCCTACGACACCGGCACCTACGACGCCCTGTCCTACGGGACGGGCAACTACGGCGCCGACGCCTATGACACCGGGAGCTACCCCACGGCGGCCGGTGACGGCTACGGCGCCGGCGGGTACGACACCGGCACCTACGCCTCGACGCAGTGGGGCACCGGCAGTTACGACACCGGCGCCACGGCCTACGACCCGTACGCGCACACCGCCTACGACCCCGCCGCGCAGGATCCCGCCGGCTACGCCGGCACCTCCTACGGGCACGGCGTGTGGGACACCGGCAGCCACCCCGCCGGCGGCTATGACACCGGGGCCTTCGAGACCACCGGTGCGTACGGGACGGTGGGTGCCTACGACACGGCGGGGACCCACAACATCCACGAGGCCCACACGATGGTCGGCGGCTTCGAGACCATCGGCCGGCAGGCCACCGCAGTCGAGGAGCACGCGGACTTCGGGTCCACCGCCCAGGAGACCGCGGACCACGAGGCCACGGCGATCTGGTCGACGTCGGACCAGGGCCTGATCGCCGGGATCCCGGCGCAGGCAGGTCCCCCGCCGACCGACACCGTCGTCTGGGACAGCACGTCGTGGGAGGCCGGTGCCCTGCACGACGACGGCGCCCCCGGTGACACCGACGGTCCAGGAGAGGCCGCCGGCACGGAGTCCGACCGGTTCGCCGGGTCGGACGCCGCCGCCGTGGCGGACGCCATGACCCAGGCCATGCCGATCACCCCCGCCGCCCCGACCGGCCGGCGGGTCGCCGGACCGGCGCCCGGCAAGGCAGTCCGCGGCCGGGGCCGGCGGCGCCCGGCGAAACGGTCGGCGCTGCTGACCGTGGCCGTGCCCTCGGTCGCCGCCCTGGGCGTCTGCGGGGTGGCCGCCGCGTCCGTCGCCAACTTCGGCGGGGACGAGAAGGACGACACCACCACCCAGGCCGCGGCGGACACCTCGGGCGTCAAGCCCGCCACCGCCAACCGGAAGCTCGACACCCAGCTCGCCTCGCTCAGCGCCAGCGCCGACGACTTCCGCGACCGCGCCAGCCGTACCCAGGAGCGGATCGACCTCAAGGAACGCCAGGCGCTGGAGCGCAAGCGCAAGGCGGAGGAGGCCGCCCGCAAGGAGGCCATGCGCCCCAAGTTCGTGCTCCCGGTGACCCAGCACGGGCTGAGCGCGCTCTTCGGCCAGGCGGGCGTGAACTGGATGTCCGTGCACACCGGCATCGACTTCCCGGTCAGCTACGGCACCCCGGTGCGGGCCGCCACCGACGGCACGGTGCGCACCCAGTGGAACTCCGCCTACGGGAACATGGCGATCGTGACGGCGCCGGACGGCACCGAGACCTGGTACTGCCACCTGAGCAGCACCAAGATCCGTTCCGGCTCGGTCAAGGCCGGTGACCAGATCGCCTACTCCGGCAACTCCGGCAACTCCACCGGACCGCATCTGCACTTCGAGGTGCGGCCCGGCGGCGGCGCCGCGGTCGACCCGCTCCCGTGGCTGCGCAGCCACGGGCTCAACCCGAACTGACCACCGCCGCGACGACGTTCCCGCGCCCGGGGCCCGCTCGGGGCCCACGGGCCGCGGGCCCCCGTACGGCCGGCTACCGCCCCGTCGTCAGAGCTTCTCCACCGGTGCGTAGCGCAGCAGCAGCCGCTTGGGCTTCTCCCCGCCGAAGTCGATGGTCGCCTCGGCGTTGTCGCCGCTGCCCTTGACCCCGACGACCGTGCCCAGCCCGAAGCTGTCGTGGGTGACGCGGTCGCCGACGGCCAGCGACACCACCTGACGGTCCTGGGTGCGCCGGGTGGCGAAGCCGCCGGCGCCCTTGGTGCGGCCCGAGGACAGCGCGGCGCCGAAGCCGCCACCGCCCCCGCGCGAGGAGAGCGAGCCCATCGAGGCGGAGGGCGTCGCGGGTCCGGTGCGCCGCCACTCCACATGGTCGTCCGGGATCTCCTCCAGGAACCGGGAGGGCGGGTTGTACGAGGGCTGTCCCCAGGCGCTGCGCATCGTCGAGCGGGTGACGTAGAGCCGCTCGCGGGCACGGGTGATGCCGACGTAGGCCAGCCGGCGCTCCTCCTCCAGCTCCTTGGTCTGGCCCAGGGCCCGCATGTGCGGGAAGACGCCGTCCTCCATGCCGGTGAGGAAGACCACCGGGAACTCCAGGCCCTTGGCGGTGTGCAGCGTCATCAGCGTGATCACGCCGCTGCCGTCCTCGTCCTCGTCCGGGATCTGGTCGGAGTCGGCGACCAGCGCGACCTGCTCCAGGAAGTCGGAGAGCGTGCCGCCTGGGGCGGCGGCCCCTGCTGCCCCGGGCTCCACACCACGGTCCTGCTCGAACTCCAGGGCCACGGCGGCGAGTTCCCGGAGGTTCTCGATCCGGGTCTCGTCCTGCGGGTCGGTGGAGGCCTGGAGCTCGGCGAGGTAGCCGGTGCGCTCCAGGACGGCCTCCAGGACGGTGGCGGGCCCGGCGCCGGACTCGACGATCGTCCGCAGCTCCTCCATCAGGACGTTGAAGCGCTTGACGGCGTTGGCGGAGCGGGCGGCCATGCCGTACGCCTCGTCGACCCGGCGCAGCGCCTGCGGGAAGGTGATCTTCTCGCGCGCCGACAGGGCGTCGATCATCGCCTCGGCGCGGTCGCCGATGCCGCGCTTGGGGACGTTGAGGATGCGGCGCAGCGGGACGCTGTCCTCGGGGTTGGCCAGCACCCGGAGGTAGGCCAGGACGTCGCGGACCTCCTTGCGCTCGTAGAAGCGCACCCCGCCGACGACCTTGTAGGGCAGCCCGACCCGGATGAAGATCTCTTCGAAGACCCGGGACTGGGCGTTGGTGCGGTAGAAGACGGCGACGTCGCCGGCCTTGGCGTCGCCGGCGTCGGTCAGCCGGTCGATCTCGTCGGCGACAAACTGCGCCTCGTCGTGCTCGGTGTCGGCGACATAGCCGGTGATCCGGGGGCCGGCCCCGGCATCCGTCCAGAGGTTCTTGGGGCGGCGGTTCTCGTTGCGCTCGATGACCGCGTTGGCGGCGGACAGGATCGTCTGGCTGGAGCGGTAGTTCTGCTCCAGCAGGATCGTGGTCGCGTCCGGGTAGTCCTCCTCGAACTGGAGGATGTTGCGGATCGTGGCGCCGCGGAAGGCGTAGATCGACTGGTCGGCGTCACCGACGACACAGAGCTCGGCGGCGGTCTCGGCCGGGCCCACCAGCTCGCGGACGAGGGTGTACTGGGCGTGGTTGGTGTCCTGGTACTCGTCGACGAGGACGTGCCGGAAGCGGCGGCGGTAGTGCTCGGCGACGTCCGGGAAGGCCTGGAGCAGGTTGACCGTCGTCATGATGATGTCGTCGAAGTCCAGGGCGTTGGCCTCGCGCAGCCGCGCCTGGTACATCGCATACGCCTCGGCCAGCGTCTTCTCAAAACCATCGGCAGCCGTCCCGGCGAAGGTCTCCTCGTCGATGAGCTCGTTCTTGAGGTTGGAGATCTTCGCGCTGAAGGACTTGGGCGGGAAGCGCTTGGGGTCCAGGTCGAGGTCGCGGCAGACCAGGGCCATCAGGCGCTTGGAGTCGGCCGCGTCGTAGATCGAGAAGGAGGAGGTGAAGCCGAGCTTCTTGGACTCGCGGCGCAGGATCCGTACGCAGGCGCTGTGGAAGGTGGAGACCCACATGGCGTTGGCCCGCGGGCCGACCAACTGCTCCACGCGCTCCTTCATCTCACCGGCGGCCTTGTTGGTGAAGGTGATCGCGAGGATCTGGCCGGGGTGGACGTGGCGCTCGGCGAGCAGGTGGGCGATGCGGTGGGTGAGCACCCGGGTCTTGCCGGAGCCGGCGCCGGCGACGATCAGCAGCGGGCCGCCGGTGTGCACCACAGCCGCCTTCTGCTGGTCGTTGAGCCCCTCCAGCAGCGCCGCGGCGTCGACGACCGGGCGGGCGGCGCCGTCGCGGTAGTACCCTCCCCCGCTCTCGGCTCCGCTCGCGCGGGGGGACCCGGGCGCGGGCGCGTCGAACCTCCCGCCGAAGAGGTCGTCGGGGATCTCCTCCGGTGCCGGCTCGTGCCCGTCCTCGGGAGGCGGCGGGGGCTCCTCGCCGGTGTGGGCGAGGTCCGCCAGGAAGCTGTCGTCAAAGAGGCTGCTCATCGCCCACCGAGTCTAGGCCGCGGCACCGACAGCGTGCCGGCCAGTGGGCGATTGTCCCCGCCCTGCGGGGCGGCGTCCGGGACCGGGGCAGGTCAGCGGCCCACCCCGCGGCTCACCCCGGCGGTCGGGACCGGCGTGCGCGGCGTCGGGCGGCGAGCTGGCGGCGGGCCCTGCGGTGACGAATCCGGCATCTGCCGCGGCAACCACCTGATCGCGGTCAGGTCACGAAAAGGTTTCGGGCATATCGAACATCAGCCTTCACAGGAGCCACACGAGTTGGCTAACGTCCTCGCTCAGGCAGCCCGCCTCCCCGCGGTCGACAGCTTCCGCACGGGCCGCCTCGCCGAGTCCGGACTGCCGCCAGGCACCCGGAGCCGGGGACCCACCCAGCACCACCGGGGTGAATCGGTCCTGCGCCCGTCCTCGACGAACGCAGGACCGTAGGGCACGCCTTCCGTCAGCACACCGCCCGAACCCGACAGCTAACCCGGTAGGCGGTCCACGGAAGGAGTTGCGGCCTTGGCGTCCCATCGCAAGCCGCGCACCAGCGTTCTCCACTCGCCCGGAGGCCGGCGCACCGCCGCCGGGCTCACCAGCGCCGCGCTGGCCTCGGTCACCCTGCTCTCGCAGTCCGCCGACGCCGCCCCCCGCGCGCCCAAACCCACGATCGAAGAGGTCAAGCAGAAGGTCGACGACCTCTACCGGCAGGCCGAGGTCTCCACCCAGAAGTACAACGCCGCCAAGGAGCGCGCCGATCACCAGCGCGCCACCGTCAACGGTCTGCTCGACGCGGCCGCCAAGCGGGCGCAGCAGATGAACGAGTCCCGGCGCGAGCTGGGCACGTTCGCCTCGGCGCAGTACCGCACCGGCGGGATGAACCCGACGGCGCAGCTGATGCTCGCCAAGGACCCGCAGCAGTTCGTCGACCGCAACCACCTCATGGACCGGCTGACCAGCCGGCAGCAGCAGGCCGTCGCCGCCTACCAGAAGCAGGCGACAGCGGCGGCGCACCAACGCGCCGAGGCGTCCCAGAGCCTGGAGCAGCTCCAGCAGTCACAGGACTCCCTGAAGGCCTCCAAGCAGTCCGTCCAGCAGAAGCTGGCCGAGGCCCGGCAGTTGCTGTCGCGGCTGACCGCCCAGGAGAAGGCGCGGCTGGCGGAGCTGGAGCGGCAGAAGGAGGCGGCGGCCAAGCGCAAGGCCGAGGAGGAGGCGCGCAGACAGCAGGAGCGCGAGCGCCAGCGGCAGCAGGACGGCGGCACCTCCGGCGGGCAGACCGGTGGTGGCAGCACCGGAGGCTCCACCGGGGGCACGCAGTCCACCAAGGCCGAGAAGGCCCTGGCGTTCGCCCGCGCCCAGATCGGCAAGCCGTACGTCTGGGGCGCGACGGGCCCCAGCTCCTACGACTGCTCGGGGCTGACCCAGGCGGCGTGGAAGGCGGCCGGGGTCGACCTGCCGCGCACCACCTGGGACCAGGTCAAGGTCGGCCAGCGGGTGGCGACCAAGGATCTCCAGCCCGGTGACCTGGTGTTCTTCTTCGACGACATCAGCCATGTCGGCATGTACATAGGCGGCGGCAAGATGATCCACGCCCCGCACCCGGGCGCCGACGTCCGCGAGGAGTCGATCTACTACATGCCGATCTACGGGAGCGTCCGCCTGGGCTGAGCCCGGTCCGCCCCCCCTTGAGGCCACCCCCCACGGCCACCCCCCACACGCCACCGCGCGGCCCCCGCCTCCGTGAATCGGAGCGCGAGGACCGCGCGGTGTGCTGTGCGGGTGCCGCCCGCCGGTGAGGGCACCGGCCGGCCGCGGCGCGGGGCTCAGGTCCAGAGCACCGCGATGAAGATGTTGGCGATGGTGAGCCCGCCGACCGCGCCGAACAGCGGCTTGGGCACGCTCTCCTCGTCCCGCTTGACGTAGACCAGCGCCAGGATCACTACCAGGACCGCCATCTTGATGGCGATCTTGACGTTGTTGAGGGGGTGATCCTGGGCCTGGTTGAGGCCGACCAGCACGATGCCGGTGACCAGCATCGTCAGCGCGCCGTGCAGCATGGCCGGCACGAAGCGGGCGGTGCCCGCGCTCATCGCCTTCATCTGGGTCAGGAAGCCGCCCAGCAGCGAGGCGATGCCGATGATGTGCAGCGCGACGAAGATATTGATTACTACGTCCATAGTGCGGGATCGTAGCCGCCGCATAGCACGCCCCTTCGGGCAGGGCGCAGGCAATCCGCACTTCGGTCACGGCAGACCGGCCCCGGCGCACAGTCGGCGACGCCTCGGTCACCCGCGCACCGGCCACGACCGAAAACGATCAATGCCGGGCAAGCAGGCTCATTTCCGTGACGCCCCGGTCTAGCGTCCTCCTCCAGGCGGCCGACTCCCCGCCATCGCCGGACTCCGCACCGGTGTCCTGTCGGCCGCCCCGCCGGGAGGTCCGGCGGTGGCCCGCTCTCCCCCGTAGCGGACCGCCGCCGGACCCACGGCCCGAAGGGAAGGAAGTGACGGCCACCGTGGCCTCGCACCGCAAGCCCAGGCGGCATGTGCTCGCCTCGCTCACCGGTGGCTCGCGCAGCGCGCGCACCGCCCGTACGGCCGCCACCCTCGCCCTCGCGGGTGCCGCCACCGCCACCGCCCTGGAGGGCACCGGCCAGGCGGCGGAGCCCCCCACCCCCGGCCAGGTCAAGGACCGAGTCGAGTCGCTGTACCAGGAGGCAGAGGTGGCCACGCAGAAGTACAACGGCGCCAGGGAAGCGGCCGACACCGCACGCGAGGAGCTGAGCAGACTGCAGGACGAGGCCGCCCGGCGGACCGGCACGCTGAACGCCGCCCGCGGCCGGCTGGGCACCGTGGCCGCCTCCCAGTACCGCTCGGGGGGCGTGGACCCGACCGTGCGACTGCTGCTCTCCGCGGACCCCCAGCGCTATCTGGACGGCGCCGCGGTCCTGGAGCGTACGGGCAGCCACCAGGCCACCGCGGTGGCCGGCTACGCCCGCCGGCTCGGCAGCGTACGGCAGGTGCGGGACCGCGCCCAGGACGCCGCCGAGCGGCTGGCGTCCCAGGAGGTCGCGCTCAAGCGGCACCGGGTCACCGTCGTCCGCAAACTGGACGCCGCGGAGGCGCTGCTGAGCCGGCTGACCGCGGAGCAGCGGCAGCGGATGGCGGGTCCTGGCACCCCCCGGGAGCGGTCCGGCACCGGCCCGGCAGCCCGGGGGACCGGGGGCGACGACGGCCTGTCGGGCGGTGTCCCCACCGGCGCCGCGGCCGCCGCCGACCGGTCCCGGGCAGCGGAGCGGGCCCCCGACTCCCGTGCCGCACGCGCGGTGTCGTTCGCCTACGCGGCCCTCGGCAAGCCCTACGTCTGGGGCGCGACCGGCCCCTCCGCGTACGACTGCTCGGGGCTGACCCAGGCGGCGTGGAAGTCCGGCGGCGTTGCGCTGCCCCGCACCACCTACACCCAGATCAACGCCGGCCCGCGCATCGACCGGTCCCAACTCGCCCCCGGTGACCTGGTGTTCTTCTACTCCGGGATCAGCCATGTCGGCCTCTACATCGGGGACGGCAAGATGATCCACGCCCCGCACCCCGGCGCACCGGTCCGGATCGCGCCGATCGACCAGATGCCGTTCGCGGGGGCCACCCGGCCGGCATAGGGCCACCCGGCCGGCGTAGGGCCCGGCGGCCGGCACAGGGCCCGGCGGCCGGCACAGGGCCCGGGCGGCATGAAGCCCGGCCGGCACAGGGCCCGGCCGGCACCGGGCCCCAGGCCGGCTACCCGTGCAGCTGCCGGCTCAGCCAGCGGAAGACCTCCGGCACCTGCTGGCGCCACACCGCCGTGGTGTGGCCGCCCGCGTCGGACGGGATCAGCTGCACGGTGACCGTCGTCGGCCGCTGGGCGAACTGCCGCAGCCCCAGGCCCGCTTGGTAGCCGTCGCCGGCGGCGCCCGTGACGTACAGCGCCGTACGGGGCGGCTTCCCGGCGGCGTTGGCGGACTTCAGGATGTGCAGCGGGTTGGACGACAGGCGCAGCCGGGGGTCCTTGCCGGCGAGCGAGTCGTGCTCCAGGGCGGGGTCGTTGTAGCCGGACATGGCGACCGCGGCGCGGAAGCGGTCCGGGTGGGCCAGGGCCAGCTTGCTGGCGCAGTGCGCACCGGCCGAATAGCCGGCCAGCGCCCAGGAGTCGGGCCGGTCGCCGGCCCGGAAGTTGTCCAGGACCATCTTCCGCACATCGACGGTCAGCCAGCTGTCGGCGTTGACCTTGCCGGGGATGTTGACGCAGCCGGTGTCGGCACCGGTCAGCAGGTCGGTACGGGGTGCCACCAGGATGAACGGCTTGACCTGGCCGCTCTCCATCAGCGGCCGGAGCTGCTCGCCCACGTGCAGCGACCCGAACCACGCCTTCGACGAGCCGGGGTAGCCGGGCAGCAGCTCGACCACCGGGAACGTCTTGTTGCGGTAGGCGGGCTGGTGGTACTGCGGCGGCAGCCACACATAGACCTCGCCCATCACTCCGGAGATCCGGCCCTGGAGGTTGGTCATTTGGACGCCGGGGCCCATCCGCGGGTCGTCCGCCGGGCGGAACTGCTGCAGCCGCTTGGGCTCGTTCTTGATCTGCTGGCCGCCCAGGCCGTCGGGGCCGAGGTCCTTGGCCGCCGCGACATGGCTGCCGGTGCCCAGCAGGTCACCCCAGGTGTCGTAGAGGTTGTTGGCGTTGTTGACCAGGACGAAGACCACGGTGATGGCCGTGACCTGGGCGAACAGCAGCATCAGCAGCCGGGCCAGGCCACGCACCAGGGGCGGCCCGGCTATCCGGCCCCACAGGGCGAGCGGCAGCACCAGGGCAACGACCAGCAGCGCGATCGACGTGAGGAAGAAGGGCGTGCCCGTCAGGCTCATCGGGGATCTCGATTCCAGGACAACTACGCGAAGGACGTGGGGATGGTTCGGGCCCCGCCTCCGGCAGTGAGCCTCTCCGCGCCCTTAGATGGCGATCCGCGGGGTCCTGGTTGCCCGTCTTTGGTCCTTCTTTACGCCGCCCTCCCCGGCTCCGCCCGTTCCGCCGCGCGGGCCCCGCGGGGCCGTCCCGTGCCGGCCCTGACCTGCGGGGCCCGCACGGACGGGCAGGTCAGGCCGTCAGATCAGGCGCCGGGCGGCCGCCCAGCGGGTCAGCTCGTGGCGGTTGGACAGCTGGAGCTTGCGCAGCACCGCCGAGACATGGGACTCGACCGTCTTCACCGAGATGAACAGCTGCTTGGCGATCTCCTTGTACGCGTAGCCGCGGGCGATCAGCCGCAGGACCTCGCGCTCACGCTGGGTGAGGCGGTCCAGGTCCTCGTCGACCGGCGGGGCGTCGGTCGAGGCGAAGGCGTCCAGGACGAAGCCGGCCAGCCGCGGGGAGAAGACCGCATCGCCGTCGGCGACCCGGAAGACCGCGTCGACCAGGTCCGTGCCCGTGATCGTCTTGGTGACATAGCCACGGGCACCGCCGCGGATGACGCCGATGACGTCCTCGGCCGCGTCGGACACCGACAGCGCCAGGAAGCGGACCGGTCGCTCGGTGTCGGCCGACAGTGCGGCACAGCGGCGCAGCACCTCGACGCCGCCGCCCCCGGGGAGGTGGACGTCCAGGAGGACGACCTCGGGGCGGGTGGCGGTGATGACCGTGACCGCCTGGTCGACGTCGGCAGCCTCGCCGACCACCTCGACGCCGGTGCGGCCGGTCTCCCCGATCTCGGCCTGCACGCCGGTGCGGAACATCCGGTGGTCGTCGACCAGCACGACCCGTACGGTCCGCCCCCCTTCGGCCCCGCCGCCGGTCCCGCCCTGTGCGCCCTCGCTGCTCATGTCTTCCGCCCGCCCTTCGGTGTCTGCCCCGCCATCATCGCCTGTCCCGGCCGGTGGTGCCCCGCCGGGAGCGGCCGGCCCGCCCTCGTACTCCGTCATTCGGCGGGCTCCGCCGCGCGCTCCATCTCCAGCTCGACGACCGTGCCGCCGTCGGGGGCGGAACGCAGCCGGGCCGTGCCGCCGTTGCGCTCCATCCGGCCGATGATGGACTCCCGTACGCCCATGCGGTCCGCGGGGACCGCGTCCAGGTCGAAGCCGGGGCCGTGGTCGCGCACCGAGACGAACACCGTGCGCCCCTCGACCTCGGCGAACACCTGCACCGTGCCGTCCTCGCCACCGTACTTGGCGGCGTTGACCATCGCCTCGCGCGCGGCCTGCATCTGGGCGCCCAGCGCCTCGTCCAGCAGGCAGTCGCCGACGACCACGACCTCGATCGGGACGCCGTGGTGGTCCTCGACCCCGGCGGCGGCGGCGCGGACCGCCTCCGCCACGGTGGCCGGCTCCTCCTCCTCGTCCTTGCCGCGGCCCTCGGGCTTGTAGAGCCAGGCCCGCAGCTCGCGCTCCTGGGCGCGGGCCAGCCGCGCCACCTCCTTGGGGTGGTCGGCGTTGCGCTGGATCAGGGTGAGGGTGTGCAGCACGGAGTCGTGGACGTGGGCGGCCACCTCGGCGCGCTCCTGGGCGCGGATGCGCATCAGCCGCTCCTCGGAGAGGTCCTGCATCATCCGTACGAGATAGGGGCCCGCCAACAGGGCTATGCCGACGACGACGGCGAGCGAGGCCTGCAGCACCGAGCCCAGGTGCCGCACCGAGCCCTGGAGCACGACGATGCCGGTGACCCCGATGCAGACCAGCAGCACCCCGGCCGCGCCGCGCAGCACCGGCAGCAGGGCCTTGCGGCGGCCGAGCTCCAGCCATTGCGCACGGCGGGAGTTGTCCGCCTGCCGCCACACCAGGGCGACACCGGCGCCGATCAGCAGCACCGGCCAGAGATAGCCGTCGGCCTGGCCCAGCTGGAACCGGGAGGCGACGACGGCCGCACCGATCAGCAGCGCGATCAGCGCGAAGAGCTGGCCCCGGTCGGGCCTGCGGGCCATCCGCAGGCGCCGCCTCGCCTCGCCCGGGACGAACGGGCGGTGTTCCACGCCGCCGAGGCCCAGCGGCACGAAGAACCAGAACGCGGCGTACAGCAGCGCACCCATGCCATCGGCCATGAACAGCGCGACGAACACGATCCGCACCCAGGAGACCGGCAGCCCCAGATGCCCGGCGAGCCCGCGCGCGACGCCACCGAGCAGCCGCCCCTCGGCGCTGCGGTAGAGCTTTCGCACGGGCGGGTCGTCGGGTTCCGGCGCCGGGCCGTGGCCTGGTTCGGCGCGCGGGGGAGCTGTGGTCATGCCCCAGATCGTCACACGCGGGGCAGGCCCGGGGCATCAGGGTGGACCCTGAACCCGCCCCTGACGTTTCCCCCGGGCCGGTCCGGGGCCCGGGGGCCTCGCCTCAGTCCGCCGTCGACCCGGTCTTGCGGAAGCCGTCCTTGACGTTGGTGAAGACCTTCTCGTACATCGACCAGGAATCCTGGGGCGCGGACACGTAGAGCGCGTACTCCTTCTCGCCCTCGCGACCGAACCCGAGGTCGACGCCCCGGAAGGGGCGGGCCCGGCCACCGAAGGTGAACTCCCAGATCGCCGCGGGGTCGCCCTGGAAGACGGTGCTCTGCATCCGCAGCCGGTGGTAGACGGGGTAGCTCTTCTTGACGTCGGACTCGACTTCCTTGAAGTGCTGCACCTGGTCCCCCGAGGAGAAGTCCAGGACGCTGAGCGTGAGCTGGGCCCACCTGGAGGAGTAGACGATCTGCCGTCCGCCGTCCCTGGCCTCCCGCTTCCAGCCCTTGGGCACCGGGAGGGAGACGCCCAGCGCGGTCTCGTCCGCCCGGCGGTAGCCATCGGGGAGGGGCGGCGGCGGTCCGATGCTGCTCTTGGGCGGGCTGGGCTGTACCGGGGGCTTCTTGTCGTGCCCCTGGGGCGTCTGGACGGTACCGGTGTTGTCGTCGGGGTGCAGCAGGTACCAGGCCGAGCCCGCACCGCCTCCGACGGCCAACACCCCGGCGACGGCCCAGCCCACGTACCGCGCGCCACGCCGCCCGGGGGAGACCTGGCCGTGGGACAGCACGTCGGTCCGGCTGCCGGTGCGCTGCCCCGGCACGGCGCCCTCGGGGACGGCGATCGGGCCGGTCACCTCTCCGGTGGCGGACGTCCCGGTGGCAGGCGTCCCGGTGCCGCTCGGTGCGGTGCCGGCGCCGGTGTGCGACACCGCGGTGGTGGGCGCCTCGGTCCGGTCGTCGGGCCCGGCCGGATCGGTGCCGCCCTTCCGCAGCGATAGTGTCGGCCAGCCCATCAGGGCCGTCTCCGCGTCGGTCTCGGCGGCCCGCAGCGCCTGTTCGACGACCTCGGCGCTGGGCCGGTCGGCCGGCTCCTTGGCGAGCAGCGCCTCGATCAGGGCGGTCAGCGGCCCGCCCTCGCGCGGCGGCTCCAGCGGGTCCATGGCGATCGCGTACGCCGTCTCGACCGCGGTGTTCTTCCGGAACGGGGGCCGCCCCTCGACCGCCTGATAGAGCGTCGCGCCCAGGGCCCACAGGTCCGAGGCGGGGCCCGGGGTGCCGCCCTTGACGCGCTCGGGCGCCAAGTAGTCGATGGAGCCCACCAGCTCGCCGGTCTTGGTGAGGGTGGAGGTGCCGCTGGCGACCGCGATGCCGAAGTCGGTGAGCACGACCCGACCGTCCTCACCGAGCAGCACATTGCCCGGTTTGACGTCGCGGTGCAGCACACCGGCGGAGTGGGCGGCGCGCAGTGCGGCGATCATGCCGCGGCCGATCCGGGCGGCCTCGCGCGGGTCGACCGAACTGTCGGACCGGGCCGCCTCCTTGATGGCGTCGCCGAGCGTCGTGGAGGGGACGTACTCCATGACGATGCACGGCATCCCGGCGTCGTCGACGACATCGTGCACGCTCACCACATTGGGGTGGTTGATGCGGGCCGCGGCCTGCGCCTCGCGGGTGGTGCGCTCAAAGCGGGTGGCCAGTTCGTCCGCCTCAAGTTGCGGCGACACATGCAGGCACTTGACCGCGACCTGCCGCCCGAGGAGTTCGTCCCGGGCCCGCCAGACGGTGCCCATCCCGCCCTGGCCTATCCGCTCAACCAGGCGATACCGCCTGGCGACCAGTCGCCCCTCGTCCACCGACGCCGCCTCCGCCACCGCACGCCCCTCCGGAAACCCGTACGTATCCAGGGCGCAACGATAGTCTCCGGCGCCGGCGAACAGCCCCCCGGCTACCCCGTGTCCATGGCCGTGTTCCAGCCAACGTGGCGGGCTGGGGGCATATGCGAACCCACGAGGGGTTTCGGGACCCCCCTGGGGCATGCCGGGGCCGCCGGCGCCGGATCTCAGGGATCAGCCAGGGTTTCCACGGATGCCGGGGCCGCGGCGGTCTTGTCACCATGGGTCCATGAACGAAGCAGCCCCCGCCGAGGAGCCGGCGCCCTCCGGACCCGCCGGCCCCACCCCGCCGCCCGCCCCGCTGCGCCGCAGCCGGCGGCACAAGGTCGTCGGCGGAGTGTGCGGCGGGCTCGGCCGGCAGTGGGACCTCGACCCGGTGATCTTCCGGATCGTGCTCGCCGTGCTCGCAGTCGGCGGCCTCGGCCTGATCGTCTACGGCTTCGCGTGGCTGCTCATCCCCCTCGACGGCGAGGACGAGAACGACGGCCGCCGGCTGCTCTCCGGCCGTGTCGAGGGCTCGGCCCTGACGGCGCTGCTGTGCGCGCTGGTCGGCTGCGGCCTGTTCCTGACGACCCTCGCCAAGGGCAGCCTGTTGTCCTTCGCCATCATGCTGCTGCTGGCGCTGGCCGGCTCCGCGTACTGGTCGCGCCGGCGCCGTCAGGTGCAGGCCCAGGGCCCGGAGTCGATGGACCCGGCCACCGCCCAGGCCGTCGCCGACGCCCCGCCGGAGACCATGGCGCCCCCGTCACCTGCCGGCCCGTCCTGGTGGCGGCATCCGCGCTCCCCGGATGCCGCCGGTCCGGGCTATCTGTGGGGACCGGACAACACCCCGCTCCCCGTGGGCCTCACCTACCGCTTCGAGCACGGCGCCACCTCCGTCACCGCCCCCCGGCCGCAGGGCGGTTGGCCGGCCCCGCCGGTGCCGCCGTACGACACCCGGCCGGCCCCGCGCAGGCGTCGCGACGGCCCCCCGATCGGCGGTTGGACGTTCCTGCTGGCGCTGTTCGCCGGCTTCGGCACCGCGGCCGCCGTCCACGGACACGCGGCCTTCGCCCCGACCCTGCAGGCGGGGCTGGCCGCCGCGCTGGTGGTGCTTGGCCTGGGGCTGGTCGTCAGCGCCTGGTTCGGCCGGACCGGCGGCGGCACGGTCTTCCTGGTGGTGTGTACGGCCGTGCTGCTGGCCGGCGCGACCGTGCTCCCCCGCACCGTCACCACCCACTGGCAGCAGATCGCCTGGACGCCCCGCACCGTCGCCGAGGTCCGACCGCACTACGCACTGGGTTCGGGGCAGGGCGAGTTGGACCTCAGCGAGCTGTCGTTCAAGCGCGGGCAGACGGTCCGTACGGCCGCGGAGGTGGGCGCCGGCCGGCTGCGGGTGGTCCTGCCCCAGCAGGTCACCGCCCGGTTGCACATCTCGCTCGGCGTCGGCGACATCCAATTGCCCGGCGAGGCACCGGACGATGTGCAGCTGCTGGCCGGTGGCCGGCAGCGGACGGTCACCCTGCCCGCCGAGGGCCTGAAGAAGGGCGAACGGCCGCACGGCACCCTGGATCTCGACCTCCACATCGGTGCCGGCCAGGTGGACATCCAGCGCCCGGGCGCGGCCCCCGCCCTGCCGGGCGACCCGAGCCTCCCCACACCCCCCATCCCGACCCCGGCCCCACCGACCACACCGCCCTTCCCCACCCCACCGACGGGCCCGACCCCGCCGGCCGACGCGGGCATACCCACCCTCCCGGCCCTCCCGGGCCTGCCGACCGCCCCGACCCCTGACGGAGTGTCCCCGTGAAGCGCCACCCCTTCGAGCCGGCCCGTCTGGTCAGCGGCCTGACCGCACTGGCCGTCGGCACCGCCTACGGCCTGGACGCCCTGGGCCTGTGGCGTGCGCCCGGCCCCTGGCTCCTCCTCGTCGTCCCCGCCGGCCTGCTGCTCTCCGGGATCACCGCCACCCTGTGGGCAACGGCCCGCCGCCGACGCCTCCGTAAGACACAGGAGCCCTGAGGCCACCGCCGCCGGCCCGTCGGCCCCCACCGGGCCGGCGGCCCCGCCCCCTGATCCACGAAGATCCAAAAGAAACGCCCTAGCCGAACAGCTGCATCCCGTGCCGCTTCCGCCGCATCGCCAGCACCGCGTCCAGGGAGAACCGCGGGGTGCCGGCCAGGACGAGCGGGACCCAGGCCACCAGGTAGGCGAGGTCGTTGCCGTAGTAGTACGGCGTCGTCGACCAGCTCACGGTGAGCCACAGCGACAGCGAGATCAGCGCGCCGCCGAACGCGGCCAGCCGCCCCAGCAGGCCGACGAGGGTGCCGAGCCCCACCGCCAGTTCGCCGGCCGCGATGGCGTAGCCGAAGCCGACCGGGCTCTTCTGGGCGAGGTCCACCATCTGCGGCAGCGCCGCCGTGTCGTGCACCTGGCGCAGCATCTCGCCGAGCGACCCGGTCCCGCCGGCGGCCAGGAACGCCGGGTCCATCAGCTTGTCGAGGCCCGCGTAGAGGAAGGTGGCGCCGAGGAAGAGCCGCAGCGGAAGCAGCGCATGGCGCGCCAGCTGCGCCCGCAGGCCGGCAGCGGAGCCATCGGCACCCGCCCCTGCCAAGTCGGCACCGATCGTGCGATTCGCGTGAACCATGACGTCCGCCTCTCCGTTGCCACCGGGAGCAGACGATTGTGCCCGCGCCCGAGCCTCAGGGAGAGGTACGTACGCACCTGCGCCAGAGGTTCAACCGACCGTCGCACTTCGGGCAGCGGACGCACACGGAACCGACACCCACGGCGCCCGGGCAACCGCCGCCCCGCTCCCCGGCCGAGGTCGCCGCCCGTCGAAGACACCGCCCCGTACGCCCCGGGCCGGCGGTCATGCCGCCCCCCTCGCCCCTCGGCCGGCCACCGCGCCCCGTTCCCCCTCGCCCCCGGTCACGCCGCCCGACCCACCACCACCGGCCGGCCAGCCGGTCTGCCGCGGCACGCCGCCGGCCTCACTCCACGATGTCGAGCGGGTAGGCGTCGGTCTCCACGCCCGCCGCGGTGATCACCCGGACGTCCACCCGCCCCGGTTCGACATCGACCGGCACCGGAACGGTGAGCACCCCGTCCGTCGGATTGGCGAATCCACCGGGCACCGGGACGAGCGGGACGGACACATGGACCGTGCCGATCCGCACCACGGTCCGGGCGAGCCGGTCCGGCGTGGTGGCACCCGGGGGGACGAAGCCGGCGCCACGGATCTCGATGTCATCGCCGGTCCGGACCGGCGCGGCCAGGTCCCCCAGCTCACGGGAGCGGACGACGGAGAGGATCACCGGACGCCCGCCGGTCGTCAGCTTCCCCGCCAGGTAGGTCGCCCCGGAGAGGACCACCAGCGCGACCACTCCCCAGGGCAGCCGCGGGAGTTGTTCCGGCCGCCCGGCCAGCTGTACCAGGGCGAGGACCAGCACGGCCGCCTGGATCAGGACGTACTGCACGTCCGGGAAGCTGCCGCGCCCCGCGTCGTCGGTCAGCAGATCGGCGGCGCGCGGCCGCTGCGCGGGGACCTTCTGCAGCCGCCCGGTCCGCACCCGCGCGGCGACCAGCCCGTACGCCAGCACCGCCACCCCACAGCCCACGGCCAGCACCGCCAGCAGGGCGCCCGAGCCGCCCAGCGTCAGCCCCTGGAGCAGCCGGTGCCGCTCCGGCGGGGTGGCGCCAGCCAGGCGGAGGGCGGACAGCAGCACCGCGTAGAGCACCGCACCGGCCCAGCCCGCGGCGACCGTCCGCGAGGTGGACAGCCGGCCGTCCTCGCCGATCAGCGGGGCCAGCGCCCCGCCGTGCACCCCGTGCCGCAGCGCCGCCGCGGTCAGCCCCGACGCCAGGACGACGGCGGCGGCCAGCCCCGCCGTACGGGCGGCCGTCCAGCCCCCGTCGAGGGCGGTCAGCGACTGGCCGACCAGCAGCGCCAGCACCGCGCCCCAGACCGCCAGCAGGGTGCGCCCCCGTACGGCCGCCAGCCAGGCGACGCCTTCGTCGGTGCCGCGCCGGGCCATCTCGCGTGCCGAGAGGGTGAGTTCGTCGGAGACCCACTGGCGGGCCGCGCCCGCGGAGTGGGCGAGCCCGGCGGGGACCCCGCGCCCGGCGGCGAACTCCTCGCGGAGCGCGACAAAGGCGGCGACGGCCTGCCGGTGTCCCGCCCGGGCGCCGTGCGGGCACTGCCCGCACCGGCACTCGCCGCCGTCGGCACCCGCCGCGCCGCCCGCCGGCCCACCCGCTCCGGCCATCCTGTCCGCCGCACCCACCGACACGTCCGTTACCGCCCCGACACCGCTCGCCGTCAACTCATGCTCGTCAAGGGCGAATTGTGCCGCACCCCGAGGGGTGCCGGCGTACCCGTCCAGCTGCCGGCGGGTGGTGGCGGCAACGGCGCGTTGACGCCCGGCGCCCGCACCCGCACACCTGGCCGGCGGCCGACCAGGCAAACAGGGCGCTTCCCCCCTTCGGGCGAACCGGGGGACGGCGACGGCTGAGCGGAGCGCACGCTGCGCAAGCTCTCGCCGTGCGTCAAATAACCGGAGATCACGGCCCGTACCGACCGGGTGACCTGCGGCCGGACCGTCCAGGGCAGCGGCCGCACCGTCCAGCGCAGCCGGACCCCCCAGGGCAGCCGGACCCTCCAGAACGGCCGGGCCCTTCCGAGCAGCCCGCCCCTCCGGAGCAGCCGGGCCATCCAGCGCGTCCGGGCCCCGGCGGCACCGCCCCTCCAGGGCAGCCGGGCCGTCAAGCGCGTCCGGGTCCCGGCGGCACCGCCCGTCTCGGGGCCGGCCTCCTGGCCGCCGCCCTGCTCCTGCTGGCCGGGGCCCTCACCCTGTTCGCCCCCGCGGCACCGGCGACCGCCCGGGACCGGCCGAACGCGCCGCACACCGACGACAATTGCGCCTACGCCGGGACCGCGCCGCCCGTGGACGTACCGACCGACTTCCCCATGCCGCACGGCTGGCACTTCCCCTGCACCAGGACCACGCGCCCGACCGCCTCCGCACCGCCACCGCCGTCCCGCCCGCGCATCCGGCGACCCGCCCCACGACCGCCCGCGCCCGCTCCCCGAGCGACCCCGCCACCGAAACCACCGCCACCGCCGCCACCGCCGAAACCACCCGCGCCCCCACCGCCGCCACGCGCCCGCCCCACTCCCCCACCACCCGCGCCCACCCTGCGGCGCCGTGCGACGCCGCCCCCACCGGTGCGGCCCCACCGCTACGTCCGGGCGGCCCCCGCACCGCGCGGCGGGCGCTCCGTGGTGACCACGACCCTGCTGATCACCGCCCCGGCCGTGCTGGCGGCCGCCGCCCTCCGTCCCCGTTCGCGCTCCTCGTCCGGCTCCGCCGGGCGCCGTTCCTCGTAGGAGGTCCCCATGTCCCAATGGCTGGTGCTGGGCATCGCCATGGCCGCGGTCTGCGGTGTCGTCCTGCTCATCACCGTCCTCAAGGAGCGCCGGGTCAGCGCGGACGACGACCCGACCGAATCGCCCGATGTGATCGAGTATCTGACGATGATGGTGGGGGTGGTGTACGCGATCGTGCTGGGTCTGGCCATCGCCGGTGTCTGGGAGGCCAGGAGCGCCGCCGAGGACACCGTACGGACCGAGGCGCAGGCCCTGCACGAGGTCAGCGCGCGGGCCCGGGCCTACCCCGTGCCGGTGCGCGACCGGATCCGCTCCGACGTGCGGGCCTACGCGTCCCATGTGGTGCACAAGGAGTGGCCCATGATGGCCGAGCAGGGGCAGTTGACCCGGCGCGGCACCGAGCTGCTGGCGACGGTCCGGGCCGATGTCACCGACTACCGCCCGGCCAACGACTTCGAGGCGCAGTCCTACCAGCCGCTGGTGGACCAGGTGGGGGCCGTCGACGCGGCCCGCTCGGCGCGGGCGGACGCGGCCGACTCCACGCTGCCCGGGGTGGTGTGGTTCGGGCTGATCACCGGGGGCGCCATCTCCATCGGGGTCATCTTCACCCTGCAGATCCGGCGTTCGGGGCGGGAGCTGCTGATGGCCGGGCTCTTCAGCGCGCTGATCGCCTTCCTGCTGTTCCTGGTCTGGGACTTCGACGCACCGTTCAGCCGGGGCATCTCGGCCGGCGCGGAGCCGTTCCTGAACCTCTTCCCCCACCTCTGATCCACCCCACCGCGCGGTGGGCCCGCGGAACGCCCCGCCCCGCGCCCCCACCGCGCCGTCCGGACGGCACGAGGACTGCTGCCCCGTGGGCGGACGGCGACCGCCGCGCTGCTCAGTCGAACAGGTCCGGCTCACTTCGCGCGATCTGCTCGTACAGCGGCTGGTAGTTGATCCAGGCCACCAGGTCGTTGCCCAGCTGCTCGCGGGTGCGGACGGCGTCCTGGTGGTCTATCAGGACCGGCTTCCCGGCGGCCTTCGCGGTCAGCTGCACCTGGCAGGCGCGCTCCATCGCCAGGAACCACCAGGCCGCCGCGTCCACCGAGTCGCCGACCGTCAACAGCCCGTGGTTGCGCAGGATCACGGCCTTGTGCGGCCCCAACGCGGCCGCGATCCGGGCGGCTTCCGCCGCGTCGACCACCACGCCCGTGTAGGCGTCGAAGAGCGCATGGTCCTCGTAGAAGGCACAGACGTCCTGGGTGATCGGCTCCAGGAGTTCGCCGAGCGCGGCGAGCGCCCGTCCGTAGGTGGAGTGGCTGTGCGCCACGGCGACGACGTCGGGGCGGGCCAGGTGGATCTGGGCGTGGATCGCGAACGCCGCCTGGTTGACGTGGTAGCGGCCCTCGACGACTGCGCCGTCCGCGTTCACCAGGATCAGGTCGCCGACCGTGATGAGCCGGAAGGACATCCCGAACGGGTTGACCCAGAAGCAGTCGGGGAACTCCGGGTCCCGCGCGGTGACATGGCCCGCGACGCCCTCCTCCAGTCCGCGCCGGCCGAACAGCCGCAACGCCGCCACCAGGCGCTCCTTGCGGTGGCGGCGCTCGCCCTCGACGGTGGCGTGCTGCGGCGGCATCGCGAAGTGCAGCTGCTCGGTGGGCAGGGGCGTCGGCGCGCTCGACTCGGGCATCGCGGCTCTCCTCGGTTGCGGGTGGCTCGCCCGGGAAGCTACGCCGCGGCAGGTGAAGAGGCCATACAGGGAGCCGTCGGATGCCGTGGAGGGGCTGTGAACCGCGGGCCGGCGGCGGTGCGCACCCCGGCCTCCCGGTAGAGGACCGCCCCGCCGCCCTGGTAAAGCACCGCCCCGCCGCCCCGGTAAAGCACCGCGCCGCCGCCCCGGTAGCGGGACGGCGGCGCGGTCGTGGCTCAGGGGGCGGCCGGGTCGGTCACTCCCACTCGATGGTGCCCGGCGGCTTGCTGGTCACGTCCAGCACCACGCGGTTGACGTCGGCGACCTCGTTGGTGATCCGGGTCGAGATCCGGGCCAGCACGTCGTACGGCATCCGGGTCCAGTCGGCGGTCATCGCGTCCTCGGAGGACACCGGGCGCAGCACGATCGGGTGGCCGTAGGTGCGGCCGTCGCCCTGGACGCCGACCGAGCGGACATCGGCGAGCAGGACCACCGGGCACTGCCAGATCTCCCGGTCCAGGCCGGCCGCGGTCAGCTCCTCGCGGGCGATGGCGTCGGCCTCGCGCAGCAGGTCCAGGCGCTCCTTGGTGACCTCGCCGACGATGCGGATGCCCAGGCCGGGGCCGGGGAACGGCTGGCGGTGCACGATCTCGTCCGGCAGGCCGAGCTCGGTGCCGACCATCCGGACCTCGTCCTTGAACAGCTGGCGCAGCGGCTCGACGAGCTCGAACTCGATGTCGTCGGGGAGCCCGCCGACGTTGTGGTGCGACTTGATGTTGGCGGTGCCGGTGCCGCCGCCGGACTCGACGATGTCCGGGTAGAGCGTGCCCTGGACCAGGAAGGCGACCTCTTCGCCCTCGGCGCCGGCCTCGGCGACCAGCTCGGCCTGGGCCTGCTCGAAGACCCGGATGAACTCCCGGCCGATGATCTTCCGCTTCTGCTCGGGGTCGCTGACCCCGGCGAGCGCGGTCAGGAAGCGCTCCTCGGCGTCGACGACCTTCAGCTGGACGCCGGTGGCGGCCACGAAGTCCTTCTCGACCTGCTCGGACTCGCCCTTGCGCATCAGGCCGTGGTCGACGTAGACGCAGGTCAGCTGGTCGCCGATGGCCTTCTGGACGAGAGCGGCGGCGACCGCGGAGTCCACGCCGCCGGACAGCCCGCAGATCGCGCGCTTGGTGCCGACCTGGGCGCGGATCGCGGCGACCTGCTCCTCGACGACGCTATGGGTGGTCCAGTTCGGCTCGATGCCAGCACCGCGGTAGAGGAAGTGCTCCAGGACCTGCTGGCCGTGCGTGGAGTGCATCACCTCGGGGTGGTACTGGACGCCGTAGAGCCGCTTCTCGTCGTTCTCGAAGGCGGCGACCGGGACCACGTCGGTGGACGCGGTGACCGTGAAGCCCTCGGGGGCGGCGGAGCAGGCGTCGCCGTGCGACATCCACACCGACTGCTCGGCGGGGGTGCCCTCGAAGAGGGTGGACCCGGGACGGCTGACGGTCAGCGGGGTACGGCCGTACTCACGGGCACCGGTGTTGTCGACGGTGCCGCCGAGCGTGGTGGCCATGAGCTGGAAGCCGTAGCACATGCCGAAGACCGGGACGCCGGCTTCGAAGAGGGAGCGGTCCAGGCGCGGGGCGCCCTCCGCGTAGACCGACGAGGGACCGCCGGAGAGGATGATCGCCTTGGGGTTCTTGGCGAGCATCTCCGCCACCGGCATGGTGGACGGCACGATCTCGCTGTAGACCCGCGCCTCGCGGACGCGACGGGCGATGAGCTGGGCGTACTGTGCGCCGAAGTCGACTACGAGGACGACGTCCGGGGCAGCGGCAGGGGGCGCTGATGGCACTTCGGCGGCCTTCCGGCGGTGTGGAGCAGGGGTTGGACTTTCGATTCTAACGGGCTCATACTGAGCCACATGTTCCAGCAGCTGACCTTCGTCTTTACCTATGGCACCGGCCCGTCCGGCTGCCATGGTCGTGCTGCTTGATCCACTGACGAGCACTTTCCCAGGCGCCCCGGGCCGAACAAGGTCCGGGGCGCCTGTGCACGTCCGGACCTGATGACCGGCTCCGGGGCCCCCGTACCCCAGGAGACACCGCATGAGCACCACGACCTCCACCGCCCCCGACACCGGCGCCCACACCCCCGAGGCGGCCGGGCTGATCACCGACGCCCGGCGCCGGATCGACGATCTCGACGGCCGGATCATCGGCCTGGTGCAGGAACGGATGGCCGTCTCGGCCGTCATCCAACGTGAGCGGATCACCTCAGGCGGCCGGCGGGTGAGCCTCTCCCGCGAGATGGAGATCCTCGCCCACTACCGCGACCAGCTCGGCAAGCCGGGCACCGCGCTGGCGATGACGCTGCTGGAGCTGTCCCGGGGCCAGATCTGAGGACCGGTACACCGACCCTCCCCGCCCGGCGGCCCGCACCGTCCGGGGAGGTGACTGTGGCTGGTTTCCTTTGCTCTTCGGTCGGTTTCTGGGGAGCCGCTGGGCGCATTGCACCGGCGTGCGCGCCCGGCGCAGCTGCTGGATCTGCGTTCGGTTGCCGTCTCACCCGTACGGCGCGTGACCGCCCGCCGCGAGGCTTCGTTGTTCCCGGTGCCACGCCAGCCAGGGGTGGCCTGCAGGACTACGCGTAGACGCCGCCTCACGGGCGGAAACTCGGAGCGATGAGACGCCGGCCGCTGACCGCGGTCCGCGTCGTGGGACCTCGCTCCGGCGCCGTGACCGGTCAGCAGGGGACAGCAGCCCGGTCACATCCGATGGGGTGGTCGGTCCTGGGGACGCCCGGGACCGACCGCATCCGGTCGAAACGGTTGCGCCAGGTGAGGCGCATCCAGGACGATGCTTGACGAACGACCTGCCGCATCCGGCACGGCCCCGAGCACTGCGCTGGGCCCGGGTCGGCACGACCTCCGCACCACCCCCGAGCACCACCCCGAGCCAGCGGCGCTACCCCCCCAGCGCCGCTCCTCGGTGCCGGCGCTGCCCTGACGCCGGCACCGAAAGCCAAGGGCCCCGTGGCCGTCCGCACCCCCCTCGCGGACGGCGTCCGGGGCCCTTCGCTGTGTCCGGCGCGGAGGACGTGGAGGCGGCCGTTCCTGTGGCCGGGCTGTGCACCAGCTGTGTGTTCCCTGTGCGGCAGCTGTGAGGGATGTGATCGGTATCACGCCCCTCGTTCCGTGTGAGTGGACAACCATTTTTGGCCATGACCAGTCATGTACGTGCAATCGCACGGCCATACCGCGCCCCACCGCGACGGCCCGCTACCCACTGGTGCCCCCACGGCACTTTGGACCCCGAGAGGTCTTCTCGATGAAGCTTCGCCGTGCCCTGACGGCTGCCGCCGCGACGGCCGTCATAGCCCCCGCCGCCCTGCTGGCGGCCCCTGCCGCGTTCGCCACGGGCACCGACACCGACACCAGCGTCAGTGCCGAGCCGACGACGGGCACCTCCGGCGCGGACCCGTCCGACGGGACCACCACGCAGCCGGAGACCCCGGCCGCCGACGACCAGGCCACCCCGGGCGGGAACGCCACCCCGGGCGGCGACACCGAAACCGGTGGGGAGGCCGGGAACGCTACGGAGACCGGGCCGACCACCCCGGCCACCCCGTCCGGCGACACCAAGCCGACCGGCTCCCCCAAGCCCTCCGCCTCGGCCAAGCCCACCGTCGAGCCGACCGCGGACGACGAGGACCCGACCTGCGCCAAGCAGTCCGAGGAGACGGCGATCTCGACCGAACTGCGCGGTCTGCCCAGCAAGGTCGTGGCCGGTTCCGGCTGGAAGAACTTCACCTTCCGCGCCACCAACACCTCCCACAAGGCGATGAAGTCGGTCGACGCATACGTCGCACTGAACGGCCTCAGCACCGGCTCCTTCGACGACATCTCCAAGCTGCTGACCGTGCAGTGGTACGACGAGGACACCCGCGCCTGGGAGGCCATCACCGACGAGGACGGCTACTTCGCCTCCGTCGACGGCCTCAAGCCCGGTGAGTACGCCGACGCCAAGCTGCGGCTGAAGGTCGACGCCAAGACGCCGGGCAGCTACGGCTTCGCGTTCAGCATCGGCGCGTACCACAACGAGGACGACGTCTGCGGCTTCTCGGACGTCGCGGAGTACGACTTCGACATCCTGGCCGCGGGCAGCAAGCCGGGCAGCGTGCCGCCGGCCAAGAGCAAGCCCGGCAAGCACAAGGGCAACAAGCCCGCCCCGCAGGGCGACTTGAAGGACCTCCCGGTCACCGGCAAGCTCGCCGAGACCGGTTCCTCCTCGGCGCTGCCGACCCTCGCCCTGGTGGGCGGGGTCGCCGTGGTCGCCGGCGCGGGCGCGGTCTTCACCGTCCGCCGTCGTCGGACGTCGGGCTCCGCGGCTCTCTGAGCCGCACCACCGCACCGCGCGTGCAGGCCGCACCCGGAAGTCCGGGTGCGGCCCCCGGCATGCTCGGCATACTTCGAAAGACGCGCCCTCAGGGGTCCCGTAATCCTTTAGTCGGCGGAGGACGTCTTCGGCGGTACCGCGGGGACGGGCAGCAGCGGCAGCCGCAGCGCGCCGAAGGCGCCCTCGGGGACCGCGGGGTGCGCCGGTGCGACCGGGGGCAGCCGCCGGTAGGTGCCGCCCTGGGCGGGGCGCGGGTCCGGCTCGCCCTTGTTGGGCCACAGCGACATGGCGCGCTCGGCCTGGGCGGTGATGGTCAGGGACGGGTTGACGCCCAGGTTCGCGGAGACCGCGGCACCGTCGACGACCGAGATGCCCGGGTGGCCGTAGAGCCGGTGGTAGGGGTCGATGACGCCGCTGTCGGCGCCGTCGCCGATCGGGCAGCCGCCGAGGAAGTGCGCGGTGAGCGGGGTGCCCATCAACTCGCCGATGTTAGAGCCGGCGAAGCCGTTGATCTCCTCGGCGAGCAGCGACGCCGCCCGGGTGGCCTCGGGGATCTGGCCCGGGTTGGGGGCGCCGTGGCCCTGGCGGGCGGTGAGCAGGCCCTTGCCCGGCCCGTTCGGCTTCCGGTACGTGGTCAGGGAGTTGTCCAGGGACTGCATGACCAGACCGATGATGGTCCGCTCCGACCAGCGGCGGTTGGAGAGCGAGCGGACGGCGAGCACCGGGTGGCGGGCGACGTTGCCCAGCCAGCCCGCTATCCGGCCGGCGGGCCGGTAGGGCACCTGGAGGATCGTCATGCCGCCCATGGCGTTGGAGCCCTTGCCGTAACGGACCGGCTCGATATGGGTGTTCTCGTCGGGGTGGATCGACGAGGTGATCGCCACGCCCCTGCTGAAGTCGACCCGCGGCGCGCCGTGCCGGCGTCGGTAGCGGCGGTTGTCGGTCTGCGCGCCCACCAGCGCCTCGGAGTTGGTGCGGGTCAGCGCCCCGAGCCGGCCGGAGAGGAACGGCAGCAACCCGCTGTCCTTCATCCGGTGCAGCAGCGTCTGGGTGCCGTAGGTCCCGGCCGCCAGGACGACCCGGCGGGCGGTGAAGGTCCGGCCCGCGCCCTTCTTGCGGTTGTCGGTCGGCAGCGTGGTGACGGCGAAACCGCCGCGGGAGTTCTCGGTGACGGCGACGACCGAGGTCATCGGGTGGATGACGGCCCCGGCCCGCTCGGCGAGGTAGAGGTAGTTCTCGGTCAGGGTGTTCTTGGCGCCGTGCCGGCAGCCGGTCATGCACTCCCCGCACTCGGTGCACGCCGTACGGGACGGCCCGGCGCCGCCGAAGTACGGGTCCGGGACCTCGCCGCCGGGGGCGGCCCGGGCGCTGCCGTCGGCGTCGTCACCGTCGCCGAAGAACACCCCGACCGGCGCCATGTGGAAGGAGTCCCCGACGCCCATCTCCTGTGCGGCCGCCTTCAGATGGACGTCCGAGGGCGTCATCGTCGGGTTCAGCCGCACCCCCAGCATCCGCCGGGCCTGGTCGTAGTAGGGCTTCAGCTCCTCCTGCCAGTCGGTGATGTGCTGCCACTGCGGATCGTCGAAGAACGCCTTCGGCGGTATGTAGAGGGTGTTGGCGTAGTTCAGCGAGCCGCCGCCGACGCCGGCGCCCGCCAGCACCATCACCTTGCCGAGCAGGTGGATGCGCTGGATGCCGTAGAGGCCGAGCGCCGGGGCCCACAGGTAGTTCTTCAGGTCCCAGGAGTTCTTCGGGAGGGTGGCCCGGCTGAAGCGGCGGCCGGCCTCCAGCACGCCGACCCGGTAGCCCTTCTCGGTCAGCCGCAGGGCCGCTACGGATCCGCCGAAGCCGGAGCCGACGACCAGCACGTCGTAGTCGTATCCGTCGTCGTATCCGTCGCCGTCGCGGGGGCCGTCGTGTCGGCCGTCGTGCCGGCTATCCGGCGCCGCTTCCTGGTCCTGGTTCCGGGCAGAGTTCTCCTGGGGCACTGGCTCTCCCTGCTGATCGATGGGGGTACCTCCCGCTCATGGGGTCCCTCCCGCTCATGGGGTCCCTCCCGCTCATGGGGTCCCTCCCGCTCATGGGGTCCCCCCGCTCCAGAGGAGCCGAGAGCGGGGAGGAGGGCCGGGCTACCGCGGGCCCGTCACCGCAGCCGCAGCGCCTTCATCACGCGCAGGCTGCCGGTCATGAACCGGGCGTACGCCTCGTCGGTCATCCCGAAGGACGGCGCGAGCGGCATCACCCGCTGGTGGGCGACGGTCTGTGCCTCGGTGTACTTGAGGATGCCCTCCGAGCCGTGCCGGCGGCCCAGACCGGAGTCGCCCATGCCGCCCATCGGCGACTGGACGCTGCCGTAGCCAGCGGCGTAGGACTCATTGACGTTGACCGTGCCGGTGCGCAGGCGGGCGGCGACCGCCCGGCCGCGCCGGCCGTCCGTGGTCCAGACGCTGGAATTCAGGCCGTACGGCGTGGCGTTGGCGAGCGCCACCGCCTCGTCCTCGTCGCTGAAGCGGTAGATCGAGACGACCGGGCCGAAGGTCTCCTCGGTGCAGACCGCCATCGGGGCCTGCACCCCGTCGAGGATGGTCGGCTCGTAGAAGAGCGGGCCGATGTCGGGGCGGGGCCGGCCACCGGCGACCAGTTCGGCGCCCTTGGCGACGGCCTCCTCGACATGGCGGGTGACGGCCTCCAGCTGGCGCTCGCCGACCAGGGATCCCATGTCGGCGCCGTAGGCGAGGGAGGTGCCCAGCCGCATCGCCTTCGTACGGGCGGCGAAGCGCGTCAGGAAGTCATCGGCGATGGACTCGTGGACGTAGAGCCGCTCGATGGAGATGCACAGCTGGCCGGCGGAGGAGAAGCAGCCGCGGACGGCGCCGGCGGCGGCCTTCTCCACATCGGCGTCGCGCAGCACCAACATGGCGTTCTTGCCGCCGAGTTCGAGGGAGACCCCGACCAGGCGGGCGGCGGCGCCCCGGGCGACCTCGCGGCCGGTGCGGGTCGAGCCGGTGAAGGACACATAGTCGGCGTGCTCGACGACGGCGGGGCCGACGACCGGGCCCTCCCCGATCACCACCTGCCAGACGTCCTCCGGCAGTCCGGCCTCGATGAGCTGCTCACGGGCCCACAACGCGGTCAGCGCGGTCTCGGTGTCGGGCTTCATCACCACGGCGTTGCCCGCCACGAAGGCCGGCAGGGCGTCGCCGACGGAGAGTTCGAGGGGGTAGTTCCAGGGGGCGATCTGCCCGACGACGCCGCGGGGGTGGCGGAGTTCGGTGACCTTGGTGAGGGTCGGTACGACGCCGGTGTGGCCCTTGGGCCGGAGGTAGGCGGGTGCCTTGCGGCCGTAGTGGCGGGCGGCGACGGCGACGGCCTGGATCTCCTCGTGGGCGTGCAGCCGCGCCTTGCCGGTCTCCAGCTGGATCAGGTCGAGGACCTCGGCCTGGCGGCGCAGCACCAGGTCGTGGAAGCGGAGCAGGACCGCGGCGCGCTGCCGGACCGGGACCCTGGCCCAGCGCTCCTGGGCGGCGCGGGCGCGCTCGAAGGCGGTGGCGACGTCCTCGGGGGTGGACTCGGGCAGGTCGGCCAGCTTCTCCCCGGTGAACGGGGTGTGGTTGGCCGTACGGCCGGAGCCCACCACGCCGCGGGTGAGCCGGGCGGCGACCTCGGGGGTGACCACCTCGGCGGCGGTACGGGCACCGGCCGGGGCGGGCGCGACCGGGTTGCCTCCGGCGGGGGCGGTGGTCCCGGGGGTCCCGGGGGCCTCCTGGGCGGCGTCGGCGGGGGCCCCGGCGGCGGAGCTGGGGGAGGTTCCGGTGTCCTGCGAGTCCGTCATGCCGGCGAGCGTATTCCTCCCCGGACGCTTTGTGTACCCGGCAGTAATGAGTTTTCCGGAGTCTCCGGCGACGGCGCCGGTGTCCACTGGCCGGACGGGCGCTGGCCTGGACGGACCCGGCCCTGCGGTGCCGTGCCGCGGCGACCCTGCCGTGTCCCCGGCCGGCGTCTGCCGCCGATCGGCCGGCCCTCGCCCCGGGGGATCCCCCTGACCCCATCCTGCCGCACCGGCGCCCGCCCGGCAGGGGCGAACTCCCCGCCGCCGGCCCGTTCTCCGGTTCCCCGCCACCGGCCCGGCACCGTGTGATCCACTGGCGTCATGGAGGCAGTCGTCGCAAGCGTCGTGGCCGTGCTCGGCACCCTGTTGGGCTCCGGCGTCACCCATGTCTTCCAGAGCCGGGCGGCCGACCGCAGCGAGCGGTTCACCCGCGCGGAGCGGCTCCGGCAGGAGCGCATCGACGCGTACTGCGCCTACGCGGGGGCCCTGCTGGACTACCGCCGGGTCCTGGTCCACCGGTGGTTCGTCCTGCACGAGGGGGAGCGCTGCGACGAGGACAGCCCCCAACTGCGCGAGGAGATGTACAAGACCCGCTACACGGCCCAAGAGGCCATGTTCCGGACACAGATGGTGTCCGAGGACCCCGCGGTGCTCGACGGCGCCGAGCGGGTGCTGGAGGCGGTGACCGAGCTGCACTGGGTACGCGACCGGGAGGACCTCGACCGGATACGGGAGGCCACCCGCCGGGACATCCGCGACTTCGTCGCCACCACCGCACGACATGTGCGCTGAACACACCAATCGCCGCGCACGACACACGGGGTGGAACCTCCACCGGCTCCCGCGCCGTCCTTGACACAGTGAGGCAGCCGTACGGGACGGGCCGGCGCGGCGGCTTCGAGAGGCGGATCGGGGGTCGGTCATGGTGATGCAGGACGGTGGAACGGTGGACGTCCGGCCCGGCGCCGACCCCGGCCGGGCCGCCGCCGAGCACAGCGGCGCCTATCTGGTGACCGGCCTGAGCCTGGCGCTCTACGCCGGCACGCTGATCGCCTGGACGGTGTTCGGCATCGCCCAAGGGGACGGCGGCGTCGGCGACTTCCTGGAGGGGCTGTTCAACCCGGGGGCCTCCCCCGTCTCCCAGGTGCTCGGCCCGTACGAGTGGTCCTTCACCATCGTGTTCCTGGTGGTGGCGGGGCTGGCGCTGGCGCAGCGGCGGGTGGCCCGCTCGGCTGCCCTGCTGTCCGCCCTCCTACTGCTCGCGGTCTCCCTGCGCGAGGGGGTGGGCCTGTTCTCCGGTGCCTACCGCGACCAGTACGGCAACGGCCCGCTGGGCGGCTGGGCGCTGGCCACCCGCGGACTGGGGCTGGTGGTGGCGCTGGTGGTGCTGGCCGTACTGCTGCCGGCCGCGGAAGGGCGGCGCGCAGCGTCCGGCGCCGGCCGGCGGGTCGTGGCCCCGGACCCCTGGTGGCGCCGCGCGTCCCGCATCTGCGGCGTCCTGTTCCTCCTCATGGGCCTGGGCCGACTGGGCTGGACCGTACGGGACCTGACGGCCGGCGGGACGGACGTGGTGCACTATCTGCGCGGGGTGGTCGACGGCTCGCTCCTGGGGACGCTGGACCTGGCGGCGTCCACCGAGTTCACCACCGTCGCCTCGGTGATCACCCTGATGATCCTGGGGGTGCTGGCCTTCCGGGGGCGGCACGACATCCGGGGAGCGCTGCTGATGTTCGCCGCCGTCGAGCTGTATCTGACGGTGCGCACGGTGGTGTGGCTGACCGTGACCGACTTCTTCAACCGATCCTTCGAGACCCCCGAGGGCGCGCTGTCGATGGTGACCACGGCATACGGCCTGGCGGCGATGACCTCGGTGGTGGTGCTGGCGACCGGTCGCGGATCCGGCCGGTACGACGGGGTGCGGGCGGAGGGGTTCCGGGCGGCGCAGGCGGGGCGCCCGTAGGGGAGTTCACCGGCGGGCGGCTGTTTCGTGGTGCGGCCCCGGCAGCGCCGGGCGCCGGGGTGCGGGGGAGATCCCCCTCCGAACCGCCCCCGCACACCAACAACGGCCGCCGCGTGTGGGGGTCGCGGCGGCCGCCGATGTGAGCTGCAACGCGTCCTGGGCTTGTGACCTCTTCAGTGGTGCAGCATGTGAACAACTCTGCCTGTGGAGGGCTCCCCATGGCATCCTCCCGAGGTCCCGGGATCACCCCCGCCACTTGGCGGGGGTGGAGGTCCGTCCCAGGGCGGGCCCGGGGGACAGGGGCACGGAATCGCGCAGCGCCGGGCGGTTCCGCGGGCTCGGACGGGTGTGAACCAGCAGCAAGAAGAAAGGGGCGGCCGGTGATCCGTGTCGCTGTGGTGGACGACGAGCGGCTGGTCAGATCGGGGCTGCGGATGATCCTGGGGACCGCCCCGGACATCGAGATGGTCGCGGACTGCGGTGGCGCGGAGGCCGTGGAGACGGTGCTGGGCTGTGGCGCCGAGGTCGTCCTGCTCGACATCCGGATGCCGGACGTCGACGGGCTGACCGTGCTGCGGGGGCTGCGCGCCGCGCCGGAGCCGCCGGCCGTGGCGATGCTGACCACCTTCGACGCCCAGGAGTACCTGACCGCGGCGCTGCGCGAGGGTGCGGCCGGCTTCCTGCTGAAGGACTCCGATCCCGAGCAACTGGTCCGCGCCGTACGGACGCTGGCGGAGGGCGGGAGCGTGCTGGACCCGGGGGTGACCCGGGCGGTGATCGGCGGCTATCTGACCGCGGAGGACCAGGCCGGTGCGGCGCGGGCGGTCAGCGGGCTGACGCCGCGGGAGTCGCAGGTGCTGGCGCTGCTCGGCGAGGGGCTGGGGAACGCCCAGATAGCGGACCGGATGGGCCTGGCGCCCAGTACGGTCAAGGACCATGTGCGCGCCCTGCTGGGCAAACTGGGCGGCATCAACCGCATCCAGGCGGCCATCGTCGCGGACCGCGCGGGCCTGGTGAACGGCGTGCCCCGGGGGGCGTGGTGAGCGCCGCGGGCGGCGGGCCGCGGACCCGGATACGGGCGGCGTGGCGGGCGTTCGCACGGGGAGTGTGGGGGCGGCGGCTGCGCCGGATCGCCCCGGTGGCCGTCCCGGTGCTGCTCGGGATCGCCGACGCGGTACTGGTCAACGGGCTGAAGCTCGCGCTGGAGCTGGGGGTTTCGGTGGTCGCCGCGGCGGCCCTGCTGCTGCGCCGCCGCTTCCCGCTGCTGGTCTTCCTGTTCACCCTCCCCGGCCTCTACATCGGCTACATCTGGTTCGCGCCGATGATCGGGCTCTACACGCTGGCCGCGCTGCGGCCCGGCCGGAAGCGGCTGGGGATCTGTGCGGTGCTGCTGATCGCGGCGCACTTCTTCCCGTACCCGATCTCCGACTTCGAGCTCACCGATTACCGCGAGAACACCCTGGTGCTGATCGACGCCTGCGTCACCTCGGCCGCGCCGATCGCGCTGGGCCTGCTGGTGCGCACCCGCCGGGAGTTGGCCTCCCGCGTCGAGGACCTGACCCGCAGCCTGCGCCGCGAGGACCGGCTGCTGGCGGACCGGGTCAAGACCACCGAACGCGCCCGACTGGCCCGGGAGATGCACGATGTGGTCGCCCATCAGGTCAGCCTGATCAGCCTTCAGGCGGGGGCGGTGCAGGTCAGCACGGCGGACGAGACGGCGCGGGCGGGCGCCCGGACGATCCGGGAGCTGTCCGTGCGGACGCTGGAGGAGCTGCGGCACATGGTGGGGGTGCTGCGGGCGGACGGCGGCCACACCGAGGAGACGGGCGGCCTGGCGCCGCAGCCCGATCTGGAGGAGCTGCCGCGGCTGATCGAGATGAGCGCGCTGGACGTGACGTACGAGCGCGGTGTGGTGGCCGGGGCGAGCGGGGCGAAGACGGTGGAGCGGGCCGCCTTCCGTACGGTCCAGGAGGCGCTCACCAACGTCCGCAAGCACGCACCGGGGGCGCGGGTGAAGGTGCGGGTCGATCCGGCCGACGGGGGGCTCCGGGTGGAGATACGCAACGGTCCGCCGGATGCGGCGGCGACGGTTCCCGCGCTTCCCGGGGGCGGCCACGGTCTGGTGGGGCTGCGGGAGCGGGCGCAGAGCCTCGGCGGGACGCTGGAGGCGGGTGCCACGACGGACGGCGGCTTCGTGGTGCGGGCGGAGTTCCCGTACGGAACGGGGTGAGGAACTGGAGGTAATGCGAAATAACGGGCGCGAGGCGGTGCGTGGCACCACGGGACGGACGGAGCCGGCGCCCGGCCGCGTCAGGCGGAGAGCGGTGCGGCGGCCTCGTCGACGGCGGTGCGCAGGTCGGGGTAGACCTCGAAGAGCCGGCGCACACCGAGCGCGGCCAGCACACGGTTGACGTGCGAGCCGTCGACGGCGCCCTGTGCGGGCAGGATCAGCCGCAGCCGCCCCTGGCAGGAGCGCATCAACCGGCGGGCGGCGATCAGCACGCCGACACCGCTGGAATCGCAGAACCGCACCTCGGAGAGGTCGAGCACGAGCGACCGCCGGCCGTCCGCCACGGCGTCGTGCACATGCTGGCGCACCGCAGGCGACGTGACCAGGTCCATCTCACCGGAGACCTGGAGAACCGCCCAACGGCCCTGTTCGTCCTCTGCCACCTTCAACGACACGCGCTCGAAGCCTTTCGCTCGCTTTCGGACCGGATGCGTTTCGGCGATATCCGGAACTCACCCTTCCCCGGCTCGACTGCCCGGCCTCGATTCCCTGAAACACCAGTGAATCCTTGGCACATCCATGGCGCGGCAGGCAGTTCTGTCCCAGGCTATGCCCAGGGGACGGCGGCTTTTCGCCAACACCAGGTCACACGCGGATAACAGATCACCTCATACGAGCACACGCGCTCCATATCGAGCGCCTTTCACAAAAACTTCGGCCGACCGAACGGGGGTCTCCACACCACGGCCCCCTCCGGAACCGGTCCCGGCCGGCGTCAGCACATACCACCCGGGTCCCCCGCGGGGCTCGGTTTGCCGCAAAGGAGCGTGCGGTGTCGGACCCGCGCATTACATTCGATGGCATGGCGGATTCTGTGAACGTACGCACAGAACTGGGCATGAGCGTGTGCAGGAGTGACGGCTGAGGTGTGGGCCCGCAGGCGACGGGCAGGGAAGGGGGTCCGATGGGACACGACGCGCCACCGCGCTGGGACCGGCGGATGCAGCAGCGGCTCGCCCGCGGCGAGGCGGCCGCGCTCGGTGAGCTCTACGACCGCTTCGCCTCGCTCGTGCACAGCCTGGCCCACCGCGTCCTGGACGACGAGCACGCCGCCGACCGCATCACCCGCGAAGTCTTCGGCTACATCTGGGAGCACCCGGACGCCTACGACCCCGCCCAGGGCTCGCTGCGCTCCTGGGTCGCCGGCCTCACCCGCCATCAGGCCGTGAGCCGGCTGCGCCAGATCGAGGCCGCCTCGGCCCGCGACGGCGGGGACGACGCGCCCGCGCCCGCCGAGATGGAGCAGCGGATCCGCGAGGCCTCCACGGCCGCCCGTGCCGACTACATCGTCACGTCCATGCCCGCGCCTCTGCGGCAGGCGCTGGAACTCGCCTACTTCCAGCGCCGGGACTACCGCCAGACCGCCGCCGACCTCGGCGTCACCGAGGACGAGGCCCGCCGCCGGCTCCGGCTGGGCCTGCAGTTGCTCTCCACCGCGCACCACCACCAGGCCCTGCCGCCCACCCACCGCACCGCGCGCACGTCCAGCGCGGTACGCACCGCCGCCGTGACACCCCATGCGTCACAGCCGTCGCGCACTCCCCGTGGGGCGCACCCCTCGCACGGCCGCCACACCGGCCCGGGCTCCTCCGCGCCACCCGAACCAGGCCCCGGACGGGCGCTGTGAACGGCCCCGACCAGTGGGACGGCCACGAGCTGCCCGAGGGCCCGGGTGAGCGGCCACGGATACCGGCACCGCGCTCCGCCGCCGAGGACCGCGGCCCGCTGCCCGACGTCCCGCCCCCGCCGGCCGACGCCCCGGAGGGCGGCCCTGGCGCGGGCGACGGCCCGCCGCACGACGCCCCGCGCGCGGTCCTGCCGCGCGAGGCGGAGGCCGAGCCCGTGACCGACGCCGCGGCAGCCCCGCTGCCCGCTCCCCCGCCGGCCCCACCGCACCGCGTCCTGAAGTCGCTGCTGGGCGCCTGGGCGCTGTCGGCCTGCTCCGCCGAGGAGACCGCCGCCGTCGAGGCCCATCTGACCGACTGCGCGTCCTGCGCCGACGAGGCGCTGCGGCTGCGCGACGCCGTCGGACTGCTGCACCCCGCCGACAGCCTCGACCTCGATCCCCTGTTGCGGTCCCGGGTGCTGGAGGGCTGCCTGGGTCGCCGGCCGGCTCGCATCCCGGTGCCCGAGTGGGCCGTGCCCTACGACGCCGAGACCGCCAAGCTCGATGCGCTGCTGCGCGATATGGGCGAGGCGGAGTGGCGCGCCCCGGTACGGCTGCGCTGGTTCGAGGGCGAGCGCCCGGTCGTGCGGGAGACCACCGTCGCCGGTGTCATGGGCCATCTGCTGGCGGTGGACGGCCTGGTCGCCACCGCCCTGGGGCTGCCCGATCCGCTCGGCACCGCCGCCCCGCCGGACACCCCCAACCCCCTGGTCCGCACCGAGACGTTCTGGCGGACGGGCGACGGGACGCTCGGCCCGACGGCCGCGCACGGGCCGTGGCGCGACCAGAGCTACGCCCTGATCAAGCAGGTGTCGTTCGCCGGCTCCAAGGTCGCCGAACTCTCCGTGCCGTACGGCGACTTCCGGCTCGCGCTGCGCGACGCCTTCCTGGACCGCGCCTTCGAGTGCTGGGTGCACGCCGGCGACATCGCGGACGCGGTGGACTATCCGTACCAGCCCCCGGTCGCCGGGCACCTCCACCACATGGTCGACCTCGCCGCCCGGCTGCTGCCCAGCGCCCTGGCCGACCGTCGCCGGGCCGGACTGGCCGCACCACCGCAGCGGCTGGTGGAGGCCGGCGCCCCGGGCCGCACGCTCCACCTGGAGGTCGAGGGCAACGGCGGCGGGAACTGGTACATAGCGCTGGACTCACCGGCCGCCCTCGGCACGCCGGAGCACACCGTCGCGCACATCGCCCTGGACAGCACCGAGTTCTGCCAGCTGGCCGCGGGCCACATCTCGCCCGAGGAGGCCGCCGCGGGGCAGCGCGGCGAGCGGGAGGCGATCCGTGAGGTGCTCTTCGCGACGGCGTCGCTCTCCCGCATCTGACGCGGGCCCCGGAACACCGCGGCCGGGGCCCTGCGGCAGGGTCAGGCGAAGACGACCGTCCGGCTGCCGTTGAGCAGCACCCGGCGCTCGCTGTGCCACTTCACGGCCCGCGCAAGGGCCTGGCACTCGACGTCCCGGCCGATCGCCACGAGCTGGTCCGGCGTGACCTCGTGGCCGACCCGCTCGACCTCCTGCTCGATGATCGGGCCCTCGTCGAGGTCCGCGGTGACGTAGTGCGCGGTGGCGCCGATCAGCTTCACCCCGCGGGCGTGCGCCTGGTGGTAGGGCTTGGCGCCCTTGAAGCTCGGCAGGAAGGAGTGGTGGATGTTGATGATCCGGCCGGACAGCGCCTTGCACAGGTCGTCGGAGAGCACCTGCATGTAGCGGGCCAGGACCACCAGCTCGACGCTCTCCGCCCGCACCAGCTCCAGCAGCTGCGCCTCGGCCTCGGCCTTGGTGTCGCGGGTGACCGGGATGTGGTGGAACGGGATGTCGTACGAGGCGACCAGCTCGGCGAAGTCCGTGTGGTTGGAGACCACGGCCGCGATCTCGACCGGCAGCGCGCCGATCCGGGAGCGGAAGAGCAGGTCGTTGAGGCAGTGCCCGAACTTGGACACCATCAGGATGATGCGCATCTTCTCGTCGGCCCGGTGGATCTGCCAGTCCATGCCGAAGGAGTCGCCCACCGCGGCGAAGCTCGCCCGCAGCTTCTCGACGTTCACCGGGGAGTCCGCGCTGAAGTGGACCCGCATGAAGAACAGCCCGGTGTCGTGGTCGCCGAACTGCTGGCTGTCCTCGATGTTGCAGCCGGTGATGAAGAGGTAGCTGGAGACGGCGTGCACGATCCCCTGCTTGTCCGGGCAGGACAGCGTGAGGACGTACTGGTCGTTGCGACCGTCCGGTCCGCCGGCGTCGTTCTTCTGGTCGTTCCGGCCGTGCTGGCCGGACGTGGTGGGCTGCGACTCGCTCATGACTTCATAGGGTCGCACATCTGGGGAGCGGGTCAGGCCGGGGAGTCCGCCTGACCGGTCAGGATGGCCAGTACCTCCAGGGAACGGGGCGCGGCATCGGGGTCCTCGCCGTCCGCCGCCGCCATCCGCACATGGGCCTCCCGGGCCGCTCGTACGGCCTCCGGCCAGCCCTGGTGCGCCAGGTACGCGGTGACCGGAGCGTCCGCGCCGACCTGGTGCATGATCCGCAGCACCCGCAGCACGGCGGCGTCGACCAGCTGCGCTTCGGTGGCGTCGCGGAAGATCGTGCCGACGTACTTGTCAGCGGACCAGTTGTCCAGCCAGGTGTCCTCGACGAGCCGGTAGACGGCGTCGGTGACGTCCCCGTAGCCGGGCCGGCCGGCCAGCCAGGTCTCCTGGTGGAAAACGGGGTCGGAGAGCATGTGCAGCGCGGAGCGCACATTGCTGCGCCAGCGCCACCACGGCATGTCGTTGAGCGGCATGCCGCCCATGGTGGTCGAGCGGCGGCCGCGACGGGAAGACTTCTCCGAACCTTGCATGGCATTCGATCGTACGGTCCGCACGGACGATCTCAAGCAGCCCCCCGGAGTTCACCTCGGCGTCACTGGCCGTTGCCCATTCGTCACTCGGGCGTTCCGGACAAGACGGAAGGCTGCGGTCATGACCGGACGGCGACGCTCCTCCCCCCGCCCCTTCCGCCGCGCCCCCGCGGTCGCCCTCGCGTCGACGGTGGCTTGCGGAGCGGCCATCACGTCACTCCTCGCGGCCAGCGGCTCCCTCCCTGGCACCGGGGACTCCGGGGAGAAGGATCCGGTCACGGTGATGACCTGGGCACCGGAGAACACCAAGGCGACCAATATGCCGGGCATGCCGGCCATGGCGCAGGCGTACGCCCGCTGGGTCAACGCCCACGGCGGCATCCGGGGGCACCGTCTGCGGGTGCTGACCTGCAACGAGCACAACGACTCGGTGAGTGCGGCGCAGTGCGCCCAGCGCGCGGTGGACCAGGGCGCCGCCGCGGTCGTCGGCTCCTACAGCCAGTTCGGCCGGCAGTTCATGTCGCCACTGGAGGTCAGCGGCGTCCCGTTCATCGGCGGTTACGGCGCCTCCGACGAGGAGTTCGAGAGCCCGCTGTCGTACCCCGTCAACGGTGGCCAGGCGTCCCTGCTCGCCGGGAACGGGCGCCAGCTGGCACGCGACTGCCGGCGCGTGGCCCTGGTCCGGCCGGACACCCTCCAGGGCGACCAGATGCCCTCGCTGCTCAACTCCGGCCTACAGAGCGGCAGTCGGCACCCGGCCAAGGACATCAAGGCGCCCGAGGACGGCACCGACTACTCGCCGCAGGTGACCCGCGCCCTGGACGGCATCGGCGCGGACCCGGCCGTCTACGGCTCGGCGCAGGGCGGCGGGAAGGCGCCCGGCGCCTGTGTCACCGCCTCGCTCGGCGACCACACGGACGCCTTCTTCGACTCCTTCCGGCGCCTCCAGGAGGACAGCCCCAGGGTGCAGGTGGCCTCCGTACTGGGCAGCGTCGGCCAGTCGTTGGTGAACCGGACGGGCGGCCGCTCCGGGCCGCTGGAGGGTGCGGACATCACCGGCTGGTACCCGGCCGCGGGCGATCCCCGCTGGCGCCCGATGCGCAAGGTCATCACCGACTATGCCTTCGACGACAACCGGATCGACCCGGCCGACCAGGGGGTCCAGACGACCTGGATCGCCTACACCGTGCTGCGTGCCCTGATCGAGCAGCTCGACGACCGGGGCGTGCAGGACATCACCCCGCACGCTCTGCAACAGACGCTGGACCGCGGTGACCACGCGATCGACACCGGCGGGCTGACCCCCAAGCTCCGCTGGCGGGACGGCGACACGCTGGCCGTCCAGGACTTCCCGCGCATCGTCAACGGCATGGTGACCTACCAGGTCGTCCGGGACGGCGAACTGGTCGCCGCCCAGCGCGGTTTCGTCAACGTCACCAAGACCCTGGAACGCCGGCGGACGGACAGCTGAGGTCCGCCCCCCGGCGGGGCCTCAGAGCTGTTCGGGGCGGCGCTCGGTCAGGCCGTACTTCTGGGCGAGCGGGTTCCAGATCTGGGCGGCCTGCCGCTTGGCCTGGGTGGCCTGGCCGCTGGCGGTGTTGCCCTGGGCGGTCTGCCGGGACATCCGGGCCTTGCCCTTGTGGCAGCCCTTCTTGCCGCCGACCTGGCCGGCCCAGGCCGCGTAGTGGTTGTCCGCGGCGGCCGAGGACTGCCAGGCCTTGGTCAGCGCCGCGGTCAGCTGCGCATGGTTGGGGATCTTGTCGACGGGCAGCTGCTGCAACCGCTTGACCAGGTCGTTGCGCTGGCCGGCGGCGGCCCGCAGGTCCTTGGCCGCGCCGCCGAGGTTCTGGCAGGACTTGATGCTGTTGACGGCGCCGATCACCGACGAGCGGCTGTTGTTGCTGTCGCCCAGCAGCGCGTCCAGGCCCTTGGTCTGGGCCTCGGCCGGGTCGGTGGTCTCCTTGGGCTCGTCCTTCTGCCCGGCGGCCCTGGTCGAGCCCTTGCCCGTGTCCTGCTTCTGCGTGGGTTCGTCACTGCCGCCGCCGCTCACCGCCCAGCCGACGCCGAGCCCGACGCCCGCGAGCGCCACGATGACGATGCCGACGACCGCCGCGGCGGGGAGCCGGCGCCGCCCGCCGCCACCGTCCTCGTAGGAGGGCTGCGCGTCGTAGCCGCCACCGGGCGGGAACTGCTGGCCGTGGGCCGGGGGCTGGTTGCCGTACGGCGGCCGGCCCGGGTCCTCGAAGCGGGGCAGCTGCGCCGTGGAGTCCGGCGCGGCCGGCTGCGCGAGGCCCGGCCCGTCGCGGAACAGGCCGTCGAACTCGGAGGGCGTGGGCCGGTCACCGGGGGCGCCGGGGCGGACGCCGTACGGCGCGCCCGGGGGCTGGCCCGGCGCACCCGCGCCCACCGGGGGGATCATCTGGGTCGCCTCGGCGTCGCTCCCGCCGCCGGCACCGGGCATCGGCTGGGACGCCGGCATCGGCTGGGCCCCGCCGCGCGGTCCGGCCTGGCCGGGCTTGATCGCGCGCAGCATCGTGGTCGACTCGTCGGGCGTCTCGGGGCGGGTGGCCGCCTCGGGGGGCAGCGCGCCGCCGGTGCCGCCGGCCGGCTCCTGGTAGGGGGGTATGACGGTGGTGGCCTCCGCATCGCCCGCGGCACCCGGCCCGCCGGGCGCCCCCTGGTAAGGGGGTATGACCGTGGTGGCCTCCGCATCGCCCGCGGGCGGCGGCAGCGGCGCGCCGGTCTGCGGGGTCGCCCGCACCAGCTCCCCGGCCTGACCGGGCTGGGTGTGCGGCGCCTGGCCGTACGGCTGCGCCGCGAGCTGCTGGCCCCCGTACGACGGGGACTCGGGCGGCAGCGCCCCGGCCGGCCCCGGCTGCTGCGGTGCCTGCTGCGGCACGGACGGCGGGAGGGGCGGCACCGGCGGCTGCCCCTGGGGCTGCTGGGGGTACCCCAGGCCGCCCGGGGGCTGCGACGGCTGCTGCGGCACGGCGGCCTGCGCCGTGGTCGGGGCGTACCCCTGCGGCCCGCCGTAGCCCTGCGCCGGGTCGGGCTGCTGCCCGTAGGCCGGCGGTGCGGGGGCGGGCGCGGCCTGCGGTGCGGGGGTGGGCGCGGCCTGCTGCTCGGGGCCCCACGGCTGCCCCCAGGGCTGGCCGGCCGCGGGGGCGGCCTGCTGGTCGGGCACATACGGCTCACCGTTAGCGGGCAGCACTATGCCCTCCCGCGCGGGGCCGGCCGCAGGATTCTGCGGATCGGGGCCCTGTCCGTGCTGCGTCACCGTGACTCCTACCAACGTGCAGACCTAGGGAACGGCTGCACGCTACCGGGTCGCAGCAACGTTCGACCACGTCCCCTGGTCACCACCCCCGAGCCCTCCCCGGCCACGCCGTGCCCGCCCCCTTTCTTGAGGCAGTTCTCACACCCGTCTCACACCCGCCCTTGCCGCGGCGCCGGTCAGGCCGCCGCGGCCCGCAGCTCCAGCCGCGCGCCGAATTCCCTTACCACCGGTTCGTCCCGGTATGGCTCCAAACGCAGCTGAAAGTCCTCCAGATACTCCGCGCCACGGTCCGAACGCAGTCCGCCCAGCAACTCCACCGCCTGAGTGCCGGTGTGGCAGGCCTGCTCGACCTCGCGCTGCTGCGCCTGGGCGCCGGCCAGCAGCAGCAGCCCGATGGCGCGGCGCCGGGCCCGGCCCTCGGGGTGTCCGTCCAGCGCCTCCCGCGCGCGGTGGGCCGCGGGCCCCGGCTGGCCCAGGTCGCGGTGGCAGTGGGCGAGTTCATCGGCCAGATAGGCGTGGTCGAAGTGGGCGATCCAGACGGGGTCGTCACCGGAGTCGGGGGTCGCCTCGGCCCGTTCCAGCGCGGCGACCGCCCGGGCGGCGACCACCTGGAAGGCCCTGGCGTCGCCCATCAGGGCGTGCCCGCGCGCCTCCGCCGCACAGAACATCGCCTCGGTGCGCGGGGTGACCTGCCCACGGGCGCCCTCCTGTGCGGCGCGCGCCAGTTGGGAGATCTCCCGGGGGTTGCCGAGCGAGGCGGCCAGGTGGCTCATGCTGGCGGCCAGCACATAGCCGCCGTAGCCGCGGTCGCCGGCCGCCTGGGCCAGCCGCAGCGCCTGGATGTAGTAGCGCTGGGCGAGCCCCGGTTGGCCGGTGTCGACGGCCATGTAGCCGCCCAGCTCGGTCAACCGCGCGACGGCCGCGAAGAGTTCACGCCCGACGGACTCCCGGTACGACCCCGCAAGCAGCCCGGAGACGACGCTGTTGAGGTAGTGCACCACGACCGGCCGGACGTGTCCGGCGCCGAAGCGGTGGTCGAGCTCGCCGAGCGCCGTGGTCATGGCGCGTACCGCCTCGACGTCCGAGATCCCGACCCGGGCGCCGGCGCTCCGGGCGACCTGGGTGTCCGCTCCGGTGATCAGCCAGTCCCGGCTGGGCTCCACCAGGGCGGAGGCGGCGACCGTGGAGCCACTGAGGAAGTCACGCCGTCCGACGTCGCTGCGCCACAGCTCGCAGACCTGCTCGATCGCCCCCAGGACGGTCGGCGAGAACTGGAGCCCCACGCCGGACGCGAGGTTCTTCCCGTCGGCCATCCCGATCTCGTCGATGGTGACCGTACGCCCCAGTTTGCGGCCCAGCGCCTCCGCGATCACGGCCGGGGCGCGCCCGCGCGGCTGCTGTCCGCGGAGCCACCGGGCGACGGAGGTCTTGTCGTAGCGCAGGTCGAGGCCGTGTTCCGCACCGCACATGTTGACGCGGCGGGCGAGCCCCGCGTTGGAGCACGCGGCTTCCTGGATGAGCGCCTGCAGCCGCTCATTGGGCTGCCGTGCGACGAGTGGCCTGGCGGCCATGCTGTACCCCCTGGTTACGGCTGCGCGTTCACCGTCGAACGCCGTACCCCGTGATCGATGCCCCGCGAATATCCCGGATATCCGAGAAATCCAGATACGGGCGATAGTCCGGATCGGAGTGATAAGTGCTGTGCAGGGGATGCCGGTTCATGAGCGAGGTGTGCACTCTTCGGGGCATCCCGTGCGACGCACCGGTCCGACTCGGGCGATCACGAGAGCCGGCCACCGGAGCGGTCCCCGGGACGGGGGCGCCAGGAGCCGGTCACGCGGGACCCCCGGGACCGTTCGCGGAGACGGACGGGGAAGGACGTGCGGTGACCGTGCAGGGAAAGAAGGCAAAGAACGAAAGAAGCGGAAGAAGCAGAAGAAGCCGAAGAAGCAGTAAGGAGCGGAGGGAGCGGCGGAGGAAAGGGTGCGGCGCCGCCGTGCATGGCCTCCCCCTCGCGCACCACGACCGCCGCCGGGCGGCCTCTCCGCCCGTCACGCAGGTGGCTACCCGCTTCCCCGGCCCGTCCCGCACACGCGCCCCCACCGGTGCACCCATGCGCCCCACGTGCGAGAACGATGCGCCGGTCGGATCATCATCTGACCGTAACCCTTGGTGACACGGAGAGTTGACCTCTGCGTGGAAAAGACCATCGGAGTCACAGGCGCCTCACAGATCCCAACGCAGCGCGGCGAGGAACTGCTCGACACTGCGGTGCGTTACGCGGAGGAACGGCATTGGGACGTGTTCCCCGGCGCATGGCTGGAGCACGACGGCGAGGGCCCGCGCTGCTCGTGCCGCGCCGGCGACTGTTCCGCCCCCGGTGCGCACCCCACCGCACCCGGCTGGGCCGGCCTGGCCAGCGGCAGCGCCACCGCGGTCCGCCGGATGTGGAGCAAACAGCCGCGGGCCTCGATCCTGCTGCCGACGGGCCGGGCGTTCGAGGCGCTCGACGTGCCCGAGACCGCGGGCTGCCTGGCGCTGGCCCGTATGGAGCGGATGGGGCTGACGCTCGGCCCGGTCACCCGCACCCCGCACCGCCGGATGCTCTTCCTGGTGCTGCCCGGCGCCTCGGTGAAGGTCCCCGCCCTGGTCCGCAGCATCGGCTGGTCGCCGGCCGGCCTGGACCTGATCTGCCGCGGCGAGGGCGAGTACATCGCCGCCCCGCCGACCCGGATCGGCGCACACGGCTCGGTGCAGTGGGCCCGCCGCCCCACGGCCAGCAACCGCTGGCTGCCGGACGCGGAGGAGCTGATCAGCCCGCTCGCGTACGCCTGCGCACAGGACGCGGCGGCCCACCGGGCCCGCTGATCCTGCGCGACGGACCGGTGGTCCCGTGTGACGGCCCGGCGGTCCCGGCGCGAAGGCTCGGTGCTCCCGCGCGACGGCTCGGCGGGCACCGTCCGTCGCGGTGGACCGCCGGGCCGTTGCTGCACGCCCCGTCCGCCGCCCGGCCGACGGCGTCCGCTCGTATCGTGGGGCCGGACGGGGGCCAGCACGGCCCCTGCGGGGACGTCGAAGGGGGACCGGTGGCGAACGAGCCGGAGCACACCGAGGAGCACACCGAACCGACACCGCCGCAGCACGCGGCGACCATGCCTCCGGACGGGCCGGACACGGCCCCCGGTGGCGCCGCGGGTGGCCCGCCCGCGGTCCGCATCCAGGGGCTGTGGAAGAAGTTCGGCGAGCAGATCGCGGTCCACGGCATCGATCTGACGCTGCCCGCCGGCCGGTTCATCGGCCTGGTCGGCCCCAACGGCGCGGGCAAGACCACCACCCTCTCCATGGTGACGGGCCTGCTGCGGCCGGACTCCGGGCTGGTCGAGATCGGCGGGCACGACGTCTGGCGCGACCCGGTCGCCGTCAAGTCCCGGATCGGGGTGCTGCCCGAGGGGCTACGGCTCTTCGAGCGCCTCTCGGGCCGCGAACTCCTCAGCTACATGGGCCGGTTGCGCGGCCTTCCGGGCGACGAGGTCGACAAGCGGGCCGGCCAACTCCTGGAGGTCCTGGGCCTGTCCGGGTCCCAGCACAAGCTGGTGGTGGACTACTCCACCGGTATGCGCAAGAAGATCGGGCTGGCCGCGGCGCTGCTGCACAACCCCGAGATCCTCTTCCTCGACGAGCCCTTCGAGGGCGTCGACCCGGTGTCGGCCCAGACCATCCGCGGGGTGCTGGAGCGCTACACCGCCTCCGGCGCGACGGTGATCTTCTCCAGCCATGTGATGGAGCTGGTGGAGTCGCTGTGCGACTGGGTCGCGGTGATGGCCGCCGGGCAGATCCGGGCACAGGGGCCGCTCGCCGAGGTACGCGGTGCGGCGCCCTCGCTGCAGGACGCCTTCCTGGAACTGGTCGGCGCGCACGACCGCGGCGCCGGGCAGAACCTGGACTGGCTGGGCGGCGGCGCCCGATGAGCGCCGAATCCGCGGTGACGGCCCCGCGGCAGACCGCCGCGCCGTCCCTGACCGCCGTCTTCGTACGCCTGAAGCTGTCGCTGCTGCGCAACGGCCTGCGCCAGTCGACCGGGCGCACCATCGCCTACGTCACGTCCATCCTGGCCGGCCTGCTCTTCGCTACGGGCGTCGTGGTGGGGCTGATAGCGCTGCGCGGCAACGCCCATGTCGGGGCGTTGGCCGTCCTGCTCACCGGCGTCCTCACGCTCGGCTGGGCGGTGATGCCGCTGTTCTTCCCCACCAGCGACGAGACGCTGGACCCGACCCGGCTGGTCATGCTGCCGCTGCGGCCCCGGCCGCTGGTGGTCTCGCTGCTGGTGGCCTCCCTCGTCGGCATCGGCCCGATCGTCACCCTCGCCGTGATCACCGGCGCGACCCTCGCGGTGGCCGACGGACCGGCCGCCGCAGCCTTCGGCGTGCCGGCCGTCGTCCTGACGGTGCTGGTGTGCGTCGCGCTGGCGCGCGCGGTCGCCACCGCCGCGGTGCGGCTGCTCACCAGCCGTCGCGGTCGCGATCTGGCCGTACTGGGCGGCCTGTTCATCGCGCTCGGCGGCCAGGTCGTCAACATCGCCGCCCAGAAGCTGGGGCGCCCGGACGGCCTGTCCGTACTGGAGCCGGTGGGCGCGGTGCTGCGCTGGGTGCCGCCGGCCTCGGCGGTCAGCGCCGTCGAGGACGCCGGCCGGGGCGCGTACGGACGGGCGGTGGCCGGGCTGCTGCTGACGGCGCTGGCGCTGGTCGCGCTGCTGTGGTGGTGGCAGCGGACGCTGACCACCTTGATGACCGCGCCGGACTCCTCCACCCTCCAGGCCGTGGAGAAGGACAGCGCGCGCCGGGCCGGCGGCGATGCGCGGGGGCTCGCACGGCTGCTGCCGGATGGCCGTACGGGCACCGTGATGCTGCGTACGCTGCGCTACGCATGGCGCGACCCCAAGTCGAAGATGGCCTGGGCGACCGCGCTCGGCATCGGCCTGCTGGTGCCGGTCGTCCCGGCCGTCCAGGGCAACGGCAGCATCTTCACCGCGTTCTCGGCGCCCGCGCTGCTCGGCATGCAGATGTACAACCAGTTCGGCCAGGACACCTCGGCGTTCTGGATGGTCGCCTCGACGATCGCCACCCCGCGCGACGCCTACCAGGAGCTGCGGGCCCGGGCGTTGACGCTGGCGCTGGTGGCGGTCCCGTACGTGACGCTGGTCGTGGTCGGCGCGGCGGCCTTCATCGGGCCGTGGTCGGACTTCCCGGAGGTGTACGGGCTGTCGCTGGCCGTCCTGGGCGCGCTGCTGGCGACCGGCGCCCTGTCATCGGCGCTCGCCCCGTACTCGATCCCCTCGGACGGCAACAAGAACGTCGCACCGGGGCAGGCCTCGATCGCCTGGCTCAGCCTTCTCGGCGGCGTGGTGATCGGCTCGGTGCTGTGTGCACCGCTGCTGGGGCTGACGCTCTGGCTGCACCTCGCGGGCCTGCACCACCTGTTGTGGGTCCTGCTGCCGGTCGGCGCGCTCTACGGCACCGCCGTCGCCGAACTGGGCCTGCGCCTGGCAGCCCCGCGCGTGGCGAACCGACTGCCGGAGATCCTGGCGGCGGTCAGCAAGGGCTGAGGGGGCACCTCCCCCGCCCCGCCCCCTTCGGGAGAGGGGCGGGGGAGGTGCCATCGGGTACCGCGCCCCTGGTGGTGTGGCGGTAGTCGGCGGGTGCGGTGGTAGCCAGCGGGTGCGGGGTGGCGGCATGACTCAGCCCGGCGGCATCGCTCAGCCCAGCGGCGTCGCTCAGCCCGGCGGCATTGCTCAGCCCGGAGGGATTGCCTCCTGGAGGAAGGGTTCGATGGCGGCACACCAGGCATCGGGCTGTTCCCAGGGGAGCAGATGTCCGGCGTCGGGGATTTCGGCGTAGGCGCCACGCGGGAGGACGCGGACCATCTCCTGGGCCTCCGCGCGGCCCAGTTCGGCGTCGAGGCCGCGGACGACCAGAGCCGGGCACGGCACCTGGGCGAGCTCCTCCCAGTGGGCGTCGTGCACCCAGGTCTCGCGGGCGGTGAGCATCTGGCGGCGGGAGAAGACCGGGCGCCAGCCGTCGGCGCTCTCAGCCATCACCTCGGCGAAGAACGCACCACGGACCGGGCGGGGCCGCTCCAAGGTCGGGTCGTCCTCGCCGAACCACTTACGGACATCGGCGAGCGTGGCGAACGGCACCGGCCAGGAACGGAACCACTCGGTCCATTCACGCTGTGAGGCCGCGCCCAGCGCGGAGGCCCGCATATCGCAGATGACCAGCGCGCTCACCAGATCCGGACGCCGGGCCGCTAACTGCCAGGCCGTCAGGGCGCCCATGGCATGCCCGATCAGAGCGACCGGTGCGAGGCCGAGCTGCTCGATGGACGCGATGGCGTCGTCGACGTACGCCTCGCGGTCGTACGGCCCCTCGGCGGGCTTCTCGCTGCGGCCGTGGCCCCGCTGGTCGAGGGCGACGGGGCGGTGACGGGCACTCAGCCGGCGAGCGGTGTCGGCCCAGTGCGAGGCGCGCCCCATCAGCCCGTGGAGCAGCAGCACGCCGTGCCGGTGCTCGCTCCCCTCCAGCCCGCCACCGGTCTTCGGTGGGTCGGTGAATTCCCAGGCGGCGAGCCGTACACCGCCGGCCCCTGTCACATCGATACGCCGCACCATGTGCCCTGGCACCCCCAATCGTCCGGTGAGCAGCCCCACACTATCGAACCCCTATTCGAACGCGCCGTTCCGACGGGCAATACCCCTCGTTCGAGTGACCTCGCTCAGGGATTGGCCGCGCTCCGCACGGGGAGACATCTGCCGGGAGGCGGGCCCTACCGGGAAGGGGGCCCGCGGGGGAAGACCCTGGGAGCTCGGGGCTCCGGGTCTTGGGTGGGGGACATGGGGAGGCGGGGCCCCGGCTGCTCGCAGCGCCGGGGCCCTGACCGTCCGAACTCAGCGGATGCACCCCAGCCCCCTCCCTGGCAAGGACAGGCCGATGCATGGCCATGCGCCAGCGTGCCACGAGACCAGCGGAATCGCACGGATTCGCACAAGTCCGTTGAACACACAAGGACTTGGTGTACCAGGCCGGCCTGACGTCGACGCAGCTCAGCGGGCCTGCGGGGCGCTGCGGGCAGCGCGCGGGAAGGGAAAAAGGCGTGTTCGGCCGGCGTGGGCGAGGTCACGGTTCACGGCGGGACTTCCGCGGCGGGGACACCAGCGACTTACCGCGGTGCGATCACCGGCGTCGCCACCGCGTTCGTCGTGCGCCGACACGGGACGTCAGTGGTCCGCCCGGGACCGCAGTGATCTGCGGAGGACGCCAGTGGTCGGCGGGGGATGTCAGTGGTCGGCCGCGGAGCCGTCACCCGGGACGGGCCGCACGAGGGGCGGCCCGTCCGGTGGGGCGAGTGGCCCGGCCGGCCGGTCAGCGCTTGGCGACGAAGACGTGCGAGGCGATCTCGGAGGCGAGTTCGGCGGCCTCGCCGCTGCTGCCGACCAGCACTCCGGCCGGCGACTCCGTCACGCTCACCACGGCGCCCGGCTGCACACCGGCCCGCCGGAGGGTGTACATCAGCTGGGCGTCCGCCTGGATCGGCTCGCCGATCCGGCGCACCACGGCCGTCTTGCCGTCCGCCCCGGCGTCCAGGTCCATCAGGCTCACCATGCCGGCGTCCAGGAACGGGTCGGCCTCGGCCTTCTCGCCCAGCTCCTCGAGGCCCGGGATGGGGTTGCCGTACGGCGACTCCGTCGGGTGCCGCAGGAGTTCGACGACGCGGCGCTCGACCGCCTCGCTCATCACGTGCTCCCAGCGGCAGGCCTCGGCGTGCACCTGCTCCCACTCCAGCCCGATGACGTCGACCAGCAGGCACTCGGCGAGGCGGTGCTTGCGCATCACCCGGGTCGCCAGCCGGCGGCCCTCCTCCGTCAGCTCCAGATGCCGGTCGCCGGCGACCGTCAGCAGCCCGTCTCGTTCCATGCGCGCGACCGTCTGGCTCACCGTCGGGCCGCTCTGTTCGAGCCGCTCCGCGATGCGGGCGCGCATGGGGACCACACCTTCCTCTTCCAGTTCGAGGATGGTGCGGAGATACATCTCCGTGGTGTCGATCAGTCCGGACATGCGTGCCCCTCGATGTGTGGTGCGGTGGCCCTGGACTCAATTCTGACGCATCCCACTGACAACGGTGCCTCCTCGTCCGCGGGCCGGACCCGCACGATCGTGTGGACCCCGCGCAGGGGCCGCGTTGACCTCAGCGGGCCGATGTCCGGGCCGGGGCTCGGCGCTCCGCGGTCCGGAACCCCCGGTGGAGCACCGGCCGGTGCTCCGGCCGCAGGGCCTTCGGCCCGTGCCCCGCACCCGCGGCCGTATTGACAGGGCACTGGTCCAGACCGCAACGTGATCCGCGCCACTGATCAATTACGGCGTGGCTCGGGCCCGTCCGGCGCGCCTGCACCAGACCCATGCGATCCCACGCGATCCGACCGGGTGCGACGGGATCCGGCTGGACCCCACGGGGTCCGGCGGGGTCCCGCGCGATCCCAGGCAGTTCCGACGAGACCCGATGAGACCCGAAGAGACCCGAAGAGAGGGGCCCGCGGCAATGGCTGACAGCGACCGGAGCGACCGGCTGGCCGGGAAGTACTTCGACGCCGCGATCGAGCTGCTGCGGCAGGTCCGCGACGAGGAGGGCGAACGGATCGCCGCGGCCGGGCAGCTGATCGCGGACACCGTCGCGGCGGGCGGCCGGGTCTTCTCCTTCGGTGCCGGGCACTCGTCGTTGCCGGCGCAGGACACGGTCTACCGGGCGGGCGGGCTGGCCGTGATGAACCTGCTGTCCGTCCCCGGCGTCGTCGGCGTGGACGTACGGCCCGCGACGCTCGGCAGTGCGCTGGAGCGGGTCGACGGGCTGGCCTCGGCGGTCCTGGACACCAGTCCGCTGGGGCGCGGCGATGTACTGGTGATCATCTCGCTGTCGGGGCGCAACGCGCTGCCCGTGGAGATGGCGATCCACGCCCGGGTCCTGGGCATCAAGGTCATCGGCGTGACGTCGGTGGCGTACGCGGACGCCACCGCCTCCCGGCACTCCTCGGGCAGCTACCTCAAGGACCACTGCGACCTCGTCCTCGACAGCCGGATCCCGGTCGGTGACGCGGAGCTGACGCTGCCGGGCATCGACGCGCCGTTCGCGCCCGCCTCCACGGTGGTCACCAGCGCGATCATGCAGGCCGTGGTGGCCACGGCCGCGGGCACCCTCGCCGAGCGGGGCATCGACCCGCCGCTGCTGCGCTCCGGGAACGTCGACGGCGGGCACGACTGGAACGCCGGGGTGATGAGCGCCTATGCGGACCGGATCTTCTACCGGGCCTGAGCGGCCGGCACCGCCGCAGTGGGTGGCACCGCCTTAGTGGGAGGCACGCCTCGGAGGGAGGCGCTGTCTCAGCGGGAGGCGGCGCCCGAGAGGTCCAGCGCGGTCGCGATCCGGGCCGCGACCTCCTCGGCGTAGTCCGCGTCGGCACGGTCGAAGGGCCGGCGCGCGGGCGAGCGCAGGAACGTCAGCACACCGAGCGTGCGGCCGCGACTGCGCAGCACCGTGCACAGCCCGTGCACGGTGCCGTCCGGCCAGCGACGGGCCGCGGCCCAGCCCTCGGCCGGGGCGGCGCCGGCGCTGGTACGCACCGGGCCACGCCGCCGGTACGCCTGGACCGCCGGATGGCCGGACGCGTACGGCACGGGGATGCCGGTCGCCGAGAACGCCTCGGAAGGGCCGGGCGAACCGGCCGGGGAGGCCAGCGTCCGCACCAGGGCGCACTCCGCGCCCGCGGCTGCGCCTCCCCCTCCCGTCCCCGCTTCCCCTCCCGCGCCCGCGGGACCGTCCTCGCCGCCGGCCGCCACATCGGACCGCCCGATGCCGTCCCCCGGGTCAACGTCCCACCCGCCGTCGTCCGTCAGGTCGTCGGGGACCGCTCCGTAGGGCGCCGGACCGGGCCTGGTGGCGAGGTCGACCAGGCCGTGGTCGGCGAAGCCGGCCAGCGCGAAGTCGAGGTGGACGGCGGCGGCCTCGGCGGGGTCCGGGCACTCCGCCGCCGCCCGGCCGGCGCGGTGCAGCTGGCGGGCGCGGAAGCGGAGCAGGGAGTTCTCCTGCTCGGTGCGCTTGGCCTCGGTGATGTCCTGGAAGAGCCAGGCGACGCCGAGCGGCACCGGCTCCTCGGCGAGCGGCGAGGCCAGCCGGACGAAGCCGCTGCGCCAGCACCGGCGCGGCAGTTCGGCCTCCTCGGAGCGCAGCGTCACCCACAGCTCGGCGACGGCCGGCGGCGCGCCCTCGGCCAGGACGTGCTGCAGCGCGCACTCCAGCTCCTCGACGCCCTGGACCAGCAGTTCGCCCAGCGGGCGCCCCAGCAGGGCGGTGCGGCCCACGCCCAGGGTGCGGGCGGCGTGCGCATTGACCACGGCGGGCCGCAGATCGGCGTCGACCAGCACCACGCCCCAGGACGCGTCCTCGAAGAGCGCCTCGCTGAGCGCGATGGACCGCTCCAGGTCGATCTGGGTGTGCACCTCGCTGAAGGCGCAGTACACGCCCGCGACCCGGCCGCCGGGGCCGCGGACCGCGGAGGACTGGGTACGTACCAGGACCCGGTGGCCGTCCTTGGTGAGCAGGGCGAATTCATGGACCTGGCGTCCCGGGGAGCGCATGGCGGCGGCCAGTGCGGCCTCGATGCCGTCGGCGTCCTCCACCCGGACCGCCCAGCCGGTCAGGCCGGTGCGGCCGACGGCCTCCTCGGTGGTCCAGCCCAGGATGCGGGCGGCCTCGTGGTTCCAGTGGGTGACCGTGCCGTCCGCGGCGAAGGCCACCAGGGCGGCGTCCATGCCGTCCAGGAGCGCCGCGAGCAGGCCCGAGTCCTCGGTCTCGTCCGCGGCACAGCGCGCCGAGGACGCCGGAGACGCCGAGGAGGACGGGCCGGAAAGCCCGGAAGAAGCTGACGAAGCAGTCACTGGCACCCCTTATGACGCGGCCGTACGTGCTCCACCTGGGAACATTCAACTGGAACGTGACACAGCGCACACCCGATTCGCGGAAATCGTTGCCTCCGGAAAAATTCTGTTGTGCGACGCGGAGGCACTTCCTAATGTGTGGAGCACACGAGAAGGGAGGTGGTTCGGCCAATGATTTCGCACCGGACGCGTGAGGTGGCTGCGGGCTAGCGGCCCGTCGCTTCACCGAAGTGCAGCGCCGGACCAGCGCATACTGCAGATGCGCAGCCGGCCAATCCCAAGCAGTCACCCGACCCGCGGGCTGTCGGTTCGTCCGACCGACCCTTCGCGCCACAGAGCGCGGAGGAGGCAGCCCGCGGGTCGTCTGCGTTGAGGGGCCCCTACGGGCCCGCCGCCCGGACCGGGCGGCACCGCGGCAGGCGGCCCGGCTCCCGACCCGCGCCGCCCGACCCGCCCGGGTCAGGGCGCCAGCCGCTCCACCCGCCAGGTCACGCCCCCGGCCTCGTCACCCGATCCGCCGCCGGCTTCCGCTTCCGTCCCGCGTACGTAGCGCAGCCGGTCGTGCAGGCGGTTGAGCCGGCCCTGCCAGAACTCGACCGTCTCGGCGGCGACCCGGTAGCCGCCCCAGTGCGGCGGCGCGGGCACCTGCTCGCCCTCCGGGTAGCGGGCCGCCAATTCCTCGTAGGCACGCTCCAGTTCCTCCCGCGAGGCGACCGGCGACGACTGGTCGCTGGCCCAGGCGCCGAGCTGGGAGCCGTGCGGGCGGGTGCGGAAGTAGGCGGCGGTCTCGTCCCGGCCGATGCGCTCGGTGGTGCCGGTGACCACGACCTGGCGGGCGAGCGGGTGCCAGGGGAAGAGCAGGGAGAGGTGCGGGTTCTCGGCGAGTTCACGGCCCTTGCGGCTGTGGTAGTTCGTGAAGAACACAAAGCCGCGGTCGTCGAACGCCTTGAGCAGCACCGTCCGTGAACTGGGCCGGCCGGCGCGGTCCGCCGTCGAGACGACCATGGCGTTCGGTTCGTGCAGACCGGCCACGGTCGCGTCCTTGAACCAGCGTGCGAACTGGTCGTAGGGGCTGGCGGCGAGGTCGGACTCGGCGAGTCCCTCGGCGCGGTAGTGCGCGCGCATGGTGGAGGGATCGGGGGTCTCGGCGTGAGGCGCGTCGGCTGGGTGCACGGCCTCATCTTGCAGCATCGGGTCCCGCACGGTCAGCTGGGAGGGACGGAAGTCTGCCCCTGCTCGACCGGCCGTAACCCTCCGGTCGGCGAATCGATCAGTGTGCCGGACGTCACGCTTCCCCGCAGGTGGGGGACCCGCCAAAATCGGGGCCGGTCCACTGTGGCCCCCGGACAGGGGGAGCTATCGTGTTCCGTCCGGCCCGAACACCCGCACCACAGCAGGGCCCCGCCGCAGCAACCGCTTCCGTCCGCCCGCGGCCCGACCCGCCCGGGCAGGACCGTCGCGTGGCCCCTGCCCCGGCGGGCAGCACCGGGGTGACCGGCGTGGACCGCGAGCTGCCCGCGCAGCCGTGTAACCGCACCGGCACCGCACACCAGACTCGTCCGTACGGCAGCCGGTCAGGGACCGTATGCCGTACCCATCTTGAGGGAGCCGCCTGATGTCCGACTTCGTACCCGGACTCGAGGGAATCGTCGCGTTCGAGACGGAGATCGCCGAACCGGATAAGGAGGGCGGCGCGCTCCGCTACCGCGGAGTCGACATCGAAGACCTCGTCGGTCAGGTGTCCTTCGGGAACGTCTGGGGACTGCTGGTGGACGGGGCGTTCGACCCCGGCCTGCCGCCCGCCGAGCCGTTCCCGATCCCCGTGCACTCCGGTGACATCCGGGTGGACGTGCAGTCCGCGCTGGCGATGCTCGCGCCCGTATGGGGCCTGAAGCCGCTGCTGGACATCGACGAGGCGACCGCCCGCGACAACCTCGCCCGGGCGGCGGTGATGGCGCTGTCGTACGTCGCCCAGTCGGCGCGCGGCCAGGGCCTGCCGATGGTGCCGCAGAGAGAGATCGACACCGCGGAGACCGTCGTGGAGCGCTTCATGAAGCGCTGGCGCGGCGAGCCCGACCCCAAGCACGTCAAGGCCGTCGACGCCTACTGGACCTCGGCCGCCGAGCACGGCATGAACGCCTCCACCTTCACCGCCCGGGTCATCGCCTCCACGGGCGCGGACGTGGCGGCGGCGCTGTCTGGCGCGGTCGGCGCGATGTCGGGTCCGCTGCACGGCGGGGCGCCGTCCCGCGTCCTCGGCATGATCGAGGAGATCGAGCGGACCGGCGACGCCGGCGCGTACGTCCGCAAGGCCCTGGACCAGGGCGAGCGGCTGATGGGCTTCGGCCACCGCGTCTACCGCGCCGAGGACCCGCGGGCGCGGGTGCTGCGGCGCACCGCCAAGGAGCTGGCCGCGCCGCGCTTCGAGGTCGCCGAGGCGCTGGAGAAGGCCGCGCTGGAGGAGCTGCACAACCGCCGCCCGGACCGGGTGCTGGCCACCAACGTCGAGTTCTGGGCGGCGATCGTGCTGGACTTCGCGGAGGTCCCGGCGCACATGTTCACCTCGATGTTCACCTGCGCCCGGACCGCCGGCTGGAGCGCGCACATCCTGGAGCAGAAGCGGACGGGCCGGCTGGTCCGGCCGTCGGCCCGGTACGTGGGGCCTGCGGCCCGCAGCCCGCGGGATGTCGCGGGGTACGAGGGCATTTCGCGCTAAGCGGCTGGCGGTCTTCCCACGTTGTCGGCTTTGCCGCCGTGGTCTGGCGGCCGGGTGCCTTCCGACGTCGTCGGCTTTCTCGTCGTTGCGCCTGCGGCGGGCGGGGCCGCTGCGCGGGGCTGTCGGCTGCGGTGGCGGTCCTGCGGGGGTGGGTGTCCAGACTGCTTCGCTTTACGTC
>NZ_JBFAEA010000027.1:0-45102 GCF_040641675.1 Streptomyces sp. NPDC020742
CGGGCGCTTCCCTTCGGTCTTGCGTTTCCGACTCTATCAGATCCTTGCGGCTCCGATTTTCGCCGGTGCGTTTCGGCCTTTCGGCTTCTTCGCGGTCCCAACCTTACCAGATCCGTTTCCGTCTCCGGCGCCCTGTTGGGGCTGGCTCGGCCGTCTGGCTTTCGCTTTTCGGCCTTTCCGACTCTATCAGATCTTGTTCGTTCCGTTGCCGGTCCGAATTTCTTTCCGATTCCCCGTCGGAGGGGGTTGCCGGGGTGCGGCCTTTTTGCTCTGCCGCGCCTTTCGGCGTGATCACTACGTTAGCGGAATTCCTCGTTGGCACATAATCGCGCCGTGGTCCGAATTTCGGCATGCCGAAACAGGTCCCGGTGAGGGGCCGTGCAGTAGTGGGTGTGCCGCGAAGCGGCGGATGGCTGCCGCAGAACCGTTCCGGCTCTGTGGCAACTCGGAGGACACTACAGATCGGGTATCCCGGTGTCAACTCGCGTCAGTCCAGATCACTCAGCCGTCCGCCGGCGTCCGGCTGGGCGTCCTCCACACGGCGCAGCAGCCGGGTGAGCACCTGGCCGAGGAGATGACGCTCGTCGCCGGAGAGGTCCTGGAGCAGGTCCTCCTCGAAGACGGTCGCCATCCGCATCGCCTCCAGCCACTTCTCGCGGCCGTCCTGGGTCAGCTCGACGATGACGCGGACGCGGTTGTTCTCGTCGCGCTCGCGGGTCACCAGGCCCTCGTTCGCCATGCGGTCGATGCGGTGGGTCATGGCAGCCGGGGTGAGGCCGAGGCGCTTGGCGAGTTCGCCGGGGCCCAGGCGGTAGGGCGCCCCGGCCAGGACGAGGGCCTTGAGGACCTCCCATTCGGCGTTGCTCAGTCCGAGGGTGGCGGTCTGCCGTCCGTAGGCGACGTTCATCCGGCGGTTGAGGCGCTGGAGGGCGGAGACGACCTGTTCCACCTGGGGGTCGAGGTCCTGGAACTCGCGCTGGTACGCCGCGATCTGTTCCTCAAGGGTCGGCTCGGCTGCGTCGCCGGCCGCATCGGAGGGCTCAGGCATGCGGCGCAGTATGACATGAAAATGATTGGCGTTGAAGTTCTTCGGCGTGTACTCTTTAGCTTCGAAGTTTAGAGTTGAAGTCTTCAGGGTGAGACTGTCCGGCCTGCAACGGTCCGGGGTGCGGTCTCGCCCTGGCCGCTGTCGGCTCCCCCTTCTCCTTCCTCCTTGTTCCTTCCAGTCCTTCCTGTTCTTCCTGTTCTTTCTGACTGCTGTACGACCTGACCTAGGTAGGTGAGTGTGACCACCGCGATGGGCGCCGCGTTGCGCCGGATCCAGCTCGGGAACGCGCTGAGCGCGTTCGGCAACGGCTTCACCGTTCCGTATCTCTACGTCTATGTGGCGAAGGTGCGGGATCTCGGTGCCAGTACCGCCGGCGTGGTGCTGGCGATGCTGGCCGTGGCTGCGCTGGTCGTCCTGCCACTGACCGGTCGGGTCATCGACCGGCGCGGTCCCCTGCCGGTGGCACTCGTGGGGACGCTCTCCGCCGCCGTCGGCTCGCTGGGGATCGGGCTGTCCGACAGTGAGCCGCTGGTCATCGCGGCCGCTGCCGCGCTCGGTGCGGGTATCGCGGTCATCCAGCCGGCGCTGGCGACCATGATCGTGTGGTGCTCGACCACGCTGACCCGGTCGCGGGCGTTCGCCACCCAGTTCTTCCTCAACAACCTGGGGCTGGGGATCGGCGGACTGGTCGGCGGGCTGCTGGTCGACGAGTCGCACGCGTCGAGCTTTGTGCGGCTGTTCGCCATCGAGGCCGTGATGTTCCTGGTCCTCGGGGCGGCGGTGGCGACCGTACGGCTGCCGCGGGCCCCCAAGGTCGAGGACGCGGTGCCGGGCGACGAGCGGAAGAGCGGTGCCTGGCGGGCGCTACTGGGCGACCGGCGAATGGTGTGGCTGTGCGTGCTGGGGTTCGTGCTGTTCTTCGCCTGCTACGGGCAGTTCGAGTCGGGGCTCGCGGCGTACGCCACCGAGGTGACGCGGATCCCGCCGTCGAGCCTGGGCATCGCCCTCGCGGCCAACACCGCGGCGATCGTGGTGGCCCAGTTCGTGGTGCTCAAGCTGGTCGAGGGGCGGCGGCGGAGCCGGGTGATGGCGCTGGTCGGGCTCATATGGACGGTGGCGTGGCTGGCCGCCGGGCTGTCGGGGCTGGTGCACGGTGCGCAGGCGGTGGCCACGACGCTGCTGATCTCGACGTATGCGCTGTTCGGGATCGGTGAGTCGATGCTGTCGCCGACGGTCTCCCCGCTGGTGGCGGATCTGGCGCCGGCCTCGCTGATCGGTCAGTACAACTCGGCGTTCGCGCTGGTCAAGCAGATGGCGCTGGCGGTCGGGCCGGCCGTGGGGGCGCTGATGGTGGGGCACGGGATGTACGGGGCGTACATCGCGATGCTCGTGGTGTGCGCGGCCGGCATCACGGTGCTGTCGCTGTGGCTGGGGCGGATGCTGCGGCCGTGGCAGGACAACCCGCACCGGGCCGTCGCGACGGTGCCCGCGGCGCGGGTGCCGGCCGAGGCGGAGACGGTGGCCTGCGGCGCCTGAGCCGCCTACTCCCCCGACCGAACCCGGGTCCGAGCCCGTGGGCCCGAGCCCGGGCCCTCGGGCTCGGGCTCGGTCGGGCAGAGGCCTGGTCGAGCCGGCGGCTGGTCAGGCCCGGGACTTGGTCGGGCCGGGGCTCAGGGGAGGGCGAACTCGCACCACACCGCCTTCCCGCCGCCCGGTGTGCGGCGCGAGCCCCAGGAGGAGGCGATGGTGGCAACGATGGAGATGCCGCGGCCGGCCTCGTCGACCGGTTCGGCGCGGCGCCGGCGCGGCAGGTGGTCGTCGCCGTCGGTGACCTCGATGATCAGGCGGCGGTCGGTGCGGCGCAGCCGGAGCCGCATGGGCGGGTGGCCGTGCTGGAGGGAGTTGGCGACCAGTTCGCTGGCGGCCAGTACGCCGAGGTCGTGCAGCTCGGGCGGGAAGCGCCAGGAGGCCAGCACGCCGGAGGCGAAGGCGCGGGCTCGCGGGGCCGCTTCGGTGCCGCCGTGGAGTTCGAGCGCGGCGTTGTGGAACAGCTCGGCGTCGTGGCCGGTGCGCTCGGGGTGCTGGAGGACGAGGATGGCGACGTCGTCGTCGTGGGTGGCCGTGATGCCCAGGGAGCGCAGCAGGCGGTCACAGACGATGTCGGGGGCACCGGCGGCGCCGGCGAAGGCGCGTTCCAGCGCCTCCAGGCCGTCGTCGATGTCCTTGTCGCGCCGCTCGACCAGGCCGTCGGTGTAGAGGACGGCGCTGCTGCCGGGGCTCAACGCGACGGAGCCGGAGGTGTGCAGCCAGCCGCCGGTCCCCAGGGGTGGTCCGGTGGGCTCGGCGGCGCGGCGAACCGTGCCGTCCGGGTCGCGTACGAGGATCGGCAGGTGGCCGGCCGAGGCGTACACCAGCCGGCCCTCGTTGGGGTCGTGGACGGCGTAGACACAGGTGGCGATCTGGCTGGCGTCGATCTCGGCGGCCAGGCCGTCCAGGAGCTGTAGGACCTCGTGCGGTGGGAGGTCGAGGCGGGCGTAGGCGCGTACGGCGGTGCGCAGCTGGCCCATGACGGCGGCGGCGCGCACCCCGCGGCCCATGACGTCGCCGATGACCAGGGCGGTCCGTCCGGCGCCGAGGGTGATGACGTCGTACCAGTCGCCGCCGACCGCGGCATCGGTGCCGCCGGGCTGGTAGGTGGCGGCCACCCGGAGGTCGTCGGGCTGCTCCAACTCCTGGGGGAGCAGGGAGCGTTGGAGGGTGACGGCGGCCTCGCGCTGGAGGGCCTCGCTGGCCCGCAGCCGCTCGGCGGACTCGATCTGGTCGGTGACCTCGGCGCCGAAGACCAGGACGCCCTTGTGGGGTGCGACGCAGGCCACCTCGGGGTCGGGTGCCGGTCCGCTGGCGGCGACCTCGATCGGGGTGCAGGTGAAGGTGTAGTAGCCGTCGCGGGTGCGGTCGCCGCCGGCGCCGCCGGGGACCTTGCGGGACTTGACCGTACGGGGCCTGCCGCTGCGCAGGACCTGGTCCATCAGCGGGAGCAGCCCCAGCGCGTCCAGTTCGGGGAGGGCCTTGCGGGCGGTCCGGCCGGCCGGGCGGGGGCCGAAGACGCCGGCGTAGGCGCCGTTGACGTAGGCGAGGCGGTGCTCGGGGCCGTAGACCACCGCCACCAGTGCGGGGATGGTGCCGAGGATGTCGTGGACGGAGAGCGCGTCGACGGTGGGCGGCAGGGTCGCCGGGGTGCCGCCCGCGGCGCGGGCCGCCTCGGCGTGCTCGGCGCGGGCCGCGGGGACGGAGCCCGTCGTGGCGGCCGTCGGGGCGCTGGGCGCGGCCGTCGCCGGTGTGGGCGCGGTGGAGGGCGCCGGGGCCGGCTCGGGCGGGCCGGACGGCGGGCCGGACGCGGGGCGGGGTGCGGCCCGGTCGGACCGGGCGGCGGCGCGTCGCTGCGTACCGGGGAACTTGGCGCTCCAGCGCGTGAAGATCACGGAGGGGTACCTCTTACTTCGCGTCGTCGCGCGGGATCGGGCCGTCGGCATGGCGGGACCTCCCGGCCGTCGGCCGGGGGAGGGTCGGCTGGGGACACTCTCGGCGCCCCTTTGCGGAATGCAGCAAACGTCCAGAATCCTCGTGGTTGTCACTCTTTGCAGATACGAGCCCACCCATGGTCACACGTCCAGTGTGGCCGACCGGACGGACATCCGTCAGACGCCTGCGAGCCGGCGGGGAGTTCCGCACTCCGCATTCTCCTGCCGCCACCGGGATGACGGCGGGTCAACTTCGGTGGCGGCCACGGCGCGTCAACTGGCCTCGTTGTGGCGCCCGGTGCCGGCGGCGAGCTCGAACTCGGCGCGCGGGTTCTCCAGCGAGCCGAGCGACACGATCTCGCGTTTGAACAGGCCCGCGAGGGTCCACTCCGCCAGCACCCGGGCCTTGCGGTTGAAGGTCGGCACCCGGCCCAGGTGGTACGCGCGGTGCATCAGCCACGCCGGATAGCCCCGCACCTTGCGCCCGTAGACGTGGGCGACGCCCTTGTGCAGGCCCAGCGAGGCCACCGAACCGGCGTACTTGTGCGCATAGTCCACCAGCGGGCCGCCGCGCACCGCAGCCGCGATGTTCTCGGCGAGCACCTTGGCCTGGCGCAGCGCGTGCTGGGCGTTGGGGGCACACAGGACGGGGGGATCGTCGGGCTTGGCGGGCGGCTCGGCCGTCAGGTCGGGCACCGCGGCCGCGTCCCCCGCGGACCAGGCGTGGTCGACGCCGTCCACCTGGAGCGCGGCGGTGCACTTGAGGCGGCCGTGGCCGTTCAACGGCAGGCCGGTCGCGGCCAGGATGGGGTGCGGTTTGACGCCGGCGGTCCACACCAGGGTCCTGGTGGGGAAGCGCGAGCCGTCGCTGAGCACCGCGACGCGCTTCTCGCAGGACTCCAGCCGGGTCTCCAGCCGTACGTCGATATTGCGGCCGCGCAGCTCCCGTACGGCGTAGCGGCCCAATTCCGGCCCCACTTCGGGCAGGATCCGGTCGGTCGCCTCGACCAGGATCCACTTCATGTCCTCGGGTTTGATGTTGTGGTAGTAGCGGACGGCGTAGCGGGCCATGTCCTCCAGTTCGGCCAGCGCCTCCACACCGGCGTAGCCGCCGCCGACGAAGACGAAGGTCAGCGCGGCATCGCGGACCGCGGGGTCGCGGGTGGAGGAGGCGATGTCGAGCTGCCCGAGGACGTGGTTGCGCAGGCCGATGGCCTCTTCGACGGTCTTGAAGCCGATGCCGACGTCGGCCAAACCCGGCACGGGCAGGGTGCGCGAGACCGAGCCGGGCGCCAGCACGAGTTCGTCGTAGGCCACCTCGATGGCGGCGGCGCCGGCCTTCTCGGAGGCCAGGGTGGTGATCGTCGCCCGGCGCTCGGCGTGGTCGACGGCGGTGACCTCACCGATCACCACCTTGCAGTCGGGCAGGACGCGGCGCAGCGGTACCACGACATGGCGCGGGGAGATGGAGCCGGCCGCGGCCTCGGGCAGGAACGGCTGGTAGGTCATGTACGGCTCGGGGTCGACCACGATCACCTCGACCGTGCCCTGCCGCAGCTCCTGCCTCAGCTTCCGCTGGAGCCGGAGGGCGGTGTACATCCCCACATAGCCGCCGCCGATGACGAGAATGCGCGCCACGGTGTCCGAAGACGTCGAAGACACAGCCTTCACAGAGCTTCTCCTCGCGGTGTCGACCGGCCCCGGGGCGGCACCGACCCGCCGGCCGACGGCGCGGCCGCCGTCGCGCTGCGCCCCCGGGAAAGCACAGCACTGTTCCATGACGCACCCCCGGGACGCCTTTGTCCACAGGCTCGTCGAAATGGATGACCGGGAGGGGACCTGGGGGCGGAACGGCACGTTCCGCGGGCGCCGGACGAGCTGTGCTGGTCAGAGGGCGCGCGGGCGGGGCGGGACGGGGGCGTAAACCGGGCGGATCACCCCGTTGGGCCGATCGGGGGGCGCACTGCGCGGAACGCCCTCTTCAATCTTGACCCGGGCTCAACTATGTTCGTATCTCGTTGGGGTGCACCCTCTCGTCGGTACGCCCCGGCAGTCAGGGCGGGGAGTCTCCGGGGGGAGACGTCATTACCGGGGGATCTATATGCACATTCAGGGCTCTCATGGGCCGACCGCCGTTGCCATGGCGCACACGTCCGGCAGCGAAGACGGTCATCACGGCAACCACAGCAACCACAGCACGGGCATGAACAGCAACGGGGGCAGCAGCGTGACCAGCGGTGCCGCAATGGGCACGGGCGGCCGGACCACGCCGCTCCGGGTCGACGCACAGCGCAATCTGGAGCATGTACTGCGGGCCGCGCGCGAGGTGTTCGGCGAGCTCGGGTACGGCGCGCCGATGGAGGACGTGGCGCGCCGGGCCCGGGTCGGGGTCGGCACGGTCTACCGCCGCTTCCCGAGCAAGGACATCCTGGTCCGCCGGATAGCCGAGGAGGAGACCTCCCGGCTGACGGACCAGGCGCGGACGGCGCTGGGCCAGGAGGACGACCCGTGGTCGGCGCTGTCCCGCTTCCTGCGGACGTCGGTCGCCTCGGGCGCCGGACGGCTGCTGCCGCCGGGAATCCTGCGGGTGGGCGCGGGCACCGACCGGCCCGTTCCTCCCGTGGCCGAGACGGCCGAGCCGTCCCGGGTGCCGGAAGGCCTGGGCGAGGCCCGGGTGCCACAGCAGCGGACGGCGGACGGCGCGGGCGCCGATCTGCGGCTGGTCGAACGGCGGGAGGACCAGCGGGAGGAATCGGCCGCCGTCGAGGGCGCGGTGGACCCCGCCGAGGGGACGACGGGGGCCGAGGCGCTGCTGGAGGTCGTCGGGCGGCTCGTGGAGCGCGCCAGGGCGGCCGGTGAACTGCGGGCCGATGTGACGGTCTCCGACGTGCTGTTGGTGATCGCCACAGGCGCGCCCGCGCTGCCCGACCCCACCCACCAGCAGGCCGCCTCCGCGCGGCTGCTGGAGATCCTGCTGGAGGGGCTGCGCTCGCGCCCCGCCCAGTGAGCTCCGCCGGCCGGCCACGTCCGGACGGGCCCGCAGGCCGGGTCCGCCGGACCGGCCGGCACGGCGCGGCACGGCATGGCACGGCGCGGCGCGGCATGGCGCGGCACGGCGCGGCCGGCAGCGGGCCACCGGACGGCGGTCCCGTGCCAGCTCCTAAGGCGTGCGGCGAGCGCCGTCCACGAGAAGTGCGCGGGGTGGCCCGTACGGGTTCCGCGGGCCGTGTGGCCCATGTGGGCGCGGTGGCCCGTACGGGTGAACGCCCGTGCGGCCGTCCGCCGGTCCTCCTCGGACGGGTGGTTGACACCCGGGCCCCTGAAGGCACTGTGCACGGGTGTGGCACGCTTGCGCCGTATTCCGGTGTGACGGGCGGCTTCGGGGGCCTCGGCTATGGATGTTGACGGGCAGGACGAGCGGCGCGGCGACGAGCCCCGGGCGGACCGGCACGAGGCGGCGCGCCCCCGGCGGACTCCGGGCCAGGCCGGCCGTGCCGACGGGCGGCCGGGCGAGGGCACCAGCGTTCCGCCGCAGCGCGCACCCGGCCGCACCGCGGTCCCCTCCGACGACGCCGAGGGCGGTGAACTCCCGCCGTCTGACGCCCAGTTGCTCGCCGATCTACGAGCCGGCGACGACCGGGCGTACGAGGAGATGTACCGCCGGCACGCCGACGCGGTCCGCCGCTACGCCCGGCGGTGCTGCCGGGACGCGCACACCGCGGAGGACCTGACCGGGGAGGTCTTCGCCCGCACGCTGCAGGCGGTGCGTGGTGGGGCGGGCCCGGACACCGCGGTGCGCGCCTATCTGCTGACGACCGTCCGTCGGGTGGCCGCCTCCTGGGCGAGGACCGCGCGGCGCGAGCAGTTGGTCGAGGACTTCGCGGTGTTCGCGGTGACCGCCGCCGGGACGGCCCTGGACGACGACACCCTCGACCTGGGCGCGGAGGTGCACGCCCTGCACCAGGCCGAGCAGTCGATGGCGGTCCAGGCGTTCCGCAGCCTGCCGGAGCGCTATCAGACGGTGCTGTGGCACACCACCGTCGAGGACGAGTCGCCGAGCCAGGTCGCCCCGCTGCTGGGGCTGACCGCGAACGCCACCGCCGTCCTGGCGCACCGCGCGCGGGAGGGCTTGAAGCAGGCGTACCTGCAGGCGCACGTCAGCCAGGCGCTGACCGCCGGCGGTGACTGCGCCCGCTACGCCGACCGGCTCGGCGCGTATGCCCGCGGTGGGCTGCGGATGCGGGCCGAGCGGGGGCTGCGCAGGCATCTGGACGAGTGCGCCCGGTGCCGGGTGGCCGCGCTGGAGGTCGAGGACGTCAACCAGCGGATCGGTGCGCTGCTGCCGGTGGCGGTCATCGGCTGGTGCGCCGCCGGGTACGCGGTGAAGGCGGCTGCCGGGGCCGGTGTGGGCGTGGCGGCCGGTGCGGGTGTGGCAGCCGGGGCCGGTGCGGCGGCGGCCGGTGGCAACTCCGGGGCGGCGGGTGGCAGCTCCGGGGCAGCCGGTGGCAGCTCCGGGACGGCCGGGGGCAGCTCCGGGACGGCCGGGGGCAGCTCCGGCTCCGGCGCCTCCGCCGTGGGCAAGGTGCTCGGGGCTCCGGTGAAGATCGGTATCGGCGTCGGGGCCGCAGTGGCGGCGAGCACGGCGCTCGCGCTGGCGCTGACCGGCAGCCCGGCCCCGGCGCCGCATCCCCAGGCCGGGCCCGCCCGGTCGGCCCCGCCGGCACCGTCGAAGGCCCCGCCCGCACCGGCGAGGTCAATGCCGCCGGCGGTCGGTGCGGAACCGGCGCCGGCACCGAAGCCATCCGCGGCGCACACCCCGAGCCGGCCGAAGCCGCCGGCGCCCGCGGAGCCGGCACCGGCGCGGCCGACGCCCACCGAGCGGCCGACGCCGACCCAGCGACCGGCGCCGCCCTCCCAGCCGACGCCGAGACCCACCCCGCCCGTGACACCGACGCCCACGCCCACGCCCACGCCCACGCCCACGCCGCGGCCGCCCGAGCCCTCGCCGAAGCCGCCGCTCCCCGCGCCGACCAGCTACCCGCTCAACAGGCTCGACCACGACTTCCTGGGCGACGGCAGCAAACCGGAGCTGCGCACCCTCGGCAGCAGTTGGCTGTGGCAGCGGCAGTCCCTCTCGATCGCCGGGACGACGTACCCGGACGGCGTGAGCATGCAGGCCCCCTCCTCGGTGCTCATCGACCTCAACCGCCGGTGCCTGACCTACGACGCCCGGGCGGGCATCGACGACCTCGGCATGGGGAGCGGCGCCCTGCGCTTCTCCGTCTACGCGGACGGGCAGCTGCTGTGGCGGTCGGCCGTGCTGCGGGGCGGCGAGCCGGCGGTGCCGGTGCAGGTGCCGCTGACGGGCCGCCGGACGCTGCGGCTGGTGGTCGAGCCGGCCTCGCCGTTCGCCGCGGTCGCCCCGGGCGACTGGGCGCAGGCGCGGATCAGCTGCCGCTGAGGTGCGCGGCGGCCGGCGGCGGCCGGACTGCCGGTGCCCTCAGGCCAGCCGCGCCCGGGGCACCACGCCGCCCGCCACCGCGCGTTGTCGCGGGGCCTCGGCCCCGGTCCAGCACGTCCCCCGCCGCGCCACCAGCCGGCGCAGCCACAGCTCCGTGGAGACCAGCTCCGCCAGCCCGTCCAGCGGCAGCGGGGCCCCCTCCGCCGCCGCCCGCAGCGCCTTGCGGACCACCCGCGCCTCGATCAGCCCGGCATCGGCCAGCAGCGGCGCGTCGAAGAGCCGCACCAGGTCGCCGACCGCGCCGCGCAGCCCGGCCCGTACCGCCGCGGCGTGGGTGGGGTGCGAGGTGGCGCCCCACCCGGGCGGCAGGTCGCGTACGCCGGCGCCGGCCAGTACGGAGCGCAGCACCGCGGCCCGCGCCCCCGGCTGCACCCGCAGGGTGTCCGGCAGGGCGCGGCAGGCGAGCACCACCTGGTTGTCGAGGAAGGGCGCGTGCAGCCGCTGGTTGCGGACCTCGGCGGCCTGCTCGAAGACGCGGTGGTCGGCGGCCTGGCGGGCCAGCGCCGCCCGTGCCCGGCGCTCCCCGGGGCGGCCCCCGGCGGACGACCGGGCCGCCGCCTCGTTGAGGCGAACCGATACTTCGGCCAGCGCCTCGCCGGTGAGCCAGCGCGCCGCGGGCCCCGGCCGGCACCAGGTGAGCGCGGCCAACGAAGCGTCCACGGCGCCGTCGGCCGGCGGTTCGTCGGCGAACTCCCGCTCCAACAGGCGGCGGGCCGTCTCGGCGATGCCGGACGGGTACGGCGTACGGGCGAGCCGGCGGGCCGCGCGGTACACGGTGAACGGCACCAGGACGGAGTGCGCGAAGGGGCCGTCGGCCTTCGCCAGGGCGGTGACCGGGCGCAGCAGGTGGCGCCGGCGCCGGTCCATCAACAGGTCGGCGAGGCGGGCCGGGTGGGCGTCGAGGACCTGGCGGGCGCCGTGCCCCACGAAGTGGTCGGCGCTGCCGGACAGCAGCCGGCGGCGGTGGCGTCCTGCGGTGGTGAGCGAGGGCCCCGGCTCGTCCGTGAGCGCCCCGCCGCCGAGGTCCGCGTACGGGAGCGCCTCCTCGCCGGCCGCGACGACGACGTGGTGCAGCCGCGGATCGTCGGCGATGCTGCGGGCGCGCTCCAGTTCGGCGTCGTGGTAGGCCTGCGCGCCATGGGTGGCGCGGTCGTTGAAGGTGACGGCCAGCAGGCGCTCGCCCTGGCCGCCCAGCCGGCCGGGCCGCCCGGGGAGCCCCGCGGCCAGGAGGGCGAGGGTTCCCGAGGCGCTGCCCCCGGAGAGGTCGGCGCCGACTCCGGGCGCCGGGCCGCCCCGTGCGGCGCGTCGCTCGGCGGGCCCCATACCGGGCACCGGGCCGGGGTCGAGGCCGTCGGGCCCGTCCGGGTCGGGGGCGTGCCGGAGGCCCGCCAGTCGGGCGCGGACCGCCTCGACGAGCGCGTCGCGGACACCGTCCACGGCCTGCTCCGGGGCGAGTTGGGGCGCGGCGACGGCGAGCGAGCTGGTCTGCTCGTACGAGGTGATGTCGCGGGCGCCGCCGCGCAGCACCAGGGCGTGGCCGGGCGGGATCCGGTGGACCCCCTCGTACGGGGTGCCGGAGCCGAGCGCCTCCGGGGAGTCCGGGCAGGCCAACAGGGCGGCGAGGTGGCCGATGTCGAGGCCGGCCTCGATCAGGTCGGCGAGCGGGAGGGCGGCGGTGGCGTAGGCGGTGCCGCCGGCCCAGGCGGTGTGGAACACGGGGCGGGCGCCGGCCAGGTCTCCGGTGACGGTGATCCGGCGCCCCACCTGGACGACGGCGGTGTAGCTGCCGGGCCAGGCGGTGAGGTGGCGCAGCGCGCCCCCGCGCGCCGCGAACAGGCCGACCCGCAGCTGGTCGTCGGTGGCACCGCAGACCCCGAAGACGGCGAGCCGGGTCTCGGGATCGGCCTGGACGACCCGGACCTCGTCGGGCCGCCAGTCGCCGACCGCCCACAGCGGATCCGGGTCGCCCCAGAGGAGTTGGGCGCCCACGGGGAGCACGGAACGCGCCTCCGCGCCCGCCGCCGGTCCTGTGGCGGACGGCCCCGTGGTGGCACTGCTCCACCCCACCAACCAGCGCATCGCCGCCTCCACCCGATTACCCGTCCGCCAGGGCCAACGGACGCCCCGTACAGGGGATTGCCAAGCTGCCGCCGAGCTGTTGTTGCGGCGACCATGCTGCCATGACCGCGGCGCGGGGGAGGTGCCGAGGCGGGCGTGCGTACGGGCAGTGGGCGGCGGGGCGGGCCGCGGGGGGCGCCGGGAAGCGGGAGGGGCGTCGCCGGGACGCGGAGGCGTCGGGCCGCGGCGGCGTCGGGCCACGAGGCGGCGCGCCGGGACGCGGGGCGGCGCGCCGGGACGCGGGGCGCCATGGGTGCGCTGTAGACGGGGTGCGACAGTGGGGCCAACCGGCGCCGGTGCCGGGGCGGGTGCGCGGGAGGGCGGCGGGCGGACGCGGGCGGACGGCGGACGGCGGGCGGATGGCGGGTCGGTCCGCGGAGTGCCCCCGCGTCAGCCCCGGGAGGCCCCCCGTGTGGCCCCCGGGGCGGCTCCGGATACGGGGCGGCGCGAAACCCTCACCCGTCTCTTTTCAGCCAAAGTCCGTTCCGTACGGTCGAGTTGACATACCGGGGCGTCGTGTCGACCGGTGCCGCTACCAGCCGGCGGCCGGCTTGCGCGACGGTCCGGGAAGCGGGCTTCGCCCCCCGGACCGGACCGTCACCCGCGGGGAATGAGGTGACGGTGTCCCCCAGCCCACTGAATCCAGCAGCGGGCCGACCCACGCAGAAGCCATGGAAGCGCTCCCGCCGCGGAGCGGCCAGCGCGCACGGACGGGCGCACGGGCACACGTACCCGGAGCACATGCCAACCCCCGCACCCCTGTTTGAACACGAATCTCGCCATCCGGGACACCGACCCTTAACGGTCGGGATCCGGCGAACTACTCTGGGTGGACGCATGCCCCGGGGTAGCGGGGCGGCTGTCGCTGTGTCGAGGGGTGCGCATGTCCAGGGATATACGCGGGCCGAACGAGAAGCTCGGCACTGTTCTCGCCCTCGCGGGTATCAGCAATGCCGGACTGGCACGCCGGGTCAACGACCTCGGTGCGCAACGCGGACTGACGCTTCGTTATGACAAGACGTCGGTGGCGCGCTGGGTCTCCAAGGGCATGGTGCCGCAGGGCGCCGCGCCCCACCTGATCGCGTCCGCGATCGGCAGCAAACTGGGCCGCCCGGTGCCGCTGCACGAGATCGGGCTGGCCGACGCCGACCCGGCGCCCGAGGTCGGGCTGGCCTTCCCGCGCGATGTGGGCGCCGCGGTGCGCTCGGCGACCGAGTTGTACCGGCTGGATCTGGCCGGACGGCGGGCCGGTAGCGGCGGCATCTGGCAGAGCCTGGCCGGATCCTTCGCGGTCAGCGCCTACGCCACCCCCGCCTCGCGCTGGCTGATATCCCCGGCCGACAGCTCGGTGGCGCGGGAGGCGGTCGAGGCCCGCGACAAGGACGCCGCGGCGGCCGGCGACGCCGGGACCCCGCAGCACGTCGGCCACAGCGACGTCAGCAAGCTGCGCGAGGCGGCGGAGGACGCGCGCCGCTGGGACTCCAAGTACGGTGGCGGGGACTGGCGTTCATCGATGGTGCCGGAGTGCCTCCGGGTGGACGCCGCACCGCTGCTGCTCGCCTCGTACAGCGACGAGGTGGGCCGGGCGCTCTTCGGGGCCACCTCCGAACTCACCCGGCTCGCCGGGTGGATGGCCTTCGACACCGGCCAACAGGAGGCCGCGCAGCGGTACTACATCCAGGCGCTCCGGCTCGCCCGTGCGGCCGCCGACGTGCCCCTGGGCGGGTACGTCCTGGCCTCGATGTCCCTCCAGGCGACCTACCGCGGCTTCGCCGACGAGGGCATCGACCTCGCGCAGGCCGCCCTGGAGCGCAACCGCGGCCTGGCCACCGCCCGCACCATGAGCTTCTTCCGGCTGGTCGAGGCGCGTGCACAGGCCAAGGCCGGTGAGGCGCGCGCCTGTGAGGTGGCGCTGAAGGCCTCCGAGGGCTGGCTGGAGCGCTCCCGCAGCGGCGACCCCGACCCGTCGTGGCTGGACTTCTACTCCTACGAGCGGTTCGCCGCGGACGCCGCCGAGTGCTACCGGGACCTGCGGCTGCCCCGCCAGGTCCGCCGCTTCACCGAGCAGGCGCTCTCCCGCCCCACGGAGGAGTTCGTCCGCTCCCACGGCCTGCGACTGGTGGTGTCCGCGGTGGCCGAACTGGAGTCCGGCAATCTGGACGCCGCCTGCGCTGCGGGCGCCCGGGCGGTCGAGGTGGCGGGCCGGATCTCCTCGGCCCGTACGACGGAGTACGTCCGCGACCTGCTGCACCGCCTGGAGCCGTACGGCGACGAGCCCCGGGTGGTGGAGCTGCGGGAGCGGGCGCGGCCGCTGCTGGCGGCGCCGGCGTAGGCGCGGGGGGGGCCGTCCTGGGCGGGCCGGGGCACCGGCCGACGGGGCGAGGAACGGGCCGGGCCGGGGCACCGGCCGACGGGGCGAGGAATGGGCCGGGCCGGGGCACCGGCCGCCGGAGCAGAGAGCGGGGAGCGGGCCGCCGGAGCGGGGTCGTGCGGACGGCCGCCGCGCCGTTCCGCCGTCTCATCGTGCGGTATCTCCGTCTCGCCGCACCGCCCCGGCGGGATTGTCAGTGCCGGCCGTCATGATGGGATACGTCGTCGGGGATGTCGTCGGATTCGGGATGCTGCGCAGGTCCGCGGCGACGGTCCAGGCTGTGGTCAGGTGGTTGGGGAGGTGCAGTGGCGGCGTACGACTGCGACGTGCTGGTGATCGGTGCCGGTATCGTCGGGCTCTCTACGGCCCACGCGATCACGCGGGCCGCTCCGGGCACGCGGGTCGTGGTCCTGGAGAAGGAGTCCGGTCCGGCCCGCCACCAGACCGGACGCAACAGCGGTGTGATCCACAGCGGCATCTACTACCCGCCCGGCTCGCTCAAGGCCCGCTACGCCCTGCAGGGCTCGGCGGAGCTGGTGAAGTTCTGCGCCGAGCACGACATCCCGCACGAGGTCACCGGCAAGCTGATCGTCGCCACCGACCGCAGCGAACTCCCGCGGCTGCACGGCCTGATCCAGCGCGGCCGGGAGCACGGCCTGCCCGTGCGTGAGCTGGGCCCGGCCCAGATCGCCGCGTACGAACCCGAGGTGCGGGGCCTGGCCGCCATCCACGTCGGTACGACCGGCATCTGCGACTTCACCGCGGTCGCCCGCCAGTACGCCCGGCTGGCCCAGGAGGCCGGTGCCCGGATCGTCCACAACGCCGAGGTGACCACGATCGGCCGGCGCCCCGGCCGGGTCGCGGTCCGTACCGCCGACGGCACGGTCCACCGCGCCCGCGCCCTGGTCAACTGCGCCGGACTGCACTGTGACCGGATCGCCCGGCTGGCCGGTGACACACCGGGGATGCGCATCGTCCCGTTCCGGGGCGAGTACTTCACCCTGGCCCCCGAGCGCGCCGCCCTCGTGCGCGGGCTGGTCTACCCGGTCCCCGACCCGGCCTTCCCGTTCCTGGGTGTCCACCTCACCCGGGGCGTCGACGGCGCCGTGCACATCGGCCCGAACGCCGTCCCCGCCCTGGCCCGCGAGGGCTACTCCTGGGGCACGGTCCGCCCGACCGAGCTGGCCGGCACCCTCGGCTATCCGGGCGCCTGGCGGATAGCCCGCCGCCACTGGCGCTACGGCGCCGGCGAGCTGCACCGCTCGCTGTCCCGGCGCGCCTTCGCCGCCGCGGTCCGCCGGCTCCTGCCCTCGGCCACCGAGGAGGACCTCCGGCCCGCCCCGGCCGGTGTCCGGGCCCAGGCCGTGCTGCCCGACGGGACCCTCGTCGACGACTTCCTGATCAGCGACTCCCCCGGCATGATCCACGTCCTCAACGCCCCCTCCCCCGCGGCAACGGCCTCGCTGCCCATCGGGCGCGAGGTGGCGCGGAGGGCGCTGGCGCTGCTGGACCGCCCCGGCGCCTGACGGGACGGTCACCGAACGGGACCGGCCTCCGGCCCCCGAGGAGAAGGGGGAGCCGGAGGCCGGTGGGCGAAGCCGCCCCGCGGGTCAGCTGTGGGGCAGCTTGTATCCGCGGATGACCTGCTGGTTGTCGAGCATCCGGCCCTCGACGACCAGGGTGTGGATGTTGTCGTTCCACTCCGCCGAGAGCATCATCGGGCTGCCGAACTGGTGCTGGGGGTCGTACAGGGTGCCCATCACACGCTCCTTGCCGGTGTTCAGATCGATGCTGAGCAGCCGCGGGTCCTGCCCGCCCGCTCCGGGCCCGGCGAGGGCGACCACCCCGTCCTCGCCCATGGTGACGGCGGCGGCTTCGCTCTTCTTCCACAGCAGCTTGCCGTTCTTCAGGTCCACCGCGGCCATACCCGTGTTGTTGCGGTAGGCCGTCACCAGCACCTGCTCCTCCTCGTCGACGAAGGTGGTACGGGGCTGGAAGTCCAGGTCCTTGAGGTCGCCCTCCAGCTTGACGCTGTGGTCCGGCTTGAGGTCCTTGTTGAAGGTCTGGATGCTCCGCTCGGGTTCCGGCCCGTCCCCCTCCTGCATCAGCAGCGTCAGCGGTTCGTCGGCCAGCGTGCGCTCGATGCCCCGCTTCTCGCCCGCCTCCTTGGACTGGATGCTGGGGTACTCCAGGTCGTGGATGGACAGCTGCTGCTTGGGCTTGGCATCGCTGCAGTCGCTGGAGATCGCCAGGTACTGGGAGCTCAGGCCCGTGGAGGTGGTGCAGAAGTCCCCGCGGGCCTCCACGCTCCACTGCTCACGACCACCGGTGATGCTGAAGCCGGCGTAGGTGTCGCCGATCGCGGCGCCGAGGGTCTTGCCGTTGACCACGACCTCCGGCTCGCGTTCGGTGTGCCGGCCCTTGAGGTTCTTCGACCACAGGGTGCGGCCGGTGTCGGAGTCGACGGCGGAGAGGAAGGCGCAGTCGTCGCCGCCGGCGTCGAAGACCACGGCGCCCACACCGTCGTCGCTCGTCGTGGACGACATCCCGCAGACCTCACCGGCGCCCTTGGGCGGTTTGACCGTCCACTCCTTCTTGCCGGTCTCGCGGTTGAAGGCCCGCACGCCCTGGCTGTCGCCGTAGATGACGGCGTTGTCGTTGGCCCACATCGAACGCATGCCGTCCTGGGCGAGGTCGTGGTCCTCCTCGCTGGCGGGCTGCTTGGCCTCCCAGAGCTGCGGCATGGCGTTCGCCGGCTTCTGGTCCTCGGGGCTGTCGGAGTCACCCGCGGTCAGGACGAAGTACCCGCCGACACCGGTGGCGACCAGCACCACGAACACGATCACCAGGATGAGCGGCACCGGCATTCCGCTGCGCCCGGCCCCGGGCGGCTGCCCCGGCCCGCCCCCGAACGGCGGCGCCACGGGCCCGCCGGAAAACGGCGGCTGTCCGGGGACCTGATGCCCCTGCGGCTGCGCGTACGGCGGCGGCTGCTGCCCGCCCTGCGGCCCGGGCGGAACGGCGTAGCCCTGCGGGGACACACCCTGCTGAGGCGCGCCCTGCGGCCCCGGCGGCGGGAACTGCGGCGCGTACGGTCCGGGCGGGGCCGCCTGGGGGCCGGGGCCGGCCGGCGGCGGAGCGGGCTGCCCCGGGAGCGGCTGGCCGGGCGCGCCGGCCGGGGGCCCGAACTGGCCCTGCGGCGGGACGGGCGGCGGGCCGTGGCCCGGGTCCGGCGGTGCGGTGGGCGGCGGTCCACCGGAACCCGACCCGGCCGGCTGCGGTCCCTGCGGATTCCCGGTGCTTCCCTGGCCACCCTGCGACACGATGAACAGACCCCCTGGTTTGGTTTTGCCATGCCAAACCCGCATCGTATGCACTCGCCGACGAGCCGCGCCAACGGCCTTCACGGTGTGCGGTGCCCCGTCGCTTCCCCGCCGGTTCCCCGTCCCCGCCCGGGCGCCGAGGCGGCCTCGTAGAATCGACACACTGTGTCCGAGAATCCCACCACCCCCGCTGCCCCCGCCGTCGGCCCCGCCTCCGCTGTCACGGAACCAGACGTTCCGGACATCGTCACCGGCGCTCCGGACGCCGTCGCTGCCGCGGCACCCCCGCCTGCCGTGTCGGCGCCCCGCCGGGGCACGCCCATGTTCCCGGACGGTACGGGCCCCGCCGCCGACCCCGCCGGGTCGCACCACGAGCGGCGGATCCGGTCCTTCCAGCCCCGCCGCAGCCGGGTCTCGCCGAGCCAGGCCGATGCGCTGCGGCGGCTGTGGCCCACGTGGGGGCTGGACATCGACGGGCTCTCGCGGATCGACCTCGACGCGTTCTTCGACGGGCTGCCGGTCGTGCTGGAGATCGGCTTCGGCATGGGCGAGGCCACCGCGCGGATGGCCGCCGCGGATCCGGCCACCGGCATCCTCGCCTGCGATGTGCACACCCCGGGGCAGGGAAATCTGCTCGGTCTCGCGGAGCGGAACGGCCTGTCCAACATCCGGGTGGCCAACGGCGACGCGATCATCCTCCTGCGCGAGATGCTCGCCCCCGCCTCCCTCGCCGGCCTGCGCGTCTTCTTCCCGGACCCCTGGCCCAAGAAGCGCCACCACAAGCGGCGCCTGATCCAGCCGGAGTTCCTCTCGCTGGTGACCACCCGGCTCGCGCCCGGTGCCCTGGTGCACTGCGCGACCGACTGGGAACCGTACGCCGAGCAGATGCTGGAGGTCCTCTCCGCCGAGCCGACGCTGGAGAACCTCCACCCCGGCTATGCGCCGCGTCCGGACTTCCGGCCGCTCACCAAGTTCGAGAGCCAGGGCCTGGACAAGGGGCACGTCGTCCACGACCTGCTCTTCCGCCGCCGGGAGGACTGAGCCGGCGCGCGCCGGGGCCCGCAGGCGCGCTCCGGCGGCGCGCCCGGTGCGCGTGCGATGTGTCACCCAGCGGGCGGGACGGTACGGCCCCGCCCGCTGGCGGAGGCTCGTTAGGGTCGAGCGGTGTACCCGTCCCAGCCGCCCCCGCACCGCGCCTCACCCGCCCCGCCCCCGTACACACCCCACCCCGCCACGGCCCCGGACACCGGCCGCCGTGCCCTGCCCTGGCGCAGCCGGACCGTCCGTGCCGTCGCCCTGATATCCCTGCTGGCGCTCTCCGGCGTGATCATCCTCGCCATGGTGCGCCAGGAGACCGGCACCGAGGGCTTCCTCGTCGGGCTGGGACTGGCGGTCTGCCCGGTACCGCTGCTCCTCGCCGCGTTCTGCTGGCTGGACCGGATCGAGCCCGAGCCCTGGCGCAACCTCGCGTTCGCGTTCACCTGGGGCGCCTGCGCGGCGGCGCTGGTCGCGCTCCTGGCCAACGGCTTCGCCACGGACTGGCTCGCCGCCAACATCGCCTCCGCCTCCCCCTCCGAGGCCGAGGCCTGGGGAGCGAGTGTGATCGCCCCGGTCGTCGAGGAGGCGGTCAAGGCCGCCGCCGTCCTCTTCCTCTACCGCTTCCGCCGGCGCGACTTCGACGGCATCACGGACGGCATCGTCATCGCCGGTATCACCGCCACCGGCTTCGCCTTCACCGAGAACATCCTCTATCTGGGCAACGCCTTCGGCGAGGACCAGTCGCTGGGCCACTCCGGCCTCGACTCCCTCACCGCCGGCACCTTCTTCCTCCGCATCATCGTCTCCCCCTTCGCCCACCCCCTCTTCACCATCCTCACCGGCCTCGCCTTCGGCATCGCCGCGACCCGCTACCCGCGCCGCCGCCCGGCCCGGATCGCCCTGGCCGCCCTGGGCCTGCTGACCGCCGTCCTGCTGCACGCCATCTGGAACGCCGCCTCCTCCCTCGGCGACCCCGGCTTCCTGCTCGTCTACGGCCTCTTCATGGTCCCCGTGCTGATCACGCTGACCTGGCTGGCCATCTGGGCCCGCCGCCAGGAACTGCTCTCGCTACGCGGCTACCTCGCCCCCTACATCGCCGCCGGCTGGTTCACCCCCGCCGAACCGGACGCCCTCTCCTCCCTCAGAACCCGCGCCCTGGCCCGCGACCTCGCCCACCGCACCCAGGGCCCCGCCGCCGCCCGCGCCGTCACCACCTACGCCGCCCTGGCCACGGCCCTCTCCTTCCACCGCCGCCGCGCCCACCTCACCGGCCCCACCCCTGACTTCACCACCCGGGAAGCCCACCTGCTCCAACACCTCCGGCACTACCAGCCGTGGGGGCGACCGGCGTTGGTGCGGGCGCTGGACGAGGGGCGCTGAGCCCCCTCGGCGGCCGGCCGGGCCGCCGCGGCACGCCCCGCGCGCTCAGACGGCCGTCGGTGGGGAGATCACGACGGCCGCTCACCACGCCCCGCCCCACCCCGCCCCGGACGTAGGCTCGTCCGGAGAACGTCCGACGTGGAGGAGGGTGTGGAGATGGCCGGCGTACCCACGAGTGTGGTGGCGGCGACGGGGTTGCTCGGCGGTTACGGGGTGGCCCGGTGGACGAAGAAGCGGCCGTTGGGCGGGGTCGCGCTCGCGGCCGCGGGAGCGGTGGCGGCCAAGGGCTGGCAGGAGAAGGCCGGCACCAAGACCGCGGCGGCGCTGAGCGGGGCGTATGTGGCGGCGTTCGTGGGGTCGCACCCGTTGGCGAAGAAGATCGGGGCGTGGCCCTCGGTCTGTGCGGTGGCGGGCGGGGTCGCGCTGGCGTCGTGGGTCGCGGTGGACCGCCGGGGGAAGTGAGCCGGCGGCCAGCCGGACGTACGCGGAGTGGGGGCAGGCGCAGGGTGCGCCCGCCCCCACTCCGTCCTGTCCACCCGCTCAGGCCAACGCCCGGCTCAGACCACCACCTGCTCGGGCCACCATCCCGCTCAGGCCGACGCCTGCTCAGACCAACGCCCCGCTCAGGCCGACGCCTCGGTCAGGAGGGCGAGTTCGGTCTCCGTGAGGGTCAGATCGGTGAGGGCCAGCAGGGCCGGGAGCTGGGCCACCGTGCGGGCGCTGGCGATCGGGGCGGCGACGGTGGGCTGGGCGGCCAGCCACGCGAGCGCCACGGTGGCGGGCTCGACGTCATGGGCGGTGGCGACGGTGTCCAGGGCCGCCAGGACCCGGCGGCCGCGGTCGGTGGCCAGGTACTGGGCGGCCTTTCCGGAGCGGGCGCTGCCGACCTGGCTGTCCGGGCGGTACTTGCCGGTCAGGAAGCCGGAGGCGAGGGCGTAGTACGGGACCGCGGCCAGGCCGTGGCGGGCCGCGGCATCGGCGAGTTCGCCCTCGTAGGTGTCCCGGGAGACCAGGTTGTAGTGCGGCTGGAGCGCGACGTAGCGGGCCAGGCCCTCGCGGTCGGAGAGGGCCAGCGACTCCTCCAGGCGCTGCGCGGAGATGTTGGAGGCGGCGATCTCGCGGACCTTGCCGGCCCGGACGAGGTCGTCGAGGGCGGTCAGGAACTCCCCGACCTCGACCGACTCATCGTCGTAGTGGGTGTAGTAGAGGTCGATGTAGTCGGTGCGCAGGCGGGCGAGGGACTCGTCGACCGCGGACTTAACGGTGGCGGCGCCCAGGCCCTTGAGGTCGGGGTGGGCGCCGACCTTGGTGGCGATGACGACGTCGGAGCGGTTGCCGCGGGACGCCAGCCAGTTGCCGATGACGGTCTCGGACTCACCGCCCTTGTTGCCCGGGACCCAGGCCGAGTAGACGTCGGCCGTGTCGATGAAGTTGCCGCCGCCCGCCGTGTACGCATCGAGCACGGCGAAGGACTCGGCTTCGTCGGCCGTCCAGCCGAAGACATTGCCCCCCAGGCAGAGCGGGGAGACGGACAGCGAGCCGAGGTTCCGGCGGAGGTGTGGGGTGTGTGTCGCGGTCATACGACGGTGCAACGCCGGGGGAACGGGAGCTATTCCCGTTCCCCACAAGGCGATTCGGCAGCGGTACCCCGTCCGGTGATTCCTGCGCGGGGCTCGGATTCCGGCTCGGTCGGGGCTCCGGCCCGTCCAGGATTCCGACTCGTATTCCGTCCCGGATTCCGGCTCGGCCCGGATTCCCACCCGGCCCGGATTCCCACCCGGCCCGGAATCCGGCTCGGCTCGGACTCCGGCCCGGATCCCTTCCTAGACGTTGACCCCGTGGTCCCGCAGCCAGGGCATCGGGTCGATCGGGGCGCCGCCGCCGGGGCGGACCTCCAGGTGGAGGTGGGGGCCGGTGACATTGCCGGTGGCGCCGACACGGCCCATGACATCGCCGGTGTTGACCGTGCCGGAGGTCTTGATCATCGAGGACATATGGCAGAACCAGAGCTCGGTGCCGTCATCGAGCTTGAGGACGATGCGGTAGCCGTACGAGCCCGCCCACCCCGCCTGGGTGATGGTGCCGGAGTGCACGGCCTTGATGGGCGTGCCGGTCGGCGCGGCGAAGTCCTGCCCGGTGTGGTCCGCGACCCAGCGGTCGCCGGCCTGACCGAAGCCGGCGGTGAGCGTGAACGAGGAGACCGGGGCGATGAAGCTCTTGGCCAGCTGGGCGAGGCGTTCGGCCGCCGCCTTCCGGCGGGCCTCCTCCTCGGCCTTGCGCTCGGCCTCCACCTCCGCGGCCTTCTTGGCGGCCGCGGCTTGGTCCGCGGTCTTCCGATCCGTGTCCGCTGCCGTGGCGGCGGCCTTGACGGCGGCGTCCTCGGCGGCCTGACGGGCCTCTTCCTCGGCGGCGTCCTGCTGCACATCGGCCTGCTGGAGGATGCGGCTGCGCAGCGCCTCGCCGGCGCCGACGTCCCTACCGGAGGAATGCGTCTGGGTGGCGTGGGTGAGCGGACCGGAGCCGGCCGGGGCCGAAGAACCGGCGGCAGGCGCGGCGGACTCCGCGCCGGAGCCGGATATCAGGTCGCCGACACCGGGGAGCGACGCGGCGTCCGGCAGGCTGTCGGAGAGGTCGTGGGCCACCCCGCCGACGTCCGGCATCGAGATCGGGACCGGCGGGCGGTCCTCGGCGGTGGCCATGCCGCCCGCGCCGACCGCCGCGATCACACCGACGCCGAGGACCGTGCCGCCACGGGCGAGCCCTCCGGTGCGCTGCTTGGCCACCCGGTGCTTGCCGCGGACGGACCGGACCGACTCCTCGGTGGGGTTCCACTCCTCCCACGGGCCGTCACCGTCCGGTTCCGCACCACCCGCGTACCCGGGGCCGTCGAAGGCTCCGTGGTCGTCGAGTGGGTACGTGGACGGGGCCTCGGGGGCAGGCTTGTTGGACGCCACGGGGGCGCTCTCCTTTCCTTCCTTCTCGCCTACCGGGTTAGCTGACGGGTTCGGAGCAGGAAGGTCTCCTACGGGCGCCCTCTGGCGGAGGCGTCCGATTCACCCCAAGGTGGTGGTTCCCCGGTTCCCTTGGTGCAGTTCAAGGTGCTGGAGGTGCGTGAAAAGCGCATACGGGATTCGGCGTGGGCAGAACGGTGCCGCCACTTGCGGCGGCTGGGACGACCGCGCTGCGTTATCGGACAGTAATAGAGAGCCTGGCTATTTTCCAAGCCTTCCTGGGAATCCTTATGTGCCGCGCACAAGCGCGGGCCGGGACTTTCCGGCCACCGCATCCGGAAAGCGGGCGAGTTGGCCCCCCGTTCCCCGACCAATGTGCACTGACGGCCCGTCAGATGCACTGCACAGGGGCCCCTACCGATCACGGAATGTGACAGCGTAACGTCGGATCATGGTCGTCAACGCCGGGAGCACCGGACACGCCGAGAGCCGCACGCACACCGGGCACCTCACCACCCACGGCGGCGGCCCGCTCCCCGGCAGCCCTCCGGATGTGTCCCTGCGGTACCGGGAGTTCTCCTGGTGGGAGGCGCGCGGACGGTCCGACGCCCACGAGGAGTTGAGCGCGCGGATCGGCCACGACCCGGAGCTGTGCGATCTGCTGTCCGGCTCGCTGCCGGCCGGCGGCAAGCAGCAGCCGCAGCTCCTGCTCGCCGCCGTCCGCCACCTCGACGGCCCGCACGCGGAGCTGGGCCCGCGCGGCGAGGCGGCGTACGGCCGCTGGCGGGAGTGGACGATCCGGCACTGGGACGAGGTCCGCACGGTGATCATGGCCCGGGACGCCCGGACCGAGGAACCCGCCCGCTGCGCCGCCCTGCTGCCGCTGCTCGCCCGACTGCCGCAGCCACTGGCACTGCTGGAGGTCGGCACCTCGGCCGGGCTGAGTCTGCACCCCGACCGCTACCGGTACGTCTACGCGTCCCCGGACGGCCGGACGGCCGCCGAGGTGGGCGCGGCGGGGAGCCCGGTGGCCCTCGGGTGCCGTACGGACTGGGCGGCCGGGGAGCTGCCCGCACAGCTGCCCGAGGTCGTCTGGCGGGCCGGGATCGCCGCCGACCCGCTCGACCCGGTGGCGGAGCGGGAGGATCTGCGCTGGCTGCAGTCGCTGCTCTGGCCGGGTGACGAGGAGCGGGCGCACCGCCTCGCCGCGGCGGTCGACGCCGTACGGGCCGCGCCCCGGCCGCGGATCGTCCGCGGCGATCCGCTCGCCGAACTGCCGGCGCTCGCCGCCGGGGCGCCGCCCGGGGCGACCCTGGTGATCTTCCACAGCGCGGCCCTGGACCGCCTTCCGCCCGCCCGCCGCACGGAGTTCGGGCGCCTCGTCCGGTCACTGCTCGACGGGCGGGACGGCGGCGGGCACTGGATCTCCCACGAGCACCGCTCCGTGCTGCCGTGGGCCGCCGCACCGCAGCCCCCCGCGCACCCGGAGGACAGCCTGCTGACCCTCGCCCTGGACGGGCGTCCGGTCGCACTGGCCGATCCGCACGGCCGGCGTCTGCACCGGCTGCCGGAGGCACCGGCCGTACCGGGGCGCTGATCCCGCAAGCCTCCGGGGGGACGCTCCCGCGTCACACCCCCATCGGGCGCTGCACCGCCAGCAGGGCCATATCGTCCGCCGGCGCCCCACCGGTATGCCAGCCGACCTCCTCGACGAGGGTGTCCAGGAGGCTGTCCGGTCCGGGGAAGCGGCGGCCGCGCAGCCGGCCGGACGGGTCGAAGCAGCGGCCACGGACGTCCCGTGCCCCGGTCACGCCGTCGGTGAGGAACAGCAGCAGCGAGCCGGCCGGGAGGAAGGTCTCCTCGGACCGGGCCGCCCAGCTCGCCACCTCGCCCATCCCCAACGGCAGCGCCGGTACCGCCGGGGCCAGCACGCGCAGCCCGCCGTCCGGGGCGAGCATCAGGGGCGGTGGATGGCCACGGTTGAGGACCCGCAGCACGGACGGCCCGTCCGGCGGGATCTCGGCGAGCACCGCCGTGGTGAACCCCTCGGAGGGCTCCGGCCCCGCCCGCCGACCGTCCTCCCGCCGCACCGCCCGCTCCAGCCGCGCCGCCACCGCCTCCAGGCTGGCCTCCTGCTCCGCCGCCTCCCGGAAGGCGCCGATGACGACCACCGCAGCCGCCACCGCCTCCAGGCCCTTGCCGCGCACATCGCCGACGATCAGCCGTACGCCGTGCGGGGTGTCCTGCACCGCGTACAGGTCGCCGCCGGTCCGGGCGTCCGCCCGCGCGCCCACATAGCGGGCGGCGACCGCGAGCCCGGCGATCCGCTCCGGCGGCGGAGGCAGCACCGCGCGCTGGGCGGCCTCCGAGGCGTCCCGCACGGACGCCGGACGGGCACCGGTCGGCCGTACGACCCGGTTGATGCCCAGGGCCAGCAGGGCGACCACGAAGACCGTCACGGCTTCGGTGACCGACTCGTGGTGGCCGGGGGCGGCGCTGCGGTGGCTGACGCCCCAGAGTTCGCCGAGCACGGCGGCCAGCGCGGTGCGGGCGGTGGCGCGCAGCGACAGCAGCGGCGCGGCGACCAGCGGGGCGGCACAGAAGAACGGGGCGGCGGTGTAACGGGGCGGCGTCGCCAGGTCGAAGACCAGCCCGCCCACGACCAGGACCGCGGGCAGCCAGCGGACTGGCCGCCGCGCCAGGAGGAACAGCCGCTCGCGGTACGCCCGCTCCCCGTCGCCCGCCCGGGGCCCGTCGCCTCGCCGCATCCGCACCGGCCTCTTCCCGCTCCGCCCGTCGGGACGGACACCGTCGCGCCGACCGCACACCGCCGGCCGGCCGCCTCGACGTCCAAGGTTTCCGGTACGGGGCGAGGCGGCGACTCCGCGGGGGCCGGACGGGTCATGGGCGGCTTGCCGACACCCGAAACGCCGTCAGAAACACCGTCACGAACGCCGCAGAACGCCGACGGTCCGATCGGGATCGCCCGATCGGACCGTCGAACACACCACTCAGGGCGCCGCGAACGCCACGCCCCACGGTGGGCCATCAGGGGCTCGAACCCTGAACCAATGGATTAAAAGACCCGGAGAACACGTGACCGACGATCCCGCGTAGTCGGTCGGTGTCCGGTTTTGCCTGGTCAAAGGACATATGGCTGACGCCATGTCCAGCCTCCGACCGGCCTGTGTCACGCCGTCCGCTCACGCATCGCTCACGCATGGCGGACGGCTGACCAGGCATTCGGTGGTTCGGCACGGGGGCCGGGGAGACTAGCGGCAGCTGATCGCTCCTGCCCAGAGTTGGAGGGCGACTCTGGGCAGGGCTGGTCTACCAGGACTTCACACAGATACTCGCGAGGAAGAGTCATCGGGCGTCGAGAAACAGGACAGCGCAGGGGATGAGACCTGGCTGTACGAGGCTCCGCCCGAGGTCCGGCAGCGGGCTGCGCAGGCGCGCAAGGAGCTGGAAGCGCGGGGCGCCATCATCAAACCTAGTGGCAAGTGGTGGGGCTTCGAACTCGAGCTGAACCAGGAGGCAGTGGATCTCTATCTGGAGATCAAGGATCTGCTCGCGGACATCCTGAGCGAGTTTCTCAAGGAGCCGCTCTCCTCCCTCGTCACGTTGGCTATGCAGCGTCTCCGGAGGATGTCAGCGAGTGCTGCTGTCCCGTCTCAACGATCTGGTGCGCGCCTGCAGCTGTTACCTGCGGCGACCGGATGGGCTGAGATGCTGGACCGGACGATTTCGACGCGTGTCAGCCGGCTTCGGTGCACACAGCGCGCGCCGGCTTGGCCATCAGTGGGCAGGCCATCCGTCGGACGCTGCGCGCTAGAGATCGGGATCACCGGAGGGGCTTGGTGCTGCCTCGCCCAGTGCGGCATTGAGTGTTCCCAGTGCGGCGATCACCGCGTCGACGTCCGTGTCGGTTAGTGCGGGGAGCAGCTGTCGGAGTGTCGGTTCGGCGTCCCGGCTCCTGGCTTCCTTGGCCTGCGTGCGGGCGTGTTCGGCGATCTTGGCGACGGTGCGGCGCCGGTCGGCCGGGTCGGTTCCCAGTTCGGCCAGGCCCCGCTTGTGCAGTGCCGCCACCACGGTGGATACCCGACTCTGGGCGAAGCCGGTGCGCTGGGCGATGGCGCCCACCGGCTGCGGTCCGGTGGTGTAGAGGCACTCCAGGACCAGCAGCTCGGTCGGCCCCAGGTCGGAGGTGTCCTTCATCGCCGAGGTCGCGGCAGCCGTGAGGCGCCTGCCGAGTTGATGCAGGTCAGCGAGGTTCATGGGACTGGTCGGCGGTAGCACGCACACCCTCCTTGGGGAACATCTTGGATGATACATCTACAGTAATACATCACAAGAGATGTATCTTGGGAGATGGATTCCCGAGAGGCGCACACATGACCGCGCCCAGACGCTCCGAGGAGGAGACATGGTCCGGCCGATAGCCCGGGTGCTGCTGTTCCCGTTCGCGATGGCCGTGCTGCTGGTCGGCATCTACACCGCCGCGATGCACGCACCGACCCCGCACCACCTGAAGATCGCGGTCGCCGGACCACCGGCGCAGACCGGGCCGCTGGCCGCTTCCCTGCGGAAGGGCCTGGGCGACGCGTACGACGTCAGCACGGTCGCCTCCGCCGAAGGGGCCCGGAAGCTGGTGGCGCACCGGGCCGTGGCGGCCGCCTACGTCCCCGCGCCGGCGCCCGGTGACCGCGCCGCGGGCACGCCCAGCACGACGTTCGCCCAGCCGCCACGCCCGAGCGGCCCGGTGCTCTATACCGCCTCGGCCGCCGGTGCCGCCCAAGTCAACCTGGCTGCCGCGCCGTTCACGAACGTCGCCGTCCAGCAGCACCAGTTCCTCCAGGTCCGCGACCTGGTCCCGCTCAGCGCCGACGACACCAGCGACACCAGCACCATGTACGCCGCGATCGGCCTGACCCTGGCGGGATACCTCTCCGCGGTCATGCTCTCCACCGTGTTCGGTACCGGACTCACCCGCAGGCGCACGGTGGCCGCGCTTGCCGCCTTCGGTGCCGCCGCCGCGATCGCCGTCTGGCTCATCACCGGACCGGTCCTGGGCGCTGTGCACGGCTTCGCCCCCGCCATCCTCCTCACCGGCTGGCTCACCGTGATGGCCGTCGGCATGGCCACCGTGTTCCTCTCCCGCTTCTGCGGGCGCATGACACCGCTGCCCGCCGTCGCGATCTTCATGTTCCTGGGCATGCCCGCCTCCGGAGCGGCCCTGCCCATCGCGACCATGCCCGCCCCCATCCGTGCCCTGCACGACCTGCTGCCGATGACCTCAACGTCCGGCAGCCTGCGCCAGATCATGTACTTCGGCAGCGAAGGCATCGGCCGCTACTGGCTCACCCTCGCCCTGTGGGCCCTCGCCGGCCTCCTGCTGACCCTCGCCTACGACACCCTCAAGGCCCGCCGCACCGGCCCCCGCAACGACACAGCCGCCGTACCCCGTCAGACCTCTGACCCCGCCCCCTCCCACTGACCGCGCCACCGCGCACACCCACCCCGACACCCCAGAGCGAGGCCGCACCCATGACCGAAGTACCCCCGCCATTCCACCCCCACAGCCACGACACCGACCCGGCCGGGCAGCAGGGTGACCCACTGACGCTGCTCGCCACCGAAACCGACCTGACCGGACTCGACTTCACCGGACTCGACCTGCGCCCCACCCTGCGCCGCGATCCCCGCCCCCGGACGTTCACCCGCTGCACCTTCACCGAAGCCAACCTGCGCGGCGCCCACCTCCCCGAAGCCGTCTTCACCGACTGCACCGCCACAGCAGCCGACTTCACCGGCGCCCTACTCGATCAGGCCCGCTGGCAGGGCGGCAGCGCCGCCGGCGCCAAATTCACCGACGCCGACTGCGGCGACCTCACCTGCGACAGCGCCGACCTGGCCAACACCAAATGGGGCGGCGCCCTGCTCGCCGACGCCTCCTTCACCGGCTGCCGCATGATCGGAGCCCGCCTCACCGGCCACCGCGGCCTGGGCCTCCAACTCACCCGCTGCAACCTGGCCGTCGCCAACCTCAACGGCCTGAGCCTGCGCGGCGCCCACCTCGTCGGCATCCGCTTCACCGAGGCCGACCTCGGCGGCGTCGACTTCCGTGACTGCATCCTCGAAGACTGCCGACTCGCCGAAGCCAACCTACGGGCCGCCGACTTCACCGGCGCAGATCTACGCGGCGCCGACCTCGGCGAACTCACCATCGCCATCGCCGCACAGTTCCGCGGCGCCGTCATCTCCCCGGACCAAGCCGCCCAAATCTGCACCGCCCTCGGCCTCAACGTCATCGACTGATCCGCCACGACCTCCCACGACAACAGCTCTACGTGATGCACCGCCGCTAACACCCACAAGCCCACGAGCGCAGCGCCCCCACACAAGCCCGCGGGGGGCGCGCTCAGACGTCTGACCCCGGCTGCTGTTTCCGCCGGACTCTCGTCAGGCACTCGATGCACAGGGAGTTCTCCAGGGGGCGCAGTGTGGCGGTAACCCGAGAGTGTGCCCCCTTGGCGCAGGTCAGCACTGGCTCGAGTGACCGCAGCGCACGCAACAGCTGTTGCAGCACGGGAAAGGGAGGCAAGCAGTCGAAACTGTCCGTAAAAGACCTGTTGCGCACAGTGCGCCATTAAGGAGGGTTGGCGGGCGTACTTCAGCCCTTGCGCGGGTTGGGGGCGCTCACACCGAAAGGGTGTTCTGTGGCATCTGTCTTCCTGTCCCAGAGTGAGCGTATCGAGCGGCTGCGTGCCCAGTTGCAGGGCCGACCTGCGACTGACCAGGCACGGCGGCTGGCAGCGGCGCCGCGGGATACGAGCCTGCTGTATGGGGTACTGCTGCGCGGCGCGGCCCGCCTGGATGCGGGCATGGAGCTGACGGACCTGGAGGCGCGGCTGTTGGTGCCGCTGGGGCACCTGCTCAGCGAGGAGGAGATCCGCGAGGCGGGGCGGGTGTTCACGGAGGAGAGTTCGGTGCGACACGCGCCCGAGCTGTTCCCCCAGACGCTGGCGGCGCGTCCGCTGGACGAGGGGTACTCCGTCACAGACCTGATCAAGGACCTCCCGCAGATGGAGGACGTCTCCGCGCAGGCCAACGTCAACGTGGTCGATATCGGCACCGGCGAGGGGGACGAGTGCCTGGCCGGTGAGGAGTTCGGCCGGGTGGTGGAGGAAGCCGGGTACGGGCTCACCCTCGTGACTTCCTCCGCTCCGGCCGAGCAGCCCACCGCGGCCCTGCACGCCCGGATCCTGCTGGACAGGTTCCACTGCGTGGACGCCACCAACGGAGAGTCCGGCAGGGACGAGATCTACTGGGCGTTGAGCTCCGGCGCCGACGGCGGCGGCAAGCGTGCCCACCGGACCGGCGAGTATGGAGCACTCAACACCGGCGACTGGGCTACCTTCCGCAATGAGGACAAGACCCTCTTCGACGGGTCCATCAACAAGACCGTGGCCTGTCACATCGCCTGCTGGGAAGCCGACGACAGCACCAGCGGCTTCTACGACGAGATGGGGCGCAAGCTGCGCATCATCTCCGACGAGCTGGCGAAGTTCTCCAATCTGATCGGGGACTTTCCGGCCGGCCAGTGGGAGAACATGGCTGAGTGGATCATGCTCGGCTCGATGATCGTGCGGCTCATCGAAGAACTGATCGCCTGGCTGCGCAACGACGACGACTTCATCCAGGAACACACCATCGTCTTCGACCGCGCCGCCATCGCGGTCCTGGCCACGCAGCCGGACAAGACCCGTTCCCTCGACTTCGTCGGCGACGGCGGCATCTTCCGGCTGTACATGAAGTGGGCGGGCCCCACCCCCAAGCACACTGTCGCCCTCTTCTCCGGCGGCAGGGGCACATGGCTGCCGCCGGTCCTGGCGTGGCCGGGGAGTGCGACCCCGTCCGCACCGGCACTGGCCGTCCACGACTCCAAGCTGTACTGCGCGGTGCGCGGCTTTGACGACCAGATCTGGGTCAGCCGACGGGACGGCACCACGTGGACCCGATTCGGAGCGGTCTCCGGACACGGGACGCATCACGCCCCGGCCCTGGCCTCCTTCAACGGCAGGCTCTACCTCGCCCATACCGGGCGGGACGGCAGCTCCTACGTCACCACCTCCACCAACGGTGCCGACTGGTCCGCCCCCGTACGCGTGGCGGCCGCAGGAAGCACCGCCCCCACCCTGGCTGTGCGCAACAGCGCCCTGCACTACGCCTTCGGCCACGGCCTCCAGATCTACTTCACCTACTCCTCCAACGGCACCTCCTGGCAGCCCCTCGCTGCCGTGCCCGGCCTCGGCATGTTCGCCGGCCTCCACGCACCGGCCTTGGCCACCCTCCAGAACAAGCTGCACCTGGCATACCGCGACCCGTTCGGCGGCAACATTCAGGCCACCGTGCACAACGGCACCGGCTGGAGCGCACCGACCCGCCTGGCCGGGACGACCCCGGACGGCCCCGCACTCGCCGTCCGCGGAAGCAACCTCTACTGCGCCATCCGCGGCCATGACAGCAACATCTGGTTCGCCGGGTTCGACGGCGCCGGGTGGGGCGGCTTCCAGAAAACCCCCACCGTGATCACCCTCACGGCACCTGCGATCACCGCACCCAACACCGACGACCTCTACTTCGCCTACGGCTCCGCCGACTTCTAATCATCGCCGTGGTGCCGCCATCGCCAACTGGCGACGACGGCACCACGGTTCACCAGCTTGGGGCCTGAGCAGCCGGCCTCAGGGTGTCGTCGACGACTTCTGCTGCTGCCTCGCCTGCAGGGCCTGTCGGCACGCCTGGCATAGGGGGGTGCCACTGATGCCGTACCGGTGGCAGGGCCGCTGACGTGGCCACCGCCGCTTCGGCCGAGGTGCCCAAGGTGCTCACCGTCGAGGCGGTGCAGGCGTCCGACGTCGTCATCACGATGGGCTGCGGCGACACCTGCCCTGTTTTCCCCGGGAAGCGTTACCTCGACTGGCAGTTGCCCGATCCCGCCGGGCAGGGCGTCGAGGCCGTACGGCCGATCCGCGACGACATCGAGCGGCGGATTCGCGGACTGATCGACGAGATCGTCGCTGAGGGGCCGGTGTGAGCTTGCTGCCTCGTTGCCGGCGCCGAGCCGCCACTGCGCTGGGACAGTGCAACTAGCGCCGTCGCGGACGGGTCCCACGCGACGCCCCGGCAGCACGTGGCATACGGGGTGCGACATCGGTGCACCCCGTAGCAGCGGGATGTGGGCCAGCCGATATGGCCTACTCTCGCTGCCCGGTCCTCTACAGATGGGCCCCTTGCACCAGTACCGTTGCGTGCTCACGCGATGCGGATACGGGACCTCGGGGGCGTGCCCAGTGGCCGGAAGTGAACTCACACTCGGTAAGACGATCGCCAAGGCGCGCAGGCGCAGGGGATGGCCGCAGCGGGACCTGGCTGCGATGATCGACCGGTCGGAGAGCTGGGTGTCTCAGGTCGAACGGGATGTCATCCCGGTCAACAGTCTGGATGCACTGCGTCAGATCTCTGATGCCTTGGATATTCCCCTGTCCGAGCTTCTCGCTGTCGCGCCGTCCGGGCCAGCGTCGACATCGACCCGGCGTCGGCCCACCTCGGCTAGGGTTGATCGCAATCTTGGTCCAGAGGAGGGGGACGACCCCGTGCGACGCCGCGAACTTCTGGCCGCTGCGGCGGTGGTCTTCACCACCCCCCTGGCCGGTGCCTCTCCAGCCGAGGCCAGCACCCTCGCGCCCTTGGAAGACCACCTGCTCTATGGCACTGCCGCCGTGTCGAAGCGCGGTGAGGTGTCACCGGCCGGCGTCGCTGCCGAAGTGAAGGCGTCCCGAGAGGAATTCCGAGCCGCCCGCTACGACACGCTGGCCCGGAACCTGCCCGGCCGGATCGCACAAGCCCAAGCCTTGGAGCCGGCGGAGCTGTCGGCCACCGCCGTCGCCGACCTCTACAACATCGCCACTCGGCTGTGCATCAAGCTCGGCGAGGACGGTCTGGTGGCGATCACTGCGGACCGTGCGCTGACCTCTGCGCGGATCGGCGGCGATGCCCTGACGACCGCCGAGGCGCACCGGATGGTGTCCAGTGCCTGGCGCCGCCAAGGCCACCTCGCACGCGCCACCGATATCGCCGTCAGGGCCGCGCAGGACGTGCGGGAGGATCGCAGCACTCACGAGACCGCCCGGCTGTCCGCGAGTGTCTCGCTTCTGGCCACTGCCGCGTACACGGCGGCCAAGATGGGCGATCGACCCACCGCACACGGGCTGATCGGCGAGGCTGGAGAAGCCGCCGAAATCGGCCGGACGAGCCCCGAGGCCCGCACGGACACGGGTACCCAGCAAGTGCTGCTGCACCAGCTTTCCGTCCACTACCTGCTCGGTGACGCCGGGCAGGCGATCGACCTGGCCAAGACCATCAACCCTGCGGCCCTGCCGACTGCCGAACGGCAGGGGCGCTTCTTCACGGACGTGGCCCGATGCTTCGACCAGTGGGGCAAGCCCGAGCAGTGCTACCGGGCTCTGCTGGCGGCCGAACGGGCCGCGCCACAGGAGATCCGGCGCGGGTCGGTCAAGAACCTGGCCAGCGGTCTGCTCCGGCATGACCGGACCCTCCCGGGCGTCCGGGCGTTCGCCGGCCGCGCGGGCGTGGCCGTCAACTGACCCACCCGCAAAGGGATTACTACCTCGCAACCCGGTTGCGGATCTGCCTGTTGCTCCGGCGGTTGACTCGTACTCAGCCGCCAAGGGCCGTGTAAGGCCGGCCTCTCCTCGCCCCTGGCGGCGGTGACTACCACCACCGTCTTCGAGGAGTTGCACCATGGATGCCACCCGCGCCGATCAGCAGCCGATGCCAGGTCAGTTGCGTCCGACGGGCACCGACGGCATCGACCAGATCCAGGCGGACATCGCCGCAGCTCTGCGCTCCACCATCGTCCTTCCCCCGTACGACGAGGTCCTCGGGCTGATCGACACGCTCAAGGGGCACCTCGGCCCGTTGATCGAGCAGGCCGAAGAGCACGTCCAGGAGCACCGGCCGGGCGAGGTCGCCTGGTATCGGGAACACGCCCAGATCGACAACGCCCAGTTCCAGCTGCGGGCCGGGCCCGGCGAGGGGCTGGTGTCGGCCGCCCGTCGCCTTCAGTCGCTGGCCCGCTCCGTCCAGCAGCTGCTCCGCCAGATCCACCACGAACAGGGGGCGTGAGGTGACGTGGCCCGAGCACGGAGCCAGGGGCCGCCACCGCAGCGGGGAGCCGCGGCTGGACGTCTGGCTGGGGCGCCTGTGGCTGCTGGGTGCATCGGCCACCCTCACGCTCCTGGCCGTCACCGTGCAGCAGGACGCGGACCACACCCTGACAGCCCCGGTCTCCGCACCCGACACCGACCCGGCGCCACCCGTCTAGGCGCCCACAGATTTCCCGCCGGAACCCCGGTGGGAGAACCGGAGAGAAAGGAACACGCGATGAATGACCTGATCGTCTCGAAGCGTTCCGTGCAGGCCGCCCGCAGCCAGGACCGGCTGAGCGACGGCGGCGGCACCGGCAAGGGCGACGGCAACGACTGATCGGAGCCGTAAATGACCGCCATCTCCTCGGCGGTCCGGAGCCTCGGCGGGGACTTCCCCGCCGAGGCGTTCGGCCGCACCTATCGCCTCTGGGCGCGCGTCGCCGACTTCTCGGACCTGTTCACCTGGGACGACCTCAACGAGATCATCGCCCGGCACCGCCTCGAACCCCCACGGCTGCGGCTCTTCAACGACGGCAGCCAGATCCCGCAACACAGCTACTCCCACTCCGTGGTGTCCAAGCGCCACACGGTCTGGCACCGGATCGAGCCCGCCAACCTGCACCACCAGCTCAAGGAAGGCGCCTCGCTCGTCCTGGACGCCGTGGACGCACTGCACCCCGGCGTGGAAGACCTCGCGACCGCACTGGAGCGGCACTTCCGTACCGATGTGCAGGTCAACCTCTACGCCTCATGGACTCCGAAGGAAGGCTTCGGCGTCCACTGGGACGATCACGATGTGGTGGTCGTCCAACTCGAAGGCGCCAAGCGGTGGAAAATCTACGGCGCCACCCGGATCGACCCGCTGCGCGTCGACACCGAGGCCCCCGATCCACCAACCGGGGCCCCGGTCGCAGAGATCGTCCTCCAGGCCGGCGACATGCTCTATCTGCCCCGCGGGTGGTGGCACGCCGTGGCCGCCACCGAGGGCCGGTCCCTCCACCTGACCTGCGGCCTCAAGCCCACCACCGGAGCAGACCTCCTGTCCTGGCTCGCGGACCAGCTGCGGGTCTCGAACACCGTCCGTGCGAGCTTGCCGTACTTCGCCCCGCCGGACGAACGGACCACGTATCTCCAAGCCCTGCGAAAGGAGTTCACCGACAGCCTGCACGAGGGGGTGATCGAGGAATTCATCAACGCCCGAGGGAGCACTGATCCCGGTCGGCCGATGCCGTCACTGCCGTTCGTGGACGGCATCCCCGCGGACGAGAGCCTGTGTGTCCGGCTCACCGCTGCCGGAGCCTGGTACGGCGTGGACGAGATCGGCCACGTCGTGTTCAGCGCCGGCGGCCAGGAGTGGACGTTCAGCCGTCCGGTCCTCGCTGTGATCAAGCTCCTTCTGAACGGAACCACCGCAACCCTGGGCGAACTGTCGGTAAGCTCCGGGCTCCCCGTCGGCCACGTCGCAGCCCTTGTCTCCGAGCTGGTCGAGGCCGGTGTCGCCGCCGTCAGCCGGAGAAGGTAGCCGACGATGTTCACTGCCCCTGAGCCTGCTGTCAGGGACCGCATGCTCTCCGCCCGCGGGCACGCCTGTGCCCTGATGGGCCTCGTCGAGACCACGGGCGGAGAAGTGTGGGGATACGCGGGCAGGACGCTGTCCGGGGCCGTCCACACGCCCACGGGTGTCGCATGGCTGCGACTGGTGAGCGACCCTCAAGGGAAGAGCGGCGGGAAGTTGTGGGAAGGCCCCCGGGAGGCAGAACAGTCCCTGCCGCCCGCGGTGCCCCGGCCCCGGCTGCTCGGTCTGTCCGACTGGTCGGCAGACGACTGGGACTACCGGGCGGAGCACTACGAGTTCGTCACGACGCCGCCGGTGGCCAAGAGCCCGGTACTCCACCGCCAGGCAGATCTCCCGGACACCTGGTGGCAGGACCTCCACCGGGCCCTGGCGCACATCGCACTCGTCGGTACAAGCCGCCAGGCGGTGCGCGAGCAGTACATCCGGCGCCGCGTACCGGAGTTCACCGGCATCACCCCCGGCGAGATCACCTGGACCACAGCCCACGGCGACCTCCACTGGGCCAACCTCACCGGCCCGGCACTGACCCTCCTGGACTGGGAGGGCTGGGGCACGGCGCCCCTCGGCTACGACGCCGCGACCCTCTACCTGCACTCCCTGCCGGCGCCGGACGTCGCCGAACGCATCCGCAAGGAATTCGCCCACGTACTGGACACCCCGGCCGGCCGGATCGGCGAACTGACCGCCTGCACGGAAATCCTCCAGGCAGCCGCACGTGTGCCCTTCTACGCCGAACTGGCCGACGGCGTACGGCAGCACCTCAGTCGCCTGAAGGGCTCACGCTCAGCGGCGGCGCCGTCGGGTTGATGATTGTTGCGAGGACGGGACCGCTGCTGCGGTGGCGGCCGCCACGGTGGGCTGCAGCGCGGTGCTGCGGGCCATGGCGGCCTGTGCGCGAGGGCCAGGGGCGTGGCGCTGACTGAGGCGTTGGATGCGCCAGGTTAGTGCGCGGGCGGGGTGGCGGGCGTCGTCCAGGGAGCGCTGGCTGAGCGCCTGGTCGAGGACCGTGGCCGCGTTGTGTCCCCTTGCCTCTGCCTCGGCGAGCACGGTGGTGAGTGCGTCCCAGGCCCGGTCTTCCACAATGCGCTCGGCATGTTCGGGGATGGCCTGCTGGAGGTGGTGGGCGTAGCGGTGCTTGGTCTGCTGGCCGGGAGCGCGGCGGGCGAGGTCGCGAAGTACGGGTTCGGCGACCGGTCCGTAGGCGGCCTGGAGGTGGGCGAGGGCCTGCTGGGCCGCCGCCTCCTGTTGGGCGTGCTGGTGCTTGCGGTGCCAGTGCATCGCGAAGACCACTGCGGTGAGCGCGGCGTCCAGCAACATCGCCGGGCCCGACCCGTCGCCTGCCGTATCGGGATGGCTCCAGATGGCTTGGACGCTGCGGCGCAGGACGCGTGCACTGTCGCGGTCGGCGGTGATCCGGGAGCGGGTGGCGCGCTCGAAGGCAGCTGCGGCCTGCTGCAGTTCGGCCTTCGCCACAGACGGGGCGGTGATCGGCAGAAGGTCCAGGACCGTGCCGAGCGCGACCAACTGTCCCTGGGCCACATGGTCGTCGCCGCGGGTGAGATGGCCGGGGATGCGTTCGGTGGCGGCGGCAGCCTGGTGCCACGGATTGCCCGGCCGGACGGCGATCGGCTCGGGGCCGGTGTCGGCGAGGCGTTGGCGCATCTTGGGCAGGGAGGTCGCCTGCGAGCGTGGAGCCGGAGAACCACACCGGCTCGCCGTGCTTGTTGAGGTCGCCGGACAGGGCGACGCTGTAGCCGAGGACGTCGCCGGAGGGCCCGGTCTTCGGCCGCACGGTCACGCCCATCGCCTCCAGCAACGCGAAGAACTCGGCCTCGCTGGACGCGGCTGCCACCGCGCGGCGTACCCGCAGGCGCAGGACCTCGCGAGCCGTGGCGCCCTGGCCCCGGCGCTCGGCTTTGAAGTGCTCCTTGCTGGTCGGGCGCTTTGCCGCGGTGCCGTCGCCGGGCTTGAGCCGCCTGAGCCCGTAGTCCACTTCGATCTTGCGGGCCTCCTTCTGGACAGCGCGTTGGTCGTGGTCGCGGCGCGGGCGCCGGCCGTCCTGGCGCACCAATGTGGCGGCGATGTGGATGTGGTCGTCCGCGTGGCGCACCGCCACCCACCGGCACGCCCCCTCATCCCCGTCAGGCGCGATGCCGGCGGCAGCCACGATCCGGCGCGCCACATCTGCCCACTGCTCGTCGGTCAGGACCGGATCCTCGGGCGCGGCACGGACGGGGCAGTGCCACACGGTGAACTTCGGGGCCTTCTCACCGAGCATCCGTACGGGCTGGTCGAGCTGTGTGGCGAGCTGGTCCGCCACGTCTTTGGGGTTGCGGTGCGGGCTGCGGCCGGGGTCGGGGGCGAATCCGTTCCAGGAGGCCACCAGGTGGGGGTCGGTGTGCTCGTTGGCCCGGCCCTTGCCGAAGAGGTAGCCGATCGTGCGGCGTGTGGCGTGTGGGCCCTTGCCGAGGATGATCTTGGGTATCACCGGCTCACCGCCCCGTGGTCACGCGGTCGATGGCGGTGTCCAGCCGGGCGATGGATGCCTCGACGCGTTCCAGGAGTCGCTGGACGAGGTCGTGGTGGGGCCAGGCGCCGTCCTCATTGAGGTGCCGGGTGAGCTGGTTGAGGTTGCTGCCGATTTTGCCGAGCTGTCCGTTGGCGCTCATCAGTGCCTTGACCGCGGCGCGGTAGTCGGCGACGGCTGCGGTGGGGTCGTCGGAGCGGGCAGCGGCGAGCGACGACTCGGCGACGTAGCCACCGAGCGCCATGTGGCTCAGGCCAGCGGCTTCCTGGAGGAGGTTGAACTCGTCGTCGCTGTAGCGGGGGTGCACACGCTTCTCACGCAGCTGCGGCTCTCGCAGACGACGACTAGGGGCAGGTGTCTGCGGTGCGCTCGGCGAGGACTGACTGCCCCCTCCCTCGGTCGGCTCCCCTGGGCCGGCCGACTCCGGCGCCCCCTCGGCACCGGATGCCTCCGCCTCCCCTGGGGCAGAGGCCGGGTAAGGACTCCTTACCCGACAACTTGCTGCGTCTGAAGCTGGGGCGGTGGTCATCCGCTGCTGGGGCGAGGGGAGTTCGAGTTCGTCATTTGCGTCATGCATGTGGGCTCCTGCGAGTGGTGATGCGTGTGAGGGCCCGCCCCTCTCGTGCTGCTGCGCGGGAGAGGCGGGCAGGGGTGACGTGGGACATGGGGTTCAGCCGGTACCTGCGGCGGCCTGGTCGAGTTCGGCCTGCAGGAGGTTCTTGACTTCATCCAGGCGGCTGCGGGAGATGCCGAATCCCTTGTCGCGGATCGCCTTTTCGACGTTGCGGCGCGAGATGCGCCCGGCCCGGCCGAGGGGGGCTGCGCGGCCGATGTCGATGGCCTCTTCCAGGGAGAGGCTTGGCTGGTTGCCTCCGGGCCTGCCGTGCTGGTGCGCGGCTTCCGCCACGTGCTTGGTGACCGGTTCATCCACGGTCTTGGCATTCGTGGCGGGGAGCGGTGCTGTGGCGCTGGCCGTGTTTCCCCTGGTGTGTGTCTGGCTGTTGTTGTGGCGGCGGCCCTCGGTGTCGGGGGCGGTCGGGCGCCGGGCGACGAGAAGGTAGAAGTGAACGGCTCCGGCCAGGGCGAGTGGGGCGATGGCGGAGATGACGCCGACGGTGATGTCGTCGAGGGCAAGTCCTGTGTGGCGGGCCTGCTCGTTGAGGCGGATGGCATGCAGGACGTTGGCCCAGATGCTTGTGGCGGTCGCGATGCCGACCAGCGCCGAGACATAGAGGCGGGCGGACAGAGGCGCTTCCCGCAGGGTGAGCAGGGCACCGATCCCGATGGCGATGAACCCGTCGATGACGAGCGGGAAGGCGTAGGTGAGCGCCGGGTGGATGTGGCTGGCTGCGGCCATCTGACGCAGGGCGTCGTAGGAGAGCGCGAAGGCCGCCACAGCCAGTAGCGCCACACCTGCGCGGATCGCGGCGGCCAGCGGCACCGGGGAAGCGGATGGGGCGGTGTGCGGTGCAGGCAAGCGTGGTGCTCCAGGGATCCGGGGGGCTGATGTGGCCGTGGTCTGGGGGACTCGTCGCGACTCGTTGCCCGCCTGGTCAGAGCAGGTACGGGTGCAGCGGTGATGTCGAGTCGACTCGTTGTCGGTCTCCGACTCGTCCCCGCGCTGACCTGCGTGGAGACGAGTCGCGACGAGTCGTGCCGGGTCAGGCGCCGGTCGTGGAATCCGGCGTGGACTCGGGGCAGTAGCGCGCCCAGGAGTCGGCGAACTGCAGTCGAGTGAAGCCCTTGGCCTGGACGCCGCCGTGGAAGCGACGGGTGGCCGAGCTGATCCCGTACTCCTTGAGCAGGATCTGCAGGCCGCGAGGGGTGAGGCCGCTGGCGGTGTGCTCCGGCCAGGGCGTCTCGTCGTCCTGGTTGAGGATGTCGAGGAGGCGGCTGGTGCGGAGCGCGGGTGGGTTGCCTTCGGTGGCGAAGGCGCGGCGGATGTCGGCCAGGAGGCGGATGCCCAGGCTGCTGCTGTCCTGGTCCTGCTCGGCCTCGTGCTTGGCCATGACCCGGCAGGCGGTGCGGGCGAGGTCAGGCCACTGGCCTCCCGCGAGGTCGGCGACGCACACCAGCGGCTGCCAGGTATCAGCCGCGCGGTCTTCGACCGGCATGACCGGTGTCAGCTCCATCACCTCGGCGTGGAGCGGTGCCAGCCATGCGGCGAGCCGGTCGCGGAGTGCGTGGAGGGCCGGGGTGTCGCGGAAGGTGCGGAATTCCGCCACCTTCTCGCCCGGCCTGCGACGGCGCATGCGGATGACGATCGACCTGTCCATGATCGTGTCGGGCAGGTCGCCGATGCCCGCGAGGGCTGCCATCGCGAAGGTGGGAAACTTCGCGACCTCATGGTTGGGGCCGGAGACCCGGAGGGTAGGGCGGTTGCGCTGGTGTCCCGCGTTGAGCAGGCCGCGCATCTCTTCGTTCTTCTCCGCGACCTTCACGGAGCCGAAGAGCGTGTCGGCCTCGTCGACCAACAGGGTCGGTGGGGTATCGGTGATCGACCGGAACACCGCTGCGGCTGAGGCGTTGACCGTGATCAGCGGGTCATGGACGGTCTCGGTGATCACGTCCAGGAGCCGCGACTTGCCGCACCGCTTGGCCGGCCCGACGATGGCCAGCCGCGGAGCGTGCTGCCACGCGGTCTGCAAATGGGTCGCCGCCACCCACAGGGTGACCGCCGTGAGGGCTTCCTCGCTCGGCAGCACGACGTACCGACGGATCTGCTCCCGCAACTCCGTCAGCACCTGCTCTCCCTCGGAGACCGGGGCGGGGTCGGGTATGACGGTGGGCGGCTCTTCCGGTGACGGCAGAGAATGGGCGTCACTCGGCTGGCCGGGGACGGCAACAGGCGGCCATACCGGCTTGTCGGAGTCGGGGTCGGAATAGGGCTCGGCTCCCGCGTGTTCCACGGGGCAGCTCCTCGTCTGGCGGTGGCGGGCTTGCACGCCCTTACCGCCGGGTTGGTTCTTGACGGGCCGTTCGGGGTTGCTGGGGCCTCCGGCGTTGCACCGCCGGGGGCCCCGTCCCGTCTCGCGGGCACCAGGCCATCGCGAGGGAACACGGACCGTACGTCCACACCCGCCAACAGTCCAGCGATTCTGTGTCAGCTCAACGCAGAACCGCCTGCTACGCTGCCGCCCCTTCACGCCGCCAGTCCGAGCAGATCCAGAAGATCCGCGGTGACGACCCGGTAGGCATTGCCGAGCCGCAGGACCTTGCACGGGTAGTCACCCCGCTTCGCCAGGTCGTAGCCCTTGCTCCGGCCGAGCCCCAAGGCGCGATTACTGGTCTCCAGGTCAACGGCGACAGGAAGCGCAAGCAGATCTTCCCGGCTCATCCCGTTCATTCGTCCGGCAGCGGCGTTTTCGCGCATGCGGCATCCCTTTCGGTACAGCCCTCGGCGAACGTGGCCCTCACGTCCGGCTCCAGGCGTCTACCAACCAGGATCCACAAGCTAATGTGTCAATGTGACACAACATGATCGCGATGATGAAGAGGACGGCTTCCCTGAGTGGGAGGACCGGATCAAGGCCAACGTGGCCGGCGAAGTCCGGCGGAGAAGGAAGGAGATGGGATGGAGCGCTCAGGATCTGGCCGACCGGTGCGAGAGCCTCGGGCATCCCATCCCGCGCAACGTGATCGCCAACATGGAATCCGGACGCCGGGCCAGCCTCCCGCTGGTGGACGTCATGGTCCTGGCCGCCGCCCTGGAGACCTACCCGGGCTGCCTGATCTTTCCGGTCGGATACGTCGACCGGACCCAGGAACTCCCGTTCCAGGACCTCGTACCCACTTGGGACGCCCTGCGGCGCTTCACCGGCGAGCAGGACGTGCCCGGGCACGACGCGGGCCTGGTGCCTGACTTCAAGGCTCACGCCAAGCTCGTCAGCACCGCCCTGGCCGCACTCGAAGAGGAAGAACGGGCGAGGTTCACAGCCGAAGCGGCAACCAGCCACGCGCAGCAGGAAGAAGCCGAACGCAGACGGGCCAAGTTCGCCGACCAGGCCCTGTCCGCCAAGTACCACCTCCGGTATCTCCGCCGGGACCTCCGCGACGACGGAGCCACCCCACCTGACCTGCCATCCGCACTGGCCGACGTCGACCCGTCCGAGGGCGACACCCACACCACATTGGAGGAACGCCTTTGAAGGGCTCCACGCACCGCCGTTGCTACTGCCGCGATCCCCAGACCGGCAAGCCGCTCGGCAAGAACTGCCCCAAGCTCACCAGCCGCAAGCACGGCTCGTACTCCATACGCCAGGAACTCCCGCCCCGCGAGGACGGCACCCGCCGCTCCTTCAGCCGCGCCGGCTACGAGTCCCTCAAGGCCGCACAGGGCGACCTGGACCGCCTACGCGCGCTCCTCGCTCTCGTCGACCAGGACGACCCGGACAGCGCTGAGCGGCTGACGACCATGCTGGAGGAGATCGCCGACGAGAAGGCGCCCCTGCCCGAGCCGGAGGAGACCCATCGGCGGCTGAGGGCGGGGCTGGCTCTGCGCGGCACCATCACCGTCGGGGAGTGGCTCGACTCGTGGTTCGCCTCCAAGAAGCGGCGCAAGACGACGCTCAACGGCTACGCATCGCACATCCGCGTCCACCTCAAGCCGCGCATCGGGCACATCCGCCTCGACCGTCTCCACGTCGGCCACTTGGTGGAGATGTTCGATGCCATGGTGCTCCAGAACGAGGTGATCGAGGCCGAGAACCAGGCCCGTAGTGAGCAGATCGCTCGCTGCAAGCCGAGCAAGCCGGGGCGGCCCACCGCCGCCGAGCGAGCACGGTTGGCCGAGGAGCAGCAAAAGCTGGCCGAGATGAAGCCGTTCCGGAAGCTGAACGGCCCGGCCACCCGGCAGGCCATCCGCCGGACCCTGCGCGCCGCCCTGAACGCCGCCATCGCCCAACAACTCATCACGTTCAACCCGGCGGCCCACGTCGAACTCGAATCCGGCAAGCGGCCGAAGCCCTTGCTCTGGACGGAGGAGCGCGTTCGCCGCTGGCGCGAGACGGGCAACCTGCCGAGCCCCGTCATGGTGTGGACGCCGGCGCAGTTCGGTGTCTTCCTCGACGCCGCCGAGGCCGATCGGCTCTACCCGTTCTTCCACCTCGTGGGGACACGTGGCCTGCGGCGCGGTGAGGGCGTCGGTCAGGAATGGACGGACATCGATCTGGAGGAGGGGCTGATAACTCCCGCCAAGGAGATCGTGGTGGACGGCTGGGCACCGTACGAGTCCGAGCCCAAGACCGACGGCAGCGCGGGCACGATCGCGCTCGACAGCCTGAATCTGGCCGTCCTGCGGGGCCACAAGGCCCGGCAGGACGCGGAGCGCCTGGCATGGGGCTCCGCGTGGCAGGACACGGGCAAGGTCTTCACACAGGAGGACGGCTCGCCCCTGCACCCGGAAACCGTCTCCGAGACCTTCCGCCGCATTCTGGCGTCCACGGATCTTCCGCCGATCACGCTCCGCGATCTGCGCCACGTCGCGGCCACCCTGACCCACGGAGGCGGCGGGGACATCCACACGGTGAAGGAGGTCCTGCGCCACTCGACCATCGCCCTGACGTCGGACACGTACACGAGCCTGCTGCCCGAACTCGATCGTGAGATAGCCGAGAAGGCGGCGCAGCTCGTTCCGAGGGCCCGCCGGGTAACGCGCATTGACGAGGGCTCCGGCGCTCCCGCTCACGCATCGCTCACGCACAAGCCGAAAACGAAGGAACGCCCCGACCGGCCTGAGCCGATGGGGGCGCTGCCTTGCAGGTCAGAGGAGGTCTCCTCGACCGATGATGGTGGGCCATCAGGGGCTCGAACCCTGAACCAATGGATTAAAAGTCCACTGCTCTGCCAATTGAGCTAATGGCCCGCACCGAGCAGCATAGCCCGAGGATCCTCCACAACCCGAAGGCATTGTTGATCGGGCCGGTCGGGCAGGCCCCGCGGACGGGTCGACGGACCGGCCCACGGACCCCCACCCCCGCACAACACACAGGGCCCGTACGGCACTTGCGTGCGTACGGGCCCTGGTGAGCGGCTGTCCGGGCGGCCCGGTGGATCAGCGCCGGGGCCGCCCTGGAAGGTGCCGGAGGTCAGCCGTTGCGCTTCCAGCGCGGCTTGTCGTCGCGGCGGCCGTAGGAGCCGGCCGTGGCGCCGCGGTGGTGGTCGTCGCGGCGGCCGTAGGGGCGGTCACCGGAGCGGTGGCCACCGGAGGACGGGCGGCCGCCGGAGCGGTCGTCGCGGTTGAAGGGCCGGTCCCCGCCGGCGGAGCGGTAGCCACCGGAGGACGGGCGGCCCCCGGCGCGGTCGTCACGGTTGAACGGGCGGCTGGGACGGTCGCCGCGGTCGCGGCTGAAGCCGCCACGGTCGTCACGGCGGTCGCGGCGCTCGAAACCACCGCGGTCGTCACGACGGTCACGGTCGAAGGAACGACCACCGGAGCGGTCATCACGACGGTCACGACGCTCAAAACCACCACGGTCGTCACGACGGTCACGACG
>NZ_JBFAEA010000027.1:45201-100188 GCF_040641675.1 Streptomyces sp. NPDC020742
ACCGCGGTCATCACGACGGTCACGGTCGAAGGAACGACCACCGGAGCGGTCATCACGACGGTCACGACGCTCAAAACCACCACGGTCGTCACGACGTTCGTCGGACGCGACGGCCTGGGCGGGCACCGCGGCCTGCGCGGCGGCCTCGGCCTCGGCGGTCTCGGCGGCGGCGGCCAGCGCCTCGGCCGGGTCCTCGCCACGCTCGCGGGCGGCCCGGGCGGTCAGCCGGTCGGCCTCCTCGCGCAGCTCGGTGGCCCGGCGCTGCACCCGCTCCAGCTCGCGGGTGAGCTGGGTGACCTCACGCTCGGCCTGCTTGGCGGTGTTGTTGGCGGACTCGGCCTGGACCTCGGTCAGCGAGCGGGCGCCGGTGATCCGGGCGACCTCCTCGTCGAAGACGCCGGAGCCGACGATGTGCCGCGAGGCCTCCACGCCCGCGTCCTCCATCAGCCGGAAGATCTGGCGGCGCTGGTGCGGCAGGGAGAGGGAGACGACGGTGCCGGACTGGCCGGCCCGGGCGGTACGGCCCGAGCGGTGCAGGTAGTCCTTGTGGTCGCCGGCCGGGTCGACGTTCAGGACCAGGTCGATGCCGTCGACGTGGATACCGCGGGCGGCGACGTCGGTGGCGACCAGCGTGTTGACGTAGCCGTCCTTGAAGTCGGCGAGGACACGGGTGCGCGCGCCCTGGGTCATCCCGCCGTGCAGGGCGTCCGCCTTCACGCCCGCCTCGACCAGCTGCTCGGCGACGCGGTCCGCGCCCAGCTGGGTGCGGACGAAGATGATGGTGCGGCCCTTGCGGGCGGCGATGGCGGAGGTGACCGGCGCCTTGTCCTTCGGCTTCACGACCAGCACGTGGTGGGTCATGGTCGTGACGTTGCCCTGGGCGCTGTCGACCTCGTGGCTCACCGGGTTGGTCAGGTAGCGCTTGACCAGCGTGGAGATCTCGTTCTCCATCGTGGCCGAGAACAGCATCCGCTGGCCGCCCTCGGGCACCTGGTCGAGCAGCTCGGTGACCTCGGGCAGGAAGCCCAGGTCGGACATCTGGTCGGCCTCGTCGAGGACCGCGACCTGGACGGACTCCAGGGAGCAGGCACCGCGGTTGATGATGTCGCGCAGCCGGCCCGGGGTGGCGACGAGGATGTCGACGCCGCGCTCCAGGGCGTAGATCTGGTTGCCCATCGACGTACCGCCGCAGACGACCTTCATCTTCAGGCCGAGCACATCGCCGTAGGGCTGGAGGGCGTCCGCGACCTGCATCGCCAGCTCACGGGTCGGGGTGAGGATGACGGCGCGCGGCTTCTTCTTCTCGGTGTGGCCGCCGGCGAGCTGCGCCAGGGTCGGCAGACCGAAGGAGAGGGTCTTGCCGGAGCCGGTGCGGCCGCGGCCGAGGATGTCCTTGCCGGCCAGCGCGTCCGGGATGGTCGCGGCCTGGATCGGGAAGGGCGTGGTGACGCCGTTCTGCGCCAGCTTGCGGACGACGCCCTCGGGCAGTCCGAGATCGGCGAAGGTCACCGTGTCGGCCGCGTCGTCGGCGCCGGTGTCGGTGTCGAGGTCGGCGTCGGGGCGGTCGGCGACGGGCTGCTCGTCCTGCTCGTCGAATGCGGGCACGACGGACTGCTCAGGGGAAATGGACATGCGAAATGCGAAACCTTCCGGAGTCTCGGCACGCGCCCAAACTCCGTGTGTTTCACAACGACCGCCTCAATGCGGTCAGCCACGGCAAGGGAGAGAACGCGCCACGCGGCGCGCTTCTTGGTTGGCGCCGGGCAAATGGGATCAAACGATCTACCACCATACGCACTCCGCCCCCCGAATGGCAAATGGCCTTCCGGAACAGGCCGGCAGGCCCACTGTGGCAGGCCCGGCCATCGCCTTCGCCGCACCCCGCGCACCACCTCACGCGCCGGCCCCCGCTCCCGGCTCCCCCTGCTCCCCCGGTCCCCCCTGCTCCCCGGGGTCCATCAGCGACGACATCGGCGAGACCGGCGACGGTCCGGAGGCATGGGCGCCCGGCGGCGGGGCCGGGCTGGTCGGCGGCGGGGTCGGCGGGGCGGTGGGGGTGTCCGGCGTGGGCGAGGCGGGCGGGACGGTCGGCCGGTCGGGGTGGGACGGCGTCGGGTTCGCGGTGCCGGGGCGCCCGCCGTGGCCCCCGGCGCCACCGTGGGCGCCGCCCGCGCCCGGTTCCGGGCCCGAGGGCCGCACCGGGCGGGACGGCGTGCCGTCCTCGGAGGGCGTGGCCGTCGCCTCGGCAGACGGCTTGTCGCCCTTGTCCTTCTCCCCGCCCGCCGGGTGTGCCTCACCGGCCCGCCCCATCCGGTGCGGGCCGCCGCCCCGGCCGTCCACGGACACCCCACCGGGGCCGGGCGCCGCACCCTTGCCGTCGTGCTGCGCGACGCCGCCGGACGGCTTGGGGTCCGGTGGATCGGAGACGTTCATGCAGCCGGCCAGGGAAACGGCCAGCGCGGAGACGGCCACCGCGACGGCCACGGCCCGCGGCCACCGCCCGGCGACAACCGCGCCGTGGCCGGGACGTTCGGCGGGGGCGGTGCGGTCGACGGGGACGAACGCGGCGGGTGGTGTCGGTGACGAGGGACGGTTGGGGCTCGGGCGCACGGCGGGACCTCCGGATCCGGAGCGCAGGGACGGCGGCACGGACGCCCTGCCCAACTCCCGCCCCCCGCTTCAGGACACGCGCGCCCCTGGGCCGATCACCGGCGCCGGGTGCGCCGATCCGGCCGGCCGCACCCGCCGCGCCGCCGGGCCCGACGGAACCGGCGGCGGACAGCGGGCATCGGGCATCGCTATCCGTAGCCCAGCGCGTGCAGCCGCTCGTCGTCGATGCCGAAGTGGTGGGCGATCTCGTGAACGACCGTCACCTCGGTCTCGGCGACCACGTCCTCGCGGGTGGCGCACATCCGCACGGTCGGCCCCCGGTAGATGGTGATCCGGTCCGGGAGGACGCCCGCGTACCACTCCCCGCGGTCGGTCAACGGGGTCCCCTCGTACAACCCGAGCAGCTCGGGGTCGGTGGCCGGGGGCTCGTCCTCGACGAAGACCGCCACGTTGTCCATCAGCCGGGTCAGCTCCGGCGGGATCCGGTCGAGCGCCTCGGCGACCAGTTCCTCGAACTCCTCGCGCGTCATATCCAGCACAGCACCATTCTCCGCCACCGGGTCGCACAACCGGCGGTCGTACAGCGCGCGCGGCAGCGCCGGCCGTGCCGGAACCGCCGCTCCCGGCGTAACGACCACCGTGTCCGGGCATACGGGACCAATGGCCCGTGCCGAGCGCACCCGGACACCGCACCCCGGCCCGTCGCCGCGTCACCCCGGGCGGCCGCGCGGCCGGGCCGACGGCCTGCGCGTGCTCGCCGCGGCCGTCCACCGCCGCTGCCGCGCCCGCCGTACGCCGCCCACCACGGCCCTCGCCGCACCCTCGCGCCCCTGCGCCCGATCGCTCGGCCTGATAGCCGTCGCGGTGCTCGGCGGGTGGCTGGGGCTGCTGGTCCTCGGCACCCTGCACGCCCCGGTGGGCCCCATGGACACCAGCATGGCGCTGCGCCCCTCGCTGACCGGCGGCACCAGGATCACCGTCGCACCGCTCGGCGACCTGGAACTGCGCAGCCACACCGCGCCCGTACGGCTCGATGTCGACGTCGACCGGCTCGATCCGGTCCGCTCCCAGGCGCTGATCGACCACCCCGAGCGGTTCGCCGGCTTGCAGGCCGAGGTCACCCGGGACGTGGCCCGCGGCGCGCTCGGCCTGGCGGCGCGGTCCTGCTGCGCGGTGGTGTGCGGCGCCACCGCGCTGAGCCTGGCCGTCCACCGCAGCCCGCGCCGCGCCCTGGCCGCCGGCGGCCTGGCGCTCGCCCTGCTCGCCGCCTCCGGGGCCACCGCCTGGGCCACCTGGAATCCGAAGTCGGTCCTGGAGCCGAAGTTCTCCGGGCTGCTCTCCTCGGCCCCCTCCGTGGTCGGCAACGCCCGCAGCATCGTCAGCGAATTCAACGTCTACCAGCGGGAGTTGGCGCGCCTGGTCACCAACGTCACCAAGCTCTACGACGCCGCCTCGACGCTGCCGGCGTACCAGCCCGACCCGACCACCCTGCGCGTGCTGCACGTCTCCGACATCCACCTCAACCCGGGCAGCTGGCGGATCATCGCCTCCCTGGTGAAGCAGTACCGGATCAATGTGGTCGTCGACACCGGCGACACCATGGACCACGGCTCGGCTGCCGAGAACCACTTCCTGGACCCGGTCTCCACCCTCGGCGCGCCCTACGTCTGGGTGCGCGGCAACCACGACTCACGCACCACCCAGAAGTACCTGACCGGCCGCGCCCATGCCGTGGTCCTCGACAACGGCCGGGTCGTCCGCGTCGCGGGGCTGCGGATCGCGGGCGTCGGCGACCCGCAGTTCACCCCGGACCGCTCCGTCGTGGCGGCCGGTGACCCCGCCGAGCGCACGGCCGGCGGGCGGCTCGCCGACGCACTGCGCACCGAACGGCTGGCCGGGACCCCCGTCGACCTCGCGCTGGCACACAACCCGGCCGCCGCGGCCCGGACGGACGGACTGGTCCCGCTGGCGCTGGCCGGGCACCTCCACCACCGCGAGCACACCACCCTGCCCCGGGGCACCCGGCTGATGGTCGAGGGGTCCACGGGCGGCGGCGGGCTGCGCGCGGTGCAGAACAAGAAGCCCGCACCGGTCCAGGCATCGGTGCTCTATCTGGACCGGCGGACGAAGCGGCTGCAGGCGTGGGACGAGATCACCCTCGGCGGACTGGGGCTCTCCCGCGCCGAGGTGAGCCGCCACCTCCCCCGGGAGAACCAGCCGGGCGCCACGCCGGCACCGCCCCGCCCGGCTCACCCGTCCGGCCCGTCCCCCTCCGCGCCGCCCGCCGGCCGCCACTCCCCTGCGGAACGGCCCTGATCCACGGCCCGTCCACCCCCTGGTCCGGTGCGTTTCCGCTGCCGCCCGGAGGCCCTTTCCGCACCTCCGGGTAAACCGTTTTGGCGAACGGTCCTCCCATCCCATATGCTTCTCACGTCCCCGACGGCGCCGGTAACGACGCCAAGGTGGCCACCAGCCCTCATCGTCTAGTGGCCCAGGACGCCGCCCTTTCAAGGCGGTAGCACGGGTTCGAATCCCGTTGGGGGCACGCATCACCGTGTGCGAGACTGGCGTAAGCCGCTTTCGCGCAATGCAAGGTCCTGTGGAGCAGTTTGGAGTGCTCGCCACCCTGTCAAGGTGGAGGCCGCGGGTTCAAATCCCGTCAGGACCGCTGCGGCTGGGTAGCTCAGTTGGTACGAGCGATCGCCTGAAAAGCGATAGGTCGCCGGTTCGACCCCGGCCCCAGCCACACCCATTGGAAAGGCCCCGGTTCTTCGAACCGGGGCCTTTCGCTTCACTCTCCGGCGGACTCCCCCTTCGGCTCCCAGAAGAACAGTCGGGCACCGCCGCTGATCGCCCCCATCGCCGCCAGGCCGAGCGCCTTGCGCACCATCCGCATGTCGCCCTCCCAGTCGTGCGGCGCACCGAAGACCAGCCAGATGGCTAAGGCGATACCGCCGGCCATCACGGCGATCCCGGCGGTACGTCGTATTCCCTTGTCCATGCGGGCATCGTCGCCGGTGCCCGCGGCGCAATGCCACCCGATTGCCGTGTTCCGGTCGCTTCGGGCTGCCGTGGCCGGATCGCGGCCCGGTGTCCACGATCCGGCCGCGCCCGCAAATGGTTCGCCAGTCATTTGGCCGAGGTGAGATCCTGGGGGGCGTATGTCCAGTCAGCCTGCCTCCGCCCTGCCCGACGGCGCCGCCCGCGCCGTCCCCGGCAGCACCGCCCCCACCCTCCCCGGTCTGCTGGAGCGTCTGCCCGAGCTGATGCTGCGCGACCAGCAGCGGCTGGGCCGCCGACTCGATGGCGCCCGCCGGATCCGTAAGCCCGAGGCCCGGGCGGGGGTGCTCGCCGAGATCGCCCAGGGCGTCGACGAGGCGGAGCTGCGGATAGCCCAGCGGCGGGCCGCCGTGCCGCAGATCAGGTACCCGGAAGAGCTGCCGGTCAGCCAGAAGAAGGACGAGATCGCCGACGCGATCCGCGCCCACCAGGTCGTGATCGTCGCCGGTGAGACCGGGTCCGGAAAGACCACGCAGATCCCCAAGATCTGCCTGGAGCTGGGCCGCGGCGTACGCGGCCTGATCGGCCACACCCAGCCGCGCCGGATCGCGGCCCGCACGGTCGCCGAGCGGGTGGCCGAGGAGCTTCGGACCCCGCTGGGCGAGGCGGTCGGCTGGAAGGTCCGCTTCACCGACCAGGTCGGCGGGGACACCCTCGTCAAGCTGATGACGGACGGCATCCTGCTCGCCGAGATCCAGACGGACCGCGAGCTGCGCCAGTACGACACGATCATCATCGACGAGGCGCACGAGCGCAGCCTCAACATCGACTTCATCCTCGGCTATCTGGCACAGCTGCTGCCCCGCCGCCCGGACCTCAAGGTCGTGATCACCTCCGCGACCATCGACCCGGAGCGGTTCGCCCGGCACTTCGGCTCGTTCGCCACGGTGCCGGCGGAGGGGACCCGACCGGCCGGGGAGCGTGCCGCCGACGGGGACGAGACGCCCACCGCCCCGATCGTCGAGGTCTCCGGACGGACGTACCCGGTCGAGGTGCGCTACCGCCCGCTGCTGGAGGAAGGCGGCCAGGCTGCGAACAACCTGGAGGGCGACCGCGACCAGATCACCGCGATCTGCGACGCGGTAGACGAACTGCAGGCCGAGGGACCGGGCGACATCCTGGTCTTCCTCTCCGGCGAGCGGGAGATCCGCGACACCGCGGACGCCCTCAACAAGAAGCAGTTGGCGCACACCGAAGTGCTCCCGCTCTACGCGCGGCTGTCGCACGCCGAGCAACACCGGGTCTTCCAGCGGCACACCGGCCGGCGCATCGTGCTGGCCACCAACGTCGCCGAGACCTCGCTGACCGTCCCGGGCATCCGGTACGTCATCGACCCGGGCATGGCCCGTATCTCCCGCTACAGCTACCGCACCAAGGTCCAGCGGCTGCCCATCGAGCCGGTCTCCCAGGCCAGCGCCAACCAGCGCAAGGGCCGCTGCGGGCGGACCAGCGACGGCATCTGCATCCGCCTCTACTCCGAGGACGACTTCCTCTCCCGGCCGGAGTTCACCGACGCGGAGATCCTCCGTACCAACCTCGCCTCCGTCATCCTGCAGATGACCGCGGCCGGCCTCGGCGACATCGAGAAGTTCCCGTTCATCGACCCGCCGGACCGCCGCAACATCAAGGACGGCGTCGACCTGCTCGCCGAGCTGGGCGCGCTGGACGCCCGGCAGAAGGACCCCCGCAAGCGGCTGACCCCGATGGGCCGCCAGCTGTCCCAGCTTCCGGTCGACCCGCGGCTGGCGCGGATGGTGCTGGAGGCGGACCGCAACGGCTGCGTCCGCGAGGTGATGGTCATCGCCGCGGCGCTGTCCATCCAGGACCCGCGCGAGCGGCCCTCGGACAAGCAGCAGCAGGCCGACCAGCAGCACGCCCGGTTCAAGGACGAGACCAGCGACTTCCTGGCGTTCTTGAACCTGTGGCGCTATATCCGCGAGCGGCAGAAGGAGCTGTCCTCCTCGGCCTTCCGCCGGATGTGCCGGAACGAGTTCCTCAACTACCTCCGGATACGCGAGTGGCAGGACATCTACTCGCAGCTGCGGACGGTCGCCAAGTCCCTGGGCATCCACCTCAGCGAGCAGGACGCGGCACCGGACCACATCCACACGGCCTTGCTTTCCGGTTTGCTTTCGCACATCGGCCTCAAGGACACCGACGCCAAGAACGAGTATCTGGGCGCCCGCAGCGCCAAGTTCGCGGTCTTCCCTGGCTCCGCGCTCTTCAAGAAGCCCCCGCGCTGGGTGATGTCGGCCGAGCTGGTCGAAACCTCCCGCCTGTGGGCGCGGGTGAACGCCAAGATCGAGCCCGAGTGGATCGAGCCGCTCGCCCAGCATCTGGTCAAGCGCACCTACAGCGAGCCGCACTGGGAACAGAAGATGGCCGCGGTGATGGCGTACGAGCGGGTGACGCTCTACGGCGTCCCGATCGTCGCCCAGCGCAAGGTGAACTACGGCCGGATCGACCAGGAGACCTCACGGGACCTGTTCATCCGGCACGCCCTGGTCGAGGGCGACTGGCGCACCCACCACCAGTTCTTCCATGACAACCGCAAACTCCTCGGCGAGGTCGAGGAGTTGGAGCACCGCGCCCGGCGGCGCGACATCCTCGTGGACGACGAGACGCTCTTCGACTTCTACGACCAGCGCATCCCCGCGGAGGTGGTCTCCGGGGCGCACTTCGACTCCTGGTGGAAGGCGAAGCGCCGGGACGAGCCGGAGCTGCTGAACTTCGAGCACTCCATGCTCATCAACGAGTCCGCCGAGGCCGTCACCAAGGACGACTACCCGGACTCCTGGCGCCAGGGGAAGCTGAAGTTCAAGGTCACCTACCAGTTCGAGCCGGGCGCGGACGCGGACGGCGTGACCGTCCACCTCCCCCTCCAGGTGCTCAACCAGGTCTCCTCCGAGGGCTTCGACTGGCAGATCCCGGGCCTGCGGGAGCAGCTGGTGACCGAGCTGATCCGGTCGCTGCCCAAGCCGATCCGGCGCAACTACGTCCCGGCGCCGAACTTCGCGGCCCGCTTCCTGGACTCCACGGTGCCGCTACAGGGCTCCCTGACGGCCTCTCTGGCCGCCGGCCTGCAGCGGATGGTGGGTGTCCCGGTGGAGGCCGGGGACTTCGACGCCGCCCGGGTGCCCGACCACCTCAAGATCACCTTCCGGGTGGTCGACGAGCGGCGCCGCAAGCTCGCCGAGGACAAGGACCTGGAGGCGCTGCGGCTCAAGCTCAAGCCGAAGACCCGGGCCGCCATCTCCAAGGCCTTCGAGCAGGCCGCCGAACGCCCCGGCAAGGGCGGTAAGGACGGCCAGGGGCGCGATGGCTCGGCACCGGCCGGCCCCGAGCAGCGGACGGGGCTGACGTCCTGGACGATCGGCGCCCTGCCGCGCACCTTCGAGACCCGGCGCGCCGGCCAGCCGCTGAAGGCCTATCCGGCGCTGGTCGACGAGGGCAGCAGCGTCGCGGTGCGCCTCTTCGACACCGAAGCCGAGCAGCTGACCGCCATGTGGGCGGGCACCCGCCGCCTCATCCTGCTCAACATCCCCTCCAACCCCGCCAAGTTCGCCCAGGGCAAGCTGAGCAACCAGCAGAAACTGGCGCTCTCCCGCAATCCGCACGGCTCGATCGCGGCGCTCTTCGAGGACTGCGTGACCGCCGCCGCCGACCGGCTGATCGCGGCCCGGGGCGGCCCGGCGTGGGACGAGGAGTCCTTCCGGAAGCTGTTCGACGCGGTCCGGGCCGACCTGGTGGACGTCACCCTGCGGACCATCCAGCAGGTCCAGGAGGTGCTGGCCGCCTGGCAGGCGTGCGAGCGCCGACTGAAGGAAACCTCCTTCCCCTCGCTGCTGCCCTCCCTCGCGGACATCAAGGAGCAACTGGCGGCGCTGATCCGCCCGGGCTTCGTCACGGCACACGGCGCCAAGCGGCTGCCGGACCTGATGCGCTATCTGGTGGCCGCCGACCGCCGGCTGCAGCAGCTGCCCACCAACGCCGAACGGGACCGCACCCGGATGGCGAAGGTCAAGGAGATGCAGGACGAATACGCCTGGCTGCTGGAGCAGTTCCCGCCGGGCCGCCCGGTGTCGGCCGAGGCGCGGGAGATCCGCTGGATGATCGAGGAGCTCCGGGTGAGCTACTTCGCGCACGCCCTGGGCACCGCGTACCCGGTCTCCGACAAGCGCATCGTGAAGGCGGTGGACGCCGCGGTGCCCCAGTGAGGAGGGCCACCGGCATCGAGTTCGACCGCACCCCCTGACCTGCTGTAGAGTCTTGCACGCAGCCCGCCGCAAGGGGGCGGCAGACACAAGGTCCTGTGGAGCAGTTTGGAGTGCTCGCCACCCTGTCAAGGTGGAGGCCGCGGGTTCAAATCCCGTCAGGACCGCAGAGATACGGCCCGCATCGCCCGGCGATGCGGGCCGTACTGCGTTCCCAACCGGCACCGACGACGGCACCGCCGCACCGCACTCCGCACTCCGCCGCACCGGACGCCGCCCACCGTCCCGCCCGTCGCACGGATCCCTGCCGCCCCCACGTCCCCGCCGTCGCCGCGGGGGCCACGATCCCGCCGGCACCGCCGTATTACGGCCCGCATCGCCGGCCACCACGGTCCGCGCCGCGCACCGCCCAGCCGCCCGCTCCCCGCGCCCGACCTGCCATGGAGCACACCCTCGCCGAATGCAGGCGGTAACGGCGGCGCTGCCCGCTGTATTGACGCGAGGCAGCGCCACCGGTAGTCACATGGGAAGGCGTGGGGCCGGGAGGGGATACGCGATGGCAACTGCGGTACGGCACGAGACCAAAGCACTGCTACGAGCCCACCTGGCGGCCGCCGTCGGCTACCGCCACCGGACCCGGAGCTGCGCCGTCTGCCACCACCTCCTGCGGCTGGCCATGGAGCCGCCCACGGCCCTCTCCGGGGATTCGGCGCCCGAATCCACCCCGGCTTCGACTCCTGCCGCCTGCGAGCCGCCCACGGTCGAGGACAAAAGTCCCGCGAGCCGGTGACCAAGGACGCCTGCGCCGGCGCCCGCTGAGTGACAGGCTGTCCCTACTGACGGGGAAAGTTCTCTACCGCAGGGCCGTATCGGCTTCAAGCGATGCACCGTGTGACGGGTGTCACCGAACTGGTTCGGCGGAACGGGGAACTTACACCCGCCCTACAACCGGTCAATTTAATATGTGCAATTGCACTTCCCCCGAAGGACTCCACGAGGAGGTCGTAGGGTCCTCGCGGAATGCCCTCTCCAGGGCCCGTGAAGGCGCCCTGAGGGCCGTCCGGGGCGGCGTCGACGTCCAGGGCGAACCGAACGCCTGACGGGCCCGGGAGCGGCCGCACACAAAAAGATCGCGCTGGACCCGGCGGAGTCCAGCGCGATCGATGACGTACCCAGATGGAGCGGGCGTAGGGCCTGTTGGGGCAGGCGCCGCGTCATGGAAAGCTGCGCGAAGCAGATGAAGCTGTGCGCTGCGACCTGGGCGTCTTCGGGTTGGGGGCCCCGAAAACAGCCTGGTTATGCGGTTATTCAGGCCTCGCTGCGCTGCTGCGGAATGCCCGCGAGCAGTGCGCGGACCTCAGCCTCGCGGTAACGCCGATGTCCTCCGAGCGTGCGGATGGACGTGAGCTTGCCTGCCTTGGCCCAGCGGGTGACCGTCTTGGGGTCCACGCGGAACATCGTGGCAACCTCGGCAGGGGTCAGCAGCGGCTCGGCGTCAGGGGTGCGAGCGGTCATGAGCGGCCTCCTCGGGAGAACCGAACCATCACGGTTCTTTCCTCTAAATTCTGCACCTTGACCCGCGTTGCCCGAAATGGCGGACGCGGGCCGAGTCGGTTATAGGACGAACGGCTTGTCCTCGGCACTACAACTACACCATCTGTCCAGCCACGTCGGCCAAACCGATGGAATTGCCCTCTCAGGTGTTCAACCTCGGCGGAAGCCGATGGACCGTGCCATAACGGACAGTCACCCGTCCGTGACGATCAGTCACAACGTGATCAGCCGCCACGAGACCCCTCAAGGAGCGCAATACCGATCTATCCGCCCTTAGTTGGACGGAAGGAGCCCACGTCGGGCTCCTTGTCCTATTTTGGCACGAGGGTGTGCCTTGCTAGCAAGACCCGAAGTAAGTGCTTTAGGTCACGCTTGAGGCAATCGCCCGGTTAAGGACCTACGTCCTTGACCGCCGCACCACCGGAAGGCGAACAGGGTGCTGCCACGTCGTGAACGCTCGGCACTTCCCGCCCTCAGCTGGCGAACTGACGCTCGCGGATCGCCTGCCACCGCTGGGACAGCTTCTCGTACGCGACGCCGGCCCGCTCGCCGTCCCCCTCGCGCAGCGCCGCGAGCCCCTCCGCCACCTCGGCGGCGGAACGGTCCTCGGCGAGCTGCCCCTCGGGCACCGCGTGCACCAGCCCTCCGTAGTCCAGCTCCACGAGCGAACGCGGATGGAATTCCTCGAGCCAGCGCCCCACATCTACCAGGCCGTCGATCAGCGGCCCCTCTTCCAGGGCGTCCCGCAGGGTGCGCAGCCCCCGGGCGACCCGGCGCCTGGCCTGCACCATGGGCGTCCGGTAACGCAGCAGGGGCGCGTGGTCACCCTTCGCATACTCTCGCTCGGCGTCGTCGAAGAGGACGAACCAGCGGACCGGGACGTGCCAGGACGCCGCGCGGATCCAGGGCCGGGCGTCCGGGTTGCGCTCCCGCCACTGCTCGTAGTCGGTGGCCGCCTGCCGGCGCACCACCGGGGGCAGCGCCGTATCCAGCACCGACGCCGGCAACAGCTCCTCCAGCCCCTCCAGGGCCTGCCAGCCGCGCAGCCGGGTCCGCCACGGGCAGACGCAGACCACCTCGTTCACCACGGCGACGAAGGCATCGGCGCTCTCGTGGACCGGCACCGGCACCGGCGGCGTCGGCAGCAGATCGGCCAGCGCCCGGAGCTGCTCGTCCTGGGCGCTGGGGGTGCTCTCCCGCTTGGCGTAGCGCGCCCAGTGGGAGCGCTCCGGCTCGGGGAACGCTGCCAGCGGTTCATAGACCCGCAGATATGCCATGTACGGGACCTTCACCGACGACGCCACGGCCACGCCCGCTCCTCCAAAGGGAAGTACACCGCCACAGGTCCCGGGGCGCCCCAGGGCCCCGGCCGGCCTGCGATACGACCAGATCGTCCCACGTCCGTCCCCCGGGAGAGGGTGATCCTGGGCACCCGACGGATCAACCGGCCCGGCAGGTCTTACGCTCTTTTCAACCGGCCCTCCCCACCCGTACGAGGGCGCCCTTCGCGACTTATGGGAGTCACCACAGTGACTGACGTACGTCCTCCCTCCTCCCCCGAGCTCCCGACCGCGGTCGAGCAGGGGGGCACCGCGCACGCCGACGGCGGCGTGCTGCACACCCTGTTCCGGTCCGAGCAGGGCGGCCATGAGCAGGTCGTCCTCTGCCAGGACCGCGCCAGTGGCCTGAAGGCGGTGATCGCCGTCCACAGCACCGCGCTGGGCCCCGCCCTCGGCGGCACCCGCTTCCACGCCTACGCCTCCGAGGAGGAGGCCGTGCTGGACGCGCTGAACCTGTCGCGCGGCATGTCGTACAAGAACGCCCTGGCCGGGCTGGACCACGGCGGCGGCAAAGCCGTGATCATCGGCGACCCCGACCGGATAAAGACCGAGGAACTCCTGCTCGCCTACGGCCGGTTCGTGGCGTCCCTCGGGGGCCGTTACGTCACCGCCTGCGACGTCGGCACCTACGTCGCCGACATGGACGTGGTCGCCCGGACGAACAAGTGGACCACCGGCCGCTCCCCGGCGAACGGCGGCGCCGGCGACTCCTCCGTCCTGACCGCCTACGGCGTCTTCCAGGGCATGCGCGCCTCGGCCCAGCACGCCTGGGGCGACCCCACGCTGCGCGGCCGGAAGGTCGGCATCGCGGGCGTCGGCAAGGTGGGGCACCTCCTCGTCGACCACCTCCTCAAGGACGGCGCCGAGGTCGTGATCACGGATGTGCGCACCGAGTCGGTGGCTCGCGTGGTGGCCGAACACCCGCAGGTCACCGTGGTCGCGGACACCGAGGCGCTGATCCGCACCGAGGGCCTGGACGTGTACGCGCCGTGCGCCCTGGGCGGTGCACTGAACGACGATTCGGTGCCGGTGCTGACCGCGAAGATCGTCTGCGGTGCGGCCAACAACCAGCTCGCCCACCCCGGCGTCGAGAAGGACCTCTCCGACCGCGGCATCCTCTACGCACCCGACTACGTCGTGAACGCCGGCGGCGTCATCCAGGTGGCCGACGAGCTGCACGGCTTCGACTTCGACCGTTGCAAGACCAAGGCAGCCAAGATCTTCGACACCACGTTGGCGATATTCGCTCGTGCGAAGGCCGACGGCATTCCGCCCGCGGCGGCGGCCGACCGGCTGGCCGAGCACCGCATGGCGGAGGCACGAAGGGCCTGACCCACCGCGGAGATCCGGCCAAGTCGGCCGGAATGACAACCTTGCGCGGCCCGTCGCGGGCGGAGAGGGAGAGATCCCTCACCACCCGTCGGCGGGTCGCCGTACAGGACAGGTTAAAATCGCAGTTGACCAGCGGGGACGGGGCACCTCGCAGGTCATGCCGAGCGGCGGGTGATGCGGGCGACGTACCGTATGGCCGCGGAAGCAGGTACCGTTAAAGCCCTACGGGCCGGTCTCTCTGTCGAGAGCCCGCTCTGATCCATGAACGCGTGTCAAGACTCTGGGGCCATCGAGCCCCGTCATTGAGGGGGTCGACCCATGGGGCGCGGCCGGGCCAAGGCCAAGCAGACAAAGGTCGCCCGCCAGCTGAAGTACAGCAGCGGTGGGACGGATCTCTCACGACTGGCCGACGAGCTGGGTGCATCACCGTCGAACCAGCAGCCTCCGAACGCCGAGCCGTTCGAAGAGGACGAGGACGACGACCCGTACGCACGGTACGCAGATCTGTACAACAGCGACGATGACGAAGAGGACGAGGGCGACTCGTCCCAGCAGCGTCGTCGCGCTTGACGCTCTGCACGCTCGCGGTACCCATAACAGCATCACGGACCCGGTCCTGGGCACTGCCCGGACCGGGTTCTGTGCTGCCCTGATGGCCGCGGGTGGATCGGTCCTCACCGGTCCCGCGGGTGCACCGGCTCCCGCCGGGGACGGGGGCACCGCCCATGGCCCGGTCAGGGCCATGGGGGAGGGTGCGGTCAGCTCGCGTAGTCACCGGTCAGGGTCACAGCCTCGGCGTGGTCGCCGCGCTCGACGATCTCACCGCTGACCCAGGCGTCCACCCCGCGGTCGGCCAGCGTGGTCAGGGCGACCTCCACCGACTCCTGCGGGACGACGGCCACCATGCCGACGCCCATGTTCAGGGTCTTCTCCAGCTCCAGGCGCTCGACCGAGCCGGCCGTGCCGACCAGGTCGAAGACCGGACCCGGGGTCCAGGTGGAGCGGTCGACCGTGGCGTGCAGACCGTCCGGGACCACCCGGGCGAGGTTGTTGGCGAGTCCGCCACCGGTGATGTGCGAGAAGGCGTGCACCTCGGTCGTACGGGTCAGCGCCAGGCAGTCCAGCGAGTAGATCTTGGTGGGCTCCAGGAGCTCCTCGCCCAGCGTCCGGCCGAACTCCGCCACCTCGTGGTCCAGCGCCATCCCGGCCCGGTCGAAGAGCACATGACGGACCAGGGAGTACCCGTTCGAGTGAAGTCCGGACGAGGCCATCGCGATCACCGCGTCGCCCGTACGGATGCGATCCGCGCCCAGCACCCGGTCGGCCTCGACGACGCCCGTACCGGCGCCGGCAACGTCGAACTCGTCCGCGCCCAACAACCCCGGGTGCTCCGCGGTCTCGCCGCCGACCAGCGCGCAGCCGGCCAGCACACAGCCCTCGGCGATGCCCTTGACGATCGCGGCGACCCGCTCTGGGTAGACCTTGCCGACGCAGATGTAGTCGGTCATGAACAGCGGCTCGGCGCCGCAGACCACCAGGTCGTCGACGACCATGCCGACGAGGTCGTGGCCGATGCTGTCGTAGACGCCCATCTTGCGGGCGATGTCGACCTTGGTGCCGACACCGTCGGTCGCCGAGGCCAGCAGCGGACGCTCGTAGCGCTTGAGGGCGGAGGCGTCGAAGAGCCCGGCGAAGCCACCGAGCCCGCCCACGACCTCGGGACGGGTGGCCTTCTTCACCCACTCCTTCATCAGATCCACGGCGCGGTCGCCGGCTTCGATGTCGACGCCCGCGCTCGCGTAGCTGGCACCAGGGGATTCAGCGGACATGAGCTGAGAACTTTCGTGTCGTGTGTGTACGAGCTCTACGGGCGACGCAGTGCGTCGGCACCGCCGACCCCGGCCGTGAGCGTCCGGACGCCGTCCACGTCGGACGACGCCGGTGCGGCGGTCTCCGACTCCAGGAGGTGCTTGCCCAGCAGCTCCGGGTCGGGCAGCTCCATCGGGTACTCACCGTCGAAGCAGGCACGGCAGAGGTTCGGCTTGCTGATCGTGGTCGCCTCGATCATGCCGTCGATCGAGATGTACGCCAGCGAATCGGCACCCAGGGACTTGCCGATCTCCTCGACCGACAGGCCGTTGGCGATCAGCTCGGCGCGGGTGGCGAAGTCGATGCCGAAGAAGCACGGCCACTTGATCGGCGGGGACGAGATCCGGATGTGGACCTCGGCCGCGCCCGCCTCGCGCAGCATCCGCACCAGCGCGCGCTGGGTGTTGCCGCGGACGATCGAGTCGTCGACGACCACCAGGCGCTTGCCGCGGATGACTTCCTTCAGCGGGTTGAGCTTGAGCCGGATGCCGAGCTGGCGGATGGTCTGCGAGGGCTGGATGAAGGTCCGGCCGACGTAGGAGTTCTTGACCAGGCCGGACCCGTAGGGGATGCCGCTGGCCTCGGCGTACCCGACGGCCGCCGGGGTGCCGGACTCCGGCGTCGCTATCACCAGGTCGGCGTCGGCCGGGGCCTCGGCGGCGAGCTTGCGGCCCATCTCCACACGGGAGAGGTACACATTGCGGCCGGCGATGTCGGTGTCCGGACGGGCGAGGTAGACGTACTCGAAGACGCAGCCCTTGGGGCGGGCCTCGGCGAAGCGGCTGCTGCGCAGGCCGTTCTCGTCGATGGCGACCATCTCGCCGGGCTCGATCTCCCGGATGAAGCTGGCGCCGACGATGTCCAGGGCGGCGGTCTCGGAGGCCACCACCCAGCCGCGCTCCAGGCGGCCGAGGACCAGCGGGCGGATGCCCTGCGGGTCGCGGGCGGCGTAGAGCGTGTGCTCGTCCATGAAGCAGAGCGAGAAGGCGCCCATGACCTTGGGCAGGACGCGCGGGGCGGCCTCCTCGACGGTCAGCGGCTTGCCGTCCTCGTCGACCTGGCCGGCCAGCAACGCGGTCACCAGGTCGGTGTCGTTGGTGGCGGCGACCTGAGTCGCCCGGCCGCCGTCCCGGGGCAGCGCGGCGACCAGGTCGGCCAGCTCTGCGGTGTTGACCAGGTTGCCGTTGTGGCCGAGCGCGATCGAACCGTGCGCGGTGGCGCGGAACGTCGGCTGCGCGTTCTCCCACACCGAGGCACCGGTGGTGGAGTAGCGGGCGTGGCCCACGGCAATGTGGCCCTGGAGGGAGCCGAGGGAAGTCTCGTCGAAGACCTGGGAGACCAGGCCCATGTCCTTGAAGACGAGGATCTGGGAGCCGTTGCTCACCGCGATGCCCGCGGACTCCTGTCCACGGTGCTGCAGCGCATACAGCCCGAAATAGGTGAGTTTGGCGACCTCTTCACCCGGAGCCCAGACACCGAAGACGCCGCATGCGTCCTGGGGGCCCTTCTCGCCGGGGAGCAGGTCGTGGTTGAGTCGTCCGTCACCACGTGGCACGCCCTTGAGTTTAGGGCAGGTCGCGGATTCATCCGAACCGGGGATGGCGGCGGCGCTGGACGCGGGCGGGTACGGTGCCGCACCGCTGACCGCGACAGCCCCGCACGGGGCCGGATCCACCCCCTCTGAGCTGGTGTTTTACTGCCCCTCCCGACCGTGTCCGGCACCTGCCCGGTATACACCGTTTCGCGCCTTGCGAGGGGAATGCGGTATGGAGATTCCTCCGGAGCGGTGTGAGATGTGCGACGCCCGTTCCGGGGCCGGTGTGGAGCCCGCGACCGGCCCTCTCCCCGCCCTACGCGCCCTGGCCCGGCGCAGCCCGTAGCGGCGCCGCTCCACCGGTCTCAGCGCATCACGGGCAGCAGGTCGCCGAGGTCGGCCCGATCGCCACTGGCGCTGAGGTGCGCCGCGGCCAGCTCCTCGGCCCAGGACGTACGGCCGGTGGCCAGGCGGAGCCAGGTCAGCGGGTCGGTCTCGACGACGTTCGGCGGGGTGCCGCGGGTGTGCCGGGGCCCCTCGACGCACTGCACCACGGCGAACGGCGGCACCCGGACCTCCACCGAACCGCCGGGAGCCCTGACCGCCAGCACATCGGCCAGCAGCCGGGTGGCGGTGGCCAGCGCCTGGCGGTCGTAGCGGATCTCCCGGCCGGTCGCCGCCGCCAGATCGTCGGTGTGCACGACGAGTTCGACACAGCGGGTGACCAGATGGTCGCCGAGCCGCATCGCGCCGGGCCGGGCGGCCACCGGCCGGTCACCGGGGTGCGCCGCCACCGCCCGGTCGAACGCCTCGGCGGTGCGGGCCAGCAGCGCCCCGAGGTCGTCCTCGGCGGCCAGCGCGCGGGTGCCGGCGTCGATCCCGGCGGCGAGCGGCGCGGTCGCCGCCGGCCAGTCCAGCGCGGTCGCCTCGACCTGCGGCGGGGCCGGGAGGCGCAGGCCGCGGTCCACGCTGCCGACCGCGAGGGCGATATGGGCCACCAGCTCCCGCACCGTCCAGTCACCGAGCCGGGTCGGCAGCGCCAACTGCTCGGGCGTCAGCTCCTGGACGGCGTCCCTGACGTGGGCGAGCTGGGCCGCGACGGCGGCACGGGTCCGTTCCGCGTCGTACTGACGGACGCGCTGCTTACGGGCGGCAGGTGGCATGGCGGCAAGCCTAGGGCGCACCACTGACAGTCGAACCGGGATCGGCGGCGTCCGCCTAGGCGGACGCCGCGCCGGCCCCGGCGCCCTCGCCTGCGAGGTTCTCGGCCGCGGGGTTCTCGGCCGCGGGCACCTCGAAGGTCTCGCCGTTGGCCGGGACCCCCACGCCCCGCCAGGTGAAGGGGACGCCCTCGGCGCCCTCCGGGTGGGGGCCGTCCATGAGCTGGAAGTGCACATGCGGCTCGGTGCTATTGCCGGAGTTGCCGCACTGCCCGAGGGGCTGCCCGCTGCGCACCCGGTCGCCCGGGCGGACGGTGAGCGAACCGCGCCGGACATGGGCGTAGAGGGCGTGGGTGCCGTCGCCCAGGTCGAGGATCACATGGTTGCCGATCACCCGCCGGGCGCCGCCCATGGCCCGTACGGTCCCCTCGACGAGGAGGAAATACACGAGCGCGAACCAGGACGTCCGGCTGAAGTGGTCGCGCTGCCGGTCATCGGCCCGGACGACGGTGCCGTCGGCGACCGCGAGCAGGGGCGCGCCGAACGCCGGGAAGGACGCGGCGGCCCGGGCCGGCGGCCGCCAGCCGAAGCCGGGCCGCGAGCCGTCGGCCGGCTCGGCCACGATGTCGATGGCGTACGCCTGGCCGTAGGCGCGGGTGCCGTGGCTGGGGACCTTGTCGGCGGGGCTGTTCTGCGCCTTCCAGCGGCCGGCGACCGGCGGGGCGACCTCCACCGGGGCGGGCGGGGCCGCGTCCGCACCGCGCGCCGCGGACGCCCGACGGTTCACCCCGAAGCCGATCAGCAGCCACAGGCCGAGCGGGATCCAGGTCCACCAGTACGGGAACTGCACGAAGAACCTCCCGACGACCATCGCGAGGAAGACCAGCAGACAGAGGCGGGCGGCGAGCGCGCCGGCCTTCCGTATGGCCGGGGAGCTGGGCGTGGACGTCATCGGCGGATTCCCCCTGAAGTCGGCCGGGCGGGTCAGCGCCCGGCGGCGGTCAGCATCACCAGCAGCGGTACGACGCGGTCGGCGGGCACCTCGTAGCGGCCGCGGGCGGCGGTGTGCAGCCAGCCGGCGGCGGTCAGTTGCCGCAGGTGGTGGTAGATCTGGCCGGTCGTGCCGGTGCCGTCGAGCCCGCTCAGCTCGGCGGCGGTGCAGCGGCCGTCGAGGATCTCGCGCAACAGGCGCAGCCGGACCGGCTGCCCCAAGGCGGCGAACGCGTCGGCGGCCTCGGTCCAGTCGGCGTCGAGCACGGCGTCGGTGGTCAGCCCGTACTGCCACTCGTAGGCGTGCCCGGTCGGCGTCCGCACGGTCCCGGTGAACAGCACGCCGCCGTTGTCGGCGCCGAGTTCGGCGAACTGGCTGCGCAGACCGCGCAGGGCCCAGAGCGCCTCGTCCCCCGGTTCCCGCTGGCGCACGGACACCGGGCGGTCGGCCGCCGTCTGCTCCAGCGCGGCCAGCCGTCGCTCCAGAGCGGCGACGCGCTGCTCAAGATCCATGTTGAGAGATTACGTAATTACGTAAGTCCTCGCAAGTGCCGTGCCACCCCGGCCCCGAACAGCCGCAACGGCCCGCCGGGCGTACCGGCGGGCCGTTGCGTTTGCGGAGTCTCCCGGGCGGGCCGGGCAGCGCGTCAGGCGATCAGGTTCGGGATCGTCGCCCGGTGCGCCTCGCTCAGCTCGGCCAGCGGAATGCTGAAGTGGCCCTGCACGTCGATCTCGTCGCCGTCGACCACACCGATCCGGGTGGCCGGCAGCCCCCGCGCACCGCACATGTCGGTGAAGCGGAGCTCCTCGCTGCGCGGGACGGCGACGACCGCCCGGCCCGCGGACTCGGAGAAGAGCAGGACGAAGGGGTCCAGCCCGTCGGGCACCACCAGGCGGGCGCCCTTGCCGCCGCGCAGGCACGACTCCACCAGCGCCTGGACCAGGCCGCCGTCGGAGAGGTCGTGCGCGGCGTCGATCATGCCGTCCCGGGAGGCCGAGATCAGGATCTCCGCGAGCAGCTGCTCACGGGCCAGGTCGACCTTGGGCGGCAGACCACCGAGATGGTCGTGGACGACCTGGGACCAGGCCGAACCGCCCAGCTCCTCCCGGGTGTCGCCGAGGAGGTAGATCAGCTGGCCCTCGTCGGCGAACGCGATCGGCGTGCGGCGGTTGACGTCGTCGATGACGCCCAGCACCGCGACGACCGGGGTCGGGTGGATCGCCACCTCACCGGTCTGGTTGTACAGCGAGACGTTGCCGCCGGTGACCGGGGTGCCCAGGGTCTGGCAGGCGTCCGCAAGACCTCGGGTGGCCTCGGCGAACTGCCACATCACCGCCGGGTCCTCGGGCGAGCCGAAGTTCAGGCAGTCGGAGACCGCCAGCGGCTTGGCGCCGGACGCGGCGACATTGCGGTAGGCCTCGGCCAGCGCCAGCTGCGCACCCGCGTACGGGTCGAGCTTGGCGTACCGGCCGTTGCCGTCGGTGGCCACCGCGACACCGAGGTTGGAGTCCTCGTCGATCCGCACCATGCCGGAGTCCTCCGGCTGCGCGAGCACGGTGTTGCCCTGCACGAAGCGGTCGTACTGGTCGGTGATCCACGCCTTGGAGGCCTGGTTGGGCGAGGCCACCAGCCGCAGGACCTGCGCGCGCAACTCCTCGGCATTGGCCGGCCGGGCCAGCTTGCCGGCGTCGTCGGCCTGGAGGGCGTCCTGCCACTCGGGGCGGGCGAACGGCCGGTGGTAGGTCGGGCCCTCGTGGGCGACCGAGCGCGGCGGTACGTCGACGATCTGCTCGCCGTGCCAGAAGATCTCCAGCTGCGAGCCGTCCGTCACCTCACCGATGACGGTCGCGATCACGTCCCACTTCTCGCAGATCTCCAGGAAGCGGTCGACCTTGCCGGGCTCGACGATCGCGCACATCCGCTCCTGCGACTCGCTCATGAGGATCTCCTCGGGCGAGAGGGAGGAGTCGCGCAGCGGCACGGTGTCCAGCTCGACCCGCATCCCGCCGGAGCCGGCCGAGGCCAGCTCGCTGGTGGCGCAGGACAGCCCGGCGCCGCCGAGGTCCTGGATGCCGTCGACCAGCTGCTCCCTGAAGATCTCCAGGGTGCACTCGATGAGCAGCTTCTCCTGGAAGGGGTCGCCGACCTGGACGGCGGGGCGCTTGGCGGGCTTGGAGTCGTCGAAGGTCTCGGACGCCAGGACCGAGACGCCGCCGATGCCGTCGCCGCCGGTGCGGGCGCCGTAGAGGATGACCTTGTTGCCGGCGCCGGACGCCTTGGCGAGGTGGATGTCCTCGTGCTTCATCACGCCCACGCAGAGCGCGTTGACCAGCGGGTTGCCCTGGTAGCAGGGGTCGAAGACGACCTCGCCGCCGATGTTGGGCAGGCCCAGGCAGTTGCCGTAGCCGCCGATGCCGGCGACCACGCCCGGCAGCACGCGCTTGGTGTCCGGGTGGTCGGCGGCGCCGAAGCGCAGCGGGTCCATCACGGCGACCGGGCGGGCGCCCATGGCGAGGATGTCCCGGACGATGCCGCCGACGCCGGTGGCCGCGCCCTGGTAGGGCTCGATGTAGCTGGGGTGGTTGTGCGACTCGACCTTGAAGGTGACCGCGTAACCCTGGCCGACGTCGACCACACCGGCGTTCTCGCCGATGCCGACGAGCAGCGCGTCGTTCTCGGGGGCCTTCTCGCCGAACTGCTTGAGGTGGACCTTGCTGCTCTTGTACGAGCAGTGCTCGGACCACATGACCGAGTACATGGCGAGCTCGGCGCCGGTGGGACGGCGGCCCAGGATCTCGCGGATCCGCGCGTACTCGTCCTGCTTCAGACCGAGTTCGGCCCAGGGCTGCTCGACCTCGGGGGTCTCCGCTGCGTGCTTGACGGTGTCGAGAGTCATGCGTTGACCAGCTTCTTCAGGATCGAGGTGAAGAATCCGAGGCCGTCGGTACGGCCGGTACCGATCAGCGGCTCGACGGCGTGCTCGGGGTGCGGCATCAGGCCGACGACATTGCCCGCCTCATTGGTGATGCCGGCGATGTCACGGAGCGAACCGTTGGGATTGCCGTCCAGGTAGCGGAAGGCGACCCGCCCTTCGGCCTCCAGCATGTCGAGCGTGCGCTCGTCGGCGACGTACCGGCCGTCGATGTTCTTCAGCGGTACGGAGATCTCCTGGCCGGCCGTGTAGTCGGTGGTCCAGGCGGTGTCCGCGTTCTCCACCCGCAGCTTCTGGTCGCGGCAGATGAAGTGCAGGTGGTTGTTGCGCAGCATGGCGCCGGGCAGCAGGTGGGTCTCGGTGAGCACCTGGAAGCCGTTGCAGATGCCGAGCACCGGCATTCCGGCCTTCGCCTGCTCGATGACGGTCTCCATCACCGGCGAGAAACGGGAGATCGCGCCGGCCCGCAGATAGTCGCCGTAGGAGAAACCGCCGGGCAGAACCACGGCGTCGACCTGCTTGAGGTCCTTGTCGCGGTGCCACAGCGGCACCGCCTCGGCGCCGGCCCGGCGCACCGCGCGCTGGGTGTCGCGGTCATCGAGCGTGCCGGGGAAGGTGACGACTCCGATCCTCGCGTTACCGAGGCCCGAAGAGCCACCTTGACCGGTGGTGGCGGGCGACGGGTGGGCGGTCATGAGTCGACCCGGACGGTGAAGTCTTCGATGACGGTGTTGGCGAGGAAGGTCTCGGCCATCTCGTGGATGCGAGCGAGGGCGGCCTCGTCGACCGGACCCTCCACCTCGAGTTCGAAACGCTTGCCCTGACGGACGTCCGCGATCCCCTCGAAGCCCAGGCGTGGCAGTGCGCGCTGCACCGCCTGCCCCTGGGGGTCGAGGATCTCCGGCTTGAGCATGACGTCGACTACGACGCGTGCCACTGGCACTCCCGGTGGTGTGGTGCGTAAGGCGGTGTCCTCACAGTACCGTGTTCGAAAATCTACGCGCATAGATATCCTGGCCGCCCGATCACGGTCCGGTATCGACGCGAGTGGCTCCAGGAAAAATCCTCGAAAAGATCCGGGGTCCGGATTGCGGGAAGACACGCTGACGAAATTAACTGGGCTTCACAATGCAATGCCCAGCGCTGTACAAATGAAAAAGCATTGATCCCAATCAGCCGGATCCGGAGCATCACCCCATGTCAACAAGGGGTCGCTCCATGAAAGGACCGATATCCGTGGCGCAGCGCGTAGTAGTAACGCTCTCCGATGACATCGACGGAGGAGAAGCCGCAGAGACGGTCGCCTTCGGATTGGACGGGAAGTCGTACGAGATCGACCTCAATCCCGCCAATGCGAAGAAACTGCGCGGCGCCCTCGCCCCGTTCGTCGAGGCGGGCCGCAAGCGGGCCAAGTCCGGCAAGGCGTACCACCGGACCGCGGTGAACCCCGATCCCGCGGCCGTCCGCGCCTGGGCCCGCTCGAACCAGATGGACGTCCCGCCGCGCGGTCGGATCCCCAAGAAGGTCTACGAGGCCTTCAACGCCGCCAACCACTAACGGACTTACCGGCATCCCTCGGGCCCGGGCAGAGCCGACTTGCACAGCACCCCTACTGATCAGCTAGAGTCTGGAGCACGCCGAGGGGCGAGGCCGAAGGGCCGGACCTCACGGAGTCACGCGGGTGTAGCTCAGTAGTAGAGCGCCCCCTTTCCAAGGGGGAGGCGCAGTGTGCAATCCCTGTCACCCGCTCTGACAGCCTCAACCGGTCCTCCGGATCAGGTAGAGTGTCTGTCGCGCCACCGGTGAAAGCCGAGTGGATGCATGCGGACGTAGCTCAGTTGGTAGAGCGCAACCTTGCCAAGGTTGAGGTCGCGAGTTCGAGCCTCGTCGTCCGCTCAGAATGAGAAGGCCCCGGTCCCAGTGATCGGGGCCTTCTGCATTTCCTGATCTTCTCCGGTCGCCCGCTCCGCCGCCTCCCCTGCCCACTCCGGGCCTTTCGGCAACTGACATTTGTCATCAGCTGTGATGACAGGCCGCACTGCGGGGAATCGCCGGCCGGCGGAACGCTGGAGACATGAACACCAGGGAGAAATACGCCGGCGACGGCCGCGGCGACGGCGTGATAGACGTCACGGGTCTGCGCCGGCGATACGGGGGTGCGCGGCCGCGCACAAAGCAACGGGGCACCGGCCGGCGCGGGGAGCGGGCGGCGGCCGGGGAGCGGGCGGCGGCCGGCGGACGGACGGGGTACGAGGCCGTCCGCGGGATCGACTTCACCGTCGCACGAGGAGAGCTGTTCGCCCTGCTGGGGACGAACGGCGCCGGCAAGACCTCCACCCTCGAACTGCTGGAGGGGCTGGCCGAGCCGACGGGTGGACAGGTCCGCGTCCTGGGCCACGACCCGTACCGCGAACGGGCCGCGGTGCGTCCGCGGATCGGGGTGATGTTGCAGGAGGGCGGCTTCCCGTCCGATCTGACGCCCGAGGAGACCCTGCGGATGTGGGCGGGGTGCACCACCGGGGCGCAGCCGGTCGACCGGGCGCTGCACCAGGTGGGCCTGGAGAAGCGCAAGGACGTACGGGTCAAGCAGCTGTCCGGGGGTGAGCGGCGGCGGCTGGACCTGGCGCTGGCGCTGATCGGGCAGCCCGAGGTGCTCTTCCTGGACGAGCCGAGCACCGGGCTGGACACCGAGGCGCGCCACGAGACCTGGGAACTGGTCCGTGCGCTGCGCGACAACGGCACCACGATCGTGCTGACCACGCACTATCTGGAGGAGGCCGAGGAGCTCGCGGACCGGCTGGCGATCCTGCACGACGGGCGGATAGCGGCGGCCGGACATGTCGCGGAGGTCGTCGCGGCACACCCCTCGCACATCTCCTTCGAGCTGCCCGACGGCTATGCGCTCGGTGATCTTCCGCCGCTGCCGGAGCTGGGCGTGCTCGGTCATGAGACGGCCGGCACGACGGTCCGGCTGCGGACGGACGACCTCCAGCGGACTGCGACCGGAGTCCTGGTCTGGGCCCGGGACACGGGGATCACCCTGCGCCGGCTGGACGTCCGGCCGGCCTCCCTGGAAGAGGCATTTCTGCAGATCGCAAAGGGGCTGGAGACCGTATGAGCACGCAGGTGCAGGAAGCCCGCGTCGAGGCACGCGGGGGAACGCCGGCGGAGGTCGGCGCCGTGGCTCGGCTGCTCTCGCTGGGGCGGGCGGAGTTGACGCTGCTCGGCCGCAACAAGACCGCGCTGTTCACCTGCCTGGTGATCCCCATCGTCATGGCCCTCGCCATGAAACGGGCGGTCGACGAAGTGGACCTGGCCGGCACCGGGCTCACCGTCGAGACCGTGCTGCTGCCGGCCACGCTCGGATACGTACTGCTCTTCGCCGTCTACAGCAATCTCACCGGTGCCTATGTCGCCCGGCGCGAGGAACTGGTCCTCAAGCGGCTGCGCACCGGTGAACTGCGGGACCGGGAGATCCTCCTGGGCACCGCGCTCCCCTCGGTCGTCCTGGGGCTGGCACAGGCCGTCCTCCTGGTGGTGCTGGGCGGCCTGGTGCTCTCCGTCGGGCTCCCCAAGGCACCGCATCTTTTGATCGCCGGACTGCTCCTGGGCACGGTCGTGGTGGTCGGGTTCGCGGCGGCCTCCTCCTGCCTCGCCAAGTCGGCGGAGGCGGCCCAACTGGCCGTGCTGCCCTTCATGATGGTCAGCCTGGCGGGCTCCGGAATGGTCTTCCCGCTCGATGCCCTGCCCGAGCGGATCGCCTCGGTGCTCGGACTCCTGCCGATGTCACCGGTGATGCACCTGATACGGGCGGGCTGGACCGGCGGCGGGGACCTCAAGGAGACCGTGGGACAACTACTCACCGGGTTGGCCTGGTGCGTAATCACCCTGTTTGCTGTGCAGCGGTGGTTCCGCTGGGAGCCACGGCGCTAGGGCGTGCCGCCGGTGGCTGGGGACCGGGTGCGGCCGGGCGGGACGGGGAACACGTACGACGGGGGCGGGGGATGACCGGGAAGCTGCTGGCGATGTGGCGGCGCCGAGGCCATATGGGCATGGTCGACGCCTCCTTCCGCTGGACGCTGTACGCCATCCCTTGGTTTCCGGTGCTCGGCTGGGTACCGCAGCTCATGAGCAGCACGATCGGCCACCCCCTTCCCGTCACCGTGGCCGGGGTGGCGGTGGGGCTGAACGTCCTTCAGGGGGTGCTGGCCGCCCCACTGTTGAACCGCGCCTTGGACCGGTACCTCCACCGCGGTCCGACGCCGTACCTCCTGATGGCGGTCTCGGGGGTGCTGACCGTCCTGGCCGAGGTCGCGCTGTTCGCGCTGTTCGCCGTCGGGGACCTCGGCACGGAAGGGCTGAGCAAGGTCGGCCTGGGGGTAGCCGCGACCCCCGCCCCGTTCTTGATGGCGTACTGCCTGGTGGTCTCCAAGCGGAGGTTCCTGGCGGTGGTGGGCGGCAGCGCGGCGGCGCTGGCGCTGTCGCTGGCACTGCTCAGCCACGCCTGGCCGGGGTCACTGGCGATGGCGAGCCTGCTGGTCTTCGCCGGCCTGTGGAGCCTTGTGATCGCCCGGCCCACCGGCTGGCTGCTCGGGGTGGTCTGGAAGCTGGACACGGCGCGCACCACGGCCTCGCGCCTGGCGGTCGCCGAGGAGCGGCTGCGGTTCGGCCGGGACCTGCACGATGTGATGGGCCGGAACCTGGCGGTGATCGCGCTGAAGAGCGAGCTGGCGGTCCAGTTGGCCCGGCGGGAACGGCCCGAGGCGGTCGAGCAGATGGTGGAGGTGCAGCGGATAGCCCAGGACTCGCAGCGGGAGGTACGCGAGGTCGTGCGCGGCTACCGGAAGGCCGATCTGCAGGCGGAGTTGGCCGGGGCCCGCTCGATCCTGCGCGCGGCTGGCGTCGACTGCCGCATCGAGGGCGAGCAGGACATCCGGCTGCCCGAGGAGGTGCAGTCGGCGCTCGGCTGGGTCGTCCGGGAGGGCACCACCAACGTCCTGCGGCACGCCGCCGAGGTACGCAGCTGTGCGCTGCGCACCCGGATCGACCCGGAGCGCTCGGTGCTCATCATGACCATGGAGAACGACGGGGTCAGCGACCCGCCGGCGGCGGCCGGCGCCGGCGGGCCCTCCGGCAGCGGGCTGAAGGGCCTGCGCGAGCGGCTGCAGCCGCTGGACGGGACGCTGGACTCCGGCCTGGTTCGCCGGGACTCCTACCGGCTGACGGTCGAGCTGCCGATACCGACGACGGGACGGTGACATGAAAGACGCGGTGATCCGGGTGCTGCTCGCGGACGACGAGCACCTGATCCGGGGAGCGCTGGCGGCGCTGCTGTCGCTGGAGGACGATCTGCGGGTGGTGGCGGAGGCGGCATCGGGACCGGAGGCGCGGGCGATGGCCCGGGCACACACCCCGGATGTGGCGGTGCTGGATCTGCAGATGCCGGGGGCGGACGGTGTGGCGGTGGCCACATCTCTGCGGACCGAGGTGCCCGGCTGCCGGACGATGATAGTGACGAGCCATGGGCGGCCGGGACATCTGAAGCGGGCGCTGGAGGCCGGGGTGCGGGGGTTCGTCCCCAAGACCGTCTCCGCACAGCGGCTGGCCGAGATCATCCGCGCCGTGCACGCCGGAAACCGGTATGTGGACCCGGAGTTGGCGGCCGATGCGATCAGCGCCGGGGAGTCACCGCTGACCGTACGGGAGGCGGAAGTGCTGGAATTCGCCGAGGCCGGTGCGCCAGTGGCGGAGATCGCCGAGCGGGCCTCGCTGTCGCCGGGGACGGTGCGGAACTACCTCTCGTCGGCGACCGCGAAGCTGGGCGTGGAGAACCGTCACGCGGCGGCGCGCCTCGCACGGGCGCGAGGTTGGCTATAGTGGAGCCCGCACCGCGCAGCGGCGACTGATTTCAGGAGCCGGACGTGGAGCATGCGGACGTAGCTCAGTTGGTAGAGCGCAACCTTGCCAAGGTTGAGGTCGCGAGTTCGAGCCTCGTCGTCCGCTCAGAGAAGGAGAGGCCCCGGTCCTGGTGACCGGGGCCTCTCCTTTTGCCGTGGGGCCGTGGGAACCGTTGGGCCCAGTGCTGTGGGCCGGTGCCGCCCCCGGGGCTACGACCAGTCCAGGCCCGTCAGGCGCTCATAGGCCTCGATGTACTTGGCGCGGGTGCGCTCGACGATCTCCTGCGGGAGCGCGGGCGGCGGCTGCTCGCTCGTACGGTCCCAGCCCGCGGCCGGCGAGGTCAGCCAGTTGCGGACGAACTGCTTGTCGAAGGACGGCTGGGCGCGGCCCGGCTCCCACTGGTCGGCGGGCCAGAAGCGCGAGGAGTCCGGCGTGAGGACCTCGTCGGCCAGGGTCAGTACCTGCTCGCCCCCGGGACGCTCCTCGAAGCCGAACTCGAACTTGGTGTCGGCGAGGATGAGACCGCGCTCCCGGGCGAGGTCGCGGGCCCGCCGGTAGAGGTCGAGGGTGGCCCCGCGCAGTGCGGCGGCGACGTCCGGACCGACCTGGCGGGCGGCCTCCTCGTAGGAGACGTTCTCGTCGTGGTCGCCGACGGCGGCCTTGGTGGCCGGGGTGAAGATCGGCTCCGGCAGCTCGGAGCCGTCGGTCAGGCCGTCGGGGAGCTCCAGGCCGCACACCGTACGGGACTGGCGGTACTCGACGAGGCCGGAGCCGGTGAGGTAGCCACGGGCCACGCACTCCACGGGCACCATCCGCAGCGAACGGCAGACCAGGGTGCGGCCGGCCCAGTCGGCGGGGGCGCCGGCCGGGACGTCGGTGGAGAGCACGTGGTGCGGGACGACGTCGGTGAGCTGGTCGAACCACCACAGGGACAGCTGGGTGAGGATGCGGCCCTTGTCGGGGATCTCAGTGGGGAGCACCCAGTCGTACGCGGAGGTGCGGTCGCTGGCGACCATGATCAGGTCGCCGGCGGCGTTCTGATAGAGGTCGCGCACCTTGCCGGTGTGGAGGTGGGTGAGCCCCGGGACCTCCACAGGCTCAGGCTTTTCTACAAAACCGGACACGCTTCCTCCGCGTAGGTTGATCCAGGAGTCACTCCGATTCTCCCGTATGCGGAGCGCGGACGTCCCCCAGGGGTGCCGGGGCGGCCGGTGGCGCTGGCACGACGGTGGCGCGCGTGCGCAGTTGCCGCCTAGTCGCGTTTGCAGATGCGGTCGAGGAGGTTGGCGGTGGCGCGCTGGATGCGCTGGTCGGTGTGGCCGGGGCGGTCCAGCGCCGGGGACCAGGCGAAGGTGCCGGAGGCGAAGACCAGGGCGCCGCTGGGGGCGCGGTAGAGGGATGTCTCCTGATGGCGGCGGGCGCCCTCGCTGTCGCGGTACGGGGAGTGGGCGAGCAGGATGCGGTGGGTGTGCTTGGGGAGGCTGGTGCGCGGGAAGTAGCGGTCGGCCTCGCCGGCGACCAGACCGGGGATCTCGTCGCCCTCATGGGCGCCGCTGGCCTCCCACAGCCAGTGGTCGCCGTTGCGGACGACCAGGGGGGCCGGTTCGGGCACCCGGCCGGCGTACTGGATGCCCATCAGCCGCTGCTCGGGGTCGCCGGCCTCGCGCCACAGGGCGGGGCGGCCCGGGCCCTGCCGCTTGCGGCACTGGAGCAGCGACTCCCCGCCCGAGGGCGACGGGGACAACTCGACCTGCCAGTACATGGTGTTGGCGGAGAGGAAGACCAGGGAGGTGCCGGTGTCGCGGGCCAGCTCGACGGTGCGGCGCATGGGCACCGACCAGTACTCGTCATGGCCGGGGAAGACCAGGCCCCGGTAGCGGGACGGGTCGACGCGGCCGGCGTGCAGATCGCGGGCGTCGGCGTAGGCGAGGTCATAGCCGTAGCGCTCGGCCCAGCGAATGAAGTCGTAGGCGTGGCCGACGTGGAGGGGGAGGCCGGCGCCGGCGTAGGGGCGGTCGAAGGAGACGGTGGTGGCGGCGTCGCCCTCGCCCAGCAGGGCGCCCTTCTCGTCCCAGGCGTGGTAGAGGCTGGCGCCGGTCCGGCCGTCCTCGGGGTAGAGGTTGTAGGCCTGCCAGGTGATGTCCGGCAGCAGCAGGAGCAGGTCGGCGGGGTGGTCGTTGCGGACTGTGAAGGGGATGTGGGAGCGGTGGCCGTCGGCGGTGGTCAGGACCGCGACATAGGCGCCGAGGTTCCAGTACGTGGGGACCTGGAGGCGCCAGGACAGCCACCAGTGGTGGCAGGAGACCGTACGGCCGGCGGTGAGCGGGGGCGGCTGGACGATGCCGGCCAGGCGTGGGCTGGTGGTGATCTTGGCGGCGCCGGCACCGCCGTAGTGGCCGATGCGGTAGATGTCGATGCTGAACGGCTGGGGCGGGTCGACCGAGACCCGGAAGTCGATCGCCTCGCCGGGAGCCACCGCGCCGGTGCCGGCGAAGCCCTTGATCTGGAGGTGGACGTCGTCGGCGGTGCGCGGGCCGTTGTGCTTGCGGGGCGCGGGCACCCGCAGATCGCCCTGCGCGACGGCCGGGTCGACGTACCAGGGGATGATCCGGCCGGAGTCGAAGTAGTTCTCACTGCCGCGCAGCCACGGCAGCGGCCCCTGCCCGAACGGGTCCGTGACCGCATGGGCGAGGGCGCCCGACTCCCAGCGCCTGATCTGTTCCGTCGCCACCTTCCACTCCCCTCCCGCGTCCCCCATGGGCCTCGGCCGATCCGGCCGGCGTCAGGTCCGGCTGAGCGAGCCCGGCCACCCCCAGCACATCACATTACGCACCCACTTCGTCACCCTTCGTCGTGAATTTAGATGCTGCCTCCCCCGAAACACGAACTGGAAGGGAACATTCAGCCGGTGTCGCGAAGGCCGACGAGTGACGCATTCGGGCAAATGTTCGCAGGTCGGAGGGGTCAACAGGGGCCGAAAGGGGCGCCGTACCGACCCGTGCACCGCCCCGTTACCCGTCTCATACCAGCCGGACCGGCTTCTCAGGGCGAACACCGACCGTCGTCAACCAGCCGCGCAACGGCTCGGCATCGCCGTCGTCGACCAGGCTGAGCACTGGCCGCCCGAGGTCGGCTCGGCGGGCCCCGTCGACCAGGAGCGCCGGGCCGTCGAGCCAGTCCAGGCCGGGGGCCGCGCCGGCGGTGTCGACGGCGGCACAGCAGACCATCGCCGTGACGTGGTCGGCGAGCAGTTCGCGGGCGGTGCGGGGCGGCTGCAGCGGGAACAGCGGCAGGCCGCCCTCGGCCATCCCGTCGCCCCAGGCCACGCCCGCCGCGGTGGTCTGCGCCGCGGCGCCGCGGGCGGCCTGCCGGGCGGCCTCCTCGCGCTCCTCGCGCTCGACCTCCGCGCCCAGCCGGGCGGCGAGCAGGTCGCCCGCGCCGTCGTCCCGGGCGAGCCGGTCGATGACCCGGGCCAGGGTCGGGCCCGGGGGCGGGGCCGCGGGCTCCTCGCCGCCGGGCTCCGCGGGGTGGTGCCCGGCGGGGGGACCGGCCGGGGCGCTGGCGTACGAGAGCGTCGGGGCGGCCGGGGCCGGCTCCGGCGCGGTGGGGGCCGTCGGCAGCGCCGTCTGCGGGAGGTCGTCGAGGACGCGCTGGAGGCGGGCGGCCTCCAGGCGCCACTTCCGGTCCACGACCTCTTCGGGGTACTGGTTCCAGCCCACCGGCGACCAGTCCGGCCCGGGCTCGGCCGGGCCGCCGTGGAAGAGGCGGGCGGCCAGCAGCGAGGCGGCGCGGTCGATGGCGCCCGGCTCCTCCAGGAGGTCGCAGGCGGGACGCTCGCCCAGACGGGAGGCGAACCCGTCCGCGAGGCGGTCGCGGCGGGAGAGTTCGGTGAGCGCGGAGACCACACCGGCGTCCAACCGGGACGGCCAGCGGCCCATCCGCCAGGCGGGCAGCGCCACCCGGGTCAGCAACCGGTCCCAGCCCGCGTAGGCCAGCCCGACCTGCTCCTGGGCGACGATCCGCAGGCCGTAGTCGACGGTGCGGGCGCGCTCGGAGGCGGCCGCGGCGACGGCACGCTCCATCAAGGTGGCGTGCTCGCGGCAGGCGCGCAGCAGCAGCCGGGCCACCCGGCCCGTGAAGCGCAGGACGGGGCCGCGCAACGGGCCCCTGGCGCGCGCGGCCACCGCCACGGCGGCGTCCAGCCCGCGGATGAAGCGGCGGGCGGCAGCTATGTCCGGATGGACGGACGGTCCGGTGCCGGCGACGACGGGGGCCAGCAGCGCGCGCAGCTCGGCCACCCGCATCCACCACAGGAACGGGGAGCCGATGACCAGGACCGGCGCCTGGGACGCCCGGCGGTCCGCGCCGGCGGCCGGCCGCCGGCCATGGCGCGGAGGGCCGTGCGCGCGGTGCGTACGGTCCTCCAGCCAGCTGTCGCAGTCCGGGGTGAGCGCTATCGCGGAGGGTGCGGGGACCTCCAGGCGGTCAGCGAGGTCGCGGACGAGGCGGTAGAGGTCGGGGGCCGACTCCTCGGAGATCGGCACCGACGGGCTGAGCGCGGGCCGGGCACCCGCGACCACCGCCGCGACCAGGGCGGCGAGGAGCAGGCTGAGCAGCGCGAGGCCGCCGACCGTCCACAGCGCGCCGCTGCCGCCACCGCCCGTGCCGAGGTGGCCGGTCGCCCGGCCGGCGAGGAGCACCACCGCCACGGCCGCGGGCAGCAGCGCGGCGGCCAGGGCCGTGCTGCGGATCCGCAGCACGGCGAGGGCGCGGACGCGCGCCGCCAGGACGCCTGTTTCCGGACTTGCCACGAGCCTGTACACCCCCTGCTGTCCTGATGGAGCCGGACGGAGAGAACGCGGGACGGATGCCTTGGAACACTGCGTGGTGTGTGGTGCGAGCGAGCTCGCTCACCACCACTGTGGCACTGGCCACTGACATCGCAATGCCGGTGAGCCACTTGCCGGACGTCCCCGCGGCAGCCGTGCCGGAGCACGGCACGGCGACCGCAGGACGCTTGCGCGGCACCCTAGTTGGGGGTTTTCGTCTCGTCAGCCGGAATCTGAAGCGGTCACCCGATGGAATGGCTTTGGGCAAAGCCGGGAACCGGACTGGGGGCCGAGAACGACGGGGCCCAGACCGCTGTCATATGCGGCCTGCGCCCCGCACTTTCCGGGATGTTGCTCCCGAACGGCGCGGAACGGGCCCGCGGGGCCGCGGGCCCGGAGTCCTCGGGACTGCGGGCCCGGAGTCCTCAAGGCCGCGGGCCCGGACGGGGAGCCGTCAGCCCTCCGCCACCTTGGCGGCGATGTCCGTACGGTGCTGGGAGCCGTCCAGGGAGATCCGGTCCACGGCCTGGTAGGCGCGGCGGCGGGCGGCGGCCAGGTCGCTGCCGGTGGCGGTGACGGACAGCACCCGGCCACCCGCGCTCAGCACCGCGCCGGCGTCGTCGCGCTTGGTGCCGGCGTGCAGCACGTACGCCTCCGGGGCGTGCTGCTCGGCGACCTCGGCGAGGCCCTCGATGGGGTCGCCGGTGCGCGGGGTGCCCGGGTAGTTGTGCGAGGCGATGACGACGGTGACGGCCGCGTCGTCGCTCCAGCGCAGCGGGGGCAGGGCCGCGAGGCTGCCGGTGGCGGCGGCCGTCAGCAGCCCGCCCAGCGGCGTCTTGAGGCGGGCGAGGACGACCTGGGTCTCCGGATCGCCGAAGCGGGCGTTGAACTCGATCACCCGCACCCCGCGCGAGGTGATCGCCAGGCCCGCGTAGAGCAGCCCGGAGAACGGGGTGCCGCGGCGGCGCAGTTCGTCGACGGTGGGCTGCAGGACGGTGGCCATGACCTCGTCGACCAGCTGCGGGTCGGCCCAGGGCAGCGGGCTGTAGGCGCCCATACCGCCGGTGTTCGGGCCCTGGTCGCCGTCGTAGGCGCGCTTGAAGTCCTGGGCGGGCTGGAGCGGGACGACCGTCTCACCGTCGGTGACCGCGAAGAGCGAGACCTCCGGGCCGTCGAGGAACTCCTCGATGACCGCTCGCCCGTCGCCCGCCACCGCCCCGGACGGAGTCGCTTCGCGACGCTGCGACACGCAGGCCAGCGCGTGCGCGCGGGCGGCCTCGACGTCCTCGGTGACGACGACGCCCTTGCCGGCGGCCAGACCGTCGTCCTTGACCACGTACGGCGCCCCGAAGGCGTCCAGGGCCTCGTCGATCTCTTCCGGGGTGGTGCAGACGTAGCTGCGGGCGGTGGGAACGCCAGCGGCGGCCATCACGTCCTTGGCGAAGGCCTTGGAGCCCTCCAGCTGGGCGGCCTGGGCCGAGGGGCCGAAGACCGGGATGCCGCGCTCGCGGACCGCGTCCGCGACGCCCGCCACCAGGGGGGCCTCGGGACCGACCACGACCAGGTCGGCCTCCAGGCCGGCGGCGAGTTCGGCGACGGCCTGGCCGTCGAGGGCGTTGACCCCGTGCAATTCGGCCACCTCGGCGATGCCGGCGTTGCCGGGAGCGCAGTGCAGCGCGGTGACGTCGGGGTCGAGGGACAGAGAGCGGCACAGGGCGTGTTCGCGGGCGCCGCCGCCGATGACGAGGACCTTCACGGTGGCAGCCTAGACGAGCGGGCCGGCGGGCCGGACGTCGGCCGGGCCGGGACCGCCCGGCGGGCGCATCACGGCCGGAAAGCGGCGCCGAGCCGCCGGAGGGCGTCAGCGGGCGCCGGTCCCGTGCGGCGCCGCGGCGGCAACTCTTTCGGGTGAGGCGCCCCGGCGTCCCTTCTGCGGGATCGCACCACTTCTGGGCGGAAATAGCGTGATCTTGGAGGCGTGGCCCACCGCTCGGCGGTAGGAAGGGGGCGGCGCGCACCGGGCGGCCCGTATGTCCCGTGTGCACCGCAGACATCCATGAAGAGCGCAGCGAGCAAGAGGGAGGCACGGGTGAGTCAGCCGGAGAGGCAGCCCGAGGGGCCCCCTCGGGAGGGCGGCCGCCCCGCCCGGCGGTACGGAAGCCGGAGCGGCGGGCGGCCGGACCTGGCCGGGCGGGCCTTCCCGCCCGGCGGCTGGGGGGAGCCGACCGGCCGGCTGGACGCGCTCTACCTGTGGACCGAGGAGGGCGCGCTGCGCGCCGTCGACTGGTACCTGCACGACCGGCTGGCCAAGCGGCGCGGCGCACGGACGCTGCGGCTGGGGGCCGCGGCCGGGGTGACGGTGGGCGGCGCACTGCCGCTGCTGGACCTCGCCGGCGTCTGGGAGGGCGGAGCGCCCTGGGGCTGCCTGTCGCTGCTGCTGGCGGCGGTCTGCGTGGGCTGTGACCGGTACTTCGGGGTGACGGCCGGCTGGATGCGGGACCTGGCGACCGCGCAGGCGATCCACCGGCGGCTGGAGGCGCTGCAGTTCGACTGGGCGTCGGAGGGCGTACGCGAGGCGCTCGGACCGACGGAGGGCACGGCGAGCGAGGCGGCGGAGCGCTGTCTGGGCCTGCTGCGGCGGTTCAACGAGGACGTCGGCGAGCTGGTGCGGACCGAGACGGCCGACTGGATGACCGAGTTCCGGGCCGGCCCGGTGCCGCAGGCGACCCAGTCGGCCCTGCCCTGGACGGCGCCGCGGCACGATCCCGGCGGAGCGCCAGGGCGGTTCGTGGTGCCGCACCGCACCCGTCCGAACATGCCGCGGCAGCGGCCACCGGAACCGCCGCGCTGACCGGCCCCTGGCAACGGCCGAACGAGGCCGCGGTGGCGGACGGAACGCCCGTGGTGGCAGACGGAACGTCCGTGGTGGCCGGGGCTGTTGGGGCGACCGGGGCACCAGCGAGCCGGCCGGCAGGGTACGGCCACCGGAGAACGTACGGTCAGGGCGCCGCCACCGGAGAACGAACGGTCAGGGCGCCGCCACCGGAGAACGAACGGTCAGGGCGCCGCCACCGGAGAACGAGCCACCGGGGAACGGACCGCCAGGGCCCGGCCAGCAGAGAACGGGCCACCAGGGGCGACGGGCCGCCTGCGGCCCCTCGCCCCCGTGGCGGGCAGGATCAGCTGAAGACGATCATGGAGCCCTGCCCCAGGCTCCGGGTGGCGGCCGCATGGAGGCCGAGCCACACATGGCGCTCCCGGGCGAACGGGCCGTCGTCCAGGGGCACCGCCCCCGCCCGCTCCTCCAGGGAGGTGGGGCCGGCCGGCGGTGCGGGCGCGGCCGGCGGACGGGCCGGATCGATGCCCAGGGCCGGCGCCACCAGCTCCAGGTCGCGCAGCAGGCCGTGCGAGGAGCCCAGCGGGCCGCCGCCCTCCAGCAGTTCGTCGTTGGCGAGCGGATGCGGGAAGTCGACCGGGACGTAGGCGCCGGCGTGGTCGTAGTGCCACACCAGGTGCGACTGCTGGGCGGTGGCCTCGAACATCTCCAGCAACTGCTCGTAGTCGCCGCCCAGTTCGTCGACCGGTGTGACCTCCAGGCCGCACAGCCGCAGCAGGTAGGCGCGGCGCAGGAAGTGCAGCGCGTCGTAGTCGAAGCCGGCGATCGGGGCGACGTCGCCGGAGAGGCCCGGCATGTAGCTGAAGACCGGTACCGGTGGCAGTCCCGCCTCCGTCAGGGCCTTGTCGTAGGCGGCGATCTCTTCGGAGAACGGGTTGTCGGGGCTGTGGCACAGCACATCGACGAGGGGTACCAGCCACAGGTCACATGCCACGGGTGAGGGCTCGCTTCCAGTCGGGGACAGGGAACACCGGTGCAGGTACGGCTATGCGTACGGCCCGTTGGGCCGAGTCGGGACAGCGTAGTGCCCGCCGCCCGATCCGACGAGAGCGGCGGCGGACGGCAGCGGGCGCCGGCGGGCGGCACGGGAGGTCACGCCGGGCCGACCAGCGCCAGGGAGTGCGCGTTGTACTCGGCGATCAGCCGCTGGGCGGCGGACAGGTCGTGGTGGATCAGAGCGTCGGCGAGCGCGCTGTGGCCCTGCCACAGATGGCCCCGGAGGTCGGGGACCCGGCGCAGCAGCGGCACCGCGAACATCCAGGTCTGCACGCGGATCCGGTCGAGGAAGTCGCTGATGTAGGCGTTGTTCACGATGCTGCTCAGCTCGCGCCAGAACCGCAGGTCGTAGCCGATGAGGACGTCCAGGTCGCCGCCCCGGGCGGCCCGCTCGGCCTCGTCGGCGCGGCGCCGGATGGAGATCAGCACCGCGGCGGGGGTGGCGCTCAGCGCCAGGTCGGCACCGCTGCGGAAGATCCCCTCGATGATCAGGGTGCGGGCCTCGACCATGGCGCGGAAGTCGTCGGAGGTGAAGGCGTGCACCCGGAAGCCGCGGTGCTGCTCGACGTCGAGCAGGCCCTGGGCGCACAGGTCCAGCAGCGCCTCGCGCACCGGCGTCGCCGAGACGCCGTACTGCTCGGCGATCTCCTTGACGGTGAAGGACTGCCCGGCCGGCAGCCGGCCGGCCAGGACCTCGTCGCGCAGGGCGTCGGCGATCTGCTGACGCAGGGTGCTGCGACGTATGACTGAACTGTCTCCGCCGGCGGCCATTGTGTGCGTCTCCTTCGACGTCCATGACCGCGCAGGTCACAGCGGCCCTCGCCCACGATAGGCGAGGGCCGCGATGGGCTGCTTCCCGCGGGGGCGCCGTCCCCGGTGGTCCGGAGGGCGTCAGACGGTGTGTGCGTCGGCCGCCGTGAGGGCCTCGTCGAGGGCCGCCAGGCCCTCCTTGGCCTCGGCCTCGGTGATGGTGCAGGCCGGGACGGCGTGCGTACGGTTCATGTTGACGAACGGCCACAGACCGCCGCGCTTGCAGGCCGCGGCGAATTCCGCCATCGGGGCGTTGGCGGCGCCGGACGCGTTGTACGGCACCAGCGGCTCACGGGTCTCCTTGTTGCGGACCAGGTCCAGCGCCCAGAAGACGCCCAGGCCGCGGACCTCGCCGACGGACGGGTGGCGTTCGGCGAGCTCGCGCAGGCCCGGACCGAGGACCTTCTCGCCGATCTCCGCGGCGTTCTCCACGATCCGCTCCTCGGCCATCGCGTTGATCGTCGCGACGGCGGAGGCGCAGGCCAGCGGGTGGCCGGAGTAGGTCAGACCGCCCGGGTAGGGGCGCTGGTCGAAGGTGGCGGCGATCTCGGCGCTGATCGCCACGCCGCCCAGCGGGACATAGCCGGAGTTGACGCCCTTGGCGAAGGTCAGCAGGTCCGGGGTGACGCCGAAGTGGTCGGCGGCGAACCAGTGGCCGGTGCGGCCGAAACCGGCCATCACCTCGTCGAGGATGAAGACGATGCCGTAGCGGTCGCAGATCTCGCGGACCCCGGCGAGGTAGCCGGCCGGCGGCACCATGATCCCGGCGGTGCCCGGGACGGTCTCCAGGATGAGCGCGGCGATCGACCGCGGACCCTCGAAGGCGATGGTCTGCTCCAGGTGGGCGAGCGCGCGCTCGCACTCCTGCTCCTCGGTCTCGGCGTGGAACGGCGAGCGGTAGAGGAACGGCGCCCAGAAGTGCACCACGCCCGCGGAGGCGGTGTCGGAGGGCCAGCGGCGCGGGTCGCCGGTCAGGTTGATCGCGGTGGCGGTGGCGCCGTGGTACGAGCGGTAGGCGGACAGCACCTTGGCGCGGCCGGTGTGCAGCCGGGCCATCCGGACCGCGTTCTCCACGGCCTCCGCCCCGCCGTTGGTGAAGAAGATCTTGTCGAGGTCGCCGGGGGTGCGCTCGGCGACCAGCCGGGCGGCCTCGGACCGTACGTCCACGGCGAAGCCCGGCGCGATCGTGCAGAGCTTGGCGGCCTGCTCCTGGATCGCGGCGACGACCTTGGGGTGCTGGTGGCCGATGTTGGTGTTGACCAGCTGGGAGGAGAAGTCGAGGTAGCGGTTGCCGTCGTAGTCCCAGAAGTACGAGCCCTCGGCGCCGGCGATCGGCAGCGGGTCGATCAGGCCCTGCGCGGACCAGGAGTGGAAGACATGGGCGCGGTCGTCGGCCTTCACGGCCGCGCCGGCGGCAGGGCCACCGGCAGCGGCAGCGGCGGAGGCGGCGGAGTGCGTCGTGGTCACGGTCAGTACCTCGGATCGGATCGCTCGGGTCCGCCGGGGATGGGCGCGGCGAACGCCGTCAGCCTAGGGATCACGGTGCGTCGACCGGTACCGACAGTGTGTATGGCGCTCACCACGCGCGCGGACAGAGTGTCTACGGGCTGTACGAAGCTCCAGTTCCGCCGCCGGGGCGCCGCCCCGCTCCGCCGCATCCGGTACCGCGGGCCCGGTCACCCCGCCCCGAGCGCCCGCCCGGCCGCCGGGAACACCGTCCGCACCGCCTGCCGTGCCTCCGGTCCCCACCGCCCGGCGGCCAGGTCCGGACGGAGCGCGGACAGACCGCCGCCGTACTTGGTGAATCCGGCGGGCCGTACGCCGTGGCCGTGCAGCAGCCGGTCCGCCTCGGTCGGGTGGCGGCCCGCGGACCTGGTCCCGACCAGGACCAGCCCGCCGTCGGCCCGCACCGTACGGCCGGTGGCCGGGTCCCGGCAGAGCAGCGCCGCATCGCAGGTGATCCGCTGCCCGTGCGCGACGAAGGTGGCGCGCAGGTAGTCGGTCTCCAGGTGGTGGCCCAGGTCGGCGGGGGCCGTGATGCCGTAGGCGCGGTCGAGCACGGCGGCCAGGAAGCCGCGCGGGGCGGCGCCGAGGGCGGGCGCGCCGGGCGGCAGCGGCTGCCGGTGCTTGACCGTCTCGCCGCGCCGCCCCCTGAGCTTGACCTCGAACTGCCGCTCACCGGTGTCCGCGTAGAGCCGCTCGCGGATCGTCCAGCGCTGCCGGCCGTCCTCCCGGTGGTCGTGGAAGGACCGCAGGTCAGGGGTGTCGTAGTGGACGGAGCGGTAGGGGAACCAACGGCGCCCGTTGATGCACAGCGCGGCGAACGGGCCACCGGGCCGGCGGCGGTCGGTGAGGTCGGCGGCGACGGCGGCGAAGACCTCGACCGGGACCAGATAGCTGCGGTCGAAGCGGGTGAGGAGCCCGGCCCGCGCCTGGACGTCGGCGAGCGGCACGGGGCGCGCCGCCATCGCGGCACGGGCGAGGGCGCGTACGGCGGGGATCACAGGGTCTCCTTGGCGAGCGGACGGACGGACGGGCGGACGGGCGGACGGGCGGACGGGCGGACGGGCGGACGGGCAGGAGCCCAAGGCGTGCGGGGCCGGGGTCGTACCGGGCCGCGACGCACGGGCCGCGACGCACCGGACGGGGCCGCGCGGGGCCGGGCTGCGCGGCGACTCGGGCGCGGTGCGGTCCGGTACGGGGATACGGGATACGCGGTACGGCCTCTACGCTCGCTCCCCCGGCGAAATTCCGGAACGCGGAATCCGGTCTCCATCAGGGTGCCGTCTCGGCCATCCGCGTCCGCCGGCCCTGCGCCTCCACCGGCCCGAGGCCGCGCGCCGCCTGCCGGCAGCCGGTGACCGCTCGCTATCCTCACCGCGGGAGAGGGGGCCGCGGGCGCCCTTGTGCGGAGCCGGCGTCCATGCGCCGCCCGCGGGGGTGCAGACTGGGAGAATTGGGGGAGAGACGACGGATGGAACAGCCGGCAGGGGTGGGACCGCAGCAGCGGCCCGGGCACACGGGAGGGCCGGCACCGCTGAGGTCGGGAGACCCGCGGCGGATCGGTGCGTACCGGTTGATCGGGCGGCTCGGCGAGGGCGGCATGGGACGGGTGTTCCTGGCCCGCTCCGACCGCGGCCGGACGGTCGCGGTCAAGCTCGTGCGCGAGGAGCTGGCCAACGAGGAGGAGTTCCGCGCCCGCTTCCGGCGGGAGGTGCGGGCCGCCCAGCAGGTCGCCGGGGAGTGGACCGCGCCCGTCCTGGACGCGGACACCGAGGCCGCCACCCCTTGGCTCGCCACCGGCTACATCGCCGGTCCCTCGCTCCAGCAGGTCGTCGGCGGCGGCCGCACCCAGCTGCCGGAGCGTACGGTGCGGATCCTGGCGGCCGGGCTGGCCCGGGCGCTGGGCGCCATCCACGCGGCCGGGGTCATCCACCGCGACCTCAAACCGTCAAACGTGCTGATCACCATCGATGGACCGCGGGTCATCGACTTCGGCATCGCCCGGGCGCTGGAGGCGGTGGCCGGCAACGGCGTGACGCTCAGCGGTGCGACGGTCGGCTCCCCCGGCTTCATGTCGCCCGAGCAGGTGCGCGGCACACCGCTCACCCCGGCCTGCGACGTCTTCGCCCTCGGCTCGGTGCTCGCCTATGCGGCGACCGGCCGGCAGCCGTTCGGGACGCCCGGCACCGTCGCGCACGCGGTGATGTACCGCATCGCCGAGGAGGAGCCCGATCTGTCCGGCCTGCCGGAGGGGCTGCACGGGCTGATCGCCGGCTGCCTGGCGAAGGACCCCGCGCAGCGGCCCACGCCGGCGCAGCTGGTGGCGCTGGCCGAGGAGGGCACCGAGCGCGGGCCGGGCGCGGACGAGGAGCCGTGGCTGCCGGGGGCGCTGATCGCCCGGCTGGGTCGGCACGCCGTCGAACTGCTGGAGGCGGAGAACCCGCTGACGGAGGACGGCCTGACGATCGGCCCGGTGGAGGAGCGGGCCGGCGAAGCGATACCCGGCGACGGACGGGCGACGGACAACAGACGGGCGACGGGCGACGGACCGGGCGCACCGGACGCACCGGCCGGCGAAGCCGCCCCGGACCGCGCCTCGGCCGCGGACCCGGTGTCCCCCGCGGACCCCGCATCCACCAGGGAGCCCGCTTCCCCCGCGGACCTCGGTGTGCACGCCCTCCCCACCACGGTCTCGCCCTCGCCGGAGGCCGTCCGTACCGCGCCGCCCTCCCCGGTACCGCACGGCCCGGCGTCGCACCCGTCCCCTGCCCCGTACGTCCACCCCGTTCCGGCGCCCGCACTCCCGGCCGCGACCGCGCCGCGCCGCCGCCGGATCGCCACCGCGCTGCTCACGGTGGCCGCCCTGGCGCTCACCGGCGCCGGCGCCACCACCGCGTACACCCTGCTGACGGAGCCCGGCAGCGCGGTACGGGCGGAGGGCACCGGCACCGCCGGCCAGGGCCGCACCTCGGCGTGGCCCGCGCACGGCGCGATCCCGTCCGACTACCTGGGCACCTGGGAGACCACGGTCGGCGACTCCGCCACCGACGTCCGGCAGTTGACCCTCACCCAGGGCAAGACCGGCGACACCGTGCTGCGGATGACCGCCACCGGCACCACCTACCGATGTGAGTTCGCCGCCACCCTCGCCAGCGCGGGCCCCCCGGTCCGGCTCGGCCCCTCCACCCTCCTGTCCGGCCCGGCCGACACCTGCCCCCCCGGCGAATCGAGCACGCTGGACATGGTGGGCGGCATGCTGCGCCGCTCCTTCGACGACGGCCGGGCGCTGTCGTACCGCAAGACGGGCTGAGCGGCGGCGGGCGTCCCCCAGCCCCAGCACAACAGCCGCGCGGCGGCACCCGGGAGGGTGTCGCCGCGCGGCTGTTGTGGTGCGGTGGCCGGCCCGCCGGTGTCCCGGGGGACGCCGGCGGGCCGGAGCGCGCCTACGAAAGGAACGAGTTGATCTCGATCGTCTCGTCGCGGCCGGGGCCGACGCCGATGGCCGAGATCGGGGCGCCGGACATCTCCTCCAGCGCCTTGACGTACGCCTGGGCGTTCTTGGGCAGGTCGGAGAAGGTCTTGGCCTTGGTGATGTCCTCGGACCAGCCGGGCAGCGTCTCGTAGATCGGCTTCGCGTGGTGGAAGTCGGTCTGGCTGTACGGGAGTTCCTCGACCCGCTTGCCGTCGATCTCGTAGGCGACGCAGACCGGGATCTGCTCCCAGCCGGTCAGCACGTCCAGCTTGGTGAGGAAGAAGTCGGTCAGACCGTTGACCCGGGTCGCGTAGCGGGCGATGACCGCGTCGAACCAGCCGCAGCGGCGGTCGCGGCCGGTGGTCACACCGCGCTCGCCGCCGATGGTGCGCAGCGCCTCGCCGTCCTTGTCGAACAGCTCGGTCGGGAACGGGCCCGCGCCGACGCGCGTCGTGTAGGCCTTGAGGATGCCGATCACACGGTTGATCTTCGTGGGGCCGACGCCGGCGCCCGTGCAGGCGCCACCCGCGGTCGGGTTCGAGGACGTGACGAAGGGGTACGTGCCGTGGTCGATGTCCAGCAGCGTGCCCTGGCCGCCCTCGAAGAGCACGACCTTGTCGTCGTCGAGGGCCTTGTTGAGGATCAGGGTGGTGTCGGCGACATAGCCCTTGATCTGCTCGGCGTAGCCCAGCAGCTCCTCGACCACCTGGCCGGCCTCGATGGCGCGGCGGTTGTAGAGCTTGGTCAGCAGCTGGTTCTTGACGTCGAGGGCCGCCTCGACCTTCTGCATCAGGATCGACTCGTCGTAGAGGTCCTGGACGCGGATGCCCACGCGGTTGATCTTGTCGGCGTAGGTCGGGCCGATGCCACGGCCCGTGGTGCCGATCTTCCGCTTGCCGAGGAACCGTTCCGTCACCTTGTCGAGCGTCGTGTGATACGACGTGATCAGGTGCGCGTTACCGCTGATCAGCAGCTTGGACGTGTCGACGCCACGCTCGTTGAGTCCGCTCAGCTCGGAGAGCAGGACCGCCGGGTCGACGACGACGCCGTTGCCGATGACCGGGGTGCACCCCGGGGAGAGGATTCCGGAAGGGAGAAGGTGCAGCGCGTACTTCTGGTCGCCGACGACGACCGTGTGGCCGGCGTTGTTGCCACCCTGGTAGCGCACCACATAGTCAACGGATCCACCGAGCAGATCGGTGGCCTTTCCCTTGCCCTCATCACCCCACTGAGCACCGAGCAGCACAAGTGCGGGCACAGGCGTACACCCCTTCCGGGCGGGGCATGTCCAACGTGCGTGGATGGCGCCTGCGTGCGTCTGCACGCGTCCGTCATCGCTGGAGCCGTCGAACCGGTGCCCCGGAATAGACGAAGCCCCTGGCGCAATCGCGCAAGGGGCTCTTGCACCGAGATGCTACCTGAGGAAGGACCGAGGTGTCGGCGCAGCCTTCTGGGCACTCTCCCGTGGACTCCGTTCGGGGGCACCCCCTGCTCGTGGTCATCGACCCGGTTGCCCGCAGTACGGACGGCGAGTCCGTGCGCATCGCGAAGGATGTCCTGTGCGCGGGTGCGGGAGCGAAAATCTGCCTGCCGGACGGTCCCGAGGAATTCGCCCGCATTCTGGCCCGCCGGGGGCAGCGCCGACCGGTGGTGATCGGCGACGACCGGGCGCTGCTGCGGGTGGTGGGCCTGCTGCACCAGGAGCGCCAGCTGGGCGCCGTGCCGGTGTCGGTGGTCCCGGTCGGGGCGCCGGCCGCGGTCGCGCTGAGCCGTGCGCTGGGCGTCCCCACGGACACCGTCGCCGCGGCCCGGGCCGTCCTGGACGGTGCGGAGCGGCCGATGGACCTGCTCACCGACGACAGCGGCGGGATCGTCCTGGGCGGGCTGCGGATCCCCTCGGCGCGGGCCGACGGCGGGGCGCTGCGGCAGGAGCCCGGGGCGGCGCTGCCGGGAGTGGTCCGCCCGGCCGGCGACCCGGGACCCGTGGACGCGCGGACGCCGGCGGACGCCCGGGGCGGTGCGGCGGGCGGCGACGGGAGCCGGCCGTGGTGGCGCCCGGCCGCGCGGACCGCCCGTACGGCGCTGGCCCTGCTGGCGCCGGCGGCCGGGCGGGTACGGGTGCCGGCCCAGCGGCTGCGGATCGAGGCGGACGGGGTGCTGCTGGCGGACCTGGACCGGCCGGTGCGCGGGGTGTCGGTGGTGCCCGGCGCCCGGGCCGGCGGGGACCGGGCGGACGGGCCGGAGCGGCCCGGCGGGGCGCCGCCGGCGGCCGGTGACGGCGGTGAGCTCGCCGAGGTCGTGGTGCACTGGCCCGGTCCCGGGCGGCCGGTGCGGGCCCGGGCGCGGGCGGTGACGGTGTCCGGCGCGGACTTCCACTACCGGGCGGACGCGGTGGTCGGCGGGCCGGTGCGGACCCGTACCTGGACGGTGCAATCGGGCGCCTGGCGGCTACAGCTGCCGCGGGACTGAGCCGGCGGCAGCCCGGGCCGGCGCCGGCCCTCGACGCCGGCCTGCCGGTCGGTCACCGGCGCGGTCCGGGCCGGCCGGGCCGGGCTGGTCGCCGGCACCATCCCGCCACTCAGCTACCGGTGCCGCCCCGCCGCTACCGGTGGCGCCCCGCCCGTCAGCCGCCGCGGCCGTCGTCCGGTCAGTCGCCGGCGCTGTCGTAGTCGGCGCGCAGCTCGTCGCGGTACTCACGCCAGCGCTCCAGCATCACGGGCAGCTCCTTCTGCAGGAAGTCGAAGAAGACCAGGGTCTCGTTGAGCCGGCGGCCGGCCGGGGAGGCCTTGCCGAGGCTCTCCACGCCGTCGCGCAGGGTGCTCTCCCAGCGCGTGAGGACGTTCTCCCGGCGGGCCAGGGCCTCGTACCACTGGTCGCTGTGCACGCGGTAGCGGTCGCGGCGGGAGCCGGGCTCGCGCTCGCGGCTGACCATGTCGACCTGGGAGAGGTAGCGGACCGCGCCGGAGACGGCGGCGGGGCTGATCTGGAGGCGCTCCCCCAGCTCGGCCGAGGTCAGGACGCCGGTGTCGGAGGAGAGCAGGCAGGCGAAGACCCGGGCGGGCATCCGCGCCATCCCCGCCTCGACCAGCTGGGCGGCGAACCGCTCGACGAAGGTCGAGATCGCCTCCTGGTCCTGGGGTGCGTCGCTCTGCCGGTGCTGCGCGTTCATGTCCGCCGTCTCTGCCATGGCTGCATCATCTCCCCTGATCAGAGGGACCTGCCCCGACCCCCGTCCCAACTTTATACAGTTTCTTAGCTTCACAAATTTGTGAAACTAGCGTAGCTTCAAAAGCATGACCAAGGCAATCGCTCCCGCTCCCGCGATCCGGGTGAACGGCCTCCGCAAGTCCTTCGGACGCACCCCGGCGCTGGCCGGCCTCGACCTGCGCGTGGAGGCCGGCGAGGTGCACGGCTTCCTCGGGCCCAACGGCGCCGGGAAGTCGACCACGATCCGGGTCCTGCTCGGCCTGCTGCGCGCCGACGGCGGCACCGCCGAGCTCCTGGGCCAGGACCCCTGGCACGACGCCGTCGCCCTGCACCGCCGCATCGCCTACGTCCCCGGCGACGTCACCCTGTGGCGCAACCTCTCCGGCGGCGAGGTGATCGACCTCTACGGGCGGCTCCATCAGGGCGGCGAAGCGAAGCGCCGCGGGCGACGGGCGGGCCTGGATACCGCGCGGCGGGCCGAGCTCCTGGAGCGGTTCGAGCTCGACCCCACCAAGAAGGGGCGCACCTACTCCAAGGGCAACCGGCAGAAGGTCGCCCTGGTCGCCGCCTTCGCCTCCGACGTCGACCTGCTGATCCTCGACGAGCCGACCTCCGGGCTGGACCCGCTGATGGAGGAGGTCTTCCAGGCCTGTGTCGCCGAGGAGCGCGACCGCGGCCGTACGGTCCTGCTCTCCAGTCATGTGCTGTCCGAGGTCGAGGCGCTCTGCGACCGCGTCAGCATCATCCGCAAGGGGCGGACGGTCGAATCCGGCTCCCTGGGGGAGCTGCGGCACCTCACCCGCACCTCGGTCATCGCCGAACTCGCCGGGCCGCCCAACGGGCTGGCGGCGCTGCCCGGGGTGCACGATCTGGCCGTCCAGCCAATCGACGGCGGCCGGGGCCACCGCGTCCGGCTCCAGGTCGACACCGACAAGCTCGACGCCGTGCTGCGTGCGCTCGGCGCCTCCGGCGTCCGCAGCCTCACCAGCACCCCGCCCACCCTGGAAGAGCTCTTCCTGCGCCACTACCAAGACGATCTGCGCACCGCCGCACCGGCCGGAGGGGCGGTCGCGCGATGACCACCGTGGCCACTTTCCGCCTCCCGCGCGCCACCCGCCCCCGCCATCTCGCCGGCACCGGTGCCCTGTTGCGGCTCGCGCTGCGCCGCGACCGCGTGCTGGTCCCGGCCTGGGCGCTGGCGCTCAGTGCCGCCGTCGCCGCCATGGGCTCGTCCTTCGAGGCGCTCTACGACACCGCCGCCAAGCGCACCGAACTGGCCGGCTCGATGAACGCCAACGGCTCGATGCGGGCGCTGTACGGACCGGTCTTCGGCGACAGCATCGGCGGTCTGATCGCCTGGCGGATGGCCGGCTTCGGCGCCGTCCTCGCCGCCGTGATGAGCCTGCTGATCGTCGTCCGGCACACCCGCGAGGAGGAGGAGACGGGCCGTCAGGAGCTGCTCTCCGCCGCGGTGGTCGGCCGCCGCGCACCGCTGACCGCGGCCCTGCTGACCGCGCTGCTTGCCAACGCCGGGGTCACCGTGCTGATCGCCGGCGGCCTCACCGCCTCCGGGCAGCCGGCGGCCGGTTCGTTCGCCCTCGGGCTCGCCATCGGCGGCACCGGCGCGCTCTTCGCCGCACTGGCCGCCATCGCCGCCCAGCTCACCGAGAGCGCCCGGCTGGCCAGAGGCCTGACCGGTGCGGTGCTCGGCCTGGCCTTCGCCCTGCGCGCCGCGGGCGACGCCGCCACCACCGGCGCCGGCTCCCCGCTCACCTGGGCCTCCCCCCTGGGCTGGTCGGAGAACCTCCGCGCGTACGCCGGCGAACGCTGGTGGGTGCTGCTGCTGTTCGCCGCGGGCACCGCGCTGGCCCTCGCTGCCGGGTACGTCCTGACCGCCCGCCGGGACATCGGGATGAGCTTCCTGCCCGCCCGGCCCGGACCGGCCGCCGCACCGCGCTCCCTGAACGGCCCGTTCGGCCTGGCCTGGCGGCTGCAGCGCGGCACGCTGCTGGGCTGGAGCGCCGGGTTCCTGTGTGCCGGCGGGATCTTCGGCGGGATCGCCCGGGGCGCCGCGGACCTGGTCGGGGACAACGCACAGACCCGGCAGATCGTGGAACGGATGGGTGGTCAACAGGGCCTGACCGACGCCTTCCTGGCCACCATGGCCGGCATGCTCGGCATGGTCGCCGCGCTCTACGCGGTCGGCGCGGTGCTCCGGCTGCGTGGTGAGGAGACCGGCGGCCGGGCGGAACCCGTGCTGGCCGGCGCGGTGGGCCGGCTCCGCTGGGCCGCCGGCCACCTGGTGATCGCCTACCTGGGCACCGCCGCCGTACTGGCCGCCGGCGGGCTCGCCCTGGGCACGGCGTACGGCGTCTCCGTAGGCGACCTCGGCGGCCGGCTCGGGCCGGTGCTGGTCGCCACCCTGGCCCAGGTCCCCGCGGTCTGGACGCTCACCAGCCTGGCCGTCCTCATCCTCGGGCTGCTGCCCAAGGCCACCGGCGCCGTCTGGGCGGTGGTCGGCGGCTGTCTGGCCCTGGGCTGGATCGGCCCGTCCCTGAAGTTCCCCCAGTGGCTCATGGACCTCTCGCCCTACAGCCACCTGCCCAAGCTGCCGGGCGCCGAGGCCACCGCGGCTCCGTTCGTCTGGCTGCTGGCGCTCTCCGCCGTGTGCGCCGCCGCCGGCCTGGTCGGCGTCCGCCGACGCGACCTCGGCTGACCCGCCGGCGGTTTCACGTGAAACCACCCACTCAGGACGCCGGCCCCACCGACCTGCGCCGCCGGAGCTGTTGCGGACTCCGGCGGCGCACCCCCTGCTTCTCCCCCTGCTTCTCCCCCGCCGGCCTGTCCACAGCCTGTGGACGGACCGGCGGCGTTCGCACTCAGCCGCCCGGTGTCACCAGCCGGGCCTCATAGGCGAACACCGCGGCCTGGGTCCGGTCGCGCAGCCCCAGCTTCACCAGGATGCGGCTGACATGCGTCTTCACCGTGGATTCGGCGACGACGAGGTGCTCGGCGATCTCCCCGTTCGACAGGCCCTGCGCGACCAGCACCAGGACCTCGGTCTCGCGTTCTGTGAGGTCGGCGATGCGTTCCTGGGCGGGCGCACGGGGCGCGCCCAACCGGGAGAACTCGGAGATCAGGCGCTTGGTGACGGTGGGGGCGAGCAGCGCCTCGCCGGACGCGACGATCCGCACCCCCTCGGCGAGCTGCCCGGCCGAGGCGTCCTTGAGCAGGAAGCCGCTGGCCCCGGCCCGCAGCGCCTGGTAGACGTACTCGTCGAGGTCGAAGGTGGTCAGGACCAGGACCTTGGCGTCCGCGTCGGCCGCGACGATCTCGCGGGTCGCCTCCAGCCCGTTCATCTCCGGCATCCGGATGTCCATCAGCACCACATCGGGCTTGAGGACCGCGACCTTCTGCACCGCCTGCCGGCCGTCCACGGCCTCCCCGACGACCTCGATGTCCGGCATGGCGTTGAGCAGGACGGAGAACCCCTCGCGGACCATCACCTGGTCGTCGACGATCAGAACCCGGATCATCGCCTGCCCCCTTCCGGCGTGGTCTCCCCCGCCGCGTTCGACACCGGGATGAACGCGGCGACCTCGAAGCCGCCGTCCTCGGTGTGGTCGGCGGTCATCTCGCCGCCCAGCATCTGCACCCGCTCCCGCATGCCCAGCACGCCGTGCCCGGCGCCCGGCGACGGCTTGGCCAGCCGGCTCGGCACGCCGTTGACGATCCGCAGCCCGAGCCCGCCCAGCACATAGGAGATCTCCACCCGGGCATCGGCACCGGGCGAGTGGCGCAGCGCATTGCTCAGCCCCTCCTGCACGATCCGGTACGCGGAGAGCTCCACGCCCGGCGGCAGCGGGCGCGGCGACCCGGTGATCACGGCCTCCACGGTCAGCCCGGCGCTGCGCACGCTCTCCAGCAGCGAGTCGAGGCTGGCGAGCGTCGGCTGCGGCGCCTCCGGATCGCTGTCGGCGAAGGCGTCCGGGTCCTCGGAGCGGACCACGCCCAGGATGCGGCGCAGCTCGGTGAGCGCGGCGACCGCGTTCTCGCGGATGGTGGAGAAGGACGTGGCCAGCTCGGGCGGGGTGTTCTCGACCCGGTAGGGCGCGGCCTCGGCCTGGATGGCGATGACGGACATGTGGTGTGCCACGACATCGTGCAGCTCACGGGCGATGGTGGCGCGCTCCTCCAGCAGCGTGCGCCGGGACCGCTCCTCGGCGGTGACGGTCTGCGTCTCGACGACCTGCCGGCGCTCCTCGCGCCAGGCGCGGACCGCGGCGGCCGAGATCAGCACCACCCCACAGAAGAAGGCGACCGGCGGCAGATCGCCCGGGTCCCCGCCGGTGACCGCCGTCAGGAGGGTCGCCAGCGCGAAGGTGACGATCCACATCTCCACCGCCAGCCGGGGGCGGGTGCGCAGCACCACCAGCACCATGGTGATCACCAGGGTCGGGAAGGCGGCGCTGCTGAAGTAGTTCCCGAACGGGACGAACGCCGCGGTGACGAAGACCGACACCGCGAAGGCGCTCAGCGACAGCCAGAAGGCGCCCACCGGGCGGAAGAGCGTCACCGCCGGCGCGGCCGCGACCAGCAGGCTGAAGAAGCCGGCCAGGACGCCCGTCACCGCGTTGAGGCCGTCGTTGGCGGTGAACGCCGCCAGGAAGACCAGCGCCGAGAAGCCACCGACCATCAGGTGCGGCAGCCAGCGCGCCCAGTGGCGCAACCGCTCCGGCAGCCAGGGCACCCACCGGGACACCTTGGCGTCCTCCAGCGGCGGCAGCGGGCGGAAGGCGAAGGCGTCGACGAACAGGTCCTGGCGCAGCCGGTGCAGCGCGCCATGGGCTATCCGGGCCTCTGAGCGCAGGGGGCCCTGCGTCTGGGTCGTCTGGTTCACGCTCCCCAAGGTAAGCAAGGCCCGGCCCGCCGGGCGTCCCCACCAGTGGGGATTTCCCGGCGTCCGTCTCAGGTACTACCTGGTGGGCACAGTAGTGCGCACAGCGCGTCACAGCTCGCTGTACCGGGGGTGACCGGGGCGTAGTGCCCCACGCCGGGCAACTCCCGCAGCTCCGTGGTGGCGGGACACCCGGCGGCGTAGCGGCGGGAGAGGCCAATCGGGACGTCGGGGTCGTCGGTGCCGTGCAGGATGGTGACGGGCACGCCCGCGGGCGGCCGGCGGGCCGGGTCAGCCGCGGCGAGCCGGTCGGCGAAGCCGGGACCCCCGCCCAGCAACGCGGCCACCGCGCCGTCGCTCAGGCCCAGCTCATGGGCGCGGGCGAGGTCGGCGACCGGCGAGACGGCGACCACCCGCGCCACGGGCGTGCCGGGCCGGGCGGCGGCCAGCAGCGCGAGGTGCCCGCCGGCCGAGTGCCCGACCAGGACGACTCCGCCGGCGGCGGGCTGCCCTCCCGCCGCCGCCGTCGCCGCCCCGATCGCCGCCGCCACGTCGTCGAAGGTCTGCGGGGCGCCGCCGCCCGCGCCGACCCGGCGGTACTCGGCCAGCGCGACCGGCAGCCCCCGCCCGGCCAACGCGGCGGCGAGCGGCGACAGATGGCGGCGATCGTAGGCCGCGCGCCAGAACCCGCCGTGCAGGAGGACGACCGGCGGGCCGGGGACAGCCGCCCCCGCGCCCGGCGCCGCCCACGTCCCGTATAGATCGACGATCTGGTCCGGGTGCGGCCCGTAGGCCACGGTGCGGTCCGGCGCCACCGGGGCCAGCCCCAGCAGCGCCGTCTCCTCGTCCGCCGCGGTCACCCGCCGGCCCCGGCCGCCGCCGGACCGACCTCGGGCAGCGCCCCCAGCACCTCGCCGAGCACCCATGCGGCCCGCTCGACGTCCGTGAAGGAGGTGTAGAGCGGGGTGAAGCCGAACCGCAGCACATTGGGCTGCCGGTAGTCGCCGACCACCCCGCGCCGGATCAGCTCGTCCATGACCTCGCCGGCGCCGGAGCAGGCCAGCGACACCTGGCTGCCGCGCCGCCGATGGTTGAGCGGGGTGACCGACCGGGCCCGGCCCGCCGGCACATACGCCGCCACGCACGCCAGGAAGAAGTCCGTCAGGGCCAGGCTCTTGGTACGGACGTCCTCGATGGCCACGCCGTCCCAGGCCTCCAGCGCCGCCTCCAGGGCGAGCAGCGACAGGATGTCGGGGGTGCCGACCCGGCCGCGCGCGATGCCCTGGGCGGGGGTGTAGGCGGGGTCCATCGCGAACGGATCGGCGTGCGAGTTCCAGCCCGGCAGCGGCGACTCGAACCGCTCCTGCAGGCTCTCGCGCACATACAGGAAGGCGGGCGAACCCGGGCCGCCGTTGAGGTACTTGTACGTACAGCCGACGGCGAGGTCGACGTGGTGCGCGTCCAGGCCGACCGGCAGGGCGCCCGCGCTGTGGCACAGGTCCCAGACCGCCAGCGCGCCCGCGGAGTGCAGCGCGGTGGTGATGCCGGGCAGGTCGTTGAGCTCGCCGGTGCGGTAGTCGACGTGGTTGACCAGCGCCAGCGCGGTGCGTTCGGTGACCTCGTCGGCGATCCGCGCGGGCTCCACCGGCCGTACCGCGAGCCCGGTCATCCGGGCCGCCGAGCGGGCGATATAGCCGTCGGTCGGGAAGGTCGTGGCGTCGACCAGGATCTCGGTGCAGCCCTTGCCGGCCATCCGTACGCCGCCGACCACGGCCTTGAAGAGGTTGACGCTGGTCGAGTCGCCGACCACCACCCGACCCGGGCCCGCGCCGATCAGCGGTGCGATCTTGTCGCCGACCCGCTCGGGCGCGGTCCACCAGCCGGACTCGGTCCAGGAGCGGATGCGCAGCTCGCCCCACTCGCGGTGGATGACATCGGCTATCCGGTCGGGCACCGCGCGGGGCAGCGCGCCCAGGGAGTTGCCGTCCAGGTAGATGTCCGCCGCGCCGGACGCCCGGGCGTCGGCGGAGTCCAGGGCGAACCGCCCGCGCAGCTCGGCGAGCGGGTCAGCGGCATCCAACTGCCGTGCTTGCACGGCGAGTTCACGTTCCACAGCGGCTTCGGGAGCGCCGGGTTGCACGGGGTTCTCGGGGGTGAGGGGGGTCTCAGACATGACTGCGCGCCGTCCACAGCTCGGGGAAGACGTTCTTGCGGGCCCGCTTCTCCAGCCAGGCCACGCCCGCGGACCCTCCGGTCCCCATTTTCGCTCCCATGGCCCGCCGGGTCGCGACCAGATGGTCGTTGCGCCAGCGCCACACCAGCTCGGCGACGTCGGTCAGCGCCTCGCCCAGCCGGACCAGCTCGGACTCCTGCGAACCGGCGTAGATCTCGGTCCAGACGGCTTCGACGGCCGGGTCCGGCTCATGCCGCAGCGACGGGTCCCGCCGGAGCACCGCCTCGGGCACCGCATGGCCGCGGCGGGCGAGCAGCCGCAGCACCTCGTCCCACAGGCTCGGCTCCACCATCGCCTTCTCCAGCTCGGCGTGCACCCGCGGCGCCCCCCGGTGCGGCACCAGCATGGACGCAGACTTCTCGCCGAGCAGGAACTCCATCCGGCGGTACATCGCGGACTGGAATCCGGAGCCCTCGCCGAGCGCGCTGCGGTAGGCGTTGAACTGCGCCGGAGTCAGGTGGGCGAGCGGCCGCCAGGCGGCGTTCAGCGCCTCCAGCTCGTGGGTCGAACGACGCAGCGCCGCCATCGCCACCGGCACGTCATCGCGGCGCAGCGCCTCGGCGGCGGTACGCCATTCGTGGACGATGACCGTGAACCACAGCTCCATGACCTGGGTCGTGACGAGGAAGACCATCTCGCCGGGGTCGTCGGAGAGCGGGTGCTGGAGATGGGTGAGGACCTCGGCCTGGACGTAGTCCTCGTACGGGGTGGTACCTGCGAAGTCGAGGTGGGGGGTCTCAGGCTCCTGAGCCCCGTCGGTGACCTCGTGGGACATCGCTGTCTCCTCGAAACGTACTCCGGGTAGCGGTCCGCCCCTGCCATGTCGGCACGGGGGCCCCGGTCCCCACCGGGCATCTTCCGCAATGGTCCCCAAAGAAGGCAAGGCCCGCCTGGTCAGAGGACCAGGCGGGCCAGGTACCGCTTCAGGAGAGGGTCTCCGCCGCGGTCGGCGAGGAGTCCCGCAGGAAGGTGCTGCAGCGCTCGTACTCCTCCTGCTCGCCGATCGCCTGGGCGGCCCGGGCGAGGGCGTGCAGCGCGCGCAGGAAGCCGCGGTTGGGCTCGTGCTCGAAGGGCACCGGACCGTGCCCCTTCCAGCCGGCCCGGCGCAGCGCGTCCAGGCCACGGTGGTAGCCGGTGCGGGCGTAGGCGTACGACTCGACCGGGCGGCCCTGCGCGAACGCATCGTCCGCGAGCTGCGCCCAGGCCAGCGAGGAGGCCGGGTACTTCGCGGCGACATCGGACGGCGCGGCACCCGCGGCGAGCAGCTCGCGGGGCTCGGGGTCGTCGGGCAGATGGGTCGGGGGCGGGCCCCCGAGCAGGTTTTCGTGAATCGGCATGGGGCCCAGCCTCCCACGCCGCCGGCCGATGGCCGGTGCCTTCCCACGTTGTCGGCTGTCCCGCCGTGGCCTTGGCGGCCGGCCGTCTTCCCACGTTGTCGGCTTTGCCCGCCGTGGCCTGGCGGCCGGGTGCCTTTCGACGGTTGTCGGTTTTGCCGCCGTGGCCTGGCGGCTGGGTGCCTTCCGACGTTGTCGGCTTTCTCGCTGTTTCGACTGCGGCGGGCGGGTCCGCTGCGCGGGGCTGTCGGCTGCGGTGGCGGGCCTGCGGGGGTGGGTGTCCAGACTGCTTCGCTTTACGTCTGGACACCCACCC